>NZ_BMYF01000005.1 GCF_014652135.1 Mongoliitalea lutea
TATAAACTCCTGCATCTAAATTAAACACATTGAGTTCTCCTGTAACAGGGTCTACCTCATACATCACCCCGGTTCCTGAGGCATCAAAATTTGAAAAAATCTCTTCTGTCAGACCAGCATTTAAATACCAACGCTTGATTGGTGGTACCGCTGTCGTAATTGATGGAAGTAAGGTAGATGTATCCCCTTGACAAATGACATCACTCATAGGGTCAATGACCAATACCTCTCCATCATTATTGATCAATTCATATTCATTTGGAAAGTCTAGGGGACATCCATTGGCATCACTAATTTCCAAACTATAAAATCCAGGTGCCAGGCTAGTAACCACATAGGAACCCTGATCTTCATTAAACGAATAGTCAGCTAAAGGTAAGTTATTGAGAATAATTGAATAGGGAGCTACTCCTCCAGCAATGCTGAACCTGATAGTTCCATTAAAATCCCCACAAGTAGGATCTGTCTTGCCGGTATTTTGGAATACTAATAAAGGTGGCTCTTCAATCTCCAAGGTTTGAGAAGCCAAACAACCCGTCAATTGATTTGTAATAGCTAGCTGATACGTACCAGCTGGTAAATCTAAGGCTTCTAACTCCGCCTGAGTCAATGACAGCCCTCCATTAACTACATACCTGTAATTTGGATTCGCATTTGCCGCTACCCTAATTTTCCCAGTGACTTCCCCAAAGCAAAGAATATCTGTTACCTCAAAGTCTGGGTTAGGTAAGGGATTTATTCTAGCATTAGCCTCAACAATTTCATCTGTACAAGTTACCAAAAGATAATAGGTAAAATCACCGGCAGGAAGCCCTGTGACAACTAAATTCCCGTCTCCATCAATAGCGTAGGTAATATTGGAATCATCTGGATCATCTCCATTCACGATCGGTACATTTGCTAGGGCATCTTTATACCACACCAAGTCAGTTGCTGCGGCACCACTGATAATTTGTATAGGATTGAATTCGATCACCGAACCTATACATTCTTCTTGCGGGGCAATGACAACCTCTGGCCTTGGCAGTTCCTGTAAGACAAAGGAAGCTGTAAAATCACAGCCACCTTGATCTGTGATTGTCAAGAAATAGGTGCCTGGTGCAATATCTTCCAACTCAAATACATCTACCCCTACTTCTGGTCCTGTCAAAGAACCAACATTCCAAACAGAAGTAAAATTACCATAGCCTCCGATCGCTTGAATATTTGAAATAGAGCCGTTAGCAAGTCCACAAGAGCTGGAAACAATTATTACATCGTCATTAATAGTTATAGGTGCAGGTGGACCAGTCACTGTAAAGTCCCTTTGAATCAAACAACCTTGTGTCGTCCTAACGATAACTGTATGTACTCCTACGGGAACGTTCAAAAAGACATTAGAAGTTTGAAATGGATTTCCATCCAAACTATATTCAAAATCCTGATTCCCTCCACTTGCATCTACAGTTACTGTTACACCATCGCCAAAACAAACTTCCTGTACGAAATCAATAGCTAAGTCTAACGGATCAGTGATGGACACTTGCACCTCTACAGGGTCAATTGGACAATAATCAGTCCCTACCACATCAATGAAAAATGAACGGGTAACGCCACTTTTCAACCCTACAATTTCTAAATTTTCCCCATTCAAAGTATAGATAATGTCCGCATCATTAGGATCTGGACCAGCCATAACTGGTTGGTTTTTAGCCTCATCTTTATACCAAACCACTGTTCTTGGAAACCCTTGCGTGTCGATAACAGGGGTTAATAGGACTGGTAAGCCTTCACAAAAACTCAGGTCATCAATATCGATATCAATTGGTACCTTCGTATTATTAACTAGTGAAAAATCATAAAAGGTTATACAGCCGTTTTGATCTTCCACCTCAAACCTGAAACTACCAGGCGTCAAATCACTCCTTTCAAACGTATTTCCGGCGAAATCAGTAACCTCCTGAATGGTTGTACCATCTTGAATTAAACGCAGGATATAATTTGGAACTCCACCTCCAAATTCTATCCTAAAAAATCCGTTAGGATCTCCGCAAGTAGGATCAATAAATTGTTGATTATTAGTGGTTAAAAGCGGAGGTTGATCCACAACAATATCCTGCAATAATGTAGTGCATCCTGTTGCTGCATTGGAAACAACTACAGAATAAGTCCCTGCGGGAAGGTTATTAAATGCTCCATTATCGAATGGCCTGCTTAATTCAACTAATTGATAATTATACGAATCTGAACCAGCATTAGGGCCACGAGAAATCACAATTCTTCCATTGCTTTCTCCAAAGCAAACTACATCATCGATTTGGTCAACAACTACATCTGGATTTGGATTAACTTGTACTGTGCGGGAGATTAATGAGGGATCACAAGTATTTGTACCCGTTACTTGAAGATGATAGGTATAGGGAGTCGCACTGACAGGAAGATTAACCAAGCGCATGGTTCTACCTCCATTCGAAAGAATTACCTGTCCTCCATCTATGGATTGACCATCGGTAAATGGTTGAAATACTCCACTCCCATCTACCCTACCCCATTGATAAACAGGACTTGCAGCAGGAACACCTTCAAATGCTTGTACACCTTCCAATACCGCTTCCTGACCAAAACAAATCACAGAATTGTTAGCATCATATACGGGGTTTTGCTGAACCGGAACGCTGAAGGGTATACTTGCTGAACATCCCTTAAAGTCAGTTACCGTCACTACATATTCCCCCCCTTCAATATTGTCCACAACCCATCTTCCAGACACTTGCTGAGGATTGATAACCCCTAGATTAACTCCATTTCTCTGAAGACTAAATACATAAGGCTGAGTTGAATTACCTCCAGCTGCTGTCCAGCTGATACTTCCGTTATTGGGAACACACACAGGATTGTTTTGTTGAGGATTTTCAATTACCAACTGAGCAGGTTCAATGATGCTTACAGGGAAAAAATCAACACAATTAGTAGTAATATTCCTTACTTCAATGGTATAATCTCCTGCGGGGAAGCCAGTTGCCTCCAATGATGCCCGCGTGTACGTAGTTCCATTGATTATATATCTGTAAGAAGCTTGATCATTCGAAACAAGTATCCTCCCGTTACTTTCCCCATTACACCTAACAGGCTCGGTAGTAAACATCGGCGCGGGAATAAAATTTACCGTCAAAAGTACTGGCACCTGCCTTCCAGTACAACCATCCAATAAAACGAATCTATAAGGAGTAGCTGATGCAGGTAAACCTGTAATCTCTAGACTAAAATCAGAATTAATGAAATAATTTACCCCACCGATGGTACCATTTGTAATTTGAGTACCTGATATATTGTCAATATACCATCGCAGTTGAGAACTATTAACAGATAAACCCTCTAATATATTTACAGGAGATAATACAAAGGAGTTTAGGGTTCCTGAATCATCTTGAAAACATACCGGGCTAGGTGCTGCTACCGAAAACTGAGGTCTAGAGATTATAGGCCTTATCGACTCATTATCATCATTACATTCGTCTAAGATTAAAACTTTATCAAAACCCGCATTGATAATTGCTGTGAGATTTAAAGACCCTGAATTTCCATTATCCGCAATACTACTATTGATTGTGATCGTTTGGGTAAAGGTTTGACCAGCTAACACATTAGTTCCTAAAATATCCCCAACAGTAGTCTGAGCTACAGGTGTATTGCCCACAAAAAAAGAAACTAAAGTAGACTCCGGGATAAAATTATCAACCCCATTAAGATCCCCTACATTTCGAATTGTTACCGTTACTTCTATCTGTGGTTGGGCAGGATCATAGCAAGTAAATCGTGCCATGTCAACCTCAATCTCAGCATCCATGATGGGTATCCCTGTTGTCCTACACCCAGCCTCATTAAAAAAAGTGGTTTGAACCAAAAAGTTATTAAAAACCCTAGTTCCAGCATTCACACATCCCCTTGCAGGATCAAATTGGGGGAATGTTTCCTGCGCATCTCTTGCATGATTGAGCTGAGGGCGAGGCACTCTCAAATCATCATTAATATTAAAAGCAAAATAGGCATATTGATTCCAGATATTTCTCGCAGGCGCCCACGGGAGTCCACCTACAGGAGCTTTCCATATCTCAAGATGCGCTAACTGCGTCTCTGCAACTGCATTTGGAGGAAATTCATCTACATTTGTAATCAAAATATCTGCTTGACCGTCTCCCGTCACATCTGCAATTACAGGTCCTTCGCCACCTGTCATGGAGTAAACATTATTCCCACTTATTCCAGGAAGATCGTCCCCATTACCATTTAAAATTCGAAGATTACGCTCATCTCGATAAACTAATTCCTGCACACCATCCTGATCAAAATCAAACATGGTAATCGTGGTAAAGCCAGATCGGTCGTTGGTAGGCTCTGTCCAAATCAAATTTAAGTTTTGACCAAAAGCATTGGAAATACCTGCTTGATAACGCAGCATTTGAAGATTTAAAGGCGAAACCACACCTATAGACGCTTGGCCTGAACCTTGTAAATCTCCTACAAAGGCGACACCAGTTCGGATTTCATTCCCATCACTATCTCCTGCAAAAGCCAACTGTCTATATCCTATAAGACCATCCCATGGATTCCAAACATAGATATACCTTCTTTTAACAGCTCCCGCAGTTTCTCTAACGGCTGTGGTAACAATTACATCTAACCTCCCGTCTCCATTAATATCGGCGATTGATGTGAATCCATCAAAGGCAGGCACCCCAAAAATATCAGCAGCCAAATTATTTGGAGTCATTGCGGCCATAGAAAAAGAATTTGCACCTGGTGCAATATTTACGCTGTACACAGTTCTACCAGCAGCAAGTTCGAGATTATCTCCAGGAATAATATCTGCGGCTACAGATAAACCATACGCTCCTCCATCTTGAAAAATAGCATTAATTCCTTGTCCATGATTACCACCATCGGCAAGTTTCACTCCAGTCCTCGCATTAAAAATTTCATTGTAAATATAAACTTCAGGAATTCCATCATTGTTGAAATCCGCCACTCCTACAGCAGCCCCACTGCTGAATCTATCTGCTGTCGGAACTCCAACATCTACTCCTGGCTGAACATTATTCCCATAGGTTGCATCAGATATCCAAATCGGTGCACCGGTATTAGGATTATATGCGATAAGTCGATTTCGATTGGAGACATCCGGATCGGTATGTGAAGTTGCAACAATTAGAGCAATTTGGTCTGGTGACCCCTCCGGTGCAATATTTACCACAGCCATGGGTGTCAAGGCATCGTAAGGAATTCTAGGTGTATCAATAGTTCTGACCCACTGAAAACTTCCTCCTACAAATCTAAAAATCTTAATGTTATTGGTATACCGAGGCCTTCTGGTGAGCCAGCTTGTGCCCTCTGATGGATCGTAACCAAGAATTATAATTTCAGGCTGCCCATCTCCATCAATATCTGCAACTAGTGGGGTAGCAAAACTAACCACTCTGCCATTAGCACCAAGCGAACTTGTAGTACCTGCTCTTGTAATTGAAAAGTCCCCAATATCAACAAAGTCGGGTTCCAATACACAATCAAAAACGTCTCCAATAAACCCTTGCCCCTTTACCTCATGGAAAAAAGATAGTGTAATCATTACAACTATCCCCAAAAGATATTTTGTTATCGAATTAAAGATTTTATATAAGCTATTCACAGTTGCTATTGATCTAAAGCGCGGATTATCTATGCTAAATAACCCTCCTTCTCAAAGACAAATTTACCCGTATAAAAATAGAATTCAACCCCTTAAAGGACTTTTAATGAAAATCTAATTTATTACAGCATAAAAAAAGCTCAAGTTTGAATTAAATCAATTCTTGAGCTTTTTTTTATTTGCAAATATGGTGGTCAGGTGTTGTTTTTTTTAAGCTTTTGGAAGTTAATCCATATCTGTAAATACTGCCAAAGAGATGGCGTAGTATATTTATTTCCTTCTCCCTGAGGGCTACTATTGGAAAGGAAATAGTCAAAATCCGATAAAACTTTACTCAAGCCTTCCACAGACTTTTCAAAAAGTAAGGCATAAGTAGCAGAGACAGTCTCTCCCAAGCTATCCTTAAATTGAATAGGCACCTGTTCCTGATAGAGAATATCACCTTCATCAATTTTGGAGGTGATCTGATGGATGGTATATCCTGTGTGTTTGGATTTATTATACAACTGCCATAAAACACTTTGAGCATTTTGATACGCCGGCAGTTCTTCGTGATGAATATTCAACATCCCCAGTCTTGGTAAAGAAAAAATTCTTTTGGGAATATACCCATTGCCCAAGCTTAATCCCAAATCTATGGATTGTTGCCCTATAAGCTCCGCGAGTAAGGGGTCCTGTATAGACTCCACTCTAAAAAAAGGGAGCGTATACTCCCGACAAATTTCTTCCAAATTTACAATATTCAAGTACTTATGAATACCCGATTGGTACCATTGACGCATCCGAATCCCATTGAGCGCTCCTAGCAAGCCTATCTTTTTAATTTTTTCAACTTGTCTTTTACGGCTCTTCTTCACATCCACCTTTGTATTGGCATTATATATGACTGATACAATTTCGACATCTTTGACCTCTACTAATTTTTTCAAATGGTGGGAGGCAACCCCATGGAGACCGGTGGTAAGTATTACAATTCTCATCTGCTGTAAGGGAAAAAGCTATTGTCAAAACAGGCCTTTCGAGCACTCTGCACCAAGAAAAAATTGATTTCGTGCATATCCCAACCAAAAATCACCTGATCCCTTCGGATACAAAGTTCTTGAAGAGTAATTTCTCTAGGCCCATTAACATGGCTTCCGCGTTCGGCAGATGCGACTGTCTGATAACCCAATTCAAAGCAAAGCTTTCTAGCTTGCTCATTGAAATGAAAAAAACGCCCATAGGGATAAGCAAAATGCATGACCTCTCCAATTTTCTTAGTGATCATCTCTTTTGATTCCAGTAACTCTTCCCGAACTCGTTCAATAGGCTCCTCAGCAATATTGATATGATTCATCGTATGCGAGCCTATTTCATGGCCTTGCTTTAATAAAAACTCCACGTCCTTCCAATCCATAAAGTCTACTGTAGGAAATATCAGGCGCTCTTTACAAAAACCTTCAATTTTTTGGTATGAACGCTCTCCTATTATCGAAGGATTGATAAAAAAACAGGCTACTGCTCCATATTCCTCCAAAATAGCTGCTGCCCGCAGATTATTTTTTAGACCATCATCAGAACTAAACACAATGTACGGCTTATCAATTGTGTTTGTAAGGATTTTTTGAATAGCCTCTGAATAAGAAATAAACTCATGGGCTTTAGCTAAAAAAGTTAAAGTTTTTTTAAAATTCTGTTCTTCATCCTTAAACAGGTGATGGAAATAGAGGAATTGAATCCGCGGCTTTTTTAAATGTTCTTCAGCTTGTAACAGGTAATCTTTTACAGCCATTGCCCTGATGGCAATAGCTCTAGCCAAATTCCTGGGCTCAAAAGACCTACTATCGCAAACTTCCCTGTATGATGTTACAAAATTCATGGAATAATTACTTACATACTGAACAGACAAGAGAAGCTACTCTATCCAATTGGTCTAATGTCAGATTAGACCCACTTGGAAGGCAAAGACCTTGCTTGAAAAGCTTTTCACTAAATGAGTTTCCCACATAGGGAAAGCTTTGAAATACAGGTTGCAGGTGCATTGGCTTCCACAAAGGTCTACTTTCTATGGCATGGGCATCAAGTGCCAATCTTACTGCTGTATTCAGTGGTTGAGGGGCATCATCAAACAAGACAGTTGTCAACCATCTGTTTGAAAAGTATCCCATCGGCTCATCCAAAAATTGAATTTCCAAACCAGCAAAAGCTTCCTTGTAAAATTCAAAATTAGCTCTTCTTTTTTCTATCCTTTGAGGAAGCACTTCCAACTGACCAATACCAATGGCCGCTGACACATTACTCAAGCGATAATTGTATCCGATCACTTTATGTTCATAATGTGGAGTATTCTCCCTAGCCTGCGTTGCCAAAAACTTTGCTTCATCAACCATTGAAGGGTTTTTACTGGTCAAAGCCCCACCGCCACTAGTGGTAATGATTTTATTTCCGTTAAAAGAAAAGACCCCTATTTCCCCAAATGAACCACAACACTGTCCTGCAATCGTTGAGCCTAATGCTTCTGCGGCATCCTCGACAATGGGTATACCATAATTGTTTGCTATTTTTTGTATGGCTTCCATTTGAGCAGGCATTCCATACAGATGTACAGGAATAATTGCTTTAGGAAGTTTCTTGGGGCCTGTCCACCTTTTACCATCACCTGTTAAAAACTCTCCAGAAAGACAGCGCTCTATGGCTTCTTCCAATAATACCGGACACATATTCCACGTTTTGTCCTCACTATCTACAAAAACGGGGATAGCTCCCTCGTATCTAATTGGATTGGCTGAGGCTGAAAAAGTAAAGCTTTGGCAAATTACATAATCATCTGCTTGCACTCCAAGCAACTTCAAGCCCAAATGGATTCCAGCTGTACCCGATGACAAAGCCGCCACCGATTGATTATTGGCGTATGTACTCAAATTCTCCTCAAATTTAGCTAATTGAGGGCCAGTTGGGGCAATCCAATTGAGATTGAATGCTTCTTGTACATAGGTAGTCTCACTTCCCCCCATGTGAGGACTAGAGAGCCAAATTTTTTCAGGTTTATTCATTGATGCTATTTAAAAGAAATCCAGTTGACAGATTTCTACTTTTCAAACTTAATTATTTTACCTGGAACCCCAACTACCACAGCATGATCCGGTATATCATTGAGAATTACTGCACCCGCACCAACTTTCACATACTCGCCAATCTTAACACCCTGAAGAATCGTAGCTCCAGCACCAATCCAAGAACCTTTTCCAACCGAAACATTGCCAGCTAAGGTAGCATTAGGAGAGATATGAGAAAAATCCTCTAACCTGCAATCATGGTCGATACTACAGCTTGTATTTACAATCACATGTTTTCCAATATAAGAATCTATCTGAATAGTGGCATTGTGCATTATGATCGTTCCTTCACCTACATCGACACTTTTATGAACAACAGCTGATGGATGGATACAGGAAATAAATTGTCTCTGAAGTCTATTGGCTAAATTTTCTCGATGCCTGTTGTTACCAATTCCAATCATATAGTAATTCTCAGGCGGTAAGGTATCTTCACGATGAAAGACTGGCAGTGAGCAAAAATCCAAAATCTGCTCATTTTGATCATAGAAGCCAATAACTTCTAGCCCTAGGTCTAAGCACACGGAATAAACTACTTTACCATGACCGCTTGCCCCTACAATGATTACCTGCTTTTTCACTTGTTACCTGTAAATTTTTCTACCGTCACATGACCTTCTGCCGAGATACCTTCTGATTTAAAAACTTTCAGAATAGTCTTTGCAAGAATTAAGACATCAAGCTTCAAAGATATATGATCGACATAATATATGTCTAATTCAAATTTTCTTTCCCAACTAATTGAATTCCTACCGTTAATCTGCGCCCATCCAGTAATACCAGGTTTTACTTCATGCCTCCTCTTTTGAAAATCGGAATATAAAGGAAGATACTCCATCAATAATGGCCTTGGACCAATGAGACTCATATCCCCTTTGATTACGTTAATTAGTTGCGGAATTTCATCTAAAGATGTTTTCCTCACAAAGGCTCCAACAGTTGTAAGTCTCTGATCATCTGGCAATAAATTTCCTTCTGAATCTTTTGCATCTGACATCGTTTTAAACTTGATGAGATAGAAAGGAACCTCAGATTTTCCAGGTCTTTTTTGAAAAAATAATGGGTTAGACCTATTTGCAATAAGCAACAGTAAAAAAACGATAATGAAAAATGGTGACAAAATCAAAAATCCTACCACACTCAAAACCAAGTCGATGATACGCTTCCCTAAAGTATTATACATCATTTGAGTAGAAACTACGTGAATATTTGGAAAGGTTCAGTTGGAAACTACTTCTTTTTTTAATCCCATCTTCAATTCGATTAGATGAATATATTTTTCGGCTAAAATGGTCCTATCAAAATTCTGTTTAACAAAAGAATACCCATGCTCCCCTTGGCTCTTGACAAGGGATGGATCATCTAGGTATTTTTGAATGGCAAGCTTATATGCTTCTGGGTTTTCTGGCTCTACATAAACACCTCCCTGAGCCTCTTCAATCAACGCACGGGATACTCCATCGATAGCCATCAAAACCGGTCTTTTGCATGCTAAATAATCAAAAGTCTTATTGGAATAAATCGTTTTGAAAGTATCCACTTTCTTTAGCACACTTGCTCCCATATCAGAGGCTAAAATATATTTGAAGACCTCTTCTTTGGGTACAGGATCCAAAAATTGAACATTTGTCAGTCCACGGCTTGTCGCTTCCTTAACTAGTTTAGCTTTTTCGGGTCCCATTCCTATCAATACGAATTTTACTGAACTATCTCTTAACAATTCTGCAGCATCCAAAATCTGAACAAGATGATTGGCAATACCATGCGCACCTACATACGTGATTACGAAGCTTTGATCCCAACCAAGAGAGGTCCTCAAGGATATAGGGTCAAAAGATTGTAATAAGCTTTCAGATAAGCGGAAATCTGCGGCATTTGGAATAAAAATCACCTTGTCTGAGGGCACCTTTTTTTCATTGATCAGTACATCTCTAAAAGCAGGAGTCAATACATTCACAAGTAAAGACTTTCGATAGATAAAGGATTCTAAACTATATGCTAAATTAATCAAGACTTTGCTTTTAACCATTCCAGTATCTATCGCACTTTCCGGCCACAAGTCCCTAACTTCAAATACAAGCGGAATTCTTTTTATTCGAGAAATAATATAGCCGCTAATCCCTACAAACAAAGGTGGAGATGTGACTATCACCACATCAAACTTCCCGCTTGTTTTAAACAAGCCTACAAAAAGTGATGAAAACACAAAAGAAAAATAACCCCAAAGCCTTCCTAGAAATCCAGAATTATAGCTTTCAGACACATGTGATCTAAATACTTCTACTCCTCCCTGATTTTTTTTTACAATATACTTACCCTTGTACTCTGATCTTTTTTCATTGCCATTGTAATGAATCATCCCGGCAATTACTGTCACATCATGTCCCTGTTCAAGCCAGTTCATAGTCATTTCATTAAACCTAGAACCACCTGGGTCACCTTCTTCTAAAAAATACTGATGAATTAGTAATATTCTCATATCTTAAAAATCAAAGTTATAATTTTTGAAGAGTAATTGCAAAAAGATATTTGGTTCTGTTCAGTTTTGTTTCCATAAAATTCACTAAAAAAAGTTGTGTTTAAAGTAGCGGTTAGAGGTTTCCCCTCTTCATCCTGTGATACAATTTGATACTTGGTACGATCTAGTCCATTCCAATGTTGCGATAATAAACTTTTATCAGGAGAATTAATAACTGAATCTTCTATTGTCCAATGTGCTTGATTCTTATCTTTTTTTACAATTCTCTCAATCATAATATTTTCTCCAATTTGTCCATAGGCTTTGATCCTACCTTTAAATATCCAAAAATCCTGCGTCTCATCTATAGTCACAGACTCTCGCTGTGTCCAATATATCCAAATAAACCTACCTCCTCTTAACATTTGATTTTCGCTATTTATGCTTAGGATATTATGACCTTTATTTCCTGAAAAAAAATCAAGTGTTTCAACGGGGGCATTATAGGTGTAAGACCCTGCGTCTTTTAAAATATTTTCCCCATCCACCCAGATATCCAAATGTAAGTTATCGCATTGATGTGGTCTATCTTTATGGTTTCCGCATCTTAAAAAGGTAAACGTCTGCACATCTTTATGTAAATAATAGCCTCCATCATCAAATCTAAAAGTTCCCAACTCATTAGTAAGAACTGAAAATTTATGGTAACTCACTTTTTTATTATGACATAGCCAAAATGCCTCTTCTTTCCACGAATCTTGATTTTCAAGACTATCAACAATAAGATTACTACCTGTCAGCGTAAAATGAAGTGCATGAAGGGCAGGCCTATAATCTCTGTAATGACAGTCTGAAAACGGAAAAAACAAAGCGCCATCATTATTTCCGTAATTTGGCAAAAACCCATCTTCATGGTTCATACAACGATATAAAAAATTTAAGGAAGCATAGGCTTTGGCATAAACCTTTTGACTAAAAGGTTGACCATAAAGCTCGGTTAAATTAATACCAAATGTCAGCAATTGAATGACCACACGATGGTAATTCATACTGAACTGCAGGAAAGTACCATCTTCATAAATTTGATAGGCTATTTCTTGCTCGAAAAATCGTCGGCCTTTAACTGACCATATTTTTGACTCTTCAAATTGCGGCAATAAAATACTTGACAATGCTAAAAACAAGGTTTCCGTTATCGCATGATTATTCCTTACTGCTATTCTTGAAAAATTGATCTGATGGTAGACATGATGGAGAGACCAATACAAGACATGTTGGATTTTTTCCCATCTGCTGGATGTTAAATGTTCGCTATTTTTATAAAAATGTAAAGCAAAAAGCCAATTAAATACCCTGAGAGAGATTTCTTGACTACAAACCCAATTGGGACCCTGATTGACAGGGTTGGCGTTTATCCAAGAATCGATTTCGTCAAATACAAATGCTGAATGATCTGTTTTTGCTAAATAATCATATCGGATTATTTCCAATAAATAGGTAAAGCGTGATTTTTCCCAAACATATTTTATATCACCCTGTTTGTCATCAAGATCTTTTATTTTAGACCAATGAACATCGCTTTGAAACTGAAAACCCGTCTTTAAATGGGTAAGCCAAGGATTAGTAGCAGGAAGCTTCTCAAATGAATGATTAAACATTCTGACTTCCCCTCCCAGATATTTTTTTATCCTTTCTTCCAGTTGTGTAAAATCATTTTTTTGATACTTGCCAGCTGCTTGAAGATTTCCAACCAAAAAAACCGGAACATTTTTTCTCCACTTTTCCAAATCCCATCCTACTGGAGAAGACTTTCTAGTAGGATGGGATACCTCTAAAATTCCAATTTTTCTTTTTAACTCATGGGACAAGCGAAAGGTCAAATATCGAAGCCCCATATTTTGAATAAGCTGACTTCCAAAAATAATTTTAGACCGTAATGTCTTTATCATCTTATTTTTACCCAATTGCCAACTTTTAAACTGTCTATTGCTGCCAAAGAAGCTTTAGACACATTTAAAATTTCATTTAATGAAATAAGCGGTGCTCCACCTTCTTTTAAGAATTTTATATACCGATGAAATTGCTCTTTATGTCCTTTATCAAGCTTGGTAGAAAGGTTTGAAAAGCCTTTTACTCCATATGCACTTGTCTTACGAAAGTTGTCCATAATCCAAGTCTTCTCATTGGAATAAACTTCAATACGTTCTTTGCTATACGCTTTAGAGCCATTAGAAAAGTAATTAATTACTGCCTGAGAGCCATTAGCAAATTTGGCAATAATGCTGGCGTTATCTGTGTTCTCTTCTGGATTTTGCCCCATAGAGCTCATACAAACCTCAGTAATTAATGAACCAGTCAAGTAGACACAGAGGTCCAAATAATGACATGCCTCTCCAATAATTCTACCTCCACCCACTGCCATATCGTGCACCCAAACGTTAGACGGAATAAAACCAGCATTCATAGTAGCTACAATATTCACTTGAGGTGAATTTCCCATCGATTTTTTTATGGCCTGTATATGAGGGCTAAATCTCCTATTGAATCCAACCATAATGGAAGGGACATTATTCGATTTTTCCTCTAAAAATGTTTCTAAACGATGGAATTGCTCCCAATTAATGGCCAGCGGTTTTTCAACAAAGGCATGTTTGTTTGCTTCAAGAACCTCCTGAACAAACTTCGCATGAGAATTATGTCGGGTTGTAATCAATACTGCATCTACATCCGGATCTTGCAAAATAGACTTATAATCAGTAGTGGAGAAAGCAAATCCAAACTTTTTGCCCAACTCAGTACCACTAAGTCCACCAGATGATGCGATATATTTGAAGTTTGCTCCTGAGCCTTTAAGCGCTGGAAGCATAGTCATCTTTGTGAAATTACCAGCTCCAATTATTCCAATAGTGCCTTTTTTACCTGTAAATTCTATTGGCTTCAGCTTTAGTGTATTACTGTAGCTATTTTCAACACCGACATCTGGATACTTTAATATAGAAGCAATGGATTTAGAAGCACTAATAGTACCATAAACCGATTGAAAATCCTCTAAAGCTACAATCTCACTGATGAGTGGCTTCACTTGAATCTGTCCACTACTAATCGACTGGAGAATTGCTTGAAAATTTCGCTTTTCTGTCCACCTTACAAAAGGTAGTGGGTAATCTATACCTTTTTGCTCATAATTTTCATCGTACCTACCAGGTCCATAAGAACAAGATACTTGAAAAGTCAACTCCTTCTCAAAAAACTCGGCCCTTGAAATATCCAATCCTACAACACCTACTAAAACAATTCTACCTCTTTTTCTGCTCATTTGTGCAGCTTCAGAAATGATACTATTGGTCTTTGCTGAGGCTGTAATGATCACAGCATCCGCACCAATAAAATCAGTTTCCTGCATAACAACTTTAACTGTATCAACACCTTGAGAAGGATTGATCGAAATCACACCCCATGATTGGGCTAAGTCGCATTTACTTTGATCCAAATCTATTCCGATCACTTTACACCCATTTGCTAAAAGCATTTGGGCAGTAAGTAATCCAATTAACCCTAGTCCAATAACTACGACTGTCTCACCAAAAGTAGGATTGACTAGTCGGATACCCTGCAAGCCAATAGAAGCAATGACAGTAAATGCTGCTTCCTCTTGACTTACATTGGTTGGGATTTTTGCAACCAAATTTTGTGGAACGAGTACGTATTCTGCATGAGGTCCATTAGAAGCCACTCTATCTCCTACTGAAAACCCAGACACCCCATCACCCACAGCTTCTACAACCCCTACATTACAATAACCAAGTGGTAATGGTTGTTCTAATTTATTGAATACTGTCTCTAGAGTTGGAATTAAACCTTCTGCTTTGATTTTATCCAGGACCATTTTTACTTTATCCGGTTGCTGTCTAGCTTTTTGAATTAGGTTTGCTTTTCCAAACTCTACCAGCATACGCTCAGTCCCCAGAGACACTAATGAATGGGTAGTACGGATCAAAAGAGAACCTTTACTTACTACAGGAGCCGGAACCTCCTCCAAAATTGTCTGACCCGTCTTAAAGGACTGTATGATTTGTTTCATAAGATTGTTTATGTTTAAATTGATCCAACCAACTTTGGATCGCTAATAGAGATAAAATAATATATCCATCCTCCCGCTTTCCTGAAAGATAATCTCTCAACAATATTTGCACTTCTTGGGGATTGAAAATCCCTTGTTCTGTTAAGCGTTTTTCGTTCAAGCGCTGTTGGATCATGTCTTGAAAATCATTTTCAATGAGTTGCCTAATTGGCGAGCCAAATCCTGTTTTTGGTCTATAAATAACTTCTTTGGGTAGGTATTTTTCAGCAACCTTTTTGAGGACAAACTTAGTAGTAGTCCCTTTTAACTTAAATAATGATGGAATAGATTCAGAAAACTCTACCAATTCATTATCTAAAAAAGGAACTCTTACTTCAACTCCCACTGCCATTGACAATTTATCTGAATAATTAAGGTTATGATCGCAAAGAAAAGTATATCTTTCTAGCAATAACATTTTATCCAATAAGGTCCTATTACCCATATTCACCAATAGACTACGGTGGTAATTAAATGGATCAATGGCCTTAACCGTCGGTTTTAAGGCTTGACTAAACAAATTGCCTGAAGCATCCGATTTTGAAGTCCAAAGAAAATAATTTAAAAATCTATCCTCTTTACTCTCAGTCCAATCACGCGTTAATTTATGCACTCTTCTTCCTTTTGGATTGGTTGATGGAATCTTCAATGCTAAACTGCGACCAATTTTTAATAGTGGTTTTGGAATTAGATTGAGTGCCTTTTCTAATCCTAATGCTTGATGCCTTCTATATCCTGAGAAAAGATCATCACCACCTGCTCCACTTAGCAAGACTTTAATGCCTTTTTCAGCCGCAAGACCACATATTTCTTTCAGATTGATAGGAGCCAAATCAGCTTGGGGTTCATCCAAATGCCAGATCATTTGATCGAAATCTCTTACCCAGTTAAATTGTGGATTTACAATGTGCAAATTGACTCCAAGGTAATCAGCTACCATTTTAGCATATGGAAGATCTTCTGTAAATCCTTCTTTGCTTTTCTTTATCCCTGCGTCAATGGTGAAGCAATCAAGATTCTTTGTAGGATGCATAGATTTCGCCATGGCTACAATGAGGCTACTATCAAGCCCTCCGGATAAAAAATAACCAACAGGAACATCGGACAAAAGCTGCCTGGAAATAGCAGTCCTCATTCGCGTATCCAATTCATCAACAATCTCTTCTAAACTACTTTTGGAGTAGGTAACCTCTTTCTTAAAAGAATGAAATTGAAGTTGCTCCGTAATTAAAGCACTTTCAACATCAATTTTTAAAACGGTTGCAGGCAAAAGTTTATACACATACTTGTAAGGAGTAGGGGATCCAGGAGCGTATAAAAAATTGTTATAGTAATGGAAATTAGTAGGCTCTAAAGTAGTGTCAAAGGAATCGATACTAAAAAAACTTTTTATCTCAGAACTAAATGCAAGCTGATTCTCTTTTTGATAAATATAAAGTGGTTTTACTCCAAATCTATCCCTTACCACATACAATTGATTGGTAGATTTTTGATAAATAGCAAACGCAAAAATACCATTAAGTAACTTAACAGATTCGGTCCCCCACTTTTTCCATGCTGCCAAAATAGTTTCAGTATCGGAAGTCGATGCAAATTGATACCCATCAACCTCCAACTCCTTTCTAAGGTCTAAATGATTATAAATTTCCCCGTTAAATACAATTACTAAATCATCATCATTGTAAAACATCGGTTGGTGACCTGCTTGGGAAACATCCAAGATAGATAATCGAGTATGTCCCAAAAAAAGCCATTCATTCTGAAAGCTACCTGAATCATCAGGTCCACGGTGAGCCAAAAAACTTAATGGATCTTTAGATAAAACTCCATTAATTAATCCGAAAATTCCGCACATAAACTTAATTTATTTTTAACCTCTCCAACATCTCATGAATAGTATTGGGAAGCAATGTTTTACTTGGTTTCAATTTTAACTCTTGGCTTTGGCGTAGACACATTTCAATTGAATCTACACTATTCGGATCAAAATACATGGAAGCCTCCACTACATTTTTGACAAATGGTAAATCGGATGCAAGAATCACCATGTCAAATTGTGAAGCTTCAACTAAACCTAAGCCAAGACTCTCGTAAACCGAGGGAAAAACAAAAATCCCAGCTTCCATGTAATAATCAACCAACTCATCTCGGCTTTTCCAGCCTAAATTCCATATTTTATATCCTTCACTTTGCAAAGTATTGATTTGCTCAATAAGTAATGGATACTGTTCGGATATTGTGAGGAAAAGCTCTAATGAGCTATTATCTTCTGCCACTCGTTTGAATGCTTCAATTAAGTTTTGATGCATTTTATGTGGATGTCCATTGCTTACATATAAGTATTTTTGAAAATCTTTTTGTAATGACTCTTTGTCATCAAGCACAATATCTTGATAGAATGGATAAATTTTTATTCTATCTGCTTCTACACCCCATCGATCAATCATTAGTTTTTTTACATTATCCGTCTGAACCCACCACTCACTCGTATTGGACGAAAGCAAACGGACAATTTTGGATTTCAACTTATTTATGATTGCCAATTTAAAATTCAATCCACTTTCATAGACCAAATATAAAGTATTCTGAAAATAGGTGTAAACATCACAGCTAAGCTTTATCGGAGGAGGAATATTACCAAAACAGAATACTTTAGAAATGATATTTTTATTGTTTTTGTAAAATGCCCTTCTTTTGAAAAAAGAAGCCTCTAAATAAGTGATAGGATTTGACTTTATGGGAGGATGATTACCCTTTACCCTATTATCTAAAATATAGTGTACCTCTAGTCCAGCAGATTCTATATTATCAATCAAAACATCTAGTAGAATTTTCCCTCCACCATTGTTAATATGTAAACAATCAATTAATATCATTTTTACAAAACACTTAATAAAGAGGCTGCTGAAATTTCCGGAGTTCTACTGATGGCTAAACTTCTACTCCTATTTCCCCAGATTTGCAGTTGATCAAGGGAAAGACTCATGAGCATATTTAATTTTTCCTTCAGTGAATCAGGATCATCTGCTTCAAATCTTAAACCATTATAATTGGATATCAAATACTTGTCGGATGCGCCTACTTTATCAGAAAGTAACAGCGGCATACCTAATGCTGCAAATTCATGAACAACTACACCCCATGCTTCATGCACACTTGGGAGACAAAATACAGACGATTCCTGTGCATGCTCAACCAGTTTCTCTTGAGATTCAAAAGAGAAAACTTCGATATTTTTATTATAAATTTGATTTTGATCAAGAACTCCAGAACCAACCAATCTTAGTTTCCATTCAGGAAATTTATCAGTCAATCCAGTGAATGCTTGAATTAAGGCTTCAACGTTTTTCACCTTGGCAAATCTACCAACAAACAATATTCTTTTCTCCTTTATTGTACAATATTTGTCAAAAAACAGATCAGAGGCACTATAGAAATTGGGAATGATCGCATTCATTGAAAAACCTATGCTATGAGCAAATAGATATTGTCGGGATCCTGGAACCCAGCAATAATTAAAATACTTCCTATATAAAGGATACCCCAAAAAAGACTTTAGTCTTTGCCTCCATGTATTTTCCCATTGGTTATCACAATTCATCACTCTCGGCACACCCTTTTTCTTAAATTCCAAGTTGATATTCAAGTACAACTTATCCATTCTCCCAGAAGTAACTATCAAATCCGGATTAAACTCAAAGAGTAAGGCACAATCACTCAGCTCTGAAAGACTACTTCTTGGGACAAGTTTCAAGACCGAAGGCGGAAAATCAAAAACAAAAGGAGTAAGCTTTTTTTGATCCCAATAGACAAGAATAATTTGTGTATCAAAATCACGGATTAAAGAGTTTAATACAGCAACTGTATAAGGCATAACCTCAGAGTAGAGAACTAGTATCTTATTTTTTTTAAAATAGTTGTTCATACAATTCTGCATATTGTTTTGCAATGACCGAAAGATTAAACCTTTTTATATTTTCAAATCCATTTTGGATTAGCTTTTCCTGAAAGTCTGTCGATGATGATATACGGACTATTGCATCCCTTATTTCTTCTATAGAAAAATGATCAACGTACACAGCAGCATCACCTGCAACTTCAGGCATAGATGAAGACCTAGATGTAATAACCGCTCTTCCCACTGCCTGTGCTTCAAGAATAGGCAGTCCAAAGCCTTCATAGGAGGAAGCAAAATAGAGTATATCGCATGCTGCATAAGCTTGGACTAATTGATCGAAATTCAAGTTAGTTAACTGAGTGTAATTTATTTTAAATTTTTCCAATAACATTCTTTCATGATCATTCCTTAGATGATTGACTAACAGCAGCTTTACATCTAACCCCTTAACCGCATGAATCAAAGATGCTAAATTTTTATTGGCCCCACTCCCTATCTGCAAAATAACAGGCACATTATTTTGAGTTCTAGCAACTGGAAAAAAACCTGGTAATAAAGGGTTGTGAATTACCTTGATTTTTTCTGGAGAAATATTAAAGGCATTAACCATCTGATTTTTTGTAAATTCAGAGATTGATGTGAGCATCCTCACCCTTTTAAATGGTCCTTTAAGCCAAAACTCCCCATAAACAATCTTTTTTAGATGCGTGAGTGTTTGTTGATAGTGGCCTAAATCATGGACTGTCAAAATAGTATTTCCTTTAGGAAGGCCATAGGCTAGGAAATTAACATCTCCTGTAATATGGTTGAGGAGCCCACTGTTTTTTTTTGCCCATTGAATCGCCTGCCATTTATTTAATCCTATTGGTAAGTCAAAATTGTTGATTGGATAATAATTGGCTATCTCCTTTCTTAGAGCTCCAAAAAGTTGCTCAAAAGTTACATTTCCAGGCCTTACTTCTCTATTGAAATGATGAATTACTTTCATTTTTAAACTTGTCCCAAACTTGAAAATTATCCAGTCCTATTTGACCACATGTCTGAGTCATCTATATCCAGGATCAGACTCTAAAACGGGCAATTTTACTTAAAGATTTTCCAAAAACACTTTTGCCCTATTATCAAGACTATGATCATTCAGACATCTATCTCTGCCATTACGAGCAATTTGTATTCTTAAATCTTCATTTGTCAGATAAAAGTTAATTTTTTGATCTAATTCATCAAGCTCTTTGAAAAAAACAGCTTCTTCGTCTTTTTTGAAATACAAGATAGATTCCTTATTCTCTTCGTGAATCATAAAACCACCTGCCGCCGGGATATGAAAGGTTCTAGATGTAATCAAATCACCTGAAGACGCTCCTCTGACTTGTTCAGATAAAATTGCCAGATTTATTTTCGAAGCAGTAATTCCCGCTGCATATAAATCTCCATTAATGACGCCTAATTGAATTTTCCCTTTCAAATTAGGCGCTTTGGATTTTTCCCATTGACTTCCCCAGATTTTTAGATCCAATGAAGGATTTTTATCCATCAGATAACTTAGTATTTTCTCTTTCTTTGGCGAGTAGGTCCCAATAAAACTTACATCACAGAAAAAATCAGCCGGAATAACATCTTTAGGGATAGGCCTATGGATCTCGGGATCAAATCCATGAGGAATGAAGCAAGAGTTTTTAATTCCCAACTGAAGCTCCATATCTTTAATCCCAAATGACTTGGTAGTAAATACTTTATCATACAACTTTAAAGAGTCTTGTAGCAAATTCCCATGGGTATGGAAACTGACGTCAGGATAAAAATTAATAAGCTTTCCACCTTTCGATTTGATATATTCCAATGTACTTGATTTAACAAACGCACCTTTATAGACCAATACTACATCCGGTTTAAACCGATGAAAAAGACGAATAAATTCAGTATTGAAATCATTTATAAATATAGGTCGGCTTGCCTTAGATATTATCTTCGATTGAAGGCTTGAAGGAGTTAAAGGAATATGGTAAAACTCGTCCAATACTTCTATAAACACACCGTTTCTAGCTAAAGCTCTAAAGAAAGCACCAGCATTACTTCCTCTAAATAAAGGACCAACACATAAAATCTTCATGGTTTTACTAAACTAATTACTAGTAATATCAAATATACTGCAATAAATGTGACAAAAATCTGTAAGTCTGCTCCTATACCTGTAAAAGCAGAAAACAATAAATAAACCCCATAAAAAGTACCCAATAAATTAAAGGTAGGGCTATAAAAGTCCGTAGCCTTCCAAAGCAATTGAAGTAAAATCCCGGTAAAAATCGACCCAATTATCAACCCTATCCATCCAAAATCAAGATACAGCTGACCTGGTATGGTCATGTTTACAGAATTATTAAACCAATCATCAACTTCAATCGCAACTCCTAGCTCTAATGCATACCATACTCCCAAAGCAATTTTAGGTTTTTCTGGCCAAAGAAACCTCGGAATAAATGCAACAAGCAAGGGTGCAGAGGCCTCACCTTGATAAGGCCCATAGTTATCCACTAGATCAACCGCCGCAGACAATTGTGCAAGATTAGAACTCCTATCAAAGGCACTTAACTTGTATTCAGGATCTTCATTTACGGCATTTTGACTATAGTACAACTCATTTAACTGACCCAACCTGGCAAAACCTGTACTAATATTCTCCCTGTAACTTCCGAGTAATTCAAAAATAGAGAAGAAAAATGCAATAGCTATAGCAATGGGCACAAAACTAATCGTAAAAAACGGTTTCAAGGAATTAGCCCCCAAATAAAACCCTAGAATCAAAACAATAAATGGAAGCAATATTTCTACCCTTAAATAACTAAATAACAATGCATTGAATGAAGAGAAAATAGCTAAAGCAACAGCTCTCCTAAACAGGAAAGAATAATTTAATTTACCCGCAAATCTACTCAAAACAAAAATAGCAACTAATGGGGCCAAACTAATCAATGACTGAAAAGCACCGGGAAGTGCTACATTCATCCAAAAACCCTTGATAGAAAAGATCAACCCCGCCGTAAATGTTATCAAAATAAAATTATTCGATACCTTCAATGGTAATTTTAATTTTGGAAGAGAAAATCCAAGTTTCATAGTATATCCCACTACAAAAAGCTGATTACTAATAGCTAGGATTAGTGAAGCAAGAGGAAAAAAATCAGGAGCTGCATAATTGTAACTCAAAAGAAATGTCCCTGAAATAAAGGAATAAATTAATGAGATATTAGAGATGACCGTTATCAGCAAGCCTAAAAAGTAGAAATCAATTAGCTGAAATACTTCTCTCCTACTAACCTTTTTAACAAGTTCATAAATTAAGTATGCCGACAATGTAATGGAGGCACCAAAATCAGGCAAGATCAAAAATCCAATTACATGGAAAACTATCCAAAATATATTTATCATTCTAATAAATGGTAATGCTACATCAACTAATATATTTCTTAACTAGGCACTTATTCTATAAGAATTTACAACTTATCATACAGCCCAGAACGATTAGCGGAGTTAACAGGCGACTTTGATAAGTTTTTTTTTCAGTTTTACCCTATAAAGAAACAAGGTACAACCAAACATTCCAAGCTAGTTTGGAAAACCAACCAGATGGTTTTGTTTTATTTTAAGGATTTGCATCACTCTGTAAATCCTTAATATTTGTATAATTGTAGATTTACCTGCTTTTAAATCAATCAAATCAGCTACCAATGTTTTTTTCATTTCACCGCATAAGTGATTTTCAAACAAGGACGATATTTGATCTGTCTCCTTCAATAGGATTTTTTCTAAAGGAGTAAAGAAACCTATTTTATCTTTTCTTTTTTTAACCAATTCAGGTAAGTATTCAGCACAAGCTTCTCTCAATAAATATTTCCTGTAACCCTTTTGAAAAAAATCAGCTGGATCAATAGAACAAACCATTTCTAGAATTCTGTGATCCAAAAATGGGGTTCTTCCCTCTACTCCAAAATACATGGCATTTCTATCATCATAATGAAGTAAATGAGGTAAATGTATACCAAAAAAAGACTCATCTCTAATCCCA
The DNA here is from genome assembly GCF_014652135.1 of Mongoliitalea lutea. Taxonomy (GTDB): domain Bacteria; phylum Bacteroidota; class Bacteroidia; order Cytophagales; family Cyclobacteriaceae; genus Mongoliitalea; species Mongoliitalea lutea. The sequence goes on from NZ_BMYF01000005.1 coordinate 23,297, forward strand.
TTAATATCATTTATTGATGCTAGAGGAGTAATTTTTCGGGAGTGTATCCAGTTTTCGTCAATAAAATTTTCTCTCTTTTCTCTTAAATGTAACCTTATAGTTTTCTCTAATTGGGGAAAAAATAACCCCGTAACAGTTTTTATTTTATTTGTTAACGACCAATGTAGATTTTTAAAATTTGACCAAAAGGAAGATAATTTTCCGGACCAAAGCTGAGAAGACAAAATTGCTGGTAATGCATGGTCATAGCCAGAAAATATTTCATCTGCTCCCTGCCCTCCAAGAATTACTTTAATACCTGCTTCTCTAGCTGCTTTCATCAATAATCCGTGTGCCGTTATACTTGGGTCTCCAAAAGGCTCCTCTTGGATTTTCAAAAATAAATCTAAGGAGTCTTCCAATGTTTCTTTACTCAAGTCTATTCTGTGAACAACAATTTTTGATGGATCAAACATTTCCAAAACAGCATTTACATACATGGACTCATCATTTTTATGGCCAACTGTTTGAGCTGTAAAGATGTGAAGTGTATGAGGATAATGTTTGGCTAAAATCCCAGCAATAACCGAAGAGTCAATACCTCCGGAAAGTGTTATCCCAATAGGTACATCAGAGATTGTTTGAGAAAGGACAGAGTCCACCATCAATTGTTTCAATTGCTTTTTCTGTTGTTCTCCAAAAGAAACCTTTGGCTTATGATATGGTGGAGACCAGAATTTTATTGGCTGCAGAAGTTGATTTGTTGGACTGAGATAGGCAAATGATGCCGCCGGAAATTGAGAAATTTCCTGATAAAATGTTTCCTCTTTTAAATGTCCATAATTCCCACTAGACAAAAAATCTGCTAAAGCTGTTGGGTTGTATGTTAACGCTTCATTCCCAAAACCCAGTAATTTCATTTCGGACCCAAATGCAACGTAATCATCTTGCTTTCTGAAGTAGAGTGGCTTTTGGCCAAATCTATCTCTACTCACAAAAAGTTCTTGCTTTTTTTTATCCCAAAGTAAAAGCGCCCACATCCCAACAAACTTCTCCAACATCTTTTCCTTCATCAAAAGAAAAAGCGCCATGATCGTTTCAGTATCAGAATGCCCAATAAAGTTATAAGACTGAAGGTATTCCTTACGAAGCTCAAGATGATTATAAATCTCTCCATTATATACTAACACATAATTTCCGCAAGGGGATATAAACGGCTGCTTACCAGCTTCTGATAGATCTAAAATAGAAAGACGTGTGTGGCCCAACCATACGTTATTGCTTTCCCATTCCCCAGAAGAGTCAGGACCTCTATGCTTAATAAGCTCTAAATCAAGCTTTTCTTTCGATTTTCCTACTGATGGAGAACCCCACAGTAATCCAGCTATTCCACACATTATACGAAATACTTAAGTTTTAATTGCCTCAGGGATGAAACCAAAGGTGATAATAAAATATGAACTATTGGCGCTGCATCCTTTAAGCCCTCTTGTAATTTCAGGTTACTTGAAAACTCACGGAATTGATGAAGACAAGTTCCTAATTCAAAGTGTTTTTCAGCAAGTGCTCTTGCTTCATGCACCAAAAAACTTATATCATTTGAAGCTAGTAATTTAAAATCCTCATATGCTTTAGCAATATTTCCAATTTCAAACAAATTTACAACTGAAATCCCATGCTTATTTTCTTTCTCTAAATCTTCTACTCCGCTTACACGACTGCTCAAAATGATACAACCAGACGCTAAAGCCTCCATAACTGCAACAGACATTCCTTCGTGATTAGAAGTTTGCAATAAAATTTTAGCTTTGGAAAGAGCCTGCGAAACCTTTTGAGGACTTTGCCAACCTTTCAAAATCACATAACTTTCCAAAGAATACGATTTTACAAGCCCCTCAAGCTGTTCTCGCCCTTCCCCATCTCCATATACTTCAATCCACCAATCCGAGTTATCACGTTTTAATAGCTTGGCAAAATGGATGATATCCGAAAACCTTTTTTGTTCTTCTTCCAATCTTCCAATCCAAATTATTTGATTTTCTTTGGGTAATTCAAATTTATAGACTTCCAGTTGAATACCACATGGAATAATACAACTTGGGATTTCAGATGACAGTTTGACATGTATTCTATTGGATACTGATACAAAGCCAGCCACATATTTTTTATATTTCTTTGCTAGGTCAAAGTAATGCTTATCATCACTATGGAGTACACCAATTAACTTTGCCTGATCACCGAATGAAGCACAAGCTGCCCAACACGCCTCATCATCAGAAGGTATCAATACATCATTTTCTTTAATTTTTTCAGCAATAAGTTTTTTATAGACACCTACTTTATTTCCAAATAGCCCCAAATCATATTCATTACCAACTTTTTTGAAAAACACATTTTCAAGAGTACCTAATCGCTCTAACATATCCACACTATTTCCTTTAGAAGCCAAATGATCTATCGGTGAAAGTGTTATGAATAGACAATCAATCTTATGGGCTAAGCAATACAAAAAAGATGACGCCATCCAACTTGTGACACCACCTCTGTGATATGGATGACAAACAAAAACTAACCTCATGAATAATAGCGTTTCAAAACCATAGTTTCTTCGTGAATTCTTAAGTTTACTTAAATATAATTAAATGCGAAAATAATTAAGAATCCAACTGACTCTAGCATGTCGGATAAAAAAATCATTCAATCCCTTTCATAAACTTTTTTCAAGGCATTTGCTCGCATTTCAATACTGAATTTTTGAATACTAGCGGTTGCATTTTTGGACATTACCTCATATTCATGCTTATTATTGATTAAATGAGTAACATAAGTCATTCCCTGTTCAAAACTTTTGTTTTGCCACTGAAACGTATTCATTTTTAGTTCATCAATAGCGGAAACTCCATCCCACTGAAATGGATCACATAAGAAACCATTATACCCATGTTGGATGATTTCAGGTATAGCTTTAAAATTAACTGTTACTACTGGTATTCCAAAATTTAAGGCCTCCAATAGCGTGAAACCAAAGGTCTCCATTCGTGAAAAATGTAAGAGAATATCCGAATCAGGATAGAGCTCATTTAATAGTTCATCCCTACTAACAGGACGGATAATCAAATTTGGATCAAGAGCTGCTTCGGCTTGAATTTCATCAAAATTAATACTGTTGTAAAAATCTCTATCTACTTCTGGGTAGTGATTAAAGTTATGCCCAAAAGAACCCGCAATAACTAATCTGACATCATATTTTTGATTTCTTAAGGCTTTATAAATTTTAAAAGCAACATCGAAGCCTTTGATAAATGAACCAAATCCAACGGCTAATAAGGTGATCGGTTTGCCTGACTGAATAACTTTTGATTTTTTACCATAGTCTCTGATAGCTGGATAAATAAGCTGGGCTTTATCACGGTCTAATTGAAACCTTCCTGCATATTTACTTTGAAAAATTATTGATGCAATTTGAGTACTTTCAAAATACTCTGGTCGGGCTACACCTTCGCATTCCACAATCACTTTACCCCTAATGCTCTCAATTGGAAATTGATTAAATGTAGCAGCATCAATATGAAAATAATCAACCATTCTTAAAAAAAAATTACGATACCACTTAGATGTTATTCCTACATCAAAATACACCCACACATACCCAGAAATAGCCTGATTACATGTGAAAAAATCTGTATAAATTGGATGCTGTTTGGTATATAGTACTTGCTTTTTACCTATTAGTTTATGGTAACATAAAATAAAAAGCACTACCAAATGATTTGATAAAACCTTTAAATAAACACGTTGCCAAATTCTACTAAACTTTTTATACATGCCAATAAATTAAGTCATGGACTTCATCCACAATTTAAAATTGAGAATTCTCCAAATTTCAAAATTAAAATCTTTGGCATAATTTTGCATTTGATCAAGCGTTTGAAGGCTTTCCATGTCATTAATTAGCCCTTCAGTATCTATAGATTTTTTCAGTTGATCTACAAACCAATCTTTACCATCTTCCCGAAGCCACCTTTCTTCAGCAGATACAAAGCCCATTTTATCCCTACGATCAAGAATCTCGTCAGGCACGAGCCCTCTGAAAGAATGTCTAAGAATATATTTTCTTTCACCGTTTCTGTAAATGAGATTTTCGGGAAGACTATGCGTAAATTCAATTAATCTATAATCCATAAATGGCGTTCTACTTTCAACTGAAAATGCCATACTATTTCTATCCTCGTATCTCAATAATGAAGGTAAAGGAGAAAAATACAATTGATTATACAAATTTGCTCTCAATGATTTAAAATTACCTGGATACATTTTGAAACCATTATTATTTAACCAATTTGGCGGTGTTAGTATTCCCGGCCTATAATTTTCCGGGAAAAGATTTTTGATTTTATTAGGAAGGTGATACTGAAGAGCCCCAAGTAAGAATCCCTTTGGATAAACGCCAAACCTAACTTTATAACTGTCAATCTCCCTTAATAAATCATTCAACCGAAAACTATTGAGTAATCCTGTGTATAAAGGAAGGTCATTTCCACCATATCCTGCCAATTGCTCGTCTGCGCCTTGTCCATCAATCATCACTGTAAGTCCTGCCTTTCTCGCTTGCTCAAAGACCGACCATTGACTAAACTGGCTGGTACTTCCAAATGGATAATCCATATGCCAAATCAATTTCTCAAGATCATTTGTTAACTTCTCAAAGTCTGGAAAAATTTTATGTGATTTTGATTGAGTAGCACGAATAACAAGGTCTGCAAACTTTGACTCATCAAATCTTAAATCTTTGCTGCAACTTGTGACCGTTTCGAGTACTTTGCCCTGATTAGCCTCCTCATTTAATAACTGTCTCATGATACATACTATAGCACTACTGTCTAAGCCTCCACTAAGCGCACTTCCTACAGGAACATCACTCCTAAGTCTCAACCTTACAGCATCTTTCAATAGTCTTTCAAATTCCTCGACAGCATCAGATTGACTTCCATTAAACGCCTTATATCGTAATTTGTACCAATTATGTTTTCTATAATTAGCTGGATCATTGATATTTAGTTCTATATAATGTCCCGGCTCTAATTGAAAAATCGACTGTTCAAATGTCTCTTTGGAATGATCTAAAAACCCAAAGCCAAGATAATCAAAAGCAATTTGATGATTTAATTGAAACTTGTAATCGGGCAGTACCCTTAACTGCTTTACTTCTGATACAAATGCACAATAATTTTCATTGAAAGTATAATACAAAGGCTTTACCCCAAATCTATCACGAACGACAAAAAGCTGCTGATTTTTTACATTAAGTAATAAAAAAGCAAACATGCCATTGAACCTTTGAAGTGCATCGACGCCCCATTCGTCCCAAGCCTGAATAATTACCTCCGTATCTGATTGAGTTTGAAACTTCCTACCTAAACCGATAAGAGTATCCTTAATTTCGAGGTAATTATACACTTCTCCATTAAAGCTGATAACCCAATCATTGAATCTCATGGGCTGATGTCCAAGTGGACTCAAATCTAAAATCGATAATCTCTTATGACCTAAGGCAATCTTGAAACGATCATTTTGAATAAAATCCAAATCAAAAAATTCAATACTCCCTTGGGCAGTAGTATGGTCAGCAAGCACCTTTCCATTATTATCATCACCAAGAATAAAATAACCTGAATCATCAGGCCCTCGATGATTTATAATGGAAGTGGCTTCCACCAAATGCTTACCAGTTACTTCTTTGGAATTTCTCCTTAAATTAATTACTCCAATTATTCCGCACACAGTCCTATTTTTAAATAATTTTTAAAATGAATCTTTACGTTTGTTTCCCATGAAAAATAATCACGAGCAGTTTCTAAAGCTTTGATTTTTCTGTCCAGCCTATTCGTACTTTGCAAATAAGTCAAGCACCTCTTAGCTTCTTCAAAAAAATCACCTCCTATTAAATCTATGTTTATAATTGAATCAGATTCCACTTGAACACCACCAAGTCCATTAGAAACTACCACTGGGACAGATGCAGACAAATACTCTCCAAGCTTAACCGGTTGTGCCATCAAATTTACAACATTTGGTTTTCTCAATAACAACCCTAAATCCATCATTTTGGAATAATTAATTACTTGCTTTTGAGGAGCCGTCAAAATATCAAAGCGAGAGCTGTCAAAATTAAATTCAGTAATTTTTTTCTCCATTTCAGCCACTTGATGAGTTACAAAAAGCAAGTGCACCCTACTATCCAATTCCAATAAGGCTTGCATGAAAGGAAGGACAATATCATCTAAATTTTGATACGAAGCAGTTCCTCCAAGATAACCAATCACAAACTTTTCCTTCAGTTTAGAAAATTGGTTTTCGCTTTGGTTAAAAAAATCTAAACTTTCTTCTTTTAATTTTGTCGCACAGGGCACAACCCAGACAGGTTTTTGAACTTGAATGTGGTTTTTTAAAAAATCAGCCAAATTTGGAGATACTGTGCAAACTCCGTCCGCCATCCCAAGATTAAATTTTAACTTTTTTAAAAGTTCTACCGATAATGCATGGTTGTACATTTCAGAAACTTCCATAACTTCGATACCACTCAATAAAAGCTTCTCAGCTGGCCAAATTCCTCTAACATCTGCTACAAATTTATCTTCTGGAAAACCATTTTTCAGAAACTTAAACTGGGGAATAAGGCTATCACCTCTAAAGTGCCAAATCGCAAAGCTACCGGATAAACTCTTGCGAAAAAGGTAAAGAAAAATCTGTCTAGGAAAATGATTTAATCTACTAACTCCCGGTACGAAATGAATCTTAATATTTTTAAACCTCTCATTTAATTGAGCCTTATAAGACTGATAATTCGACTTAAAGTAGTTTCGAAGTGAAAGAGGAATGAGTACATGAACTTCTAAAGATTCTTGGTGATCTAAATTTTGAGCTTGAATATTGGCTTGTTCAAAAACCTGACTTGCTACCAAAGGGGTAAACAATTCTTCTTCATCACAAACAAAAATTAAACTAAACTTTCCCATACAAAATGTTTAAAACTTTTTCAGCATTAACCTTATAATCACCCCATTCCTTCACGATAAACTCTCTGGCTGTTTGTGCAATTTCCTTACGAAGATCACCATTCAAAAGCAACTCGATGGCTTCTCTCACCTCAGCGGAATTTTTAGGATTGATCAAAACCCCTGTTCTCATATGTTCAATCAATTCAGGATGTCCACAAACATTTGTTGTAATTACAGCACATCCACATGCCATAGCCTCTACTACAGCATTGGCAATGCCCTCCCAATAAGATGGGAGACAAAAAATATCTGCTGCTTGGTAATACTGCACAACTTCATCCGGTTTTACACTTCCTAAATCAATAAAATTATCTTTAAGTCCATTATCTGAAACCAACTGTTGTAAATCTAAATCAGGAGGTCCTGCATATATACCCACTAAGGAAAAATCAACTCCTTTGGATTTTAATTGTCCACAAGCTTCCAAAAGTTCTACCCATCCCTTCCTTCTTAAAACGGTACCAACAGTCAGAATTATTGTTTTTTGAGGTAGATTGAGCTTGTTTTTTAATAAAGTTTTTGAAATACCGGAAGGTTGAAAGTAAGTGTGATTCACTCCTCTTCTTACAACCTTGTAATTAACATCTTCATTTATTAGTGTATTTATTTCTTTTCCCAGGTAATCTGCTACTGTTAATGAAAAATCAGCACTTTTCCACATTTCTTTGAGAGCTCTAAAATTCTGCTCACGTTCTTTAGGCCAAATTAAGGCATCATCACCAACAGCTAAAATGGCACATTTTACACCTAGCTCTTTTGCAGCCTTTAAAACAAGCCTAGATTCGGGAAGCCATTGCGAGTAAAATACATCCAATTCAGCATCAAGTAAAATGTTATTTTTTTTAAAAAAACTTATGACGGCATCAACATATCTTTCTTCGTATGTTCTCTTAAAAAAACGACTAGGCTTGGGAGATTTAATCTTAGGGTGATGAACTTTAATACCATCTAAAACCCTTTCTGATGGAAAATTTAATTTAGCTGAATCACGCCAAGAATGGTCAATAAGATAAAAAGGAAAAGGGGGATATCCCTCAATTGGGATAATTACTTGGATGGCAACTCCTAACTCCTGTAATGCCACATATTGTCTATGACCAAAAATCCCTGTTGAAGGCAAGCCTTTTTCTGGATATGGATAAAAAGAAGGGAAAGCCCAAATCCTCATTACCTTGTCAATTGACATTCGTAGAAATTGAAATATTTTTAGAATGGAAATTTGCTAAAGCTACCAGACTAAACAAAAAATCGGGGTGAAGCTTTTTATATTCACTTACATCTTTGATTTCTGCAATTACACGTTTATTAAGAAACGGAATTTGTTCCAAAAGTTCCATTGCTTGATCAATGGTTACTTGTGTTTTTAAATCTGATTCCAACAAAGAATTAATTGGTGAACTAAAACCTGTCTTTTTCCTATTAGCAATAGCTCCTCCAAGTTTCAATTCAACCAATTTTCTTAATATCCATTTACCAACACCATCTTTAATTTTAAATGAAGCGGGCATAGTAAACGAAAATTCCACTAATCTATGATCTAATAAAGGAACTCGACCCTCAATACCATTATGCATCGTAAACCGGTCTGATTTAAATAGCATTTCATGTACTAAGGTTGTTTTGATGTCTGTATACAACATCTTATGAATCAAATCAGCATTAGGTAGCTTATTCCATATTTTCTCCAATCTTGCCTTATACCTATTCACATCTACTTTAGATTGAAGATCAGGACTCAATAAATTAAGAGCTACAATTTCGCTATTGACAATATAACGATCAGCATATTTGAGATAATCAGGTCTCTTATAATACCAATCTAGTTTTTTAAAGTTCTCTATTTTTACGGTGTTTGATAAAAAATTGACTACCGGACAACGAAGCTTTACCGGAACAAATCGTAAACTCCTGGGTTCATAAAATGGTCTATGTCTATCATAGCCAGCAAATAACTCATCTCCTCCATCACCACTAAGCACTACTTTCACTTTCTTACTTGCTAATTCAGAAACCCTTGATAAATTCAAACCACTTGCAATCCCAAATGGTTGATCTATACTCTGATAATGCCTTTCAAATCCACTAAAAAAATCATTTTTCAAGAAATGAAGTTCATGTGGAATTTGTAAATTCTCCGCAAGTATTTTGGATGCTTCACTTTCATCCTGTACTTCACCTGGGAAGCCTAGAGTAAATGCGGTAACTTTTTGATCATTTTTGGCAGAAAAATAAGTAATCAAACTTGAATCAATTCCAGCCGAAAGAAAACACCCAACGGGAACATCTGCAACTAGGTGATCCCCAATAATTTCTAAAAGTTGCTTTTCAAGTTCTGAGAGCCATTGCTTCTCTGTTTTTCTAAAATCTGGTAAATATTGTACATCCCAATACTGTTCGATATTAACCTCACCAGCGTTAAAGACCAAAAAATTCCCAGGTTCAAGCGCCTTAATTGATTTAAACCAAGTATTTGGCTCGGGCACTGAACCAAATAAAAAATATTCAAAAACAGATGTTTCGTCTAAGTCGTGTTCAATCTTTAACGCCTTAACTAAAGGATTGATTTCAGAACAAAAGCCAAGGTTTTGACCGTTGAAATAGTAATATAAAGGCTTTATTCCAAGCCTATCCCTAACAAGCCATAACTCATCACAAGTCGCGTCCCAAATTGCGAAGGCAAACATTCCGATAAGTTTTTCAACAGTCTTTTTTTTATCTTTTTCAAAATGTTCGTACAAATGCAATATAACCTCAGAATCTGAATTTGAACTAAATTGATGTCCTTCATTCAAAAGTAGTTCCCTTATTTCTTGATAATTATACACTTCCCCATTACAAATAATGGCTAATGTTTTATCTTCATTGTATAATGGTTGAATACCATTAGCACTAAGGTCTATGATTGAAAGTCTTGTATGAAAAAGTGTCACCTTTTCATTTTCAAAGTGCCCAGCACCATCTTTTCCTCTATGCTGTATTAAAAAGTCCGAGAAACTATCTATAAGATTAGAAGTAAATCCTGCTATGCCACACATACGCTATTTCAAAAATTTTTTATACTCTTTAGATATATAATTTAGTAATCCAAAAATCGTTTTTCGCAAAGGAAAAAACAATGATGCTCTGTTAAAATTGAGAAACTTTAATTGAATTACCCAATCAAACATATGATTTTTCCCATAAAAATGACTCATGGTTTTAAAAAAATTTTTACTAATTAAATCATTTGTTGAGCTTGAATAATACGAGTTTTCCAAAATCCTATAATTACAGAGAACATCTGCCATTCCTTTGCAGGCAAACTTCTCGGACAACCTTAAATTCATTTGATAATCTTCAAAAGGAATGGTTTCATCATATCCTCCAATATTCTTTATACAATCAAGTTTATATAGAACAGTTGGAGCTCTCAAAAAATAATTTATAAACAACAATTCAAAAATTCTGCCTGATGGAAAGTCATCATCTGTATTCCAACCGCTATTTTGGTAAAAATTTGCTTTATTTATAAACTCACTATTTGCGTCAATAAACCTATAGTTTCCATATACAAATGCAAGTGAGTCAGATGAACTCTCAAATACTTTTACTTGCTTTTCTATTTTATCAGAAACCATCACATCATCGCAAGAAATCATCTGAAAGTACTTTCCTTTAAAATGTTTAATAGCATAATTTAAAGCAGGGCAAATACCTACATTTTGCTCATTAAAAACTACCCTAACATTCTTGTCATGATGATTATGGATCCATTCATTAATTTTTTCTTTGGAATTATCTGACGATGCATTGTCAATAATCATCAACTCTATATTTCTATAGGATTGGTTAATTATACTATCAAGCGTTTCAACAAGAAACTGCTCATGATTATAACATAATGCAACGATAGAGACAAGAGGAGAACTATTCACTAAAAAAACCTTTAATAGTAGTTACTACATGATTAATCTGATTTTCATTCATGCCAGGCCAAATGGGTAGGCTTAAACTTGAATCCGCAAGTTCTTCAGCTATAGGGAAATCACCCTTTTTGTGGCCTAAATGTTTATATGCATTTTGAAGATGTGGAGGTATTGGATAGTGAATAAGTGTTCCAACACCATTTTTTTCCAAATGTGCTTTCAATTGATCTCGCTTGGTTGTTCTAATCACAAAAAGATGATACACATGAGAACTTTGCTCAGCTGTAACAGGCAGGATAATTTCTTTTAAATCTTTTAATTGATCTGTATAAACTGCTGCAATTTCCTTTCTTTCCTCAGTCCATTGCATTAAATACTGAAGCTTAACAGATAAAAAGGCAGCTTGAATTTCATCTAATCTCATGTTAAACCCCATATGTTCGTTTTTATACTTTTCAGTAGAACCATAATTTCTAAAAGAACGAACCAGAGATGCAAGATCTGAATTATTTGTCGTTATGGCACCCGCATCACCTAGAGCACCCAAGTTTTTACCTGGATAAAAACTTGTGGCATTAATATCTCCCCAAGCCCCAGTAAGTTTATCTTTATATGTTGCCCCATGTGCTTGCGCATTATCCTCTACAACAAATAAGCTATGCCTACTTGCAACTTCCATAATTTTATCCATTTCACAAGCCTGTCCATATAAATGTACCGGCATAATTGCCTTAGAAGCGGGTGTAATTGCCGACTCAATATTAGCAGGACATATATTGTATGTTTGGTAATCAGGTTCTACAAAAACAGGTTTCGCCCCAAGGTGCGTAATTGCAAGCACCGTGGCAATGTATGTATTGGATGGTACAATTACTTCATCCCCTTCCTTAATTCCTAAAACTTTTAATGAAAGAATGAGACCATCCAATCCATTGCTAAGACCAACAGTGTGCTCTACACGATTGAAATCAGAATATTCTTTTTCGAATTTAGAAAGGTTTTCACCAAGAATATACCAATAGCTATCATAGACACGCTCAAACTCCTTAGTGATTTGATTTTTAATGGCCAAATGCTGATGTTCAAAATTGAGAAAAGGAACTAACATCATGTAATTATTTTTTAATTATGAGTATTTTTATAGTTCAAAAAATCTTTATAATCCCTAAGATAGTCATCTTCTTCATAAATATCAGAAGCTAGCACCATACAGATTGAGCCTCCTGAAAAATTCACTAACTCTGCCCATATTCCAGGAGGAACGTGAAGTGCTGTATTTGGTTGATTTAAATAAAATGTTCTTTTCATTTTCCCATCATCAACTATAACATCAAAGCTACCAGTGGACGCCAAAATCACCTGATGCAAAGAAATATGTGCATGTTGCCCTCTCGATACACCACTTGGAATATCATACAGATAAAAAATCCTTTTAATTTCAAATGGCACTTCCTGTAAATTATTTACAGCGGTTATTCTCCCATTAAAATTATTGATTTTCTTTAGATCAAGGACAGAACAATCAAAAATAGTACTAGTTTTCATAATGCAGATGTTTGAATTCTTCAAAATCTCTAATATAATCATTGGAGTCAAACAATGCACTTGACAAGTGTAATCCATGTGAATTAGTAGAAAAGTTCTCCATATGTCTCCATGTCATAGGCGGTATGTATAGACCAAAAAAAGACCTATTCAAGGAATACTTTTCAAAAGATCCATCAGGCAAGGTGATGATTACATCAAAGCTACCGCTCAATGCAATAATTACTTCATGCTGGAGTTTATATGCATGTCCCCCTCTAATTTCACCACCAGGTACATCATAAGTCCAAAATACCCTATTGATTTCAAATGGTATCTGATTAGGAGCCTGTAAAAAAGTGAGATTGCCTCGAGGGTCAAGAATTTTGGGAAACTTTAATAATTCAACTTTTGGATAATTCATAAACATTTTCCTTGAAAGAAATCTGATACGGAATATCAGGTCTAATGATGCCGGGAAGAATGGAACTATTAAAACCTAATGCTTCATTCAAAACTTCAAACCCAATAATGTCATTTACTCTAAATAACAAATACTTTTGATTTTCGCCAAACAATAAATTGAATTTATACTGACCTGCATTTAACAAATTAGCAGGTAAGGTCCCTTTAAGGATGTAGAAACCTTCTTTACTATCTTTTTCCTGACTAATTATCGCAGCATGGTGGAATACTTTAACTTCTTCCAAGTTGACTAATTCAAAAGTTACATCCAAATTAATATTTGGTGTATTGTTCCAAAAAACTAATTCAAATTCCACTCCAGAAGAGATTGATAATAAGTCTCCTGACATTGGCCTTACAGAAAAATCACAGATTTTTATAATTTCATTTCCGATAATAGCCGGATCATCTATTGAGAAATTAACAGAAGAATTGAGCGTCGATTGGTGCTGATAATAACTAATTGCGCTATCGACTGACCCGTAATAGCCAAAAGTACCATTTTGTAAAACCAACCCATTTTGACATAGACTTCTAACAGAAGCCATATTATGACTAACAAACAAGACAGTTCTACCTTCTTTTTTGCTAACATCATCCATTTTCCCAATACACTTTCTCTGAAACTCCGCATCACCTACAGCCAAGACTTCATCAATAATTAAAATCTCTGATTCTAGATGGGCTGCTACAGCAAATGCCAAACGCACATACATACCACTACTGTATCTTTTTACAGGAGTATCAACATATTGATCTACGCCAGCAAAACTAACTATTTCATCAAATTTAGATTTGATCTCACTTTTGGTCATCCCTAGGATAGCTCCATTTAAAAAGATGTTCTCCCTTCCTGTTAAGTCTGGGTGAAAACCGGTACCAACTTCTAATAAAGACGCAATTCTTCCCTTAACTTTAATATGGCCTTGAGTAGGTAAAGTCACTCTAGATAAAATTTTAAGCAAAGTACTTTTACCTGAACCATTTCTTCCAATGATTCCAAGAACGTCACCTTGATTCAAACTAAAATTAATATCTCTTAATGCCCAGACAAATTGATCATCCGTTTTTACAGTCCTGTCATTTGTAACACCCACTTTTTGAAATGGATCCTCTTTACCTCTAACCTTAGCCCACCACCGAGTAACATCGTGAGTCAATGTTCCTGTACCTATCTCGCCGAGCCTATATAGCTTAGATAAATTATTTACCTCAATTGCTTGGTTCATCTTATACAGTGTCTATAAATGATTTTTCAACCTTATTAAAAATCATAGCTCCCAAAATCAATAAGCTAATAGTAAATAGCAAACTGTAAGTAAGCCAAAAATAACTCACTAAGCCTGAACCCAAATACGCATATTTGAAAAATTCAATAATGCTAGTCAAAGGGTTAAGCCATAAAAGTAATTGGTAATTTTCTGATATAGAATTCAAAGGATAAATTACAGGAGTAGCATACATTAATAATTGTACACCAAATGTAATTAAAAACGTTAAATCCCTGTACTTAACTGTAAGTGAGCTGGAAATCAAACCAAAGCCAAGTCCCAGTCCCCCCATCATCAATACAAGAATAGGCGTGAAAAGCATAAAATAATTTGGATGAACATCTTTTCCCAAAAGAACATAGATAACCAAAACAACAAGAAAAAGACCCAATTGAATAAAAAACTTTGCTAAATTGGATAAAACCTTACTTAATGGTAACACCAATCTCGGAAAATACACTTTTCCAAAAATCTGAGCATTATCTATAAATGTTTTTGATGTTTGAGTGAATGTTTCATTAAAATAATTCCAAATAGTAACGCCAGCAAGATAAAATAAAATTTGAGGCACACCATCAGTGCTGATCCCTGCTAAATTTCCGAAAATCACTGCAAATGTAATTGTAGTTAAAATCGGCTGAATGAAATACCAAATTGGCCCTAAAATGGTTTGTTTATATACAGCAATCAAATCTCTTTTTACAAATAAAAAGAGTAAATCCCGATATCTGAAAATTTCTCGTACTCCAATACTTAAAGGACCTCCTGATGGCTCAATAATAAAATCCCATTGAGATTCTTTTGTTGTTTTATTTAACATATACTAATTCAAATACCAAAATATTATTTTTTAAGCAGGTGCAAAGGTAACGTAATTACAGATATCATTAAAGGATAAAAGCAAAACATTCCTCTTTAGCACAGAAAATCGTCACTCATGTACCCTAAATAGAATTAAGTCAATGAATTCGGGCTGACATGCAAATCAAAGCTTATCTAAAAAAGCATTAATAGTTTGATCCGTTGCATTATTCACGTAATCAATAAGGCGAAGACCACATGAACTTTTTTCTGACAGATCATAACCCAACTCATATACATGTTTTAAATAGTCAAGATCGTTTCTATCAATTGCACTTTTAATCTCATCGTACACATCATGGTACAGCTCAATATCAAAGTCAATGGTAGCATATCTGCAAGAAAACTCTGTCTGTTCAATTAAAACCCCTGATTTTTTAGAAGATTTAATTTGAGTTATTTTAGCGAAAGCAATTTTTTTACCATCTACGCTTAAAAGCTGATAAGGTCGAAATGAAAATGCTCTTACTTGATTAAAAACCTGAAATGCAGATTGCTGGAAATTTATCTGAACATTTGAAAAATCAATATCTTTTTTAGAGTAATAAGTAGAATTTATACTGCTTTGGATTTTCGTGGTATAATCATTGTTCAAAATTTTATCAAAGTTTTTTTCGAATAACTTAAAACTATGATTCAAATACAACAAATAAAGATTGTATGCATTGCAATTTAGGGGAATTTCAAAGTTTATTTGATCAATAATATCTCCTGTATCTATACCTGGATCGATCATGTGCAATGTTACACCAGAGTACGTTTTTCCATGTAAAATAGGAAGGCATGAAGTGTACATTCCTTTGTATTCAGGTAGTGACGAAAAATGTATATTGTATAATTTTTTACTTGAAAATTTAGATGGCTTTATCAATTTATCATACTCAAGAGAAAAGAATATCAGATCTTCCCATTCATAAATTTCTTCTAATTTCACTACACGAATATTATTCTCCTTGGCAAAACCTAATAAAGAAGGTTGCCAAGTATCTACACCAAAATCTGTAGCATTAGTTGCTATAAACAAATTAGCAGCATCAAATCCTCTGTCTAATATAAATTTTGAAGCAGAAACAGCAATAGAATTCTTTCCAGCAATTACAATCCTCATGAATTTTGAAACTATTTGGTTGAAGAATCATCATAATAACCATACCCATAGCTATTGCCATAGCCATAGCCTGATCTTCTACCATCTACTCCGTTATAAATTGCATATAAATTATTAATGCTATTCTTAGCTTTAAGTGAATTCAATGCATCTATAAAACCTCTTTCTGAATAGTTTTGCCTAAATACAAATAAGGATAGGTCAACAAAAGAAATCAATCCTAGTGTTTCACTTACTAAGCCTACAGGCGGAGTATCTAATATTACCACATCGTACACTCCCTTCAGTTCTTCAATAAGCTTTCCAAAATTTGCAGAATACAATAGTTCAGCTGGATTTGGGGGAATAGGTCCAGATAATAGAATATCTAAGTTTTCATAGCCTGATGGGTTAACCATAGAATCCCATTCACTCACTTGACCACTAAGATAAGTCGATAATCCTTGACTATTTTCTAATTTAAAGTCATCAAAAATTCTTGGCTTACGCATATCACAACCTACCAAAATCGTCTTTTTACCTGTAAGTGCATATACGGAGGCAAGATTAATCGAACAAAACGTTTTCCCTTCTCCCGACACAGATGAGGTTACCATTATGACAACTTTTTCATCAGCAGGATGCAAAAATCTGATATTGGCTCTCAAAGTTCTAAAACCTTCTGCTATGCCACTTTTACTTTGCTCAAAAACAACAAGGTTATTTGGTTTTTGATTTTTCATTATACTTGTAAGTACCGGGATTTTTAAATGCTGCTCAAGATATTCAAGTTCTTCTATCTTTGTTTTAAAAATTTGAATAAGAATTACCAATCCTACTGGTAACATAAAACCCACCAAACTAAATAAAATAATCGTACGCCTTAACTGAGGCTTAATTTGCTGTACAAATGATGCTGGTTCAATGATTTTATTATCAGCTTTGTTAGAAGCCTTAGAAATAGCTGATTCAGCTCTTTTTTGCATCAAAAAGTTGTAAATATTTTCTGTAAGATCAAACTGTCGCTTAAACCTAATCAAATTTTGCTCTGTTTCAGGGAGATTCCTAAATGATGACTCAATTGCAGCTTTTCTTTCGGTTAGATTCTCTATTACAAATTTAGAACTTTGATCTACATTGATCAAAGACTCCCTTATAGATGAATTGAGTTCTTTAACTTTTCTTTCTATTTCTCTAACTACGGGAGATTGCTCTGTATTTGTAGCTAAAAGCTCTGATTTTTTATTCTGAAGCGTTATGAGACTCGTGATCAATCCATTCAATATAGGATCATCAATCCCCAGACCGGAAGGTACAACGAGTTCTCTGTAATTCTCCCTTACCAAATAATCTTTAAGCTTACTGTAATATTGTCTTTTAAATTGCTCTTGCTGCAACCTTGTTTCATAGTCAAGTAATTGTTCATACACTATTGTACTCTCACTTTGCAAATCATAAATTTTATTAGTCGACCTGAATGCTTGAAGTTGACTTTCGAATAACTTTAAAGAATCTGCAACACCACTGACTTGGGAGTCAATAAAATCTATGGTATTTGAAGATACTTCATTCTTTTCCTCCAACTCTAAATCCATATACTTTTCCATAAGGTGATTAAGAAAAGTAGTCCCTTTTTGATAATTTTGAACATCCATGGATAAGTTCAAAATAGAAGCATTCCTATCTAGCCTATTAACTTGAAGTTTACCTGAATATTCCCAGACAAGTGATTCAGTATCCCTAACTTTTATGTAGATACTACCAGACTCATCAATAGTCGTTTTTGTCACCTTTATTCTATAATTCGATGTCTCAATCCATTCATTAAAAGGATGAAGAGTTGGCTCAGGAATCAAAGTCAGCGGTACAGTAGAACCATTGGGCAAATACTTATAATTTTTTCTTTCATTAAAAGAAAGTTTAAATTGAGAATCATCCGACCATTCAACTTTAACTAACGTATTGATAATCTGTGGAGACTTCCAATCAATCTCAACTAATAATGGGGAATTCGCATATAATTCGTTATAAGTATAAGAGCCTTTCTCATAATATTCTACATTAAAATCTAGTTCATTTAACGTTTTCCTAGTTATTGGTTTAGATTTTATTATGATAATCTCATTCTGAAGTCCTAGATTACTGTTATTTAACATACTCGGACCTTCGAAAATAGAAAAACCAGAACTCCTTTCTTTAACGAAGAAAAGGCCCGAAACTTTGTAAACAGGAGTAGTGAATTTTACAATTAAATACCCTGCTGCTGCAAATAAAAAAACAGATAAGAGTATTAAAGGCCAAATCCTTAAAATTTTGGGAAAAATCGCTCTAAAATCAATCGAACTTTTATCTTTTAGATCAGTATAGTTATCATTCATATTACCTAGAAATAAGCGTAAATATCAAAGCTGTTGTTGTGATAATTGATGTAACAAAGGTCAAAGTTTGCAATAAGTTAGCACCAGCTCCAATTTCTCTGACCTTCAGAGGTTCCGCATACAACACATCATTTGGTTTAATAAAATAAAACTCTGAGTTCAGAATAGTCTTATCATTTAAATTCAATTTGTGTAGTCGAGAACCATCAGGATATTGCCTTAATAAAATAATTTCATCTCTTTTGGCAAGTATTGATAAATCTCCAGCCACTGCGATAGCTTCAAAAATTGTAGCACGGTTCTGAAGAATCACCTGTTTGCCAGGCATGTTAAATTCTCCTAAGGCAGAAAATCTAATACCCCCCAACCTAACACGAACAAAATATTCGTTTTCCTGTACGTAGTATCTAAGCTCCTTTTCAACAATTTCTTTAGATTCCCTCAATGTCTTTCCTAAAAGATTGATCGGCCCCAACAAAGGTAATTCTACATAACCATCATCATCTAATGAATATCCATTAATGAAGAAAATATCTGCTCCATTAGGGCCTCCCATCATGCCAGCGGCATTGACATCACCAATAACTGCATCAAGTAGCAGATTTAATTCAATTGAGGTAGTCTTTAGCTGAATATCAACTATATCATTCGCCTGAAGCCTATACTCAGTTAAACTATATGGGAAAAGTTCAGATGATTCAATTAGTGATGATTCAAGTTCCAAATCCTGAAAATAGATTATCTTCTTATTGGAAACGCAAGAACTAAAGATTAAAATGCAAAAAAAGTAAATGTAAATCGGGTGTAATAGTTTAATAAAGGGCTTCATAGTATACTCATTATAAATAGAATAATTGATGTAAAATTAAACTTAGAGTCTTATTTAAGGGCGAAATAACTTTTGAAAACAAGGCTTACGGAGCGTTACATAATTTCATTTTGAGAAACAAAACGATTAAATTAAGCTGGCCCGAAATTACTAATATCAAGCCATTTAGCAAATAAAAAATTACAGTTCTAATTTTTGAACAAACCTAAAAATAAAGGTTGTAGAGTTAAATTTACTATGTTTAGTTTTTTATTTTAGAAATTAAGTATTGTCCATATTCATTTTTAGCCAAATCCATTGCTAGCTTTTCTAAATCCTTTTTATCAATATATCCCAGATCATATGCAATTTCTTCTAGACAAGCTACTTTGAGACCTTGCCTTTTTTCAATAGCATGAATGAAGTTGGATGCATCAATCATTGATTCATGCGTCCCCGTATCAAGCCAAGCATAACCACGACGCATTAATTCAACTTTAAGATTATTTTGATTTAAATATTCTTGATTTACAGTAGTAATTTCTAATTCACCTCTTTTACTTGGTTTAATTCTTTTGGCAATTTCTACAACAGAATTTGGATAGAAATATAAACCTACCACTGCATAATTACTCTTTGGATTAATGGGTTTTTCCTCTATGTCAGTTGCATTTCCTTCATCATCAAAAGCGACAACACCGTACCTTTCGGGATCTTTTACATAATAGCCAAAAATTGTTGCTAAATCTGAGTTATCAACATTATGTACGGCTCTTCTTAATAATTCGGTCAGACCTTGCCCATAAAAAATATTATCTCCTAAAACCAAACAAACACTATCACTACCAATAAACTCCTCACCAATAATAAAGGCTTGCGCTAAGCCATCAGGACTAGGTTGCTCTGCATACGAAATAGATAAACCTAGATGTGAACCGTCTTCAAATAACTTAATAAAATTAGGTAGATCATGAGGTGTACTTATGATTAATATCTCCCGTATACCTGCAAGCATTAACACAGACAATGGATAATAAATCATTGGCTTGTCATAAATAGCTAATAGCTGCTTGGAAGTACCTTTTGTTATGGGATAAAGCCTCGTTCCAGAACCTCCTGCTAAGATTATTCCTTTCATTGGTTACAAGTTAATTTACATTAAAATAAACATTTAAATTTACCTAAAAAATCCACACGGAACATCCGTTTTAGATACTAAAAAGCTCGCTCAAAAATCCCCTTATTGACAACCTTTGAGCGAACCATTAATTAAAATGACTTTCCAATAGCCTTAACTCTGAATCCAATTTTGGACAAATCTTTATGCGGAAGAATATTCCTCCCATCAAATATTTGAGCTGGTTGAAGCATACTTTGGAATATTTTATCCCAATCATATTCTAAAAACTCATCCCATTCAGTCAATACTGCTACTGCATGAGCAGAATCTACTGCTTCATAAGGATCAGACAATACAGTCACATATTTCCTGTTTTCTTCCGAAGAACGAGTATTTAAATAATCTAAATCAGCATAAATTTTCTCTGCACTAACCTTCGGGTCATATACACAAATTTGTGCTTGTTCACTTATCAGATAATCTGCTACATAAATTGCTGCTGACTCTCGTGTATCATTGGTGTCTTTTTTAAAAGCCCAACCAAAAAACGTAATTTTTTTACCTGATACTGTATTATAAAGAGCTTTGATGATGTTCTTTGCAAATCTGGCTTTTTGATGATCATTCATAATAATGACCTGCTCCCAATAATCCGCCACGGCATGTAAGCCATAGCTTCTTGAGATATAAACCATATTTAAAATATCTTTTTGGAAACAAGAACCTCCAAATCCTACCGAAGCTTTAAGAAATTTTGAACCAATTCTTGAATCTGCACCTATTGCACGTGCCACTTCATTAACATCAGCGCCAGTAACTTCACAAAGCTCAGAAATTGCATTGATAGAAGATACACGTTGCGCTAAAAATGCATTAGCAGTCAGCTTAGATAGCTCAGATGACCAAACATTGGTCGTTAAAATTTTCTCTCTTGGAATCCAATGCGAATAAATATCAACTAAAGCCTGAATGGCTTCTTGACCCTCCGGGCTAGAATCTCCACCAATCAACACTCTATCCGCAAATAACAAATCTTCTATTGCAGTCCCCTCAGCTAAAAACTCAGGATTGGATAGAATTTGAAACTTTAGTCCATTACCCGTATTATCTAAAATATCTTTTACCGCCTGCGCAGTTCTAACTGGAAGGGTGGATTTTTCAACAACAATTTTATCTGTAGTCGAAGCAGCAGCGATCTGACGAGCACATAATTCAACCCATTTTAAATCCGCAGCTTGCCCTTTTCCTTCTCCGTAAGTTTTTGTAGGTGTATTTACTGAGATAAATACCATTTCTGCCTCTTCAATGGCTTTGTTTACATCTGTAGAAAAAAACAAATTTCTACCACGCGCCTCACTAACTACCTTATCCAGCCCAGGTTCATAAACTGGTAACTTATCCAAGTCTTCTCCATTCCAAGCATCTATTCGGGCTTGATTAATGTCCACAACTGTCACTTTGATTTCAGGACACTTTTGCGCAATTACCGCCATCGTAGGCCCACCTACATAGCCAGCACCAATGCAACAAATTTTTGTAATTTTCATATTAAAATGATTATCGTAGTAAATTTTGATAAACTGCTTTTCTTACAAAATTAGGAACAACACGTACAGTTCCCCTTATAAAATAATTTCTAACAAATTCGAACTTATTAATAAACCCTATTTTAAGAAAATACTTCTGAACAGCAATTTCACTTTTGAAATATTCTAGTCCGCCTCTTCGACTGAAGAGTTTATTATCGGCCCTCATGAACAATAAAACTTTCGGAATATTATAAATTTTATAACCAGAGTTTAGTAGCCTACCCCACAGATGATAATCTTGTTGAAATCTGAAATTATCGTAACTACCAACAAAGATAATATCTTCTTTTCTATACATTACTGTCGGATGATTCAATGGACATCTTTTTTTTGCAAAATCAAATAATTCTTCTGAATCTACTGGTAGTTTTCTATAGGTATTTATCTTATCCTTATTTAATGAAAATTCAGCAATCCAAGAGCCTACAGCTGAAATATCCGGGTTTTCTTTTAAAAATTGATACTGAACTTCAAATCTTTTAGGATGACAAATATCATCTGAATCCATTCTCGCAACAATTGATTCGGAGCATGCCTCAAGGCCTTTCTTCAAAGAAAGCCCTAAGCCAAGATTCTTTTCATTTACAATTAACTTAATTGGAAGTCTTTTTTCCCATGTAAGCACTGTACGTTGAAGCTCTGAATTTATTTTCCCATCTTGAATTAGTACAATTTCAGTAGGTTTCAAAGTTTGAACCTCAAGACTTTTAAAGGCTTCGTGGAGATATTCGGGATTATCTTTCCCATAAAAAGACATTAGAACAGAAAATTTACACATAATAAAATATAGCTTTTAACTTGTTAAGTTAAAGCTTGGTTGGTTTGTTATTTTACTAAACGTATCTAATTAATAAAACGATACAAGTTAGTACTTTTTTATTTGATTATATTCTTTTTTGTGTTAATTTGATATACGAAATCAATTTGAAATAGCGCGTTTACTTTGATGTCTGCTTGTGAAAACTCCGCTACAGTTGATAATTGATTTTGATTCCATTGATAATTATTAGTACTAATAAATTGTAGCTTGGAATTCGTTACCAATCTTTCATTCCATCTATTAGCAAAAATAAAGCCAATACTTAAATCTACCCATGGTCGCATCCTAGAATCCTGCCCAAATGCCCGGTAGAAAAAGTCCTGATGGTTTTCCAATCTTTCTAACAAAATACCTCTTTTCTGAATTCCATCGACTAATGCAATTTCTACTGTTTGTGCATTTGAACCAACCCCTACTCCTACTCCCAAAGGCTGTCCATTTTGAACAAATCCTCTAGCTCGCCAATGAGTGTGCCAAGTTATATTCCCACCAAGACCTGGATACCTAACAAACCGATTAACAGATTCTTGCTGATGAACCATTTCAGCTCTTATTTGCAAATCAAAAGGAGAGCTTTCCAATGAAACCAACTTAGTAAATCCCAGTAGATAGGCTCGGGCATGTTCTGGGTTTAATATAAACTCTCTCCAATTAAGTGCATGGTCTCTTCTACCGTATTCAACATATAATTCCGTTTTTGCTGGAACACTAACAAACCTGGCAAAAACTGAAGTTTGTTGATCTCTACCTTCCTCATCTCTTTCAAAACCATAAACAATTTTTTGAAAGGGTTCCAAGACTGGTAAAAAATCAACAAAAGAATTACCCATATCAGATGAATACTGTTGCTGGGATCGATTTATACCTACAAACAATGACTTCGCAAAAAACGGATTAAATGTAATATTCACCGCATTTAGATATCTCCAATCTCCCGTGAAACCCCTGCCTAGACTTGAATTGAGCGAGGGATGTTGAGTTGCAGGCCTCATACTATTCTCAAGTCTTCCAACGATTAATTGACCTTCAAAATTTCCTAAAAAAGTTTTAGCCGGCTTCCTTGTATTAAATGAAACATGAGGAAACCCTTGAGCATTATTACTAAAAATTAATGCATTCCATTGCCCAGGGCCCCACCAAATATTTTCTGTACCTAAACCCAACTCAAACGCACCATAGCCTAATGCAATTTTAGACTGCCCCCACCAAGGAGTTATATTCCAACTATCAGCAAAAAGTTCGGGAAAGTCACCTGTATTCCAATATCTGAATCTCGCTTGATTTACACTGGAAGGAAAATAATCTGGAAATCCATTGAATGATCTATTCTCGGAAAGAAGTACTTCAGGTTGAAATCTAAATCTAAACCATTTATTTCCACCTTCTACTCCACCGGAAACATAGTTTTGAAACCCAACACTTGGAGTCATCATAAAACTCCCCCAACCATACGGCCTGCCAGTAGTATACCTTGTGCTATTCAACAAGGGTAAATAATGAATTTCCGTTTTATTTGTTAAGGGTACACTACTTGTGTCAGGAGAGGTTTCATTCAAATGGATAGGTCTAATACTAAACGAATGAGATCTATCCACAAAACCTTGGAGTTGTTTTCTACGCTCTAATTCCTCCAATAATGGAAACCCAGCAGGAAGAACTGTCTGTGACATTACCATGTTCCCACAACAAAATAACAGCAATGCAATCAAAATGCTTCTCATTAATTTATTTTTGATTATTATTTCGAATGGTATGATTCCCACCTCTGCTATTAGATATAATAACCAAATTCCCCATTTGGTTATTTTTAATTTTAGCTTCATTTGCCCTGTTCAATGTCAAACGATCCTGAATAAAATTATCTCTTATAACTACTCCCTGTATTCTGTGAGAACTCGATTTGGCATTAGTCAACAAAGAAGCAACCCTATTGCTGATAATCTTCACCCCTGTTTCTCCTTCAATATACAAGGAAGCTTTTGATGTATTAAAAGCTTCATTCTTTTCTATAATTAAGTCTTTAAGGATTGCTTTTGTAGAGAACTCTTCAGTTTTTAATCTTCCTAGAGAGGTAGATCTTATACCATATGTATTGAATGAACAAGAATTATTAATCACATGGATATTAATGAGAGGAGCCTGTAAATAAATACCTGCATTGGTTTGATCTTTAGTGTGCTTACAATTATTATCACAGTTATTATCTTTAACGATAATGTTATTTCCTAAATAATTTTCAATAGCTTTAGAGGAATGAAGAAATAAATTATTTGAGTAACTAGCCAATTTTATCCCAGACTTATGATTGAAATTTACAGTATTTTTTTCAATCAAACTGTTATCTCCTTGAAAATAAATCCCATGTTCTCCTGAGTTGAATATACTATTGTGATGAATATGTAAATTTGTTACATTTCTTTGAGCTAAAATTCCATCAGCCCCTGAATGGTTGTTTACATTATTATCAAAGATCCGATTATAAGAAATTTCCGAGCCATTTGAACTTGGTCGTAACAAAAGCCCAGTGATGCAATTAGACACCTCACAATTTGTGACTGTATAATTACCCTCTAGATAGGTCCCAATTCTTCCATTATTGAAAGTGCAAGAAGTTATTTTATTTCTTCTCCCTTTCGGATCAGATAGCCATAAAAACCTATCTGAATAAATTACTCTATTCGCCGTGCTTTTCCTTTCTTTTCTAAAATGGCAATTTTCAACCAAATTATCACTCCCCTTTACTTCTAAAAGTGTCCTAGTATAAGTCTCTTCAAAAAATTCTAAATCCATTAACACATTATGATTTCCAATTATTTTCAACACAAAATTTTGGTTATTCACATCCGGAATAACTTTACAGTCTCCCCAAAAAATTTGGTTGTCGCAGTACAATGTCTCGGATAAAGAGATTGTACCATTTCCCAAATAAATAGCATACTGAAGTTTTTCTTGTCTGTTCAATTCAATAATTCTTTGAATTGTCTCAGTTTTAGCATGCTCATCAATCCAATCCAAATTTATAGAAGTATTGATTATCCTAATTGGGAGACCATTTTGAATTTTATACAATCCGTCAGTAGCACTTTTTTCAAACACTACAGCATAATGATCTTCTGCAACTTTTTTTAATTCAGCGAAGTTCGGTACTTGTTTGACTTTTTCTAGAATCAACTCCGGCCTTGGATAATCAAATGAGGAATCAGCTAAAACTGGGCTGAAATCAAAGAAAGAACTTACTCCAGCTATAGTTGCAACTTTCAAAAACTTCCTTCTATCCATAATTGAGTAAATTAAAAAGGTTTTTCAGTTGAAATCATCAAATATAGGGTCTTCAAGCTAGGTGCTAAAAAAAATGATTTCAATATCCATGGTAAAGCTTTTCTAAAACTAGTATTTCTAATTGCTTTTGCAATTTTAAAATAAAACTTACCCTTCCTCTTTGAAAGATTAATTTCAAACCTTTTAAAATCTTCCAAATATTTATCAAAGATAATATCTGATGCTTTGATTTGGTTAACGCCTGATTTGCTGATTTGACCTTTACTAGTCCCTTTATTTACAGTATAAAAAACGTGGAACCCTTGATCATATCTCACTTTTGAAATTTTACAAATTCTTATCCAAAGATCATAGTCTTGCATCGCTGGAAGAGACTCATCAAAGCAGCCTGCCTGCTCAAAAACTTCTTTTTTGATCGCTACCGAAGATGTAGTTCCAATAAAGTTTTCCATTAAAATTTCCTTATAAGGATTAAAATAATCTTGGCAATGAATTTTGTATTGAACTTTTTTTGGAATACTGTCATAGACGACGTTTTTACCTGAATAAATCAACCCTAGGAACGGATCTTTTTCAAAAAGACTCATTTGAGCATCAATTTTGGAACTAGCCCACCAGTCATCATCATCCAAAAACATCAACACATCAGTTGCCGCCAATTTAGCACCCAAATTCCTTGAAAAATTTGCGCCTCGACTGAATGGATTATGAATGATTTTTATCGTTGGATATTTCTTAATCAAATGATCAAAACCATTATGCTTTTCTCCATCATTAACAACCCATACCTCGTCGGCAACTCTACTTTGACTGTAGACAGAGTCTATAGCCCGAATCAAATCGGATGGTCTATTATAGGTTGGAATAATTACCGCACAAGTTAATTTCATTTCAAGATTTTAAGGATAATGCAAACGCAACAAACGGTATTGTAGCAGTAGCAAAATCATGTGATGTATTCCAGCTCAAAAGAAAATAAAGCCCTAAAGATGAAACACTTAAATAATAGATGTCTCTTTTAATATTTCGCCTGAACTGCTGAAAAGTAAGTCCTAATACTCCCAAAAACAACAAAAGTCCAATGATGCCATAGGCAAGCGTTATTTCCAAAAAGATATTATGAGGATAGTGAATAAGTACATACTCATGCGCATCTGTCCCATAACCAAACGGATTCTGACTAATAGCCTGCACAGCAGGAATCCATAAATCCAATCTACTGTCTTCACCCCCAGATTCAACTAATGCAATAACTCTCGCCAAAGATTTAAACATTTCCAAATTAGCCAGTACATATGATCCAGCGACAAGGCCAATGACACCTCCAGTAACCAATATTTTAGTAGCTACCGCCTTGTTTTTCTTGGTGAAAAATGTTGCAAAAAGAATTATACCAAATGAGAGGAATGGAAAAATAATGGAAGATCGACCTCTCGAGGTAAGAATTACAAACACATTTAAACCAATCAACACAATTAGCACGGTAATTTGTTGCCATGATAATTTTTGAAAAACACGCAACAATAGTAATAATAAAGAACAACCAATAGGCATTCCATATGTAAGATATGTCTGACCTTTATCAAAGTTTAAACGAATCCCAATTGTGAGTTTCCAAACACATAAAACCAGCCCCCAAATAATCATTAAATTGATAAGTAAACGAATATTTACTTTCTCTACAAAAGTGGCAACAGTTAATCCAGCAATAAAAATAAACACATACTTAACAATTTTATCTATCGAAAAGTAACTATATGGGAAAATAAAATATCCTAGAAAAACAAGTGTAATCAACAATAAGAATAACCCCAAAAAGATGCGTTGTCTATTTTCCAACTTTACGGGATCGGTTATATAAAAGTGTAATAAATAAAAACTATAAATAACCATCAAACCTGCATTAAGCATAGCTGATGAATACACTAACTTAATACTTGGCAAAGATAGCGTTGAAAAAATTACAACCGTAAACCAATTATTGGCTTTGTATCTCTCTTGTAAATCTCCCAGAACGTTCAACTAATTTAATTTATAGTTCCATGAATTGAAGAAAAAACTCCAATCTATACTTCAAAAACTCCTCCTTACTAAACTTCCTCAAAACTATGTATCGTTCAGTTTAATCACAATGCCGGAGAGCTATCAAGCGAAGAATCTCCAAAAACTACCTCCTTAAAGTAAATAATAGAAAAGGATAAAATAATGCTTAAAAAAATAACAGCTCCACATATCAATAAGCCATTTGGTTTATACTTTGACCGAGGCATAATCGGTGGTTCAATCACAGAAAATATAGGTGTTTCTTCTTGAACTTTCACCTTTGCTAGTTCCAATTGTTGAATAAGCGTATTATAGAGAGTGCTCGCTTGATTAAACTCAGCAACAAGACGGTCCTCTCTTATTTTATAAACAGAAGATTGAACGTTTAAATTAGCATCTCTGAACATAGCCAATGCTTCTTGGGTCTTAAAAAAATTAGCTCTTGCCTCATCATGTCTTTTTTGAACAAACCCAAGGTTTTGGTTTGCTTTGCCAGCTTTATAATCTATCAGATATGTAATGATAGACTGTGTTGCATTTTCTGCTAATTGTTTAGTCAACTGTTTATCATAAAAACTTACAGAAAAACTAACTAGTCCAAGATTAGGCTTATATGAAATTGAAAATTTCCCTTTTAAATCCCCGAGAGCCTTCGCATCAGAAGCCTGCAAAATGCCCTTTTCTTCAAATATTTCTCTTAATTGCTGATCCGTCATTCCGTGGTTTTTTTTAGAAAATAAACTGGGAAGCTGTACCGTGTAAGCTTTAAGAATCGAAAAAATATCATCTCTTTTATGGTTTAAATAATATTCCCGTAGAGTCAATTCTCCTAGTTCAGTATGATTATAAGAGCTTTCCAACAGTTTAAACAAAAAAGGTGTAGATGCTAAGATTTCATTGTATAGGATCGGATCAATCAGCTCACTTTGAGGCCTTGCTAATCCTCCTCCCATCAAAGCTCCTGCACCTCCTCCTAGTTGCCTTAGCATATTATTGGAATCTTGATTAGTAGACTCAGGAAGTAATTTTACATCAACTTTAAATTCATCCGGAGTTCCGAAATAAAGAACAAGCCCTAATACCGATGCTCCTACGAATGAGTATAAAATCACTTTTTTATACAAAGAAATTAGATTCAATAAATAGTATCCTTTAGAGTTCCTCACAGATGGTTTCATTAATTAATCATTGAATAAATAAATTTATACGCTTTGGGATAACTTCCTATAGTTTGAAACAATAATTTATGCTTTGGATTCAAATAATCATAACCTAATGCTGCAACGGATTGAATAAATTCTTTATCTCCATTCAAAATAGATTGATGACAGGCTGACCGACTGACCTCAGAAAGAATACGTTGAAAATCCCTGTTGTTTTTAAATAAGTCCTGATTTTTAAGTAATCCTTTGAGTTTGTAAAACTCCGTTAAGTGCGCATTACTTGAAACCGAGCCAGGCACATTTTTCCTATAAGCGGATGTTTTTGTGGGATCTACAATACATGTCTTACTTGCAATGACCCTCCACCACAATTCTATATCATGCCTTTTTTTAAAAGTCGGATCAAATCCTTTAACTTCTTCAAATCGGTCTTTTCTAATAATACAGGCTGACATACCTGTGAAATACTTGTACTTTTTGTAAAATTCAAGATACATCAAATCGGTCATCTGCATACCCTTTGTTGGTATATCCCAAGGACATTTCCTTTCAATAATGTGGCCATCTAGCCCAAGATGGTCAAAGTAATTTAGGTAACCTACGGCCTCCGGGTATTGAGATAATAGGAGAGCTGCTCTTTCTAGATGATTATTGTACCAAATATCGTCGGCATCAAGAAATGCCAGATAATCACAGGAACTCTTCCCTAGTATTTCATTCCTAGTGGCCGCTGCATTCCCAAAATCAACCGAATAGCATTGTAATCCATCTAGTTGTAAATGCTCTAATTGCAACACTTCATCTGATCGATCATTAAAAACCCAAACTTCTTGAGGTTGATACGTTTGGGATTTTACAGAATTCAAAGCGAAGGTTATCCATTCCTTAGAATTATGAGCAGGAATCACCACGGCAAAAGACAGCTCGGCCTTATTCATATATTCTCAGGGGATTTATTCGTAGTTCTCAACTTAAACTGCTCTTTGGCTTTGGTTACCCTAAACCAATATCTCACACACCAAACTTTAGTTTTTTGCAAAAATGAGAGATGCTTCTCTTTGCTGATTTTTTTTATTTCAAACAACGGAGGACGACAATCCTTTAACAATAATATGCAAGAACTCACCTTTGAAATCTTTTTCAAATTTTCGCCAAACTCTCCAGCTGCCACTCTGACGGCCTTTTTCTGCAACTGCTCAAAAGAACACCTAGCTGGATGAAAAACTTTGGCATCGGCTATATAACCCATTGGCATATTTGAAGAGGTAGCGAGCCTGTTCCATTGATAATCCCCTCCGGAAAATAGGGAATCATCAAAGTAACCTATTTCAGTAAATAATTTTCTGAAAGCAAAAAAATTAGCCGTGACAGACAATCCTTTTTTCGCATTTTCTTGTTGATTAAATGCGTATACTGACTCGTATAGTTCAACGGGATTATTATCCAAATTAGAATAAAGCAATTCAATTTTACCTGCTCCTCGTTGCAAATGAGGGTTTTCTTTGAAAAATGCATCTGCTCTTGATAACCAAAAGGTGTCGGGAACACAGTCAGAGTCTGTAAATGCCAGAATCTCACCTTTCGCACTTTGAATCCCTAAGTTCCTCGCAGCATACGAACCCGGTTTAGGCTCATGCAAAATTTTTATATTTGAACCTGTTAGTAGTTTTCCCTCTTCATGTTCCAAATGATTATTGATTACAATCACTTCAAAATCTTCTTTTGGAAATTGTTGTTTATTGAGTGCTTCCAAGCAATTCGAAAGCCTGTCCCAATCTAAATACGTCGGAATAATCACCGAAAATCTCATAAACAATAATAAGTCAAATTAAAAAATTAACAGGTTATTATGAATCATCAATACTGCTTGGAAATAATTTTCAGAAGTTTTTCTACGTTCACTTTCGAATTAAACTTATGAGATTTTTCAAATGAGCGTATGCCCATCTCAGTCCATTTATTTTTATCATTGAAGGATTGATTAAAAGCCATTTCATAAGCTTCAGAGCTTATTTCATATACTAACCAACCATTTTCACCATGCTGAATCATTTCCTCAGGCCCTCCTTTGTAGTAAGAAATAACAGGTTTTTTCATAAATAATGCCTCCGCAATAGAAATCCCGAATGGTTCTGCGTTTCTTCTTGAATTAATAGCCACATCTATTGTATTATAAAAGCTAGCCACCTCTTCTAATAATCCCAAATAAATGACCTGGGATCCCCAAAGTTTACCTGCCTTTTGCCTAATTTTTTCAAAAAAGCCTTTATCAGAATAATTCCCTGCCAAAAGCAAATATGCGCCTTCCTCAGCTGCTTGGGAATGTACAAAACCCTCAACTAATAAATCTTGAGCTTTTTCATTGCATACCCGGGCAATCATACCATAAATTGGTTTTGTGGGGTCTATCCCCAAGGCTAGTTGGTCATTAGAAGAATTTTGAATTAATCTTTCATCATTAAAACCAGGATAAACAACTAGTTCACATCCTTTACCGAAAGTCTGACTTGTGTAAATACTATTTGCAATAGGCGTAATCTCCAATACTCTAGACAAAACCTTGTGTAATAACCTACTAGATGAATTATTGATTGAATTAGCCATATGCCAATAACAAGAAGTTTTCAGTTTTTTAGCTATAAAGCTTCCTAAAAACATGTAAGCTTCCCTTCTATAAATTACCGCATCTACCTCTGCTGCATTGATTACATTAAAAACTTCATTAACATTTCGCCTGCCAAAAGCATACGCATTGTAGAGCAATTGAAAACGTTTAATGAGTCCCCCTTCAAACCGTACTCCAACATTTTCTAATTGTATGGTTTGGTCGGCTAGACTTTTATATGTCTCAACACTATCACCTTTTCCTACAATTACTAAGGTTATATGAACGCCTTTTTCTTTGAGAAATTGCAAGTATTGAGTTTCACAGCTATAAATCCCTCCTCTATCCTGACCATACACTATTTTAACTATATTCATTTATGGGTAGTTATTTTTTTTGGATATGAGATAGCAATCCAAAAACCATGTTCCACATACCTTCGGTACGCTTTTTCTCCTCCGTACTGCGAGCAACCAATTTTTTTCGTACACTTTCAGCTTTTTCAGGATCTAGTATAGAAGTGAGTTTTTCCTGATAGTAATCATCACTTTGATGCAATAAGCAAAGACCTTCTTCATATTCATAATCTTTAAACAACATCTCATATTTATGAGACCAGCCTGTAGCTAAGCAAGGCACCCCTTGGGATAAAGCACTGACCAAACCATGAAATCGAGAAGTAATTACTGCTTTTGACTCACCGATAATGCCTTTAACATGCAATGCATTTTCTTCGTGAATAACAGGTATTGGCTTTAAAAGACTATCATTTACTAATTTTGCAATTGCAGCGTCCATCTTTGATTCATGGATAAGGAATACAGGCATTATTCCTTTTTGTTGTGCAATCTCAATTACCTTTTGTAGAAAAATAGGATACCAAGTATTATCTTCCTGATTACCGGTTTCCATCATTTTTTGGTTCGGGATGATGACAAGTTCAAGAATATCCTTCTTTATAGAAGATGGAAAAGTGCCCTTGACCATATTAGTGAAGTCTGGGAATAGAAAAATCGGAGCATTTTTGACCTTTAATTCTTTCAAATAGCTTTCTGAAACAGCATCCCTTGCACACACAAGATCAGCATTCTCAAGAATAGTCTTCATTTTTGCAGATAAATCCAGTTTAGAAAAGGGTCCAAAAGCTTGCGGTAACAAAATAACCTGTTTCCCGTCTTTCTTCCATTTCTTGATAAAATTTGCTGCTCTTTTTCCAGCCTTAGCTGCACCCCATTTGTCTCCAAAGGCAAATCCTGACGCATCCATCACCACTTGAATTTCATGATCCGCAACAAACCCCAACTTCCTTCTGAGGCTAATTGGAAGCATGCTTAAAACTGGATTCCATTGTATCCCTTTACGCTGAATATTACTTTTCGCATAGACTCCCTCTGAACGAATCTTGCTAAAGGGAGAGCGATCGGTTACTTCCATGACAAAAGTAACATGAATATTTCTTTTGTTGAATTGATCAACAATGGCATGAAACATTAATTCAGCTCCTTTATTTACAAATTCAACACCTCTAAGTTCTATGATCATTTGATTAGAATTTAAAAATTTTGTTTAATCTAGCCACTATTTTTACAAAGAATGGGGGAGTATTGAGTTTATGAATCAAAGGGTCAAGGCTTGAAATAAACAGGTTCAAATCATTTTGTTCTTTTGACATTTTGAAAAACTTATGAGAGGCATCTCTAACTTCCTCCCTCACTTTATACACCCATTTTCTACGTGCATTCAAACCTTTAGAAGATGCTTTAACTCTTTTGGATGGAAGCCACTCCTTTCTCCTCAAAAACAAGCGATAGGCCAAACCTTCCCTTCTATGCCTTATACCACCTAGTTGGGACTTCACAATTGCTCCGGGCTTAACAATTTCAAAACTTAGCCTACCAGAAGACATACCATCTTGAATAACAGAATGAATCTCAGGATTCCTAACCACTACTATATTGTTTCCCAAATGGTCATTCATGTACTCAGGAAGCCAAGCATCCCCGATAGACACATCTGCTGTCTCCGCTAGAACATCATCACAATAATCACATGCCTTGTACTTAAAGAAACCATATCCCCAGTTCCCACCATAGAGTTCCTTTGAAGACTTTATCTCACTAGTATTTCCTTTGAGATCCTTTGCAAAAACACCTTTATCATTCGCTTTTTTCCCTTCGAGCTTTCCTCTAAACTCTATTTCCTTGAGTTCATGAGGAGCTACTCCAACCTGCCATGCTAATAACTCAGCAAATGCAGTTGATTTAAGATGACCACATACGACTCCGATGATATATTTCAGTCTCTCATTGATAATTAGATCCTCTTTAGCCAAATTTCTCAATGCTTTACTGAAACAAGGGATAGCTGTTACTACATAGTTACCCTCATTATTTCTAATAAAATCAAGAGAATCTGTCATTGTAATGGGATAATACGCAGACTTGGAACCACTCAACACATCATCCCCTCTTTTAAAAATCTGGTAGGAAAATAAAGATTGATCATCAGGATTCATGGAACTAACGATTTGAACTGCATAATCAACCATACCTTTATCCAAAAGTTGATTTATAATCCACTTCCCACTTCCTCCTGAACTTCCTTTAATTCTGTAATCTCCTTCTTCAACAAACCCTACATAATTTTCTAAATACTTCCCTATGTATTCATTTTTCTCAATAAGTCCACTAAAAATATCTTCTGCTATTTCATCCTCATTTCTGGCCTGATTAGAAAAAGGACAAACTTTCATTAAAACATTTTCTTTTTCGTGGGTATCTGAAGTTGGTTTAGCTTTGAGCATTCCAAAATCATCCATTTCGATAGAAATTGATGAATCAACATAATTACAGACCCCACAACCGATGCAAAAGTCATTTTTTAATACAGTATCTTTTAACGTATTAGACATTAGTTTGTAATGGTTTTTTTTTGATTTTCCTGACCACTTCTTTCATCTCTTTTCCCATAATGAAATAAACAGATAAAATATAAGATGAAAAAAACAGGAAGGCTGATATGTAGAAATTTAACGGCCAAAATTTATGGATTGCAATAATGGTTAAGAAGGGTACAAATGATGCTAACAAGACCGGTTTAACTGATAAAAACATGTCATTAAAGGTGTAGCCAATGAGCTTATTTAAATAAAACAATACAATAAAAACACTGACAAACTTGATAATTAAGAAGGCAAGTGCTGCACCAATAATCCCATAAAAATAAATCATACCTACTAAAACTGGAATGTACAAGAATATGGATTTATATATCTGCAATTGCATTTCTAACTTAGCTTTTCCCATTCCTCTTACAACGACTGTATTACTGTTTACCATCATATGAAACAAAACTGAACCAGAAAGAATTTGCAGAGGAAGTATGGCATCATTCCATTTTTGTCCAAAAAAAAGTGTGATTATGGCTTCCCCTTCTGCTATAAAAAATAGCATAATGGGAAAAACTAACAAGCAATTATATTTTACAACACGGGAATAATACATTTTCAATTCTTTACTATTCCCTTGTAATGAACTATACACAGGAAACATAACTTTGTTCATGACACCCATCACCTGACTTCTGAAGGTATCAGTCAAAACAAACGCTAAGGTGTAAGCCCCTAAATCGGCAGCTGTCATTAGTTTTCCAATAAGCAGGTAATCCAGCTTATTCATCAAGTTATTGAATAAATTAGTACCTGTTGTAAAAATCCCGAATCCAAAGATATCCTTAAAAGCTTGCTCAGACCACATAAACTTAGGCTTCCACCCAGTAGCCCTAAAGTATAAGGGCATTGCTATTAGAAAGCTTGCGATAGAATTAAACACTAAAGACCATACACCAAATCCTAAAAATGCGAGTGCTAAAGACAACACCCCAGAAAAAATATTAGAAAAATTATTAACATAGGTAAGTTTTTTAAAATCTAGGGCCTTTGTCAACTGAGCTTTATGGACCATGTTGATTGGGCTAGAAAGGATCCCTAAGGACAGGACAGGAATAATCTGACCTAGCATCGGCTCTTTGTAAAAGTTAACAGCAAAGGGAGCCACTGCAATAACCATGACTAGATAAATTAATAAAGACCAAGCTACTCCAGACCAAAAAGCTGTTTGAAAATGCTCCTCTGAAAGATTTTCTTGCTTTCGTTGGATAATAGCTGCTCCCATTCCAAGGTCATTGAGCACTTCTATAAAGGAGGTAAACACAATGGCCATACCCACTAGCCCAAATTCTTCGGGCAGAAGTATCCTGGCAAGAAATAGTTTAATTACAAAACTAAAACTCCTATTAACCGATAACTGAATAGCATTCCAAAAAACTCCTGATGCTATCTTTTTATTTAAATTATTTATTTGAGTTCGGATTAATTTGTCAAATTGATTATCTGTACGATCACTAAACCTAAAGTAGCTAGCCCAGAGCCTATCGCAACCCATTGTTGAGGACTCATAGGTTGTTTTTCTGGTTTTCGAGGAACAATTATTTCAGCACCCGGCTCCATCATAGGATATACTTTAAAAAATACTAAATTCCTAGTTCTTTTTACATCGCCATTTGCATAAACGACATACGATTTTTTCCTTCGGGCATCTTCAGTGAAGCCCCCCGCACGAGTAATATACGAACGAAATCCTCTCCCACTTTGATATCGTGCCGTTGTAGGAAATAACACCTCTCCTCTCATTCTTACTGTTTGTAATTCTTTAGGTATCCTCAAAATATCACCTTCTTCTAAAATAAGGTCATATGGAGAACCAGGATTCTTTAAGATTTCGACCAGGTTAATTCCAATTAATTCTTGTTGGTTAAAATCCAAGGAAACTTGCTCAGTATCCCCTCCCACCGATATGTCCTGAATTCGTTCTGCTCTAAATTTTGCTGCTAGATTCTGTCGTTCTTTTTCTTCTTTCTTCAGACGAGCATCCTCTTTGGCTTGTAATCTAGTTTCAACTCTAGAAGCCACTATCTCTTCAGCCTCATTATTGAACCCAGTATTTTTCTCCAAATTTTCTTTTACAATTATGAGATTGCGCTCTTTAATTTCAGTATCTGTGGGTGCTCTAAAGTATTCTGTTCTGCGGATTAGTGTGGCACCTTTAGGGAAGGCAAATTGATTTAATCCACCCGCTCTTTTGATTACATCAGAAATTCGCTCATTAGCATTGCTCAAAGCAAATTCACCAGGAAAAAGTACTTCACCTTGAATCTCAACCAGTTTTTCACGCTGAAAGCCTGGACTTTTCCTAATAAAAACATGATCAAAAGGCATTAACTCAATTTTTTCTTGAGATAATTTCAAGCTTTTGTCAATACTTACCAATTTTACGTCGGCAATTTTACCTGAATAATCATTTTTTACACGCCGGGCAATTTCTATGTAACTTTCGGAAGCAGACTCTTTAAGTCCTCCAGCTTTAATTATCAAGTCCTCCAAAGTTATTTTTTCGGCATAATTAAAAGTCCCAGGTGCATTAACTTCTCCCGAAATCCGAATGTAAAATTCTTCTTTTAAATCAAATATGCTAGGAATATTTAAAACATCCTCTCTTCTCAATGGTATATCATCCATTCTTTTATCAAGAATTGCTTCAAGATCTATAGATAAAGCTTCAAGTGTTAAATCACTTTTGGTACGATATAAAACTGCTCTATTTCGAAAAGCATCACCCGTAATTCCCTCAGCTTTAGAAATCAAATCAAGGACTGTCAAACCTTCTTCAGGTATTGCATATTCTCCTGGGCGGAAAACAGCACCTGAGATTTTCACTCTATTAGAAAATCTATTGATTAATTCTCCAACAGCCAAAATATCCCCATCTCTTAAATTAAATTTTCCAAAATCAGATTGATCAATATCTTGAACTTGATATTCTTGGCCAGAAGACCTTTTTATTGTCATCCGCTGCGTATAGGCAGTGGATTGAAAGCCACCCGCGAATTTTATAAGATCCAAAAGAGTCTCGCTTTCCTTCATCTCAAAAAATCCATCTCTCCTTACAGGCCCCGTCAATTCAACCCTCCTAACTATAGGCTGAACAATTACTACGTCATTATCAGAAAGAATTACATTTTGAGAGGATTCACCCTTTACCAGAAAATCATAGATATCAACAGTAGCAAAAAGCTGATTATTTCTATACACTTGGATAGCCCTGAAAGAGCCACTTTCATTAGGTCCACCAGCTGCAAATAAAGCATTAAAAACACTTGCAAATGAAGGCAAAGTATAGGTACCCGGCTTATTTAGCTCGCCAACCATTGAAACTTTTATGGAGCGCATATTCCCTACCCTAACATCTAAGAAACTGTTACCAGAGCTTAGTGCTGAATAAATTCTTGACAGTGAAGATTTTATTCTAGCTGTGGCTGCATCTATGTTAGCTCCACCTACCTGAATCGGTCCAATATTAGGAATTAAAATTTTTCCATCAGAGTTGACAGTCAGGTCATATGATTGTTGATTAATCCCATAAACATCAATTAAAAGTTGATCCCCAGAACCAATGATATAATTTTTAGGAGTGGGAAGATTTATGCTTGGACTAAAGGTCAAATCACGGTTATGAAATAATTTATATCCAAAAATTCTTTTCTGTACAGGGGTCAAATCATAATAAGGATCCGATACTCTTAAAGAATCAAAAAGCCTTGGATCAATGTCAAACGTATTTAAAGGGGAAGGGGAAGTACTTTTTAACCCGTTAGTCGAATTAATATCTTTTTTCCCATTCCTAATCTGATTAATACGATCTCTTAATTTGATTACTTCGGACATAGACATACCTCTATCCGTAGCATAAGCAGCTAGTTGTTGTTCATTCATACCAGCAGATTCTGCTCTTTTTACCAATTGTTCTACCTGTGCGTCGGATAAGTTATCAACTTTCACATTTTGAATATCATTTAGAGATTGACCTTGAGCATACAATCCCGTGTAGATAAAAACTAAAGACAGCAACAACACTCTTTGTATCATATATTTATATTGCTTAATACCTTACTCAGATAAATGTAAATTTATAACAAACAATTGATTAGATATATAAACAGCTTCGCCCTTTCAGTCACAAACGTGCTTATCTACTATTAATTATATAATGAATTGATGCTATCTGCTATACAGCACCAATCCTTGGCAATCCTTGTCCTCTGAAAGCAAATTAATTTTAACTTTCCGACGAATTAACTTTTCAATTTTGAGATGTAAATGCGAAGCAAATATTTCATCAAGATCATCCCCAATTATATTCAATTCAATTACACCTGAATCAACTCCCTTTGCATAATCACCTATCAAAACTACATGACGTACATCACCCATTCTCTCTAGCACAGCTTCCAATACCTTATCTAATCCTAAATATTTGCGGATAATATCCTGTAAATTTTGATAAAGAGGATGCTCTTTATTTGCTTGATACTCAATTTTATTTTTGTCAAGAGATTTAATTAAAAAACCAGCATCCGTTAAATGAATCAACTCTTTCCTAATTGCATTAGTAGACTCCCCAAACTCTTCGGCCAGTCCTCTCAAATGACTTTGATTTTTTTCATTAACGAAAAATTTAACCAATAACTTTAATCTGGTTTTTGAAGTAATTAAAGAATCGAGCATAAAAGTAATTCAAAACTGAGCAACAAAAGTACTCACCCTTTTGGGTTTTAAAAAAAAAAATCCTAATTTTTTAACTATGGAGCATAGGTCGTTCCAAATAAAAAAATATCCAAAAGATTTTTAAACTTTTATTTTATTGAGATGCAGCCCTATACAAACGAAAGTGAATAGCCCCTTTCCATTACAAATTGGTAATTAATTTAGAATAAAGATACTTGGGCATGTATTTACCCCAAAAAATATCTCTATTAAATGTATCGCAAAAATATATTCGGATCAAGCTCCGAATCCTCTTAACTTTGGTGCTGAAAAAATTCACACATGATCTCAGTCGATAATATTTCAGTCATTCACGGTGGACATGCCTTGTTCAGTGATATCTCTTTTTCTATCAACCCAACAGATAAAATCGCCTTGATGGGGAAAAATGGTGCTGGAAAATCTACCATGCTAAAAATCATTGCAGGTGTATCCAAACCTTCCAAGGGAGGTGTTTCTGCCCCAAAAGATGCGATAATCGCTTACCTTCCGCAGCATTTACTAACTGATGATAATAGTACCGTATTTGAAGAAACTTCCAAAGCATTCGCATCCTATCTTAGCTTAAAAGAAGAAATTGATCGGCTAAATGAGGAGTTGACTGTGCGTACGGATTACGATTCTGAGGACTATTATAAAATAATTGAGCGAGTTTCGGAAGTATCTGAAAAATTCTATTCTATTGAAGAAGTCAACTATGAAGAAGAAGTGGAAAAGGTCTTACTAGGCCTTGGTTTTGAGCGTGCAGATTTTCAAAGACCTACCTCAGAGTTTTCAGGGGGTTGGAGAATGCGAATAGAATTGGCAAAAATCCTTTTGCAGAAGCCTGACTTGATTTTATTAGATGAGCCTACCAACCATCTGGACATAGAGTCCATTCAATGGTTAGAGGAGTTTTTAAAAGAAAAAGCCAAAGCAGTAGTGGTAATTTCTCACGATAGGGCTTTTGTAGACAATATCACCAATCGTACCATTGAGGTAACAATGGGCCGAATTTATGATTATAAGGCAAAATACAGCCACTACTTAGAACTAAGAAAAGAACGCAGAGAACAACAGCAAAAGCACTATGAAGAGCAACAAAAAATGATTGCCGAAACCCAACAATTCATCGAGCGTTTCAAAGGCACTTATTCCAAAACCTTACAAGTTCAATCACGCGTAAAAATGCTTGAAAAGCTGGAGTTAGTTGAGGTTGATGAAGTAGATACTTCAGCCCTTCGCCTACGCTTCCCTCCTTCTCCACGGTCAGGTAAATATCCAGTCATTGTAGAAGAACTCTCTAAATCTTACGGAGACCATGTAGTCTTCAAAGATGCTTCCATGACCATAGAGCGGGGAGAAAAAGTAGCTTTCGTGGGTAAAAACGGGGAAGGTAAATCCACCATGATCAAAGCTATCATGGGTGAAATAGACTATAATGGTAAATGCGAATTAGGACACAATTCCATGATTGGCTACTTCGCACAAAATCAAGCCTCCCAATTAGATGAGAATCTTACCATATTTGAAACTATTGATCAAATTGCAGTTGGTGAAATACGAAGTAAAATAAAAGATTTATTGGGTGCTTTTATGTTTAAAGGCGACGATATCAACAAAAAAGTGAAAGTCTTGTCGGGCGGTGAGAAAACCCGCTTGGCTATGATCAAATTGTTGCTGGAACCAGTAAACCTATTAATTCTTGATGAACCTACCAATCACTTAGATATGCGCACTAAAGATATTATCAAAGATGCTTTAAAAGATTTTGATGGCACCTTGATATTAGTTTCCCATGATCGAGATTTCTTAGATGGCCTTGCTACGAAAGTATTCGAATTTGGCAACAAACGTATCAAAGAGCACTTTGAAGACATCAATGGGTTCCTGAGAAACAAAAAACTAGAAAATCTTAGGGAGGTAGAAAGAAAGCAAAACTAAACTTTTAGACTAACCTCTTAAAAACTGCTACTCCCCTTTTTAATTCGATAGATTAACAAAAAAAAAGTCCCAAAAATTCGGGACTTTTTTCTTGTTCTTCAATTAAATTAAAATTCTTACTGGATCTTCCAACAAACCTTTCAAGGTCTGCAAGAATGCGGAACCTACGGCTCCATCCACAACTCTATGGTCACAGGAAAGTGTTACTTTCATCACGTTACCGATTTGCATTTGACCATTCTTCACAACCACTGTTTCCTTGATGCCTCCTACTGCAAGGATACAAGCATCCGGTGGGTTGATAATTGCGGTAAACTCATCGATACCAAACATTCCCAAGTTAGATATGGTGAACGTGTTTCCTTCCCAATCTTTTGGTTGCAATTCTTTATTTTTTGCCTTTCCACCTAGCGTTTTCGCTTCATTGGAGATTTGAGAGAGTGACTTAGAGTCAGCAAACCTGATTACAGGTACCAATAAGCCTTCTTCCACTGCTACAGCCATACCGATATGGATGTGGTCATTGTAACGGATTTTATCACCTAACCAAGAAGAATTTACTTTTGGATGCTGACGCAGGGCAGCTGCTGCTGCTTTGATCACCATATCATTGAAAGAAATTTTCACTGGGGATATCTCATTCATGCTCTTTCTCGCTTCGATTGCCTTATCCATGTTGATTTCCATGGTCAAGTAGAAGTGAGGAGCTGTAAATTTACTTTCAGCCAAGCGCTTTGCAATCACCT
This sequence comes from Mongoliitalea lutea, assembly GCF_014652135.1. Lineage (GTDB taxonomy): Bacteria > Bacteroidota > Bacteroidia > Cytophagales > Cyclobacteriaceae > Mongoliitalea > Mongoliitalea lutea. The sequence goes on from NZ_BMYF01000005.1 coordinate 65,581, forward strand.
TACGCATTTGAGATACTTTCTCTTCACGGAAGGACTCTTGACCCAAAGCAGGCGCAGAACCGCTAGCTGTTGCTTGTGCCGGTACTGGCTGAGCAGCAGCTGGAGTAAAGGTTTCTACATCTCTTTTGATGATTCTTCCTCCTTCTCCTGAACCTTTCACCTGACGGATGTCGATTCCTTTTTCCTCAGCTAAGCGTTTTGCCAATGGAGAGGCTTTTACGCGCTCACCATTATCAGTTGCAGCTGCTGCTGGAGCAGATGAGGTAGCGGTTGAAGTCTTAGGCTCTTCTTTTGGCTCATCTTTAGCAGCAGGAGCAGATTCAGTCACAGCTTCAGGCTCATCAGCAGTCTTGGCTTCATGTGCTTTAAGCAACGTTTGATAATCAGCACCTTTTTCACCGATGATTGCAATGACACCATCTACAGGTACTGAATTCCCTGCATCGACTCCGATATATAGCAATGTACCGTCTTCATAAGACTCCAATTCCATGGTCGCCTTATCGGTCTCCACTTCTGCGATGATATCACCGGATTTAACATCATCACCTACTTTTTTCAACCAACTCGCGATAGTACCATCAGTCATGGTATCACTCATTTTAGGCATGGTGATAACAGTGGCATTGATACCTGAAGTATCAATTTTCTCTGCTAGTTTTGGTTTTTCTTCGGCAGCTTTTGATGGAGCAGCTTCTTCTTTAGTATCTTCAGCTTTAGCAGCAGGAGCATCACCAGAGGCAATCTCCTTTAGCAAAGCATCTATGTTTTCACCTTTTTCCCCAATGATCGCAATGACACCGTTAACTGGTACTGCACCTTTCTCCTCCACACCAATGTGCAATAGCACACCTTCATCATAAGATTCCAATTCCATGGTCGCCTTATCGGTCTCCACTTCTGCTAGAATATCTCCAGGCTTAACAGTATCACCTACTTTTTTCAACCACGCTGCGATTACCCCTTCTTCCATGGTATCGCTCATTTTGGGCATTCTAATTATCTCGGCCATAAGTTTAATAGATTCCTAGTCCAAATTTTAAGGAGTCCAAAAATAGTTGTTAAAATGTCTTTATTCAAATTTATAATATTATTTTCAGGATTGTAAAGCATGAAAACAGCAGAATTGTTCCCAAATGCCCTTAAGTAAAAATACAGAATACGAATCTCCTAAGTGGCTTTTCAATGGTCATTTACAGACAATCATCCCCTCTCTCTTTCGCCCGAGCATCCCGCTGCCCTTTGAAAGAGAGCGCATTACAACCCCTGATGGGGATTTTCTAGACCTTGATTGGCTGAAAAACAACTCTGAGGATCTGGTTATCATCAGTCATGGACTGGAAGGAAATAGCCAACGTCCCTACATGACCGGTATGGCCCGACAATTTTACGCAAACGGGTTTGATGTACTTACCTGGAACTTCCGTGGTTGCGGAGAGGAATTAAATTCCAAGCCTATTTTTTACCACTCTGGCGCCACTTATGACTTGGACACAGTGGTTAATCATGCTGCACCAGGGTACCAAAACATTCATTTAATAGGTTTTAGTCTTGGAGGGAACCTTACCTTGAAGTATTTGGGAGAAAAAAGAAATAGGCTTCCAAAAATTAAAAAAGGGGTAGCCATCTCTGTTCCTTTGCACTTGGAAAGCTCTTGTCTCAAAATTTCTTCAGGAGAAAATATCGTCTATGCCAAGCGATTTTTGAAAACCTTAAAAGAAAAAGTTACTATAAAAGCCAAATTATTCCCTGAGGAAATCCCCCTGGGAACACTTCGAAAAATTAAAACACTGAAAGACTTTGACGATAGTTACACAGGTCCACTTCATGGATTTAAAGATGCACATGATTACTACGAGCAGTGTTCGTCTTTGTATTTTTTAGAGGGCATCGAAGTACCCACACTAGTTTTAAATGCACAAAATGATCCTTTTTTGACTGATAAATGCTTCCCTATTTCTGTAGGACGTAGTTTGGATGCTGTTTGGATGGAGTTCCCAAAGCTGGGAGGGCATGTGGGCTTTACTCCAAGGGAAAGCAAAGACATTTATTGGTCGGAGAAAAGAGCATTTGAATTTATCAGATATGAACCTTAATTTTCTAAAAAAAATACAGCTATGTGCGGCAGATACTCACTCAGTAAAAGTAAGATAGAACTTGAAGAACGATTTCAGGCAGAAATGCTCGGAGATTTCAATCCCCGATACAACATAGCGCCCTCCCAACTCGTGCCTGTCATCACTTCGGATAGCCCCAAAGGATTTTCATTCTTCTACTGGGGATTGACGCCTGAATTTGCGAAAAACAAACCTGTATCTATCAACTTTATCAATGCCCGTGCAGAAACAGTTCATCAAAAAGTATCTTTTAAATCAGCCTTCAAACAAAGGCGCTGCTTAGTACCCGCTGATTGCTTTTTCGAATGGAAACGGGTTGGTAAAAAGACTAAAATTCCTTACCGATTCGCCTTGGAAAATGATGAAGCTTTTGCGTTTGCTGGAATTTGGGAAGAATATGAGAATGAAAAGGGAGAAAATAATCACACGTTTTTAATCCTTACTACCCAACCTAATTCAGTGATTGGTGAAATACATGACCGCATGCCTGTGATTTTGAAAAAAGAAGATGAAAAAAAATGGCTGGACACCTACAGCTCAGAAGAAACCTTGCTAGACCTTTTACAAGCGTACAATCCCGAATTGATGATTTCACACACCGTTTCTCCTTTAGTGAACTCTGTTCATAATGACAGCCCTGCCATCATTCGAAAAACTTCTCCTATGGATCAATTTGGAAACTATACCCTCTTTGGATAATGCCTACTATACATACAATAGACCTTCAATTTCTTGAAACCTCCGAAGCCATTGCTTGCTTTTTGATCGAAAGTTCGGCTGGACCCATTTTAATAGAAACTGGACCTGAAAGCACATTTCAGCAACTCAAAAATGGCATTGAAGCCCTCGGATTTGAAGTATCCGACATAAAACATGTGTTCTTATCACACATCCACTTTGACCACGCGGGAGCTGCTTGGAAATTTGTAGAATTAGGTGCTAAAATATATGTTCATCCAGCCGGTTTACCACATTTAGCAAGCCCTGAAAAACTCTGGAACTCTGCTGCGATGATTTATGGAGAGGATATGGAGCGTCTTTGGGGAAGCATGCAGCCTATCGCAGAGGGAAATTTGGTGTCGGTAGCAGATGGTCAGCAATTCCGACTTGGAGAACTAACATTAGAGGCTATTCACAGTGCCGGGCATGCAGTACATCATATCGCATGGAAATTAGGGGAAATCATTTTCACAGGTGACGTAGCAGGTGTTAAAATTAATGGTGGCCCCGTTGTTCCTCCTTGCCCTCCTCCAGATATTCACATCGAAGACTGGAAAAACTCTATACAAAAAATCCTATCGCATCATCCTAAGCAATTTTTTCTTACCCATTTTGGAATCATTCATGAGCCTGTAAGTCACATGAACTCCTTAGAAGCTATCCTGGATGACTGGGCTGGTTGGATGAAAATTCGTTTTGAAGAACAAACAGCTGTAGATGAGGCCACCAAGTTATTTAGGACCTACACGCGAGATCAGCTCACTTCCCAAAACTGCTCTGATGCGTTAATCCAGGTATATGAATACGCCAACCCGAGCTGGATGTCTGTTGCTGGTTTGCTACGCTATTGGAAATTGAAAAGTCAGGGAAGGATTTAAACTTACTCAGAACATTTACAGGATTTTCTAGTTTTGGTATTCCCATCCAAACATTGGATATTTGCCTAGTCAACAGAGTGCTAAGCCCAAGTTTAACCAAAATTATTTTCCATGAAAAAATCCAGAATAACAGGTACAGGTCACTATGTACCTGAAAACATCATCACCAACGACTACCTTTCCTCTATCATGAACACCAATAATGATTGGATCCTAGAGCGAACTGGTATTCAGGAAAGACGTTGGTTTACTCCTGGAAAAGATACTGTTACTAGCATGTCTGCTGCTGCATCCAAGATGGCTCTTGAGCGTGCCGGTTTAACAGCTAAAGACATTGATTTCATAGTGTTTGCTACCATTACTGCTGATTATTTCCTTCCGGGCAATGGAGTATTGCTTCAGCGAGAGCTTGGGATGCATGGTATCGGCGCCCTTGATATCCGAAATGCTTGTTCCGGTTTTATTTATGGGCTTTCAGTAGCAGATCAGTTTATCAAAACAGGCATGTACAAAAACATCCTGGTGGTGGGAGCTGAAATCCAGTCTTCTGCTTTGGATAAAAGTGATGAAGGCCGGTCAAGTGCCGTCATTTTTGCAGATGGAGCCGGTGCCGTGGTATTATCTGCTGTAGAACCTGATATGCCGGGCATCATGTCCACCCATTTACATGCTGATGGAGATTATGCAGAGGAATTGTATTGCATAGCTCCAAGCTCAAGCCAACCCGTAAGGATTTCCCAGGAATTGATTGAAAGAGGTGATTTCTTCTTGAAAATGAATGGAAACACCGTATTCAAGCATGCGGTAGTGCGTTTCGTTGAAGTCATCAATGAAGCCTTGGAAGCCAATGGCGTTAATAAATCTGAAATCGATCTCTTGGTACCTCACCAAGCAAACCTTCGTATCAGTAATTACATTCAACAAAAAATGGGCTTACCTGATGAGAAGGTTTTCAATAATATTATGTACTTGGGCAATACAACTGCCGGAACCATCCCAATTGCTTTGTCCGAAGCTTGGGAGCAAGGAAGGATTAAAGAAGGCGATCTAATTTGTTTGGCAGCCTTTGGAAGTGGTTTTGCATGGGCTTCTGCTTTATTGAGATGGTAATATGAATCATACAATCAACCGTCGTTTGTTGGAGGACCAGTCGCTTTGGCATGAAATCAACCAACAAACGACTTTATTTTTAGATCTATTTACAGAAATATCCAATACCTACACTCAGCAAGAGCTTGTAAAAATCTTTCCCTCCTCCAAAGGTTGTAAGGTAACAAAGGGGCTGCAATTATTGGGCTGTCCTTATCAAGTATTGGATATTGTCAGAGATTTTGATGAAGAATCCGGTTTTAACATCCGAATACTCAATTGGTGGGGTCACGGTCTTTTTTTGATTATATTGGCTGGTAAACAAAGAAACCAGCAGTTAGCTTTATTCGGTGAAAGTAATCCATGTGATTATACTATTTTCACGGGACTGAATCCTTGGGATTATGAACAATTGATTCTTTCAAAACCTAGAACAACCCTTCCAAAAGACAAGTTTTCTTCTGAAAAACGCTTACAAATTTTTAAGAAAATAGCACTTCCTGATGATGTGGACCTCCTTCGAACAGCCCTTTCCAAAGAAATTGACAGAATTATGGAATATACATGGTAATGTTTTCCTTTTTTCTTCAAATTGAACTAATTTACAACCGCATATTGAATATATTCGTACCTATATAATTGAATCCTGACCAACTTCTTATGAGATATATTTTTGTTGCTTTCTTTCTGCTGAATATCGCAACCGCCACGTTTGCTCAAAATAACCCTAATGTAGTCAGTATATTTAACAGTGATTCTACATTAGTCGGCACAGGCATTTTGAGGAATGGCTTAATGGAAGGCCTGTGGAGATTTGAAAATCCCAGAACACGTCAGTTGATCCAAACAATCAATTTTGAAGCGGGCATTAGAGAGGGGCTTTTGACAACCTTTCAAGCGGGAAATGTCAAGCGCTCAGAAAGACAATATAGAAACAACAAACTGAATGGTAGCTATAGAGAATTTGATAGTACAGGAGCATTGATTTTAGAAATGTCTTTTGCTGACTCAATCCCTGTGGGAAGCTACAAGGAGTATTTTGGAAGGGATGGTAATTTCAGTTGGCTTAACCCTCGACAAGTCAAATTAGAAGGTCAATATCAAAATGGAAAGCGGGAAGGTCAGTGGGTAAGTTTTTACGATACAGGTGAGCTACTTTCTCGAGAGATTTACAAAGATGGAAGAAGAGATGGGCCTTATCGTGAATTCTTTCCGCAAGGAGATATAATGGTAGAAGTTGATTATCGTAATGGGGAACCTCATGGACCTTACACACGATTTGCAGGCGCTCGATTAGTCGCTGAAAAAGGGACTTACGATAATGGAAAAAAAATCGGTGAATGGATAAGCTATTTTCCTGGCACTAAGTCTGTTGAATCCAGACAATTCTTTGATAATAGAGGAAATAGAACTGGAGAATGGAAATTCTTCTATGAAAATGGTAGGACAGCCCGGATAGAACGCTACGAAAACGATTTACCTACCGGAACTTGGGAAGAGTTTTTTCCTAACCGAAGACTTTCCAAGCGAATGATTTATTCAATTGGTGTTCCAGTTGGAGAATATATAGAAAACCATGCAAATGGGAAAATTTCTGTCAAAGGACAATATAGTAATGGGGCCAAGGATGGTCTTTGGATAAGCTATTTTCCAGAAGGGACGGTTTACTCAGCTGGTGAGTACAGAAATGACCTTAAAACAGGTCTCTGGAAATATTTCAATAAAATAGGAATCTTAATTGCAGAAGGAGAGTACTCTTTAGGTTCCGAAAACGGACAATGGTTTTATTACTATGATGGGGGGCAGTTAAAATCCGTAGGAACTTACTTCCTTGGCTTTGAAAATGGTGTTTGGGGATTATTCTACGACAACAAACAGTTGACACAAGAAGAATTCTGGGACAACGGAAGACTGATGAATGTTGGTGAGTACTTTTCATATGACGGAAGCACTACTTATGACAAAGGCACTTTGAGTGATGGTAATGGGTCTAGAATCACCTATTACACCTCAGGAACTAAAGAATCTGAGGGAATGTATGTAAATGGAAAGGCAGATGGCACTTGGGTTTATTTCCACGAAAATGGACGTAAAGCTTCAGAAGGCCAAATGAAAGATGGGAAAAAAGAAGGACCTTGGAGATATTTCAACATTGCCGGCAGATTGGAACAAATCATCAACTTTAAAGATGATGAAATCGTACCTGATCCTTCGGATGGCTTTTAATCAGTCATAGGCTAGAATCCCTCAAACAAATAGTCCATACAGTCGTTATGATAACAAAAAAGGCTATGTTTGGACTATTCAAAAAGAAATCAGAAGTTGAAAAATTGCAGGATGAGTATAAGTCCCTGCTAGAGAAATCGCATAAAATCTCCCACTCCAACCGTGCTGCTGCCGATAAATTAATGGCAGAAGCAGAGGAGATAGCAAAAAAAATTGATGCATTGAAAAAATAAAAAAAGCCGGTAAATCGGCTTTTTTTATTCCCTTTATTTTCAGCAGTTTATAATAAAGCAATGTGTTTCATTCTCCATAATTAGTAGTATGGCAAAGTATTTGTAAATATTAAATCTTGAGCTAAGAATTAAGCCTCAAAATATAATTTGCTTTTTACATATTTATTAAATTTTTATTCTTCAAATAATTTTTTAAACAAAATCAAAATTATGTTTTTTTAGTAAATTCAAAACTTTCAGTCAAAATTGGACGTAAAACCAATCAAAAGTATACTAAACCAATACTGTTATGAAAAGGTCAGTCAAAATATTCGTAATAGTCTTGATGATCGGCATAGCCAACATGCTTCCTCATCAGGCATCTGCCTCTCCTCCTTTTGGAGTAAGCTTTCAGGTTTTCTACAATGAGTTAAGTCCATTTGGTGACTGGGTAATGGATCCTACCCATGGTTATGTTTGGGTTCCTTACGTAGATGCTCATTTTCACCCTTATGCCTCTCATGGCAGATGGGTTATGACATCCTTCGGAAATACTTGGGTATCAGATTTCTCTTGGGGCTGGGCTCCTTTCCACTATGGAAGATGGTTTTGGTCTGATTTCTATGGATGGGCATGGGTACCTGGCTATCAGTGGGGACCTGCTTGGGTAAGCTGGAGAAGTGGAGGAGGTTTCTACGGATGGGCACCACTAGGCCCTGGACTTCATGTCAACGTAGGTTTTGGAATACCAAGTGCACACTGGGTATTTATTCCTCAAAGAAGGTTCAGACATAGACACTTCAACCGGTATTTCATCCCACATCACAGGACTGTGAATGTGTTCAATCAGACTACAATCATCAATAACACGACTGTAATCAATAACAACACCTTCTATACTGGTCCTTCAAGAAGAGAAATTGAGCGAGTAACCAACAGTAGAGTTCCTGTCTACTCGGTAAGAGAAAGCAATAGGCCAGGCAGAGCAGTAGTACGAAGCAATGCCGTGGAAATGTATAGGCCTCAGATCCAATCTGACAGAAACAACAGAGAAGTTGTCAGACCAGCTACTGCTTACAGTCAAGAAGAATTTAGAAGCCGTAATGCAACTAGAGCTGCTGCTTCTAATCAAGGAAGGGCTGTCGCTCCTGCTAACCGAGGAACAGAAGTGAACGGGAATTCCAGAAATGGTCAGGTAGGATCCTCTCAAACTCCTTCGAGAGCGAGTGCACCAACTGGGAATACTAGAGCAAATGAAATAAATAGAGGTGCTTCTGGAAATACTAATCCTTCAAGAGGCGCAACTGTGAACACTGGTGGCCAAAATAGAAGCGAAGGTGTGAGATCCAATGCTCCTGCTAGTAGAAATGCAACATCTGCTCCGGCAGTGAGGGACAACAATACTACAAGAAACTCCTCAGCACCGGCAGTGAGAAACGCTCCTGCTAGAACTTCCGGGAACAATCAGTCTGCAACAGTTAACAGAAGTCAGAGTGCTGCGCCAAAAGCAAATGCTCCAGCTTCCAGTAGAAACCAGACTGTGAAGGCTCCATCTAATAATCAGAGAAGCTCTGGTCAAGTAAGCGCACCAAGATCGACAAACAACAGGTCTTCGAATGCAAGCAAGCAAACCGTTGCTCCTAGCAGAAACAGTGGATCTTCAAGTGCTGCTAAACCAAGTGTTGCACCTAGTAGAAATAGTAGTAGCTCCTCTAGCGGCACTAGATCTTCTAGCAATAGCTCCTCTAGAAACAGAGGCAACAACTAAAAAAACCAACTTAACTACCCTATAAAAACCAAAAAAGGCCCGAGGGCCTTTTTTTATGTCCATTGAAATCATTCTGAACCATGGAAATGTTATCTTCATCTAAGGGATTATGGATGTCAACATTTTTCCAAATCTTTACTACTACTACTACTACTACGAACCATCTATTCCGATTAACTGATATCTTTCACCTGTTCCCAATGATATGATTTCTTCTGGGATCACAAAAAGTTCAAATCCCACGACTTGGGCTCGTATTTGGACAAAAAAAGACACTCTTGATGTATCTTATATTTTATAACTACTGCATTCATGACAATTTGATTAGAAGTAGAAAAACCAATTAAATTAACTTACTATGAAATGTTTTTTGTTTCTTTTTAAGACAATTTTTCCTGTTTTTGAAAAAAATCAACCTAAATCATCCATCCTAAACAAATTAGAATATAAACCTCTTTAATTTTTTGGTAATCACTAATTTTTTTAAAAAAGGCAATTGCTAATCTTTGAAAATTTCTCATATTTGTTTAGAATCTTTTACTTATGAACTTAAAAAATCCAAATAAAACACTTGAGAAAATCGAAGGGGTAGTTGAAGCCAAAAGTTATCTCAACAAACTTAAACTGATCAAAAACCTGTATGTCAAAGGAAGTAACACTGCAGGAGAAATATGCAATGAGGTAGGTATCAGTTTACCAACAGTGAATTCATTGTTAGGTGATTTAATGAGTTCTGGTGAAATCATTAAACATGGTAGAGCTGAGTCGCAAGGTGGAAGAAAACCGGATTTGTATAAGCTTTCAGACGATTCTTTTTATATAATTTCGGTAGACATTAATAAGTTCCGAGTTCGCACAGCAATTTATAACAGCAACAACCAGCAAGTATCCACACCTGACATACTCAAAGTAACTCTTAATAATGAAAAAGAAACTTTTGAGATTATATGTGACTTTATCAGTACTCATATCCAAGGTGCAGGAATTCCCTCTGAGAAAATAATTGCAGCAGGAATATCTATGCCGGGATTGATTGACTCTATTACAGGTGTCAATCACACATATTTGAAATTTGGGCAAAAAAGCTTGGTTGAAAAGTTTGAAAACCGACTTGGAATAAAAGTTTTTTTAGAAAATGATGCTAGAGCAATGACACTTGCTGAGTTTAAATTTGGTCAAAATGATCAATATAAAAACGTTCTAGGAATTTTTATCGGTTGGGGCATAGGTCTAGGAATCATTATTGATGGAAAAATATACCAAGGTGCATCAGGATTTGCTGGGGAATTTTCTCATTCACCCATCTTTGAATCAAGAGAGGTTACCTGCACTTGTGGTAAAAAAGGATGCCTGGAGTCTGTAGCATCAGGTACTGCTATTGTACGGATGGCCAAAGAAGCTATTGAATATGATCATGATTCAATCCTTGCACGGATGACCCGTGAAAATAATGGAGAAATAGAGCCCTACTTGGTAGTAGATGCTGCACTAGCTGGAGATCAACGAGCCATTACTATTTTATCCGAAGCCGGCTTGGATTTAGGGAGAGGAATTTCTATTTTAATTCAATTATTGAATCCCGAATTAATTATCATTGGCGGATCTGTAGCTGAAGCGAGGCAATACTTAGTGACCCCAATTCAGCAAGCACTTAATATTTACTCCATGGCCAAAGCCAGAGAAAACACAGAACTTACACTATATAAACTTGGCAAAGAAGTTGGATTACTTGGTGGAGTCGCTGTAGTCAATGAAAAAATATTTGAGGAATTCTTTCAATGAATTCCTCATTGATTTCCTAGCCTATGAATACCCAAAATCACCTACGTTTCTTCAGTCTTTTGATTATACTGTTATTAAGTAGCGGTAATACCACAAACCCAATCAATCCACCTCTTTTTGAGTTACTCAACCCAAAGAAGTCAGGTGTTACTTTTTCCAATAAGTTGACTGAAAACAAAAATAATAACATCCTTACATATGAATATTTTTACAATGGGGCTGGAGTAGCGGTTGGAGACATCAACAATGATGGATTGGAAGACATTTTTTTTACAGGAAACATGGTGGACAATAAACTCTATCTGAATAAAGGCGATTTTAAATTCCAGGACATTACCCAATCGGCTGGTGTAAGTGGCAAAAACTCTTGGACAACAGGAGTCACAATGGTCGATATCAATGGTGATGGCTTTTTGGATATTTATGTATGCTACTCAGGCAACCGGGATATCGAAAGCAGAAGGAATCAATTATTCATCAATCAGGGAGATCTAACATTCAAAGAAGAAGCTAGTGCTTATGGTTTAGATGACCCTTCCAACAGCACTCAAGCACTTTTTTTCGATTTTGACAAGGACGGTGATTTGGATTTATTTTTACTGAATCACCATATAGAGGTGATTAATGAAATAGAATTTGATAAAGCAAGATCAGTGAGACACCCTTTTGCAGGAGATAAATTATTTAGAAATGACAACGGAGTTTTTGTAGATATCTCAGCAGAAGCCGGCATCAAAGGCAATGCTATGGGCTTTGGCCTAGGAGTTGTCGCTAGTGACCTCAATGGAGACGGCTGGTTAGATATCTATGTCAGTAATGATTACATAGAGCAGGACTATATCTACATCAATAATGGTGACGGCACATTTAGCGATCAAATGGAAGATATGCTCCAACATTTATCTCATTTCTCTATGGGACTTGACATTGCTGACATCAATAATGATGGTTTGATGGACATTTTCACTTTGGACATGCTCCCCGAGGATAATAAACGCCAAAAACTACTCTATGGACCTGAAAATTACGAACAGTACGCTTTAATGGTCAATCGTGGTTTTTACCATCAAAATATGCGAAACATGTTGCATCTCAATCAAGGAATGGGGGGGTTTTCTGAAATTGGGCAACTAGCGGGTATATCCAACACAGACTGGAGTTGGGCTGCTCTATTTTTCGATGCGAATAATTCCGGTTTTAAAGATCTATTTGTAACGAATGGATACTACAGAGACTATACCAATAGGGATTTTCTCAAGTATAAAGGAGATTACTACTTTAAAGCGGCCATCAATAGAGAAAAAGCAGATACGCTTCACTTGGTTACTTCCATGAGTTCTACCCCCATTCCCAATTATATTTTTGAAAACAATGGGAGGCTACAATTCAAAAATCAGTCAAAAAATTGGGGTATTGCAAGCCCTGGTTTTAGTAGTGGAGCAGCCTATGCTGACTTAAACAATGATGGCTACTTAGATTTAATTGTCAACAATATTAACGAGGCAGCTTCTATTTATCAAAATCAAGGAAGGAAGCTGGGGTCAAAACAAAACTTTCTACAAATCAAATTAAAGGGGAATACCCTCAATAGCTCAGGTATTGGAGCTTTGGTGACTGTATATGCAGGCGATCAAATACAAACACAGGAACAAATGCCAACACGAGGATTTCAATCCAGTGTATCTCATCGCCTACATTTTGGACTTGGAAGTACCACTATGATAGACTCCATCCTCATTAGATGGCCTGAAGGCAAAGTGCAAAAATTAGGTTCTACTGAAGTAAACCAACTTCTAACTATTGAGCAGTCAAATTTGCAACCTTGGATCGCAAGCTCTAATGCGTCACCTATCTTCAAAGAATCTGCTAATACAATTATTCCATACAAACATCAGGAATCCGGATTCAATGACTTTAAGAGACAACCCTTACTGATCGAAATGCCATCCTATGTAGGCCCAGTTATGGCAGCTGGAGATATAACAGGTAATGGACAGGAAGAGGTTTTCATAGGTGGAAGTAAAGGCAAAGCAGGAAGCATTTTTCAATTAGTCGATGGAACATGGAAAGCTATTAATAGCTATAAAGCCCCTACTGAATTTACGGATGCATGTGCAGTCTTCGCTGATTTTAATGGAGATGGATGGTTAGATTTATATGTTTGCAGTGGCGGGTATCATGACTATCTATCCAATGATGAGTCTCTTCAGGATCGCCTCTATATAAATGATGGAAAAGGCAATCTTACATGGGATAAAGATGCCTTACCCAAAATCAGGACCAGTACTACTGTTGTCACTGTTGCAGACTTCAACCAGGACGGTAGGCCGGATATTTTTGTAGGTGGTACAGTTATGCCGGGAAGATATCCTTCTATTCCCCAAAGTTACCTTTTGATTAATGAGGGTCAAGGAAAGTTCAGTGACTTCAGTAAAGAATGGCTACCCAACCAAGGAAAGCTAGGCATGGTCAAGGCAGCGGCGGTAATTGATTTAAATTCAGACGATAAACCTGACCTGATAGTTACCGGGGAATATATGCCTATAGAAATACTCATCAATCAAGGCAATTCTTTTTCGATAGAATCAGCTCAATATATTGATCAGCCAAGTGAGGGGTGGTGGTCAAGTATAGCATTGGCAGATTTAACCAATAATGGTAAATTGGATATAATCATTGGAAATTTCGGTCTCAATAGTCCTTTCAAGCCTAGTCCAAAAGAGCCATTAACCTTGTATTTTGAAGACTTTGATGATAATGGTTCTTTAGACCCCATTCTTACCTCTTACATACAAGGTAAAGTTTATCCTTTTGCAAGTAGGGACGAGCTTTTGGATCAACTTTATGATATGAGACGCAAGTTTACAGACTATGCTAGCTATGCGACAGCTGAAATTCATCAAGTATTCACCAAGGAGCAATTGGCAAGTGCCTCACGCCTAAAAGCAACAGAATTACGATCTGTCATTTTATTGAATAAAAATGATAAACTCGAAATGCATCCGCTTCCAATTGAAGCACAGTTTGCACCGGTTCATGCTATACAGGTTTTGGATTATGATAGCGATGGAAATCCTGATATTTTACTTGGTGGCAATCAAACCTACGCCAGGCTTCGAATTGGCGTGATCGATGCTAATTTTGGACAACTATTCAAAGGGGATGGCAATGGAAATTTCTCTTACATCCCACAACAGGAATCCGGACTTTGGCTGAAAGGCGATGTAAAATCTATTCTTACACTTCCATCTAAGCCCAAAACTTTCTATTTTGGATTGAATAATCAAGGGGTCAGTAGCTATGAATTACAGTAAAAGGTTTAGCTTTCAAATGCAAAAAAGAATCCAGTATCTATATCTATTATTGACTTTGGTTATTACTTGTATTTCCTCAGAAGTACGGGCCCAAAAAGAAACTGTAACCCCTACTCTTTTTATTGATAATTTATTTTTCGTTACCGAAGTAATGGTGACAGATGTGGCCTCCCCTCCTGCTGCGGCGAGATTTTATGCATACACAACCCTGGCAGCTCATCTGGCATACGTTCAAGCTACCAAAGGCTCTTTGGATGAAAGTCTCATTAAGATAACCAATAGACAACTAACACCACTAGATTTGAATCATGAAGGAATCAATCCTGCTTTTGTATCGATCTATGCCATGCTATTGGTTGGTCAAGAGATCATGCCTTCAGGTGATTTCCTAATAGAGAAGCAAGGGAATCTGATTCAATATTTTTCAGGAAACAAATGGATAAGAAAGAAAGAAATTGAAAAAAACATTCATTTTGCAAGAAGTATTGCCAGCCAAGTGTTGAAATTAGCCCGAACAGATGGATACAGGCAGTTGAGCACACTTACACGTTACAGCCCCAAAAAAGGAGAAGGATATTGGTTTCCAACGCCTCCAGCCTATATGGCTGCTGTTGAACCGGAATGGAGAACCATTCAACCATTTTTCCTACAAAACATCGAACAGTACAAACCTACCCCTCCCGCACCATTTGATCTTACGGAAGGTTCTCCATTTAAATTACAATTAGATGAAGTGTTTGAGGTCACAAGTAAGCTAAGCGAAGAGCAAGAGCTTATTGCCAATTTCTGGGATTGCAATCCTTTCAAGGTGGAATTTTCAGGACATATGGCCATTGGAATAAAAAAAATTTCTCCCGGAGGACATTGGGTGGGTATTACCGGAATAGCTAGTGAAAAAGCAGGGTTAAATTGGGAAGAAACATTGTATATACATGCCTTAGTATCCATGGCTTTACATGATGCATTTATAAGTTGTTGGGAAGAAAAATATGATTCCAACCGCGTAAGGCCCGAGACTGTAATCCAACGTCACCTTGACCAAGAGTGGAGGCCATTATTGCAAACACCGCCATTCCCCGAATACACCAGTGGACATAGCGTAATTTCAAGTGCCTCAGCAGAAATTTTAACAGCTTATTTTGGAGAAAATTTTGATTTTATTGATACTTCCGAGGTTTACTTCGGATTACCTGAAAGAGCATTTGACTCCTTCTATCAAGCGGCGGAGGAAGCTGCCATCTCAAGGCTATATGGAGGCATACATTTCCGCGATGCCATAGAAGAAGGAGTCAAACAGGGAAAAAGGATTGGACTGACAATTTTAGAAAGTATCAATTCAAAAGCCTTCCTTGCAGGTCAATCGAAATAGCAAAAGGATTCAATACCTCATCAACTAAGACAGCTACTTCCATGCGGGTTAACGGCTGGTTCATGGTTGGAAAATGACCCATACCTGTATTTTCCCAACCTTTTCGGATTATATCAATCGTTAGCCTAGCATCCAATTCTTGCATCAGCTCTATAAAGAAAGCCATGGTAAGGGCTTCACCAGAAGCATTCCAATAATTAGATAATTTAGGATAAAGCTGCCTCAATCCTTCTGCAAGTTCATATTCGGATAGCGTTTTATCAGGATAAAACCATGTTTGATTGGCCCACTTATAAGGAACCCCAAAGCCTTTTAAAATCCCTGTAGCTCCAATTCGTTGGATTGCCTGAAAGTAGGTATGAAAGGGTTGAACATCAATGTAAGGCATAATGTAAGCATTGGCATCGAGCAGGTGTTGCTGTACCTTCCTTACTTCGACCTCTTGAAGGTTTTGTTGGTTCAGTATTGCTACGGCGGCTAAAGCTCCAGCAGCTTGACCAATTCCAAGCACTACCGGTTGTAAGCGGCTAGCTCCATTCACAATATTTGAAACACCTATGCTTTTTTCAGCTACAATCAAATGGGTAGAACCCTTGGGAATCAAACTTCCCAAAGGAACATTGTAGGATGGAACTCTGATTTTAATAAAGTCGATTTCCGGTGCTTCCGGATTCATCTTATGGTGATGATCTATGGTATAATCACCGACGGCAACACCAGTTCGGTACAAGGGATTATCTTGTCTGAATGGTTCCAATATATGGGGCAATGTAAACATTGCTTCTGCCAGTGTTCGGCGTGATTCTCTGTGATAGGGAATAAAAGGCAATTGATCTTTTGTTGGAAACTCATCATCTGCAATACCCAAATGTTTATAACCCAATTCATGTTGAATGTAATAAATGAACCGCAAGGAATGCAGCTTAGCTTCTTTAAGAGCTTCCACGCGTTCTTCCTGAGTCATTTCAATGATATTCATATAAATATCATTCCCGCAATTAGGCCAGTTGATCATGTATTTTCCGTTGGGAAGTTTACCATAATTGAGCATTTTCTTACAATCATTGGTGGGATCGTCAAAAGAAGTAGGGTCCGCATGGTCACAGGCACAAGCGAAAATGGTTGGATCATAACCTTCTGGCTTAGCAATCGTCATATCTGCCCCCTGTCCAAAATCCTTTAAGGTAACTACATATGTTAAATCTTGAACAATATCATTTGCTTCTACTGGTGCATAAACTTCTCCAAATCTTGCTTGGCTGTCCATACCTACAAAATATTCATACCCTTGAGATGCCATGATATCTCCCAGTTCTGTTGCGTCAATAAGCATTTGAGCTTTTATACTTTTCATCTGACCATCTTGTACATAAGTCACTAACCATCTACTGTTTTCAAATTGAACAGTTTCCCATTTGACTCCTTGCATCACTTGCAGATTGGCTTGTTTTTTGGCCCATTCCTGAAAAAACTTATTCCCTATGGACGGTTCAAATAAGGTATTTGACACCCAGCCTGTACCAACAGCTTCAGCTCCTCCATAATACTTGTACAGCTTTTCCCGAAACTCTCCCCAAATTCCTGATGGCATCCGATGATTCCCGTCGATGGCAGACACACCTGCCGCAGTAAGCATGCCTCCAAGCCATGGCGTCTCTTCCAGTACAATAGTAGAAACTCCCATCCTAGATGCCTGAATTGCTGCCGAAACTCCGCTAGCACCACCCCCAATAATCAATAATTGCGTTTGTTCCTGAGCTATGCATAAGGAGATTGAGCCTAATAGCATCATTACTGTGCTGAATACATTTTTAACCATAGTTTTTAGAATTTAATCTAGTCAAAGAAACTACCCCAATAATCGGAGGATATTTAATTCGGTTTGAGAATGAAAGATATCAATCATTTGAAGGCTTTTTAAAATTGGATAAAACACCTCAATAGTAAACATGAAAACCATCCATATTGACACAATAGAAAACTGATAATCCTAATTGATTCAATAAAGCTTCAGATAACGATTCATTGTTTTCAACAAAGCATGTTCATTCGAATCTTCATTATACTCCCAAAACATCATTCCACCTAAGCCCATTTCTTTCACAAATGCAGCTTTTGCTTGTATAGACTGTTCATCTTCGTAGGTAAAGAAAATCGAGTCTTGAACATTCCATAAATAGGGTGCTTGACTCACATCATCCCATAGTTTCTGATATGCATCATCGGTTATAAACTGCTGCATATCTTTAAATGAAAAATTCTTCCAGCCAACGGCATCTTGATACAAACCATTATTCTCTGGATTGACAGACTTCCAAGCTTTACCATAAAATGCTACACCTATTACTAATTTTTCGACAGGAACGCCTGCTTCCATATGTTGCCTAACTGCCGCTTGAGTGGAGCGAATATTTGGATCTGAAGCACTAAGATTGGTATGATGCCCTGTCTTTTCAGCTCCTACTCCTGTAAAATCATAGGTCATGATATTGATGAAATCCAAATATTGTTGTGCTTCACCTAGATTATTGGCATCAACATATTCTTGAAACCCACCCGACGCAATAGTCTGTAAATAATGCCTATTATGAAGGTAGCCTAGACTATCCAAGGCAGTTCTTACTGACTGTAGCATCGAAACGAAATTCTCACGATCTTCATCCCGGTATGGGTTATCATCTCCTGGAATACCGGGATACTCCCAATCAAAGTCCAAACCGTCTAATCGATGTTTTATCAAGTACTCTATGGCTGAATCTGTTAATTTTTTCCTGCCTTCTGGAGTAATGACAGCATCTGAAAACCCTTTGGACCAAGTCCAACCACCAATGGAAATTAAAATTTTTAAATCAGGATTACCCGATTTTAAAGAATTTAGAGCTAGTAAATTAAGGCTATCTTGCTCAAATCTCCCCTCACCTTCTGTCACGATTCCATTTACCACATTTGCAAAGGCATAATTGATATGGGTAAAAGCAAAGGGATCTATGGTAGAAACATCTAGGTTTTTCCATCCCGCAATATATCCGATGAGTTTATAGGAAGGTTCTTTAAAAGAATCTGTTGATGAGTTACATGAAGCCAAGACGAAGAAACAGTACCCAATAAATAAGATCGATAGATTTTTCATAGAATTTTGGAGTAAAAAAAGGTGCCACTACACATGGCACCTTTTGGGACTAACAACAAATTATGAGCTTTTAATTTCCACCATCCCACCAAGTTTTAGTCATGAAGAAATCTCCTCCAATCCTACTAACAGCAGAACGGTAATTTTGAGGATTGTTACCAATTTCATCTTCCCAGTATCTTAGACGTCGAGGAATTTCATTCGCTTCAAATCTATTTGGATCTTGCGTAGGCTCTAAAACAGGAAACCCTGTTCTTCTCCAATTAGCCCAAGATTCAATTGAATTCAACCAGGTGGCTGCCCAATATTCTTCACCTATAAGACGGAGTTTGTCTTGTGTAGAGGCTGCTTCGAAACCTCTTCCTGCAATGTAAGCGCTGATCTCAGCAGGAGATCTAGCAAATGAGGCGTCAAAATCTACCCAAGAATTGATTGCGGCGGCAACTCCATTAGCAAAATGTGTTGATGCGTCAGAAGTAATCCAACCCAACACTGCGGCTTCAGCCTTCATTAACTCCACTTCGGCATAAGAAATTAACCAATAAGGATCTTCCCAATCTAAATATTTAAGGTTTAGCATGGAAAACATTCTATTACCGACACCGGGGGTATCAAATATTGCCACATCCTCCGGAGACAAGATTGTCCTTAGTGTAGCAGAGTTATAACCATTTGGCATTCCTCTTTGCGCTGCTGGATCTGTATTCCAAGTTTCTGGTCTTTCCGGATCTCCTAACCCCCCAGACACTATCATCAATCTCGGATCATTATTAGCTTTCATCCAATCCATGAATGTTTTACTAATTTTACAATCTCTAGAATACTTGTACGTATTCCAAAGTCCATCATTTAATCCATTTCTATTGACACCAATAGGTCCCGTAGTAAAGTGAATGTAACCATTATCTGCAATAGACTGAAATGCCCCACTATTATTTGCCTCTACAAAGACCTCTCTAGCCCTAGTAGGGTTAACCTTACTCATTCGCATAGCGATTCTCATCAATAGAGCGTTCGTAAACTTTCTCCATTGATCAAGATTGCCCCCGTACATAAAGTCCTGATTACCCAACCCACGAGCAGCAGGAGAAAATTTCCCTCTTGCATCTCTCAAAGAAGAAATCATATCTTCGTAGATTTCCTGCTGACTATCGTAAACTGGAAACCAATTTTCAGCACCTTCCAAACCTCTTCCTGCCTGGAAGTACGGTATATCACCATAAATGTCTGTCATTCTGTGCAAGTCAAATACACGCATAACTGTGGCTGCCGCATACACATTAGCTTCCGCAGGATCATCTTGGGTTCTATTGATCACATGAGAATATAAACGGATCACATCGGTATAATGACGCTCCATATAAGCTCCACTATATTGTGGATTGTAGAAATATTTATCCCCACTGAAATAACCAGCTAAAGATGCAATATGCTGTATCATTGGAGCAGCATATAATACATTTGCTCTAGTATTTTCATATTCACCAGCAATTCTAAGAGTCGCTAGAGAAAACAAAAATTGCATATCCATATCTGTTACCGCATTCGGATCCACATTGAGGTCTAATAGCTCTTGCTCATTACAAGATGAAAACACAAGTGTGAATGCTAATAAAATACCTATAAATTTATTAATCGTTTTCATAATTCTTTCAATTTAATTGTTCAGGGTATTTAGAAATTCACATTTATATTAAAACCAAAGTTTCTAGCCACTGGCATTGCAAAGAACTCTAAACCCTGAGCGTTACCTGACACTGTGTATGCTGACTCGGGATGGATATTTGGAACATTAGACCAAAGCAAAGCTAAATTCCTACCGACCAATGATATACTAGCAGACTCAAATGGGGTTTTAGCTAAAAGCGTCCTTGGTATTGTATACCCAAATGACAATTCTCTTAACTGAACAAAAGACGCATCATATACAATATTTTCAGTAACCTGCGCATAGCGACTATAATAATTATTCAACCAATAATTATTTGGATCACCAGTCACAGCTGGTATTTCCCACGTTCGGGCTTCACCATTTCTATCTACGCCAGACACTGTCAGACCACCATCACGTCCAACCAAAGTTTCTTTGTGCAATCCATTGGAATAAGCAAAAAAGTTTGTACCCGAAACTAAACTACCTCCGTATCTCATGTCTAGCAAAACCATCAACCTGAAACCCTTATAGGAAAAGTTATTAGCTAGACCCGCAGAAACTGGATGCCTTGCTTCTGCGATTGTCTCCAAACCATCTGTCCAAACAGGTAAGCCATCATCATCATATACTTTCTGCCCGTTGATAGTTTTATGCTTAAATCCAGCAATCATTCCAAGTGGCTGACCTACGATGTGACGAATTCTTTCTCTTCTTAATCGAGATTCATCAAGGTTGATAAATTCTATTGGGTCGCCTTCAGCGTCATTGCCTAAGCTGAGCACCATACTCTGATTATTCGCATAATTGAATGAGAAATCCCACTGGAAATCTTTATTCCTTATGGCTGTGATGTTCAATAATAATTCAACACCACGATTTCTCAACTCTCCTATATTAACAATTGTGGAATTGAAACCAGAGGTTGCAGAGATCCCAGTTGCCAAAATATCATTGGTGGTATTTCTATTATAATAGGCAAAATCTAAACCAATTCGATTATCTAAAAATCTGAAATCACCGCCAATTTCATACTCTGTGGATAAATATGGTTGAAGTGCATTATTCGGAATTGACCCATTATTGATTTGTCCAAGACTACCACCCAAGTGACCAGCGCCCACTAATCCATAATTGAGATTCAAAGCATAAGGCATTGGAGCTCCACCGCCTGTTTGTCCCCAAGAAGCTCTTAATTTTGTAAAAGTGATAGCTTTTGGCATTTCAATTACATCACTCAATACAAAACTTGTTCCTACAGAAGGGTAAAATAATTTACTGTTATCTGGAGCTAAGGTAGAAAATTGATCTTGACGCGCTGTTAGGTTTAGGAACAAGAAGTTTTTGTATCCAAAATTTGCTGAACCAAATATAGAATTGATACCCCATTCAGAGAAGTTGTATCCGACTACCGGTTCAGCGACATTTCGAACACTGTGAAAGAATGGAACGACTAAATCATTCCCTCCACCACTCAATGCCTCACTTGACCTTCTCATTCTATTAGCGCCCACCATAGCATCCACCGAAAAATCTCCAAAATCTTTCTGTCCACCAATAAACAGATCTAAATTATCTTCTCTTAAAGTCAATTTTGTTAAATTATAACTTCCTCTAGGTCTGTAAGCAGTACCCCAAGGTTCGTAGGCATTATCGGTTCTCGCTTGATAGTCTGTACCCGCTCTACCCATGATATATAACCAATCAGTAATATCATATTTTAATGTAACCTGACCAAGAACCCTATCAGTAACGTCTGATCTTGAAAACTGATGTGCTGCCCAATAAGGATTGGTTTGGAAAACGTTTTGCTGATATCTTAATTCAAGTAAATCCTCATTTGCCCCCAACTTATCCCCAGGACCTCTTAAAGCAGAAAATGGTACATTGCCAGGTCTGTTGAAAACTGAGAAATTTGCATTCCCCGGAGAATCTGACAATCTTGGTCTATTTTGAGCATCTTGATTGGAGTATTGACCACTGAAATCTAAGGTCAACTTCTCTCCTAGTTTACTATTAATATTTACATTTAAAACTCTTCTTTTAAATCCAGCATTTGGCATGATATCCTCATTATGCAAGTCTGAATAAGCAAAACGATAGGTTGCCTTTTCATTTCCACCACTAAGCGCTACAGAATTATTGATAGTCATTCCAGTCCTATAGAAATCATTAATCCCCTCTCCTGTATGTGAGTAAGGTCTAGACACCCCATCAAACTGTATAGAAGGAACACCATCATATCTAGGCCCCCAATGTCCTTGACCAATTTCTATCGCCTCATCAGCGGTTAATGGCCTAAGACCATCCCTACCTGGACCAAACTCACGCTGATAGTCTGTTAAATCCCATGCTCTATCAAATGTGATATTACTATTTAAGGAAACTCCAATACCTTTTCTTGCTTTACCTGATTTAGTAGTAATCATGATCACACCATTTGCAGCTCTAGCACCATATAAAGCAGCGGCAGCATTCCCCTTCAAAACTGAGATACTCTCAATATCATCAGGGTTAATAGAAGCCAAACCATCTCCGCCATCATTACCTCCCCACATCCCGGCACTTCCAAGATTACCTGTCTCTATTGGCATTCCGTTAACCACATAGAGTGGCTGATCATTACCGGTTAAAGACGACCCTCCACGAATAACTACACGAGTAGAACCTGCGGCACCAGAAGCCGGAGGAGAAACATTCACTCCTGCAATTTTACCTGTTAGGGCATTACCCAAATTGATGGCTCTAGACTCCGTGAATTTATCACCTCCTACTTGGGTCACTGAATAACCTAATGCCTTTTTGTCTTTCTCCATCCCAAAAGAAGTGACTACTACTTCTGTCAAATCAGCTGTATCATCCTGTAAAGTCAAGTCAAGTTGCGAACGGTTACCAACTAATACTTCTTGGGCTTTAAAACCGATAAATGAAAATACCAGCACTGAGTTATTTGTAACTGGAATTGAGTACTTACCATCCAAATCGGTGGTAGTACCTGAGTTTGATTGCTTATCCAAGACATTGACGCCTGGAATAGGCTCACCTGTAGGATCAACTATCTTACCTGTAAGCACTCTTGTCTGGGCATAAGAATCTAAAACTATTAGTAAACTTAAGACCAGTGAAATCATTAATAGTACTGCTCTGTTCATAGGATTTAATTAAGGTTAATCATATTTATTTTGGGTTAGGAATTCGAACTTACTTCCCTGTTGATCTTTTCATTTTTTTCTAACAATCAAATAAATCAATGCATACTGATTCATTCTTAAAATCTAATTTCACGAAAGTGGAAAAAGAACCATTAAATCATCAATGATTTAGACATACTCATAATTTAATACATGTAAATGTATCGAAAAAAATCATTTACAAAAACTTTTATTAATTTTTTTTTAAGTAAGTATGTAATCTTTTATAAATTATTAATTCATACACTATCTTATAAAAAATATTTTAACCAAATAGACGGTATAAACATTAAATTTTTAATTTTTTAGTATATGAGATGACAACATTGACATAATTCTCCAAAAACAAGAATAAAAGTTAGCTGACATAAAAAAAGCCTGAACTCATTGAGAACAGGCTTGTAACTTTAAATTAATAACTTTACTTGATAAACAACATTTCTCTATACTTTACCAAAGGCCAGAATTCATCATCTACGATTAATTCCAATTTGTCAGCAGCATAACGAATTTTGTCGAAATAAGCTTCTTTCACATCTGTGCAATAACCTTTAGCTCTTACTACGATATCTTCTTCTTTATTCAAATGACGTCTCGCATCAATCATTTCATCGACATTCTGTTTCAGAGATTCTAGATATCCAGTGATTTGATTGATGGTCTCAATTGCTGCTTTATTTTCCAAGCCCAAGTTTTTCAATCCTGTAGCATTTTCGATCAGTTTATTTTGATACTGAATCGCTGTTGGAATCACATGGTTTAAAGCCAAATCACCCATCACTCGGGATTCAATCTGAACTTTCTTAATGTAATTCTCCAACATGATTTCATGACGAGCATGGACCTCTAATTCATTCAACACGCCGTGCTTCTCAAATAAAGCAATTACGTTTTTATCACGATATGCATCTAAGGCGAAAGGAGTACTCTTCAAATTGGATAAGCCTCTTTTTTCTGCCTCTTGTGCCCACTCCTCAGAGTAACCATCCCCTTCGAAACGGATTTTCTTACTATCCTTGATGTATTTTCTTAATACATTGACAATAGCAATCTTCTTTTCTTTTCCGGCAGCCATTTCTTTTTCAATGTCTTTGGCCATTCCCTTAAGCACTTCAGAAACAATAACGTTTAACACAGTCATTGGACCTGCTGAGTTAGCACTGGAACCTACTGCACGGAATTCAAATTTGTTGCCTGTAAAGGCAAAAGGAGAAGTTCTGTTTCTATCAGTATTGTCAAGGATGATTTCAGGGATTTTAGAAATTCCCAATTTCATATACATATTGTCACCCTTTTCAATTTTGACATTTCCGTTTTTCTCCAACTCATCCAAAACAGCGGTAAGGGTAGATCCAAGGAATACTGACATGATTGCCGGAGGCGCCTCATTCGCTCCCAAGCGGAAATCGTTGCTTGCAGAAGCAATACTTGCTCTCAACAAATCCGCATTATCGTAAACCGCTTTTACAGTTGCTACTACAAAAGTCAAGAACTGTAGATTTTCGCGTGCAGAATTACTAGGTTGGAACAAGTTTACACCTGTATCCGTGATCAAAGACCAGTTATTATGCTTACCAGAACCATTAACTCCCGCAAAAGGCTTTTCATGAAACAACACTTTTAAGCTGTGTTTTTCAGCAACCTTTTCCATCAAGTCCATCAACAACTGATTGTGGTCGATAGCTTTATTGATTTCTTCGAAAACTGGAGCAACCTCAAACTGCCCCGGAGCAACTTCATTGTGACGGGTTGATACTGGAATGCCCAATTTATGAGCTTCGATCTCGAAATCCATCATAAAGTCTTTCACACGATTAGGAATAGATCCAAAATAATGATCCTCCAACTGCTGACCTCTAGCCGGATTATGACCAAATACGGTTCTACCAGCCATCACCAAATCAGGTCTTGTGGCAAACAAAGCTCTATCTATAACGAAATACTCCTGCTCAACCCCTAAAGAAGGAATTACTTTACGGACATTTCTATCAAATAATTGGCAGATTTGAACAGCTGCATCATTGACTGCCTCCATGGATTTCAACAATGGAGTTTTGTAATCCAGTGCTTCTCCAGTGTAAGAAACAAAGATGGTTGGAACACAAAGTGTTTTATCAAAAATAAAGATTGGGGAAGAAGGATCCCAAGCTGTATATCCTCTTGCTTCGAAAGTGGATCTAATACCTCCGTTTGGAAAGGAAGATGCATCAGGTTCTTGTTGCACTAAAGCAGAACCTTTGAATTTCTCAATACCTGCGTGTGCATCAAAAAATGCATCATGCTTCTCAGCCGTAGAACCAGTCAATGGTTGGAACCAGTGGGTGTAATGGGTAACACCTTTGGAAAGGGCCCAAACTTTCACCGCAGATGCAATTTCCTCAGCGGTTGCAGGGTCAATTTTCGCTCCTTTATCAATCGCTTCAACTACTTTTTTATACACTGAAGGTGCCAAAGACTCCTTCATTTGCTTTGTTCCAAATACGTGACTTCCATAAAAGTCAGAAATCTTAGTGGACGGTGGGGTCACAGGAATTTTTGGTCTTCCCTGCGCAATTAGTAACGCTCTTTGTCTTAAAGTTGCCATTTTCTACAATATGTGGTTTGATTTTATACCCACAAAATTAAAAAAATATATGTATTCAAAAGCAAAAGACTGATTTTTTAACCCTTTTTCAGAAATTTTTACACTTTTTTCAATAAAACAAGCCCAAATGAGGAGTAAATGGATGAAAAACACATGGTTTTGACAATAAAAATAGAAAATTGAAAAATCTCACTTATTCCTTACCTTTGTGCCTCGTAAATAAGCAATTCCCGTGAAAAAAGTAGCATTCTATACCTTGGGTTGTAAGTTAAACTATTCTGAGACCTCCACGATCAGCAGAATGTTTGAGCAGAAAGGGTATCAAAAGGTAGAATTCGAACAAAATCCTGACATTTTCATCATCAACACCTGTTCGGTGACGGAGAATGCGGATAAGAAGTGTAAAAAAATCGTTAAAGAAGCCAAAAAAATATCTCCAGACTCTTATGTGACGATTATTGGATGCTATGCGCAGCTCAAACCTCAAGAAATAGCAGAAATTGAAGGGGTTGATGCGGTATTGGGGGCTGCTGAAAAATTTAGACTAATCGAGCTCTTGGATGGTTTTGCCAAGGAACAAGAGACCAAAGTACTCGCATCTGAAATACAGGAAGCTAAGTCATTCAATAATGCTTACTCTATGCACGATCGTACCCGAACTTTCCTTAAAGTGCAGGATGGGTGCAATTATGGTTGTGCTTTTTGCACGATCCCTTTGGCGAGAGGTAAAAGCAGAAGTGACAGTATTCAAAACATTTTGACTTCCGCACGAGAGATTGCGCAAACAGATGTCAAAGAGGTTGTACTCACAGGAGTCAATATCGGGGATTTCGGTATTCAGGATGGGAAAAGACAGGAAAAATTCATTGATCTGATTCAAGCACTCGACGAAGTAGAGGGAATTGAGCGTTTTAGAATTTCATCCATAGAACCAAATCTTTTAACCAATGAGTGCATTGAATTTGTCTCCAGATCCAAAAACTTTGTCCCTCACTTCCATATCCCCCTGCAATCAGGTAGCAATACGATTTTGAGAAGAATGGGCAGAAGGTATTTGAGAGAACTCTATGAAGATCGAGTAGCAAAAATCAAAAGCCTAATGCCGCATTGCTGCATTGGAGTGGATGTCATCGTAGGTTTCCCTGGTGAAACAGACGAACTATTTCTGGAGACTTACAACTTTCTAAATGAATTGGACATCTCCTACCTCCACGTGTTTACATATTCCGAGCGAGCCAATACTCGTGCGGTCGAAATGGATGGTATAGTACCTATGAAAAAGCGAAATGAGCGTTCCAAAATGCTCAGGATCCTTTCAGAGAAAAAGCGTAGAAAATTCTATGAGGAAAATCTAGGCAAAACTTATACTGTGCTATTTGAAGAAGATGTAGAAAATGGTCAGATGCACGGATTTACAGAAAATTACATCCGCGTTGCTGCCAAATACGACCCATTACTTATCAATGAACTTAAAACAGTCACTTTGACCAGTATCAACGAACGTGGGAATGTGGAAGTGGTAGAACCTGAAATGGTCTATGAACAGCATACTTGAAAAGGAACTAGTAGCTAGTTCCTTTTCAATACTATTTAAATCTCCCCTTTTTTCATTTCCCTAACAGCATAATCAACTGCTCTCGCAGTAAAGGCCATATACGTTATTGAGGGGTTCTGTGTACCTGTAGATGTCATACATGCCCCATCCGTTACAAAGACATTTTTGCAGGTATGCATCTGATTAAATCCATTAAGCATAGAAGTCTTAGGATCTCTACCCATCCGAACTCCCCCCATTTCGTGAATATCCAGTCCAGGTGCTTGTTTTGTATCTATCGCTCGGATATTCGTACAGCCAGCTACCGATAGCATTTCTGAACCCTGGGTGAAAAAATCCTGTAAAATCTTCTCATCATTGTCATCGTATTCTACCGAGACAACTAACTGAGGTATTCCCCAAGGATCTAACAAATCCTTACTCAAACTCACTTGATTGGAAGCTTTTGGAATAGTTTCTCCCTGCATCATCATATACACATGCCAAGGACCTGGTTCCGAATTGAGTTCTTTAAATTGCTCACCGAAAGGTGCATCCCTTACACCTCCCCAACCACCTCTTCCTGCCGTATAAAAAGTCATGTAGCCACGAAGAAAATCCATTTCTTGTTTGTGGACATTTCGGAAATTGGGTAGCATCACAGCAGTTGGTCTTCGTCCAAAGTAGTACTTATCCTCATACCCTTCAACATCAGCTAGGATATTACCTCTGTAATTATGGAATGCTATATATTTTCCTAATACACCATGGTCATTACCAAGCCCCTGCGGGAATCTATCTGATACACTGTTGAGTAAAATCAAATTTGTATTCAAGCAAGCCGCATTCAAAAATATTACTTTAGCGTAATACTCCTTCATATCCTTAGTCTCAGCGTCTACTACACGCACGCCTGTTACTTTTTCCAATTGATCATCATAAATCAGCGAATGTACAACCGAATCAGGTCTAATAGTGAGGTTTCCTGTAGCCATTGCAGCCGGTAAGGTTGCAGCGTTAGAACTAAAGTACGCTCCATAGGGACAGCCTCGATAGCATTGGTTTCTTGCCATACACTGTCCTCTTCCCGATTTCAAATGATGTTCTTGGGGTTTGGTCAAATGTGCACAGCGACCTATGAGCACATTTCTATCAGCATATTTCTCTACGATTCTATCACGAATATCTTTTTCTACGCAATTCATTGTCCATGGCGGAAGAAACTCCCCGTCAGGTAATGTATCAACTCCATCTTTATTACCACTGATACCTACAAACTTTTCAACATATGAGTACCACGGGGCGATATCATCATATCGGATTGGCCAATCTACTGCAAAACCATCTCTAGCAGGACCTTCAAAATCATATTTACTCCAACGTTGCGTTTGCCGTGCCCAAGTTAGCGATTTCCCTCCTACTTGATAGCCACGGATCCAATCAAATGGTTTTTCTTGTTGATAAGGATGCTCTTGGTCCCGCACAAAAAAATGTTGGGTATCTTCTGCATAGGCATAACATCTATTGACAATGGGGTTTTTGAGTTTTTCAGTCAGTGGTATCCTATTCCTATGGGACATTTCCCATGGATTGGCAAGACTTGTGGGATAGTCAGTCTTATGCTGGACCATTCTACCACGTTCTAGCACCAAAGTTTTCAAACCTTTTTCACATAACTCCTTAGCCGCCCAACCACCGCTGATACCAGACCCCACAACGATTGCATCATAGGTATTTGTAGTCATTTTACTCGTATCTAAGTGACTCAATAGGATCCAATCTACTAGCTTTTCTTGCTGGGAAATAACCAGAAGCCAATCCTACAAAAATACAGATCAAGAAAGCTACGATAATCCAAGTCCAAGGAATCAAAAAACCTCCCGGACCAATAGCATTAGCAACCACATTCCCTATTCCTATCCCTAAAATCACTCCAAGGATTCCTCCCAAAATACAGATAACAATCGCTTCAATCAAAAATTGTTGACGAATTCTAAGTGGTGTTGCTCCAAGAGCTTTGCGGATACCTATCTCCCTGGTACGCTCAGTTACAGAGACCATCATGATATTCATCAAACCTATGGCAGCCCCCAAGAGTGTAATAAAACCAATCCCAAAACCGCCGATTCTCAGATAACCTGCTACTTCTTCCAAGGTCTCACCTACTGATCTGCTCTTAGCTATCTCAAAGGAATCCTCCTCTCCTACTCTATCTTGCCTCACTTTTCGCATCAATCCCGTAGCCTGACCCATTTCATAATCTAACCGCAGGGGATCTGAACCACTCACAGTCAACGTATACCTAAAAGTTCCTCGCTGATCCAAACGTGCTCCGTTTTCTATCGGGATAAATACAGCACGATCGGCCCCAGGACCTCCTCCTACACTCCCCTGTTTTTCGAGCACACCAATGATTGTGTAACGATTGCCAAATAATGTAATAGATTGATTTAATATATCCTCTTTCTTGTCAAACAACGTTTCAACAACATCCTGACCAATCACACAAACATTGTTTCCATACTGCAATTCTGTAGCACTAAAATTTCTTCCTTTATCAATCTTTAAAGCCTTTATTTTAAAGTATAAATCATCGACAGCCGTCACTCTTACATTGGGATTGGTTTTTTTGGACCCTCTTTTCACTTCAGCAGCACCAGACAAAGTTGTAAAAATGGTGGAAGGAGCTGTATTATTATATTCATGTTGAAATGCTTTAAATTCACGGAATTTGACCAAAGGAAATGATTTTTGAACTTTGCCATCCTGAACAGAAGATCCCCCAGAGAACCCCTTGGATCGAATATCAAAGTTACTGGCACCTAAGCCTGAAAAACTATCTTCGATTTGGGCCTTGATGCCGTCGATAGCCGTAAGCATCCCTACCAAAGCGGTGATACCGATAGCAATGATGGTTCCAGTCAGGATTGTTCTAAGCAAGTTTGACTTGACAGACCTGAGTGCCTCCTTAATATTTTCGACCAAATTCATAGAATGTTCGGGTTTGAACAGAATTAAAAATTTTTTCCAATACAGACCTTAATATTAAGGAATAAAGATGAAACTATGCGTAGATTTTATCCAAAATGAACAAATCAGTCTATCAATGCATGCGATCACCTCGAATCTCTAGATTTCTGATAACTTCAGCTTCAAAGTCCAGCCATTCCTGCCATCGGGAATTGACTTTAGCTGTATCGTAAATCTCACGAGCTAATTCTATAAAATTCACATAATGGCCAGCTTCGGAAATCATCAATTCATAATAAAACTTCTTCAGTTCCTCGTCTTGGATATACTGATGTAGCAACTTAAAACGCTCACAGCTTCTTGCTTCAATTAGGGCATTCATCAATAGGTACTCAGTCAATTGCTGCTGCCGGCTGCCTCCTTTTTTTACAAACTGAGAAAGCTGTACTACATAGTCATCTTTTCTCGGTTTACCCAAGTCCATTCCCCGCTTTTTCAGATGCTCTAACACACGCTCAAAATGCCCCCATTCCTCTGCCACCACAGGAGTCAACACATCTACCAACTCCGGAAAATCAAAAAAATTCACAATCAGGGAAATACAGGAGGATGCTGCCTTTTGCTCACAATAGGCATGGTCCACCAGTATATCCTCAATATTCATCTCCGCAATATTTACCCAGCGAGGATCTGTAGGCAGCTTGAGATGCAACATTTTTTGTCTTGTACTTTCTTCCCAACTCATGATCTAATCAAATAAAGGCCAACTAATCCCAATATCAAACACCCTTCGAAGACCTGTATAATACGGTGTTACGAAATATCCCGGCTGCTGCAGTGTATTAATATTTAAATGATTGAATCGAAACAAAATTCGTGTACGGTTGATTCGAGCATTGATAAAGAAGTCTACAATTGGATACGCAAACACATTAAACTCATCCTGCAAGAAAAACTGCTGCATTGCCGGATTGTAATTATCCGCAAAAAAATCATCCCTAAATCGCCCATCTATTCCTATTTGCACATACAGATTATCATTAAACATAGGGGATTCGTAGTACACCCTAGAATTGATAAACCAAGATGGAATACGGAAATTATTTGCTCCCTCACCTTCTAATAAGGTGTAGTACACTTCAGATTCCCAGAAGAGTTTTTTTCGGAGGTTAACCGAAGACCGGACACCTGGAATTACCATGAACACCTCTGCATTGGATTGGGTAGCTTGCTGTTCTTGGTTAAAAAAGACGTAATTATTTATTCTATTCAATGTCAGGTTGGGCCGAATTGAAAAATAGCGACCATCTATCTTTAGCATCCCTTGAATCTGATCTAAGCCTGTATTGGCAAAGCGGTTACTCCAGCGATGATGATTCCCTCGAGCTAACTGCTGAAAAGACGTAGGTCGGTAAAGTGCTTTGGTGTATGAAGCCTCTAACCAAGGAGACACAAATAAGCCTTTGATTCTAAAAGCATCGGGAAACAAATACTCCCCCTCCGCCTCAAATCTCCATTGCTCAGAAATATCCCCTCTCAAAGCGCCACCTACCGACACTTCTGTAAATCCGTTATCAGCTACGAAAAACGGGCTCCTCATTCTTCCGGTACGGTATTTCAAAAAGGCATTGTAATAAATCGGACCCAAATCACCTTTGAACCCAACTTCATTCCTCCACTCTAAAAACTGATTGTTATTAAAGGTACTGTCTAAATTATTGAAGCGCTCAGGATTGAAGCGATTAAAAAAGGCTGAATCTGGCGAATTCAAATTTGTTCTAAAGGTAACCTCCTGATTTCTCCGATCGATCACATGATATAACTGCCAGCCTTTGACCAGTTCATACTCATGATAAAGATGTATATCCTGCCTCAAATCAGATGCACGGGAATTGCGCAACCAAACTTTTGCATCCTCATAGGCAAACAATAAGGAGTTTTCATCAATCGTAGGAGAAATAATCCCCCCTTGCTCATTGACATTGTGAAGCATTCGGGAAAAACTCGCCAACAACAAGTACCTATCATTCTCAGACTTGTAAGAAGTATGCAACGAATACGCATTTTGCTCTGCCAAGTTATCATCTCTTCGATTAGGGTTCAATGTTTTTCGAGCACGAATGGTATGGAAGTTGAACCCCACATTCCAGCGAGGATTGACATTTCTGGCAAATACGATATCTAACAAATTCCTATTCCCTCCACCGTAGAAAGCATTCATTGATGTGTAGGGCGATTTCGTATCGTAATACTTCATGCTATCCGTAGAGTTATAATACAGATCGTACGCATGAAATCCACTGGTAGTCCCGATCATTACCGGTGCCTGATAAAACAAAGGCTTGGCCGCACTCCCAACATTCCCTAAGTCCTGAAACTTCCAACCACTTTTGGCATTGGGTTCGTAATAATGAAAATTATCCAACAAGGTATCCACCTCGTATTTTTTCATCCGATTGCGTTTGATGTCTTTTTCCAAAAAGTATAGGGTTGTTTTTGGACCATAAACCATTTTGGTAGAGTCATCGATCAATTTCTTTCGACCTGTTTGGTCTCCTCGCTCTTGATCAGGATCTCCTTGTAACTCTCTGTTTTGGCCTTGATTGGGCGGAAAGCCCTGGTTTTGTCCGGGAAGCGGGCGCTGTGCCTGTGCAATCGACACAAGCATGATACAGCTCAGTAATAAAAATACGTACTTAATTTGCTTCTCCATCCGTTAATTTATCCTCCAAAAGCATGAACAGGCGCTCCTGCAGCAATTGCTGATCGGACGCGTCGAAAGTTGGCATCATTGGCAAGGCAAAAATCGGAATTTCTTCCAAAAATTCACTAAATGCCTGCACATTAAGTTTGGTTACATCCTTTTCTGTAGTCAAAAGGACCCAATCAGGGTTTTTCTTCCACTTTTCAGCAAGCATTCGTAAGTCTGATATGGAGTACTTATGATGATCTCCAAACGTCACAACTTCCTCTAAGGTATACCGTTCCTCCACTTCTTTTTTCAATACCGTATCATCCGCAATTCCTGACACCAACAGCACCTTTCCTGTCCATGATTGAGCAGCCCTTGAAACCGGATAAGGTTCACCGTATTGCAGACTGCTAAACAACACAGGTGTATCTTGATTGTTTGTATACTTACAGATTTCATCCCGAAAGCGAGCTTTTTCAACCATAGACAGATTACTTGGACATTTGGTTACTACCACCACGTCTGCTCGTTGAGCTCCTTGTCTATTTTCACGTAATGTACCCAAAGGAATCACATGGTCTTCAAAAAACGGCTGTTGATAGGTCGTCAGTAGCACGTATGCATCTGCTTTTACATAGCGATGTTGGAAAGCATCATCCAAGAGAATGATATCCGTCTCAGGCCGCAAAGCGATCAACTCAGGAATCGCCATGACCCGCTGCTCTCCTACTGCCACGCTAACACTTTTACCAAACTTGGAGTAAATCTGAAATGGTTCGTCTCCGATTTGCTGGGCACTAGATGACTCACCGGCAAGAATAAACCCTCTCGTTTGCCTCCCATACCCCCTACTCAGCACAGCTAACCGATAGTTTCCCTGAAGCAATCGGATTAGAAACTCGATCATAGGCGTTTTACCCGTACCTCCCCAACTCAAGTTTCCTACTGCGATACTGGGAACAGCAAAGGAAATCATCTTCTTTTTCCCTGTATCAAAACGATGATTCCTATAGGCCGTAGCCTTATCATACAGCTTGGATAAAAGATAGAGCAAGGGATTATATGTGGGCATTAGGGAATTTTAAGTACTTTTGAATGAAACAAAGAAAAGAAAAATATATGGCATATACGATTCGGGAAGTTGTTTCTTACTTGGAGCAAATTGCGCCTCCTGCTTACCAGGAGTCTTATGATAATGCACAATTAATAACTGGCAATCCTCAGGCTGTGGTTCAAGGCATCCTTTGTACCTTAGATGCTACGGAGGAAGTAGTTCAAGAAGCTATAGCATTGGGCTGTAATATGATTGTTGCCCATCACCCCATCGTATTCAAAGGTCTCAAAAGCTTTACAGGCAGAAATTACGTAGAGCGTACCATAATTCTAGCCATCAAGCATGATATTGCGATTTATGCGATCCATACAAATTTGGATCATGTAGCTCATGGAGTCAATAAAAAAATATGTGATTTGCTTGGTTTGGAGAAGACCAAAATATTGGCACCGAAAAAAGGTATTCTTTCCAAGTTGGTCACCTTTGTTCCGAAAAATGCTACAGAACAAGTCTTGCAAGCGCTCTTTGCTGCTGGAGCCGGAGAAATTGGAGAATATTCCTCCTGTAGCTTTTTACTGGATGGCACAGGAACCTTTACACCTTCTCAAAAAGCTAATCCGCATATTGGCAGCCCAGGAAAGCCTCATGAGGAACCTGAAACTCGCATAGAAGTATTGCTACCGTCTCATGTTGAACGACAGGTTTTAAGTGCACTCAAACTGGCACATCCTTACGAAGAAGTCGCTTATTACATGCAATCACTTGAAAATGAACATCAAGAAGTTGGCGCTGGTATGGTGGGTGAGTTAGCAGTCCCCATGAGTGGGGAAGCTTTTTTAGTACACTTAAAGCAATCAATGGACTTAAAAGTAGTTAAGCACACCAAACTTTTGGCTAAAGAAGTATCCAAAGTAGTTGTATGTGGAGGCGCAGGCATTTTCTTACTTTCTCAAGCAAAAAAATCTGGTGCTCAATTTTTTATAACATCTGATGTAAAATACCACGAATTCTTTGATGCTGAAAATCAGATTGTTATTTGTGATATTGGACATTACGAAAGTGAAATCTACACAAAAGAATTATTGGCAGACATATTGTCGCAAAAATTTACTAATATTGCACTCTATTTGACAAAAGTAGTTACGAATCCCATAACTTACATATAGTACATGGAAAGTACAGTTGCACAGAAGCTTGAAGCCTTATTAAACCTTCAGAAAATAGATTCCAGACTTGACGCGATTTTTAAAGTTAGAGGTGCTCTACCAGAAGAAGTTCAAGACCTAGAAGATGAAATAGCCGGATACGAGACAAGATTGGATAAATTCCAGTCTGACATCCAAATGCTTGACGAGGACATCAAACGATTCAAAGAGAATATCAAAGAATCGGAGAAGTTGATCAAAAAGTACACCGAGCAGCAGATGAACGTCAGAAACAACAGAGAGTATGACGCCATCACCAAAGAATTGGAGCTTCAAGATTTGGAAATCCAGGTTTCTAAAAAGAAAATCGGAGAAGCACAGGCCAAAATTGAACAGAAAAATACGGATGTCGAAGCTTTGAAAGAAGTATTGAAAGACAGACAAAAGGATTTGGATGGGAAGAAAGGGGAATTGGATACCATCGTTGCAGAAAGTGAGGCCGAAGAAGCTAAATTAAACAACGAGAAGGAAAAAGCTTCCAAAAAAATTGAAGAAAGATTACTGAAATCTTATACCAAAATCAGACAAAACGCGAAAAACGGCTTGGCTGTAGTGATGGTTAAAAGAAATGCTTGCGGCGGTTGCTTCAACGTAGTACCTCCACAACGACAGGCAGATATCAGAGAAAAGAAAAAATTGATTGTTTGTGAACATTGCGGTCGAATCTTCGCTGGTGTAGAAGATGAGGTGGAAGAAGAAGCAACAACCAAGAAAAAAAGAAGCAGTAGAGCTTAATAATAAAACCCGGAAATTCCGGGTTTTATTTTTTTGTGCAAACAGTTTTTTGGAAAGTTCGTTAAACTTTCATAAGTTTCTAACATGAAAAGGTTTACACTCACCATCGTATGTATCTTAATGATGACTTCGGTATTTGCAAATGATCCGGGAGAGAAGACTTTTTTGATACTTTTTGATAAAGCCGAACTCAAAGAAAATAAAACAAGCACGGCATATATAGAACTGAGTTTGATGAATATCTTCAAGACAAAGTCCTATGCAGGAAATTCGGATGCAGCTATTTTAGTAAAAGTACCTTTTGGCAATATAGATAAACGTCAATTAGGAGACTTTTTCATTCGAGTAAATGCTTCAAAAATCACTCCTTTAGATGAAATAGCCTTTCAAATCATCGATATGGATGAAAACAAAGCTATTTTCAATGCCATGTACGCGAGTTTGGAAGAGAAGCTCAACAAAACCAAGAAAAACGGAAAAACCACCAAAGCAGTTGCTACACCTTAAAGTGAGCTCCTGAATTATATTTTTCTACCACAAATGTGCCGCTTTCATGTCTATGAAGCAGGTATAATCCTAAGTTTTGATGTTGAAAAACATCCATGTACCTCAAATCCAATCTCAAAAGTACAGCCATTAAAATGCGGATGGCTCGCCCATGCATACAAATCAAAAGTGTTTCACCTGGCTGTGAAAAAATATAATCCATCCCACGTTGCAGGCGTTCCGCTACTTGTATAGGGCTTTCCCCTCCATCAATCGCATAATTCAAGTCGCCGATAGACCATCTATGCAGCATGTAGTGATAATATTGATGTTCGGAAGGAGTCATGGGCACACCTTCATACTTTCCCCAAGAAATCTCATTCAGATCAGGGATAGACTCAGAAGGAATCCCTAAATCCAAAAAACCTTGAATAGACTGCTTGGTTCTTTGCAGGCCTGTGTAATACACTTTATCAAAAGGAACATCCTTACAATACTCAAAAAAAGCCTGAGCTTGGGCAAGTCCTGTCTCATTTAAGGGTGCATCTATCCCACTTCCCTGCACTACTCCTTTCAAATTGTAATCTGTTTGTCCGTGTCGGACCAAGTAAATTTTTTTGCTCGGCAAGATTCTTTATTTTTGTTTGATATCCCAAAGAAAAGAGTTTTAGCTGAGAATACATGATATTTCCCCCGAACATTGCATTAGACACCCTCAATAATTGGGGGAAAAATACTATGACAGATTTTTTAGATATTCAGTTTACTGCCATTGGAGCTGATTATTTAGAAGCCATTATGCCTGTAACAG
The DNA here is from genome assembly GCF_014652135.1 of Mongoliitalea lutea. Taxonomy (GTDB): domain Bacteria; phylum Bacteroidota; class Bacteroidia; order Cytophagales; family Cyclobacteriaceae; genus Mongoliitalea; species Mongoliitalea lutea. The sequence goes on from NZ_BMYF01000005.1 coordinate 103,099, forward strand.
AACGAACCAAACAGCCTTTGGGACTGTTACATGGTGGTGCCAATGTAGTATTGGCAGAAACCTTAGGAAGTGTCGCTGCAACCTTGACGGTAAATCCTCAAACGCATTATTGTGTAGGACTGGAAATAAACGCTAACCACATAAAATCCGTAAGAGATGGACATGTGAAGGGAATCACCAAGCCCATTCATTTGGGCAAAAAAACACAAATCTGGGAAATTAAAATTTATACAGCCTCTGGAGATTTGAGCTGCATCAGCAGAATTACAATGGCTGTTATGGAAAAGAAATAACATGCAGACTTCAATCATACATCAGTCCTTGGACTTGGATGAACTTTTGGGGAGACTTATAGCAGAACATCTACAGGATGATAATCAGTTAGCCATTTGGAGGTTTCCAAAATCCAATGTGTTGCATGTATTGATTGATACTACCAAAAACATCAAACGGGTTTCATTAGATTTAGAAGAGCTTCCTTCCGGTTTTATCGTACACCCTTTTGAAGATCAGGTGGACCAAAAGGCTTATTTTTTGGAGGCGAGTAATTATTTCACCATACAATTAAATGTCCCTCTGGAAGAACAGGAGGCTCCCTATTTCGAAGAGAAAAGCATAAAGGATCCACAAACCATTCATGAACTCATAAGAAAATCGTTTGCTTCCATCAATTCCTCCGGTGAATCGATAGAAGATATTGCTTATACCAAAGAGGACTTTATTGATTTAGTAGAAAAAGGTATTGAAACTATCCGCGAGGGTAAGCTCAGCAAAATTGTACCTGCCAAGTTAAAAAGACTCCCCTTATCGGAGGACTTTAATTTAATCACTTCTCTCCACCGATTACTGGAAAGTTACCCCAATGCCTTTATCAACTTCTTTCACATCCCTGGTATCGGTACTTGGATTGGAGCTTCACCGGAAACACTCATTCAGACAAAAGGCAAAGAATTCTACACCATGTCTTTGGCAGGAACCCAAAAAGCACAAGGAGACAATCCAATTAAAAATGCCGCATGGACACAAAAAGAAATTGAAGAACAGGCTTTGGTCAGTCGGTACATTGTGGATTGCTTCAAAAAAATACGTTTACGGGAATATAGCGAGCAAGGTCCGAAAACAGTCATTGCCGGGAATTTGCTCCACTTGAGATCCGATTTTACAGTGGACATGGAAGCCACGAACTTTCCTCAATTGGGTTCTGTGATGTTGAAGCTTTTGCATCCAACTTCTGCAGTTTGTGGAATGCCAAGAAAAGAGGCCTTTGAATTCCTTCGAACACATGAACGCTTTAACCGTTCTCTATTTGCCGGATTTATTGGACCTGTAAATATGGACGGAGAAACAAGAATATTCGTTAATCTACGAACAGCTAGATTATTGGAAAAAGAAGCTTTACTATATGCAGGAGCAGGAGTCACGGAAGACTCTAACCCTGAAAAAGAATGGGAAGAAACAGAAATGAAGTGTGATATCATCGGTAACTTCTTAAAAACCTCAAAGGCTTGATCTTACAACCTATACTTGACCTCGTCAGCATTTGCGCTGCTCAAGGAATTACGGATGCCGTATTATCTCCCGGGTCCAGATGCGCACCACTCACATTGGCATTTGCACGTCACCCTGATATTCAAGTGAAAACAATCTCTGATGAGCGTGCTGCGGCATTTATCGCTATGGGAATGGCACAGCAACAAGAAGTCCCAACCGTTTTGGTATGTACTTCAGGTTCGGCAGCCTACAATTATGCACCGGCCATTGCAGAGGCTTTTTTTCAGCAAATTCCTCTACTCGTATTGACAGCGGACAGACCGCCTGAATGGATTGATCAATGGGATGGACAAACTATCAGACAGCAGGAGATTTTCGGTAAGCATATCAAAGCCTCCTATCAGTTTCCAGATGACTTCCATCATCCGGATAAAGTTTGGCATGCCCATAGAATCGTCAGAGAAGCTATCCTTAACGCGCAGGAGTTCCCAATGGGACCAGTGCATATCAACATTCCCCTTCGGGAGCCTTTTTACCCAAACAAGGATGAAGCTTTTGACTTCAAGGAATTTAAAAAATTTGAAGTCATTGAAGGGAAGCGAACACTCAGCGATCAACAAGCCGCATACTTGCAATCGCAGTTGGAATCCTACCAAAAAATCTTAATTCTTTGCGGACAGCAAAGACCAAGTGTAGACGTTCATCGGGCACTAGAAGAAGTCATTCAGTCCAAAAGTGCGGTGGTGGTCTCCGATACCATTGCCAACTGTCAAGTGGATGGTACGATTTGTTTCCATGACCATTTTACAGTTTTTGAGCCATTAGTTGATTCACTTCAACCAGATTTGATTATCAGTTTTGGAAAAAGTATCATCTCCAAAAATCTTAAGCTTTTCCTAAGAAAATCTGATGCCCGTCATTGGCACATCAGCCCAAATGGATATGTACCGGATACTTTTCAGAAGCTTTCCACTGTGGTCAGAGGAGATGTTGCCGAAGTTCTCAGATTAGTGAAAACTAGAGGAGAAAAAGCTACTCATTTCATCCAAGCATGGACTAATATCGACCAATTGATTGGAAGTAGACTACCGGTTTTCTTGAAAGCAGCTCCTTTTGGAGAGTTTAATGCGCTACAAAAAATACTTCAGGAGATCCCTGCGGATTCCATCATCCACGTTGCCAATAGCATGGCTGTGCGCTATCTCAATTTTCTTGGACCGAGAAAACAGGAAATTGTAGCTAACCGTGGCACATCAGGTATTGATGGTAGTAATAGCACCTCCGTAGGTTGTGCATTGACCACAGATAAGTTCGTTACTCTTCTCACTGGAGACATGGCATTCTTCTATGACCGCAATGCCTTTTGGCACAATTACTCTACTCCAAACCTACGCATCATTGTATTCAACAACCACGCAGGAGGGATTTTCCGCTTGATCGATGGTCCTGCCAATCAACCTGAGTTGGAGGAATTCTTTGAAACCAAACAATCCCTAGATGCAAAGAATCTTTGTGAAGAATTTGGAATGGACTACTATGCTGTGATGGACAATCCAACCTTGGAAAACAGCCTCCAAGGCTTCTACACTCCAAGCACTCATCCAAAACTCATCGAGGTTTTTTCGGAAAGTGTTACAAATGCAGAAATTCTGAAGGAGATTAAAGGGAGGATTCGGAAGCTGGTGAGTGAGAAGTGAGCAATTGAGCGGTGAACAGTGAGCAGTGGGGAGTGAATAGTGAGTAGTGAACAGTGAGCGGGGAGCAGGAGGCACTGACAGGTGCATAATGCACAGTTGAGGAATAGAAATGAAAAATGATTTTATGTTCCTATGAAACTGCGGAAGTGGGTTCAGCTGTTAATTGTTAACATGTGAATCAGGAATTCAAATACCGCTTTCGTATTAAATACACTGTTTTATGGGTTTTTAACCCACGACAGTCATTGAAATTTAGAGAAAAATTTTGTCTGTATTTCCAAAGAATACACCCATCAATAGCCGTGGCTTTTAAGCCATGGCATTGGGGATGAAGAGTTAACAGGTAGCAGTGAAGAGTGGGCAAACAGAAGTTGGTTGATGCACAATTAATTCTTAATTACCAGAATCTATACTTGGTTCTTCGTACTTTATACTTAGTACATTGTAGCGCAAAGTGATTAGTTGATTGAGTGATTAGTGTGTGAGTTGATAGACCTTATTCCGCTATCAAGACCAAGCAGGTTTTAAAAACCTGCCTGGTCTCTCTCCCTGATTAGATTCGAACGATCACAAAGCAACACTCTGCTTCAAATCCGCTAAATCTCCTATATCTGCGAGAACCTTCCACGAGCCTACGTTCCGAAGTAAGTATTCAACTCTTCCAGCATCTGCTCTTTCTCTTGAAGGTCTTTAATGATTTTTCCTTTTTCTAATAAGACAATGCGATCGCAAATCTCAGTAACGTGATTTAGATCATGGCTGGAAATCAAAAATGTTGTATTGCTACGCTCTTTTTCCTGCAAGATAAACTTCTTCAATTTGACCTGTGAGCTAGGGTCCAAATTTTCAAAAGGCTCATCCAGATAGACTACCTCTGGATTCCCGATCATCGCCGCTGCGATACCAACTTTCTTCAAATTCCCCTTGGAAAGGTCTCGTATGTACTTCTTTTTTCCTACGATTTCATCGTTGAACAATTCTTCAAACTTGGCTAAATGATCCTGCATATCTGCATCAGATAGCTTATGGATTTTTCGTAAGGTTTCGAAATATTCATCCGCAGTCAAGTAAGAAAGCAACATGTGCTCATCTAAAAAGGCACCAACTTTCCCTTTCCACTCTTCATGCTTGGCTACATTCAAATCATGCATACGAACCTCACCCGAAGTAGCTCTTACTAGGTCAAGCATGATGCGAAATAAAGTAGTTTTACCGGCTCCATTGTTACCTACTAAGCCAAAACACTCTCCTTGTGGAATAGTTAAACCTTCCACATCGAGGACTACGGCCTCCTTATATTGTTTTTTAAGTTCTATTACCTGTATCATAATTCTTGTCTGAATGAAGCTGAAATTTCATAACGTTTACTCATAACTCTCTTTATAATCAATTGGACCAAATAGGGATATGCAATGATGCCTATGACACCAACAGCGCCCAAAGCAACTAAACCTACATATTGATTAACAAATAATGCGAATGGCAAATAAATTGCGTATGGAGCTCCCATCATGGGGATAATCATTAAAAACTGTGCAATTCCAACTCCCTCGTAATTAAACATTGCCCCTTTATTCAGGTCCATGGGCTTTGGTTTCCATAAAGCTAGATAGATTACCATGTGAATCACTACACCGATATTGAAAAGAAAGGCAGCCACATGAATCATCAAAATTTCGACCCCAAAGTACACATAGGGAATTGAAAAGAGGAGACATAGCAAAGAAACACCAATAAACAGCAAATATTTCCCCCGAATCAAAGCTTCCAATCCACCTTTTTGATTGATGTAAAAATCAAAATTGGAGGAGTTCCAGCTTAGAAATAGCTGCCCATATTGTAACATGAAAATACCTGTAATAAAGGAACCAACAAAGACAAACATGTGGCTAAATCCTTCATCAGATGCATACAAAGGATTGGTGTAGAAAAACAGGCCATACAACAGCAGAAAGCCAGCAAGCATCAGATAAGTTCTGCTTTTCTTATGACGTAAAATCAACTTCCATTCTAGATTGGCCAATTCCCCCGCTAAACCAAACCGATCCAAAAAAGGGATATCCTGATTGATACGAGCATCCACTTCCTCATCCACCAAGTCTTCTAAATAGGCATTATCAAAATAATACCGATAAGCAAAAAAGTACAACCCTATGCAAAGCGCCAATAGGGTTAATACAGGTAGCGGACTTGTTAGAGACCAATCAAACAGAGGTTTCATCCAATCTCCCAAATTAAACCATCCAAAATAATTGGATCCTGCTCCCAATAAAAAGACAACGAAAACTGTCCCGATTCCTGCCAAACTATCTTCAAATTTTTGCTTGAACCATAGCATCAACCAATGCAAAGACCAAGAAGTGAGAATGACAGAACCAAGCCAATAAATCGCTGCATCTGTCCCAAATCGAGGTGCTATCTCCATAAATGCGAAGGGAGAAAACAACAAGGGTGCGATCAAGGTCAAAGGAGAAACAATAGACTTACCTAACAAAAAATGCATCAACCATTTCTTTTTGATAGGCAGATGCAGGAAACTCTGTAAATCCAATACCGGGAGTTTTTGAAGAAAATACCGGTACATAAACTCCGTCAGGAAAAAGAAAATCAAGTTGGCACTGAGAAAGGCATAGGCATCTTCTTTCTCCAATCCTTTCACAATAATTTCCTTCAATAGAATGCCGGCAATAAACACATAACCCAATAGTAAAACTGCCAAAAAGGCGAGAAAAACAGCCACTAGCACACTTTTCGCAAAGGCAGTCGAGCGGATAGTTTTGAGCAATTGCAATTTTAATAAAACAAGTATCATAGGCAGTGGATTAGAAATCGTATTTTTGAACCATTGAAGCGTTAAATATAACAATCCAAATTCAACTATTTTAAAATTAGTCGACTAATGCAACAGATTACTTTCGCTAAGGAATTTTCAGAAATCATACATAAACGCAGATCGGTAAGGATATTTGACCAAAAGAGTGTTTTTAATCATGAAATTGTCACCCAATGCTTGGAATTGGCTACACTTTCGCCAAACAGTTCCAACCTTCAACTGTGGGAGTTTTATCGGGTAAAGGAATCCTCTTCTAAGTTTTCAGCCTTGGTCAAGCTATGCATGGGGCAAAAGGCAGCTAAGACGGCAAGAGAATTAGTGGTAGTTGTAGCAAGACGGGATTTATGGAAATCGCGAGCAAAGGCTAATTATGCCTATATAGAAGAGTGCTACAAGGATGCCGATCCCAAAAAGCAAAAACAGGCCCTCTCCTATTATGGTAACTTGATCCCAAAACTATACAGTAAATATCCTGGATGGTCTGTACTCAAAAAAGGAATTGCTTTTGCAGCAGGCTTGGGAAGCCCCATGGTACGGGAAGTTTCTGAAACTGCTGTCCGTATCTCTGTTCACAAAAGCGTTGCCTTGGCAGCAATGACCTTTATGCATGCCATGACAGCCCATGGATATGACACCTGTCCTATGGAAGGGTTTGATTCTAAACGTGTGAAAAAATTATTGAACCTACCAGCACCCTCTGAAATCAGTATGATCATCGCATGTGGGAAAGGGTTACCGGAAGGCATCTATGGAGAGCGATTTAGAATTCCAAACAAGGCTGTTATTCATGAAATTCCATAAAAAAAGAGCCCGAAACTTTCGGGCCCTTTTTTACCATAACGAACTCTAACTTAATTCTATATTAACTACCGCACATCTCGCAGCCCTCCGGATCATCCAAAGAACAGGCGATTGCAGCTTGATTATTCGATCTTGTCATGTCAATTTCAGGAGTTGCAGCTGCAGTTGGCTTATCATCCAAAGCAGACTTATCCACTGTGAATTGGATTGCACTTGCAGCAGCCTGAGATCTCAAATAATACATACCCGTCTTCAATCCCTTCTTCCAAGCATAAAAATGCATAGAAGTCAACTTACCAAAATTAGGATCTTGTAAGAACACGTTCATACTCTGAGACTGACAGATGTAAGCACCACGGTCTGCTGCCATATCAATGATAGTTTTTTGAGATATTTCCCAAACAGTTTTATACAGGTCCTTAATATTTTGAGGAATCCCTGGGATATTTTGCACAGAACCGTTGGCTGCTACCAGACGATTTCTCATGGTATCATTCCACAAGCCTAAACGAATCAGGTCTTTCATCAGGTGTTTATTCGCCACAATAAATTCACCGGATAGGGTTCTTCTCGTGTAAATATTGGTCGTGTATGGTTCAAAACATTCGTTGTTACCCAAAATTTGAGAAGTAGAAGCGGTTGGCATTGGTGCTACTAACAAGGAGTTTCTCAAACCATACTTCACAACTTTGCTCTTCAACTCATCCCAGTTCCATCTACCTGAGCGTGGCGTTACTCCCCACATATCAAACTGTAGAATTCCTTTGGAAGCCGGAGAGCCATCGTAGGTCTCATAGGTACCTTGCGTCTTCGCCAACTCCATTGAGGTCTCTACCGCCGCGTAATAGATAGTTTCGAAGATATCTTCATTCAATCCTTTTGCCTCAGGAGAGTCAAATGGCATGCGCAACATAATGAATGCATCAGCCAACCCTTGTACACCCAATCCTATCGGTCTATGTCTGAAGTTGGATCTTCTAGCTTCTTCTACCGGGTAATAGTTGACATCGATAACTTTATTCAGGTTTTTGGTAGCAACTTTAGTGATATCATATAATTTCTGATGGTCAAAATATTTCTTGCCATCAGGGCCTTCCTTCACAAATTTTGGAAGGGCAATAGAAGCCAGGTTACATACGGCTACCTCATCAGGAGAGGTGTATTCCAAAATCTCGGTACACAAGTTAGAAGACTTGATAGTACCTAGATTTTTTTGGTTGGATTTACCATTGGCTGCATCCTTATAAAGCATGTAAGGAGTACCAGTCTCGATTTGGGATTCCAAAATCTCAAACCATAAGTCCTGCGCTTTGATGACTTCTCTGGCACGGCCTTCTTTTTCGTACTTTTCATACAGCTTCTCAAACTCTTCTCCATGGCAATCTGCCAATCCCGGAGCTTCATTTGGACAGAATAATGACCAAGATTCATTTTGCTCTACACGCTTCATGAATAAGTCAGAAATCCACATGGCGTAGAACAAGTCTCTTGCTCTCATCTCTTCCTTACCATGGTTCTTTTTCAGGTCCAAAAAGTCTTTGATATCCGCATGCCAAGGCTCTAAATAGATTGCAAAGCTGCCCTTACGCTTTCCTCCACCTTGATCTACATATCGAGCGGTCATATCAAAGTTTCTCAGCATCGGTACAATACCATTGGAAACGCCGTTGGTACCACGGATATAACTCCCCTTTGCACGGATATTATGGATAGATAATCCAATACCACCCGCTGATTGAGAAATTTTTGCACACTGCTTGAGAGTATCATAAATACCATCAATGCTATCATCTTTCATAGTCAATAAGAAACAAGAAGAAAGCTGTGGTTTTGGCGTACCCGCATTGAACAAGGTAGGAGTAGCATGCGTAAACCATTTTTGAGATAGCAAGTGATACGTTTCGATAGCTGCTTCGATATCTTCCTTATGGATACCTACAGCCACACGCATTAACATGTGCTGAGGACGTTCCACCACAACTCCATCCAACTTGATCAGATAGCTTTTCTCAAGGGTTTTGAAACCAAAATAATCATAATCAAAATCTCTGGAATAATCGATTACTTCGTCCAACTTGGCAGCATACTTTTTCACAATCCCATAAACATCTGGAGCAATTAAGGCAGCATTGTCCCCTGTCTTTGGGTTGATGTAGGTATACAGTCTTTTCATGGTATTGGAAAAAGACTGACTCGTAGTCTTATGAAGATTGGAAATGGCAATACGAGCAGCCAAGACCGCATAATCAGGATGTTTCACGGTAAGAGATGCACAAACCTCCGCTGCAAGATTATCTAATTCTGTTGTCTTTACGCCATCGTACAAGCCGTCAATGACTTTTTTAGCAACCTCTATAGGATGGATATACCGTGTATCCAGTCCATTGCAAAGGTTTTCAATCCGCGCAGTGATTTTATCGAATCGTACAGACTCTCTACGCCCATCTCTTTTTATTACTAACATGCCTCTGTGATTTTTGGGTTGGTGGAAAAACTATTATTAGAAATCTTCTCCAATGGAAAACTTTGGTGAGTCTACTACTTCTTTGCCTTTCATTACTCCTGCTTTTTGGTAATCGCCCACTCTTTTCTCAAAGAAGTTGGTTTTACCCTGCAAGGAAATCATATCCATAAAGTCAAATGGATTGGTGCTGTTCCAAACTTTTTCGCAGCCTAACTCTACCAATAGTCTATCTGCTACGAACTCAATGTACTGACACATCAAATCTGCATTCATACCGATAAGTCGTACAGGAAGGGCATCTGTCACAAACTCTTTCTCAATCTCAACTGCATCTTTGATAATCATTGTTACCGTTTCTTTCGGCAACTGATTGACCACATGCTTGGTATATAGGTGACAAGCAAAGTCACAATGCAAACCTTCATCGCGAGAAATCAACTCATTAGAGAAAGATAATCCAGGCATCAATCCTCTTTTCTTCAACCAGAAAATAGAACAGAAAGAACCTGAGAAGAAAATACCCTCTACAGCGGCAAATGCAATCAAGCGCTCTTGGAACGTTCCATTATCAATCCAACGGAGTGCCCAATCTGCTTTCTTTTTCACACAATCAATGTGTTCGATTGCATTGAGTAGCTTATCTCTTTCTGCGGAATCTTTAATATATGTATCAATCAACAAGCTGTAAGTTTCTGAATGAATGTTTTCCATGGCAATCTGAAATCCATAGAAAAACTTCGCTTCTGTATACTGTACTTCTGCTACAAAATGCTCCGCCAAATTTTCATTCACAATACCGTCGCTCGCTGCAAAGAATGCCAAAACATGCGAAATGAAATGACGCTCCCCATCGTTCAACTCCTTCCAGTCTTTCAAATCTTGGCTCAAATCAATCTCTTCAGCGGTCCAAAAACTTGCCTCCGCTTTTTTGTAATACTGCCATATATCATCATGTTGAATTGGAAATAACACAAAACGACCTTTGTTCTCCTCTAAAATCGGTTCAATCTGCTGCATCTTATTGTTGGTTTGTTTTGAAAATCAGATAGTAAGCGGCTGCTAACTCTCTTCAATTGCCGGAAAAGCGTAGATGGTTACCAAACGCTCTGAACAAATATGCCAAGCAATTTTCAAAAATAAAAACCGAAAACTCTAAAAATCACTTTTTTTTGAACTTTGTTCAATTTGTATTTAATAAATTGAAATAGAGTATTTTATATAACTTTAATTGAAGTTTTAGATTATTCAAAATCGGTGTTTTTCAGCCATTTAAAGATTTTGAAGAAATTTGAAAAAATTTTACCACTTCAAAAATGAAGGATTTTTTATCGATTTTTGAATCTTGTTCAAAATTTAGCAACCCATGAAAACTGTCTACCAGCTCATTATTTCACTAATAACTAGACAGTTATCACAAAAACAGTTTTACTCTGAAATTCTTCACCTACATCTAAAACCACAGAATCAAAGCTTGGTTGGTTAATTGCATCAGGAAAATGTTGAGTTTCCAAACAGATCGCAGCATGCTTCCCATAGCGAACACCTTTTTTCCCAACAAAATCACTCCTCAATGAATTTCCCGTGTACACTTGCAGGCCTGGCTCTACTGTATGCACAATTAACCTTCTTCCGGAGGTAGGATGATAAAGCTCAGCAGAATTTTCTGAACTATTTAATACAAAACTATGGTCAATCCCACCTACTAGTCCTATTTGGGAATGATCTGATTCAAGTTGAGGTTTCAAAATAGTTGGTTTTCTAAAATCAAAAGGGGTGCTTTCTACCTTCAAAATTTCTCCTGTTGGCATTCCTTGTGCATCAATCGGAAGGAAGGCATCCGCATCTACTTTGAAAATATGATCTGATATAGTTTCATTGAAATCACCGCTCAAGTTGAAGTAAGCATGATTGGTTGGATTAATTATGGTTTTTTTGTCTGTGGTAGCTTTGTAATGGATACTTAATTCACCCTTGTCATTCAACTCATAAGTTACCCAAACATCCAAATTTCCCGGATAGCCTTCTTCACCATCCGGACTTCTATAGTAAAATTCAACAGCAACTAAGTCCGATTGCTCCAAAACTTTTGACTGCCATAATTTCCTGTCCCAACCTTCCATCCCACCGTGTAGATGAATAGTACCTGTGTTCAATGGAACAGAATAGGTAACCCCATCTAAGGTGAATTGATTACCTTTAATCCTTCCTGCTATCCTGCCCACGGTAGAACCTATATAACAGTAATTATTTTGATAATCTTCTTGTAAATACCCCTCCAAATCATCAAAACCTAAGACTACATCCGCTAGCTTGCCCTCTCGACCTTTCCCATAAAAGTGAGTCCAAGTCGCCCCAAAATCCATGACAGAAACAATGACTTGATCACGGAAATTTAAGGTAAACAAAGTCACCTCTTGACCCGAAGGCAAGGTGCCAAACATTCGTTGTTGAATAGAGAGCATAATTGTAATTTAAAGCGATGTCTTTTTTGTTGAATTTCGTGGTATTAGGGTAGTCTGTAAGACGAATGATTGGGGTTCGGTAGAAACCAAATCATCAAGCTGATCCAACAAATGATTAGCTGCAATAACCCCCATTTCATATCCAGGCTGCGATACTGTTGTTAAGGAAGGCTCAATTACGCCTGATGTTGGATTATTAGTAAATCCAGCCAAAGCAATTTGCCCTGGAACACGAATGCCATTTTCTTTAAAGACTAACATCACATCAATTGCTACTGGATCAATCATACAAAAAACTCCATCAGGACGATTACTATCTGAAAGAATTTTAAGAGCGACCTCCTCATTTCCTTTAGATGTCAAATCTGTTACATAAATTATCGCATCTTCCAAAGACTTACCATTATCCAGTAATGCCTTCAAATACCCTTCTTTACGCTTTTTACTGATATATAAATCCTCTTGACCAGAAACATAAGCCACCCGTTTACATCCTTCTTTCAATAAGTGATCCACAACCAAATAAGCTCCATGAGCATCATCTACGGTCACTTTGGAAACCGGAATTTCCTCCGTAACCCTATCAAACATCATAAATGGTATTTCACGCTCATACAAATTATGCAGATGCTCGTAACTCTTGGTTTCTCGACTCAAGCTGATCAATAAACCATCCACCTGTGCAGCTACGAGCGTACGTAAGTTTGCTTTTTCCTGCTCAAATGATTCATTGGATTGGCAAATCATCACATTATACCCCCGCTTGGATGCAGTGTCCTGAATACCTGAAATATTGGAGGAAAAAAAGTGAGAAGTCAACTCCGGCACAATTACACCCAATACCTTGGTCTTACTGATCCGTAGACTTTGCGCAAGCAAATTATACTGATAATTCATGCTTTCCGCCATTTCCACGATCCTCTTCTTAGTATCCGGATGCAATTCGGGTGAATCTTTCAATGCTCTGGAAACGGTAGAGACAGAAACCCCCAATTTTTTGGCGATTTCTTTCATGGTAACCTGATGCCCTTTTTTCATGTGAGTGTGGTTAAGGGAAAATATATTTTATTCCTGATAAAGACTGAACAAAACTGTTTGCCCAACTGCTTTCAAGGTACGCCTATCAATGATATCCATAGTATCCAAATGGGTATGATGGTAAAATCCAAAACCCGTTTGAGGAGAATATTCAATAATATTGATCATAGGTATTTTGGCATCTCTATTGACAAACAGGTGATCGTCCATAATTTCAGGACTGTCCCTTTGAATAAAGAAGTCAGAAAAACCCAATTCACTTGCATAATTCCATACTTTCTGCACAATATTTTTAGCAAAATACATGGAATACCCTTCTCTGTAAAAGCGTGCTCCTTTTGCCCCAACAAGATCAACCAGAATACCAAAATAGGCCGTATAACCTGGTTCATGTAAGTTTTTAGACCAATATTGGGATCCATGGCACCACCAAACCTTAGAATTATTTCTGAAGTTTACATGTTCAGGCTCTCCATCATCCTCACCATCAAATAAAATGATGTCGATACCAACTTCTGGTTTATCTGAACCCGTACCAATCACTCGGGCAATCTCAAGTAATACGGCCACTCCAGAACCTCCATCATTAGCTCCATCTATGGGTTCGTCCATCCGCTCTGTATCCTTATCCGCAATTCTTCGGGTATCCCAGTGAGCTCCTAACAAAATCCGCTTTTTCGCATTGGGATTGTAACTGGCAATGATGTTGGTGAGATCCCAAGTAAGATTATCATATGTGGTTGCTTGGAACTCCTGCGTTTGAACTTCCCATCCATAGGATTTAAACTGAGCTATCAACCATTGCTTGGTGGCAGCATGACCGGGAGTATTCGGAACCCGGGGACCGAAGTCCACTTGTCGCTGGATAAACTGATAGGCAGAATCAGCCGAAAACTCAGGAGCATCTCTTAGTATTAAAGCTACTTGACTTTGATCGCTTTGCTTTTCACTGGCACAGGACCAAAGCAATAGTACGGCAACTATGCCTATCCAACATTTACTCTTCATATGCCCAATCAATTTTATCTTTCATATCCTTTACCACAAAACCCATAGCTTTCAAAGCCGCTCTGATTTCATCGATTTTATCGTAATTTCGGGCTGTTTTTGCTTCAGCATATAGCTTCAACAAGACCTGTAACAAGTCCTCTTGCACATCGGATTTTTCCTCACGGATACCCAAGATCTCCTCAACAAAAAGCATATATGTTTGAAGCATTTCCGTAAATACTTCCTCTCCTAATTGAGCGGATTTAAGCTGACCTGTGTAGATGGAATTGATTTTTTTCAAAAGATTGAACAAATGCCCGATGGCCTGTGCTGTATTAAAATCATCATCCATAGCACGGTAAGCAGCTTGTATACTTGAGGTCACCTGCTTTACCTGATTTTCATCTACAGCAATATCTTCTGCTACGTATCCCAGTTTTTTGGCTATTTTAAGACCGTTGATGATTTTTTTATATCCCTTCTGAGCAGCTTTTAGTGCATCATTGGAAAAATCCAAGGTAGAGCGATAGTGAGCCGTCAACATGAAGTAACGGATGGTCATGGGACTATAAGCCTGCTCTAACAACTTGTGATTTCCTGTAAACAACTCCTGCAGGGTAATGAAATTCCCTAATGACTTGCCCATCTTCTGTCCATTGATGGTAATCATGTTGTTGTGCATCCAATATTTGGCGGGATCTTGGTGGTTGCAGGCATTCCCCTGTGCAATCTCACATTCGTGGTGCGGGAACATCAGGTCCATTCCTCCCCCATGAATATCAAAATGCTTTCCAAGATATTTGGAAGACATGGCCGTACACTCCAAGTGCCAACCAGGAAATCCCATGCCCCATGGTGAGTCCCATTTCATCAGGTGTTCGGGAGCTGCTTTTTTCCATAAGGCAAAGTCAGCTGCATTCCTCTTTTCACCTTGTCCATCCAAATCTCGTGTCCCCGACATTAAGTCATCTAAAACTCGACCTGATAACTTTCCATATTTCTCGCGCTCATTATATTTCAATACATCAAAATATACCGAACCATTGACTTCATATGCAAGACCTTCTTCTAAGATAGCTTGCACTAAGGCAATTTGCTCCGGAATATGTCCGGTGGCCCTAGGCTCTATACTTGGTTTGATGGTATTGAGCAGTTCCATATCCCGATGATAGGTATCTGTATATTGCTGGGCTACTTCCATGGGTTCAAGTTGTTCTAACTTGGCTTTTTTGGCAATTTTATCTTCTCCCTCGTCCGCATCACCTGTCAAATGCCCCACGTCTGTGATATTCCGGACATAGCGGACTTTGTAACCCAAATGAGATAGGTATCTGTAAACCGTATCAAAAGTGACCGCTGGTCGGGCATGCCCAAGGTGTGCATCTCCATACACCGTAGGTCCGCAGACATACATACCTACCAAAGGTGCATTTAGTGGTTCAAAAGCTTCTTTTTCCCGGGAAAGGGTATTATAAATTTTCAGATTTGAAGAATGTTTCATAATTGATTTATCAGAGTCTAGGCAGTCCTAAACCAATAACCACACAAAATAACAGATTTAGTTTGCAAATTACTTGATAAAATTAAAAAGAGGGAGATTCGAGGTGATTTAAATAGAGCAAATAACCCTTCTTACAAAGATTTTTTTCTTTTTGAAGGGGACCGTAACATCTACTCGTGAGTCTTTATAAACTATCTCAATACCTTTTCATTCTCACAACCATTTCTTGTTGATGGGTATAGAAACTTTAAATTTTGTAGTAAGTGTCAAATCAAAAATAGTCTTCTGACTTCTGAAGCTGTCATCATGGACATTTTTATTTCGCTGGAAAATGAATCTTAAAATTCATCTCGCTAAAATAAAGATAAATATGCAGTAGCTTATGATTTGTGAAATTTATTCAAATTCAGAGAACGATACTGAAAATTTACAAAAAAAGGCTGCCTTCAATTCGAGGACAGCCTTGGTTTATTTTTATCTCAACTCTTAGTGTTTGAAATGTCTTACACCTGTCATCACCATACTCATGCCATGGGCATCGCAGAAATCGATGGAATCCTGGTCTTTGATGGAGCCTCCCGGCTGTACCACCGCTGTGATACCTGCTTCATGCGCAATTTCTACACAATCTGGGAATGGGAAGAAAGCATCGGATGCCATTACAGCACCTTTCAAATCAAACCCAAAAGCTTTTGCCTTTTCAATTGCCTGACGCAAAGCATCTACACGAGAGGTCTGCCCTACCCCTGAAGCAAATAGCTGATTGCTATTGCTCAAAACAATGGTATTGGACTTTGTGTGCTTACAAACTTTAGCAGCAAACACCAAGGCATCTAGTTCCTCTTCGCTTGGAGCGAGCTTGGTGGCTACTTTGAAATCAGCCTTCGATTCGGTCTGTAAATCCTTATCCTGCTCGATAATCCCGTTCAACAAGGTCTTGATTTGCTTGGTACCTGGCAAGTCCATTTTCTGTTGCAAGAGAATTCTATTTTTCTTACCCTTCAATACAGCCAATGCATCTGCATCAAAGGCCGGTGCAATCAACACTTCGAAAAACAAGCTGTTCATTTCCTCAGCAGCTGCCAAATCTACAGGCTGATTGGTAACCAACACACCCCCAAATGCAGAAGTAGTATCAGCAGCAAATGCCTTTTGATAAGCTTCTTTTACACTATCAGCTGTAGCGCAACCGCAGGCATTGGTATGCTTTAAAATGGCAAATGCAGTCTCTCCCTTGAATTCAGAAATCAAGGCAACGGCAGCATCGATATCTACTAAGTTATTGTAGGAAAGTTCTTTGCCATTTAATTGCTCAAACAAGGCTTCCAAGTCACCATAAAAGTGAGCTGCCTGATGAGGGTTCTCTCCATATCTTAAGGCCTTCGCTTTGGACTCAGACACTTTTAAGGCAGGGATTTGCTCAGTTTGGTTGAAATAATTGAAAATATGGGTATCGTAATTGGAAGACACTTGGAATGCCTGAGCTGCAAAGTAGCGTCTATCTTCCAAAGTAGTAGCTCCATCTTGTGCTTTCAAGCGGGCTTCCAATTCACCATATTGAGATTTGGAAGCAATGATGACTACATCTTTGAAGTTTTTGGCAGCAGCTCTGATCAAAGAAATTCCGCCAATATCAATTTTTTCAATCACATCTGCTTCTGATGCACCGGAAGCAACTGTTTCTTCAAATGGATACAAATCCACTATCACCAAGTCAATAGCAGGGATATCAAATTCAGCAGCCTGCGCCACATCAAAATCATTTTCCCGACGGTGAAGAATCCCTCCAAAAATCTTTGGATGCAAGGTTTTCACCCTTCCACCGAAGATGGACGGATACCCGGTCAACTCTTCTACAGGAACAACTGTAGCACCTTGCTCTTCGATAAACTGCTGTGTACCACCCGTGGAATAAATGGTTACACCTTGGGCCTTCAATTGAGCGATGATGGGTTCAAGATTGTCTTTGTAATAGACGGAAATTAAAGCAGATTGTATTTTTTTGGTAGCCATGATTTTTGACGGCCACAAAGACGCTAGAACACAAAGGAATTGGTCGGGACTTTGTGGCTATATTTTGGTGGAAAATTTTTCAAAGGGCAAAGGTAGGAAAATCAATAGATTAAAGCAGACTTTCAATCACATTTGGAAAGTATTTATATTCCAATTCATGAACTTTGGAAGCAATGCTCTCCGGTGTATCTTCAGATGTCACCTCCACTGCTGCTTGAAAAATGATTTTACCTTCGTCATACTGTTCATTCACCAAATGAATGGTAATCCCAGTATGGGTTTCTCCCGCTGCCTTTACAGCCTCGTGCACCCGCATACCGTACATGCCTTTTCCGCCAAACTTGGGTAAAAGTGCTGGATGGATATTGACAATTTTATCAGGAAATGCTTGGATTAAATTTTCGGGAATTTTCAATAAAAAACCAGCTAATACTACCCAATCTATCTTTTGCTCAAGCAATAGCTGGGTCAATACTCCTGACTCCAATTCTTGTTTAGAAAAAATCACAGCTGGTACTTCCAACTGTTTGGCTCGCTCCAATACATAAGCATTCGATTTGTTACTGGCGATCAAAGTTACTATACCTTTATCGGAGTTTTGGAAATATCGGGTAATTGCTTCGGCATTCGAACCACTACCGGAAGCCAAAATTGCGATTCTTTTCACGTGCGAGGAGATTGATGACCTTCAAAAATAGGGACTAAGGTGTTAGCTACCAAAATTAGTTTTAAATCATTTAATTACAACTGCTTGAATTATTTTACAAAAAACGGAAATTCAGACACTTTGTTTCATTGGAAAAATTATTTTAAAATTAATTTTTGTTAATGCAACCTCAAAGAAAGATTATTCCGTATGAACACTTAAACCAATAGAATATGTACCATGAAAAACCGATTGTTATTAGCTAGCCTTTTGGGAATATTTTTCCTTAGTTCTTGTGCTGTCATCCGTCAGGGAGAAGTGGGTGTCAAAAGTAGATTCGGAAAACTTTCAGACACCTCTCTTGACGCTGGATTGGTAGGATTTAATCCATTTACTACACGAGTGATAAAAGTCCCTATTCGTACCGTAAATCAAGAAATCCGCTTACCACTTCCAAGTAAAGAAGGGTTGACCATTGAATCAGAGATCTCAATTCTTTACAGCATTGAAAAGAATAAGGTACCTTTTATCTTGGAAGACATCGGAGAGAATTATGAGCGTGTGTTGATTTTAAATGTATTCCGCTCTGCGGCTGCAGATATTACGGCACAGTACATGGCCAAAGACATGCACTCAGGGATGCGTTCAGAAATTGAAAAAGAAATTCAGGAAAGAATGCATGAGTCTTTAAGACAAAGAGGTTTCGTTGTTGAGCGTGTCCTGATGAAGAGTATCAACTTACCAACAGAGCTAAGCCGTGCCATTGAGCGTAAATTGAAAGCTGAACAAGAGGCGCAGCAAATGGAGTACATTTTGGAACGTGAGCGAAAAGAAGCCGAAAGACGTAAAATTGAAGCAGAAGGTACCCGTGAAGCACAAAAAATCTTAGCCGAAGGACTTGTGAGGGAAATCATTGAGTTGAGGAGTATCGAAGCATTCCGAGAGCTTGCCAACTCTCCAAATACTAAAATCATCATTACAGACGGCAAAACCCCTTACTTGATCAATTCTCAAAAATAAGGGTTGCCAATAAGACAATCATAATAGGGTGATTGCGATGAGTTCTCCTCGAGAACGATAAAAGCTCTGCTTAAGCAGGGCTTTTTTATTGCTTCATTTTACCAATCATCTCTTTCATCAACTTGAACGCCAGCATCGCTGTCATGTCATGATGGTCACGAACAGGATTGTACTCAACCAAATCTGCCCCAATAATGGGTGTTTTGATAGTCTGAATGATATCGAGCAGCTGCCGAGTACTCATGCCACCTGGTTCATAATGCGATATTCCCGGCGCAAACGCAGGGTCTAATACATCAATATCCAGGGAAATATACAGCGGCCCTTCTAAGGTATGTATGAAATCCATGCTAAAGTCTTTCATTTCAAGGATTGAGACCTTGTACTTGGCCGCCTGTTCCCGCTGATGTTGAGTCAAGGTTCGGATGCCGACTTGGGTCAGAGATTTAAGCAAGCCTTTTTCCAATAATCGGACAAAAGGAGAAGCATGGGAATAGGGATTGCCTTCAAAATCCTCATACAAATCGCCGTGCGCGTCCAATTGTAATACATGCAAAGGACCATGTTTCAGTGCATGCGCTTCAATAACGGGGTATGCAATGGAATGATCTCCTCCCAAGCTCAACAGTTTGCTACCATCAGCAATGGCTTTGCTGACGGATGTTTTGATGTACTCGTATGCCTTTTGGGGATCTTGACTAGCAAACAATAAATCCCCTAAATCTTGAAAATCCCTACCTGCTAGGATTTCCACTCCTTCTTCCGTGTAGTTATTGGCAGATCCTTCACTTGCCATTAGGCGTATTCTTGGAGGAGCCAAATACGGTCCTCTAAGGAAGGAACTGTTAGCATCAAAGGGGATTCCTAGAATTTTAATCATGGGTTGATTTTTACCGGTTTCAATTCCTCAAAGAAAATATCATCATTGGGAACATTAAAGTCCATTCCTGTCACCTCCAACTTATTATTGAGAATAAACTGAAGGGTACCGAAGTTAAACCAGGCATGTTTCTCATCCCAGATGATTTCATAGGTATCATAATGCCAGTGTTTCAAGCTGGCATTCAGTCTTGGAGCATCTTCGAAATATATGCGCAAAGCGCCATTTTCTTCTTTGACTTCGATTATGCCATAGATGTCTGAGCTATAGGCTCCTATAAATTGGGAAGAAGGGACGGATGTCTTTGTATTAAGAACTCTGGCTTTTTTGATGTCTTCGATGCGGGTGTCATTGGCTTGGTTGGCTAAACTCCTTTTGAGCAAATCTGCGGACCAGTCCTTATTTCCTGTTCCTAAAAATTGGTCAAAAGCATAATAGGTTGCCGCCATGATGGGACTTTGATGGCCATTGGTCAGGACAACTACACCCAACTTTTCTTCAGGAATCATGGTCACGGCTGTAATCATGCCGTCGTATCCCCCTGTATGGCCTACCATGAATTTTCCATGGAAATCACCCATATTCCAACCCAGTCCATAGCCACTGAAATGCCTGCCCAGGTCGTTTGGCTGGGTGTGATCCACCATGTTGACATTATGCATGGTCCACATCAGGTTGCGGTTGCTACTTGAGATCAGCGTGTCCTGTCCGATAATCCCATGGTTCATATTGAAGATCATCCATTTGGCCACATCGCTTACTGAAGAAATCAATCCACCAGTAGCAGCGATACTTTCCCAGTCTTCAAATTCAATGGGGAAGTTTTTTGCTTCCTCTCGGCCATGGGCAGTGACATAATTCCCTTTTTTATCCAGGTCTTTAGCTGTAGTAATTGTCCTGTCCATGCCTAAAGGATGGAGAATGCGTTCCTGCACATTTTCTCCCCATGTTTTGCCGGTAATTGTTCGGATGATTTCACCTGCTGCTACATACATTAAATTGGAATAACCATAACCTCCCCTGAAGTCGAAAGCTTGTGGCATCTTTCCTGCCCTTTTGATAAAATCCTCGGCGGAACCTTCATTTTTGTACCAGATAACGTCTCCACTAAAGGTTCCCAGGCCCACCCTATGACTTAGCAGGTCGCGGATGGTAACATGCGCACTTATCCAGGGATCATAAAAAAGTGAAAAATAAGGCAGATAATCTTTTACCCGATCGTTCCAATTTAGTTTTCCCTCCTGTACCAGCATTGCTAATACAGCCGAAGTAAAGGCCTTGGAATTGGAAGCGATAGCGTAGAGGGTATGTTCATCGGGTTTTTCATTTTTACCAACTGTCTTGGTGCCGAAGTTGCCGGTGAAAATTAATTGTCCATCTTGAACAATGCCAATACTGGCTCCCGGAACATCCCAGTCTTTGACCATCTGTTCAAAATAGGCATCGAGCTTTTGAAGATCGGGGGTAGTTTGGGCCTGAAGGGAGTGGATTGCAAACAGGAAAAAGACCCAAAATAAGCATAGATGTTTTTTCATTTATTGAGCGTGGATAGATGATGGCTCAATTTAGGAAAGACTTGGGACTGTCCAAATAAAAGAGACCTGTTTAGAAATAGAAAAATTAGTAAAGGGATATTTTCATAACATTAAGTATTCAGGCAGAACCATTTGCCTACTTTCAAATTTTTAGTGAAATAGTTTTCCCCATATGAATGAATTAAATTTCTTTTCTGAATTCGATGAGAGCGGTAATCCTTTGAGGTGAAAAGACACGTGAGGTGAAAATACAGGGTTTTTTGAAAGCACAATTGAAATAAATTACATCTGTGCTAAATCGGTTGAATCAGCTTTATCTGTGAGAGACTGTTCACCTCTCCACTCTTATCTGTCTTCTGATCAAACCTTCTTTATAATGGATATGAAGGTTAAGAAAAAAAATACTTCAACCGTTGCTAGCATTCAAAAGCGTCAAAACCTAAACTTAACAGCAAGGCTGGGACTCAGCAATTGAAAGGCTGCATTTCGGGTATTGAGAGTGACTGTCCCTTGATTGTCATAGCTCGCGTCACGGCTGGTAAGGAAATCCATGATGCCTGTTTGCATGTAATTTACTCTCAGTTCCAGGAATGTATCTCCATCCTTTTCTAAGGGTATCATCAAGCCGCCTCCCAATTGATACATATGAGCCCAATCATACACCTCAGTTCCTGACACAAATGGTTCAGCCAGTCTGTTTTCCCTGACCTTAGATCGAGTGTAGGTATGAATGGCCCCCAATTGTCCTTCAACAAAAGGTCGAACCCCTATCCCGAAATCCGGCATGACACGAACTACTCCTGAGAGATGAATGGCATTGTTATTTCTTCGGATCCTGAATCGCTGATCGGTGCCGTTAACCACTTCTCTACTCCTATGAACCGCTGTTCCATAAAGCATGTATCCGAATTCCCCACCTAGGTAAATGGGAGTATTTGCAAGCTGTTGGAGAACTCCAAGGTTAAGAGAGGGAAACCATTGACTGTCCACTTCCGAGCGGAAATCAGCGGTAGGTAAGCCAGCGTTGATCCGTATTCCCCCTAGCGTTTCCTGCGCTTGGACTGAAAAAGAAAAGCTAAGCAAAAGCAAGACTAAAGAAAGTATTGTCTTCATAAGCGAAAATTTTCAGAATAAGTTATTGCCTTTTTGAACGAAAAATTAAGAACTGGGTTTAAATTTCTCGCCACGAGCGCTAAGATAAAGGCCACGAACGCTAAGAAAAAAACCACATAGTTGCGAGCGTTGCGTGAACCTCATTATTTTTCTCATAAGTTATTAACTAATCTATGAATTCCAACTTTAAAAATTTTTACATAACCATGTTCAAAATAAAAGATGTTGTATCTTCTATAGAACATTACTGAAATATGTTCACGCAACGAGCGCAAAGAAGAGCGCCACGTACGCTAAGAGTAAATAATATTTTTTGCGAGCGTTGCGTCATTTCGTTGCGAGCGTTGCGAGAACCCTAGAAATCTACGCTCGCTCCTTCTCCACCAGCATCCCCGTGATTTCATTCATTGTCTTGACCTTGTACTCAAAATCACCTTTGAGGGTAGCACGATAGGCATTCAGGTTTTCCAACAACTCATCAATTTCTTCGGGAAGGATTTCTTCAAAAAGCTCCCGCAAACGCTTGGCTGTGGTCGGGGATTTGCCATTGGTGCTGATGGCAATTTTTAAGTTCCCCTTGGTTACAATCCCTCCCAAATAAAAATCACATAAAGCAGGGGTATCGGCTACATTGACTAAAATAAAGCGCTCCTTGGCCTCACCATGGATCTGTTTATTGACTTCCGGGAAATTGGTGGCTGCGATAACAATATGTTTGCCTCCCAAATACTTCTCATGGTAAGCATCTTCTATGAGCGTAACATGAGAAGCTGACTGAGCAAGCTCCAAAAACTCTTCATTAAATTCCTTGGATACTACGGTAACATGAGCCTCAGGGCTACTTTTGAGTAAAAAGGAGAGTTTCTCCGTACCAACAAAACCACCTCCGACTAGGAGGACGTTGAGTTGGTGGACTTTAAGGAAGATGGGATATAAGTGGTTCATGGTTGTAGACGATTAGATGCGGGAGGATAGATGCGAGAGGGGGCCGAGCGTTATAAAAAGCTATTTTGATAGCTTTTTAGCGAGGAGCCAGGTTGCAGGGTTGGGAAAATCAGCACTTAGAAATAAGAAACAAGATGCAAGACTTGGATTTTCCGAGGAAATACGAACTATTTACTATTGAAATTTGGTGAAAATATGATTTCTTCTTTTTGGTTCACGCAGCGAGCACTACGAAATACGCTACGGGCGCAACCTCAGTTTTAGCGTCCGTTGCGTTCTCCTTTGCGAGCGTTGCGAGAAGTTAGAATTGATATTGGTCGATACTTGCTTTGCGATATTGGGATATTAGTGAGATCCATTTAAATACAGGCATTTGTCGGTAAGACGGGAATCCCAATATCCAATATCCATAAATATCATTTATACTAAGTAGGTTATTCAATGACCTATATTAATCGTTTGTTCATAAACCTCCTTCAATCGATAACTCTCCTTCACCACCTCTCCTATCACAATAATCGCAGGAGCGGCGATGCCTGCTTGGTGGGCTTTGGAGGTGATATCTTGGATGGTGCCTGCGACAAACTGCTCTTCCTTGGTGGTGCCGTTTTGGATAATGGCTACAGGGATATCAGATTTGCCGGCTGCTTTATAAGCTTTTACAATCTCGGGTAGTTTCTTGGTACCCATTAAGATGACAACAGTAGCCGTGGATTGAGCAGCTATGGCGATATCTCGAGAAAGTTCCCCATAACTTGTAGTTGCAGTGATGACCCAGAAACTCTCGGAAACACCCCGTTTGGTTACAGGAATTCCTATGGAAGCAGGAACTGCCACCGCAGAAGTAATGCCCGGTACCACTTCGGTGGGAATCCCGAAAGCCTCGATGTAGTCAATCTCCTCCGAACCACGACCGAATACAAAAGGATCACCTCCCTTAAGTCGGACTACATGCCCATGCTTCAGTGCGTACTCCACACAAAGTCTGTTGGTCTCGTCCTGAGGACAGGAGTGTTTGCCCACACGCTTACCAACAAAGATCTTGATGGCTTGAGCAGGTGCATGTTTGAGTAAGGATTTGTCAATTAAAGCATCGTACAAGACCACATCGGCTTTATTCAAAGCCAAAACTGCTTTCAAGGTGATCAATTCGGGATCGCCTGGACCGGCTCCTACGAGCGTGACTTTTGGTTTGGTGAGCTGATTCATGCGATTACCTCCTTTTCTCTGTATGCACTGATGGCTTCAAACACTTTTCCTGCATCCTCAAAATAGGATCGGGCAAAAGCTTCTGAAGGTTCCTGTTGATTGATTTGATAAATGATGTCCTTGAGTGTTCCTTCGATGGCTATCTTGCCAGTGTCCACGAAGGTCTCATCAAACAAATTCACAATATTCGCATAGGAATTGGTGCTTTTGCTTTCATACAATAAGATGGCTTTAGCTGCATTGACCAAAGCAGCATAAGTATGGTAAATGCTATCAGACCAACGTTTTTCCACAAAAGCCTCTTTGGATAAATCCAACTTCTCCCGAGCTTCTAACAACAAGGTAGCAACCAGGTCGATTACCACCCCAGCACACTCCCCTACTCCTACAGCCACTTTGTACGCATCTTCATTTCCCCAATCCACTTGATCCTCCTCAGTAAGGGTATCCGTATCGGTCAAACCCTTGAGGATATCATAGAAGTACATTTGTCCTTTCCGATCGTAGTAGTGAAGGAAATCTTCTCCAGCCTCTTGATGTTGGGCAAAGTCATCCAACAATATTCTCAAAGCTTGAGGTCCTCTTTTACTCGGGATTTTGATCACCTTATCCGCAAAGCGTCCATTGCCATCTCCCAAATTTCCTCCACCCAACAATACTTGCAAGGCAGGAAAAACGGTTTTGCCTGCTTTCAAGGACATGCCCTGGAAACCAATATGTGCCATATTGTGCTGTCCGCAGGCATTCATACAACCAGAAATCTTGATGGTCAATTCTTGAGATTTCATGTACTGAGGATATTCTTGAGCAATCACTTTCTCCAACTCCCTAGCTATACCAGTGCTGCTGGCAATTCCCAGATTACAGGTATCTGTGCCCGGACAAGCGGTAATATCCCCTAAAGAATTGTAGCCATAATCGGCCAAACCGATTTTCTTCAACTCTTGGTAAAAATAAAGAACCAACTCCTCTTTTACATCCCGGATCAGTAAGTTTTGTCTGAGCGTAAAACGGATTTCATTATTGGCATACTGCTTGGCTAGATCTGCAATAAATCTTGCCTGGGCAGTTGTAAAATCCCCTAATAACACTTTCACTCCAATGGCTACATATCCAGCCTGCTTTTGTGGAACGACGTTCGTCAGTTTCCATTGCTCGTAAGCCAGATCAAGTGGTTCGGCAACTTCTTCCAATTCGGGATTGGGAAGGCTTTTACTTGCTTCGTAGTCATCTACATCAATAGGATAAGATTTATACGGTAAGGCTTTTTTCTCTTCTTCAACCAATTGCAGAAAAGCTTCTATACCAATCTCATTGATCAAGAATTTCATCCGAGCCTTCAAGCGTCTGGAGCGCTCTCCAAATCTGTCAAAAATTCGCAATACTCCCTCTATAAAAGGAATCAAATCCTCCGTAGCGAGAAAATCAGTAATGGTATCTGCATGCCGAGGCTGGGAACCGAGACCACCACCTAGCAATACTTTGAAACCTCTGATTTCTTGTCCGTTTGCTACTTTTACTTTTGGAATAAAACCTAGATCATGCAGGTAGGAAAGCGCTGTATCTTCATCGGAAGAGGAAAAAGATATCTTAAATTTCCTACCCATTTCCTGACAAACTGGATTTCTTAGAAAATACTTGAATACCTCATCCGCATAAGGAGTCACATCAAAAGGTTCGTTAGGGTCGATTCCCGCAACTTCGGAAGCGGTCACATTTCTAACCGTATTTCCACAAGCCTCACGCAAGGTCACATCATCTTTTTCCAGTTCGGCCCAGAGTTGAGGGGTTTCGTCCAAACTCACGTAATGGATCTGAATATCCTGTCGGGTGGTGATGTGGAGTTTTCCAGTCGAATACTTATCCGACACATCACAAATGCGTTTTAGCTGATTACCCGTAACACGTCCATAAGGCAATTTGATACGGATCATCTGCACACCCGGCTGCCGCTGTCCATAGACCCCACGCGCCAAGCGCAGACTGCGGAATTTTTCTTCATCTATTTTCCCCTCCCGAAATAGCCGGATCTTCCGCTCCAATTCAATAATATCCTTTTCGACAAGGGGGTTTTCAATCTCGGTTCTAAAGCTTTCCATTGTTAGTTTTGTCTATAGGTTAAGTAGAGTTTTTGAAAGTACCAAGTACAATGTACCAAGTACCAAGTATGGATTTCGTGTGAGTTTACGATTTGGTTTTATTGTAAATCTTCCAAGAATTTTAGAAACCTAGTGGTTTCTAAAACCCTAATATTCAAGTTGTAAAATATAATTACTTTTCGACTATCTTGGTACTTCGTACTTGGTACATGGTACAATACTTTCGAACTGTCTTGGTACATGGTACTTTGTACACTAGAAAATAAACCCTACACTCACCGTATCATGCGTACCTTCATCGATCAGGATAAAGCTCCCATTCGAACGGTTCACTTGATAGGGGTCGAAGTGAATGGCTTTGCTGAGTTTGAAGCTCACCTTGCCAATATCATTTAATTTCAACGCCTCGGTGCTTTCCTCTCCACTGAAGTCGGTTTGGATCTTGGATTGGATGGACTCCACTTTTGCCAATACCCTATTCACACCATGCTGTAAGGTGTATTTTTGACCGATTTTCAAAGGCTTGTGATTGACCTGACAGATGGTGGCTGTGATGCTTTTCTCTGAACTGGGTAATTCCGAAGACTTGACAATCATATCGCCCCGACTGATATCCACCTCATCTTCCAAAGTGATGGTAATGGAGGCTCCTGGAACAGCCACTTCCAATTCCTGATCGAATAACTGAATGGATTTGATTTTTGATTCCGTGAAGGATGGAAGGATAGTTACCTGATCGCCAACGTTTAGATTTCCTCCATACAATTTTCCCGAAAAACCTCTGAAATCATGAAAAGCATCGGTTTTAGGGCGAATTACGTATTGAACAGGAAATCTGGCAAATGCCTGCTCTTGCAAATCTTCTGGCTCCAATACTTCCAAATGATCCAACAAGGTATTGCCTACATACCAAGGCATCTCAGCGGACTTCTTGGCGATATTTTCACCTTTGAGTGCTGAAATGGGAATAAAGGTAATTTGCTCCGTTTGGAAGTTACTCTTCTCCACCAACGCATCAAAATCCGCTTTGATTTTCAAAAACACATCTTCATCATAACCCACCAAGTCCATTTTGTTGATGGCTACCACTACGTGACTCAAGCGGAGTAAATTACTGATAAAGAAATGTCGGTAAGTTTGTTCTATTACTCCCTTTCTGGCATCAATTAGAATGATGGCCACTTGGGAAGTAGAGGCCCCTGTAACCATATTGCGGGTATACTCCACGTGCCCTGGTGTATCCGCTACGATAAAGTTGGTCTTATCTGTATTGAAATAAATATGAGCCACATCGATGGTGATGCCTTGTTCCCGCTCCGCCACCAATCCATCGGTAGCTAGAGAAAAGTCCAAATAATCAAATCCCCGCTGACGGCTGGTCTTTTCAATTGCCTCTAATTTGTCGGTGGTCAAAGAACCCGTATCGTACAATAATCTCCCGATTAAGGTACTTTTCCCATCATCTACGGATCCTGCAGTAGCTATTTTTATCAATTTTCTATTTTCCATACGCGTTGTTTTTTTCTCGCAAAGGCGCAAAGGCGCTAGGGTTTGAATTTTGTAGAAATACGATTATTCTCGAAGGGAAATAAAGTGGAAATAACTAGAAATAAGGTTGAAATAATGGGTTTGGATAAATTCCATAGATTCGCTGGTTTTGAAAGGAACGATTGATTTTTAACCTGAATTTGTCTCTTGGTTCTTGTTTCTTGTTTCTTGTTTCTTGAGTCTAAACTCTCGTTTCTCGCCTCTCGCTTCTCAGAAATACCCTACCTTTTTTCGCTTCTCCATGGCTGCTTCTGAGCGTTTATCATCGATTCTGGCGCCTCTTTCGGAAAGGGTTGACTGACGGATTTCTTCTACCACTGTATCAAGGGTATCCGCTTCGGATAATACCGCTGCGGTACAGGTCATGTCTCCTACCGTACGGAAGCGCACCATTTTTTCTACTACCTCTTCATGAGGCTCTCTATACACATGTTTATTAGCTGTCCAGATTAAGCCATCGCGGAAGAATACTTTACGCTTATGGGAGAAATAAATGGAAGGGATTTTTATGTTTTCGGTTTTGATATATTCCCATACGTCCAATTCTGTCCAATTTGAAATCGGGAAAACCCGCACATTTTGTCCTTGCTCGATGCGTCCATTGAGCATATCGAAGAGTTCTGGGCGTTGGTTTTTTTCATCCCACTGTCCGAAATCATCTCTTACGGAGAATACACGTTCTTTTGCTCTTGCTTTTTCTTCGTCTCTTCTTGCCCCACCGATACAGGCATCAAATTTGAATTCTTCGATGGCATCCAACAGGGTTGTGGTTTGCAAGGTGTTGCGACTGGCATAGCGGCCTTTTTCCTCACGAACCTTTCCTTGGTCGATGGAATCCTGCACATTGCGAACGATCAGTTCCAATCCCAATTCCTTTACCAATTCATCTCTGAACTGTATAGTCTCAGGGAAATTGTGTCCCGTATCGATGTGCAATAGTGGAAAAGGAATCCTCGCAGGATAAAAAGCCTTCTGCGCCAAACGCACCAGAGTAATGGAATCCTTGCCTCCCGAAAAAAGCAAAACCGGTCGCTCAAACTGCGCCGCCACTTCCCTAAGGATGTGGATGGATTCGGATTCTTTAGGATTGAAATATATGGTGGACATGTTATTTTAGATTTTAGATTTTTTGAATGAGAAGCGAGACTTGCCTGCTGCAAGCAGGAGGCGAGAATCTAGAGATTAGACTTGCTTGCTACTAGTAGGACTAAGTTTTAGATTTCTTTTCCTGAAAGTTTTTGAGACTTTTTTCATTTTTTTCAATCTTATTGTTTCTTCTTGGCAAATTAAACCCCAGGTCAATTGATGGAATTACCTGATTTTTTTTGTTCTCTTTCTTCAGTAGAAACCGAAGGCTAGTGTGCTGATTGTTTCTTTGGCATTTATAACTATGACAAATATTTACAGGTCACATTTCATAATTCCACACAGATCCCACCTTGGTACTTTGTACTTGGTACTTGGTACATTTCATTCTTTTTCGCTTCTCGCATCTAAACTCTCGCTTCTCCCCCCTCCATGCAATCCACACTCCTTCTTCGATTCTTCCCACCACCATCTACCTGCCCTGGCATCTTCTCCGGGCTGGATGGCTCGGGTACAAGGGGCACAGCCTATGCTGATGAAGTTTTTATCGTGCAATGGGTTGTAAGGAATCTTATGGATTTGAATGTATTGCAAGAGTTGTTCGTAGGTCCAGTCTACTAAAGGATTGTATTTGATGATTTGATTGGCTTCATCCCATTCTAAGCGCTTCATACTGGCTCGATTAGGACTTTGTTCAGCTCTCAAACCAGTAATCCAGATTTGATTCCCTTCCAATGCCCTTCGTAAAGGAACTACTTTTCTCACAAAACAGCAATTCTTCCGCTGCTCTACTCCTTCGTAGAAACCATTGATACCCTGTTGAAGCACTAAGTCTTCCACTTGTTGGGTATCGGGATAATACACTTTAATAGAAAGTTTATACTTCGCTTGTATGCGCGCTAACAAATCCAAGGTCTCCGGAAAGAGGCGTCCAGTATCTAATGAAAAGATACTGACGGGTAAATTCAGAGAGGCAATCAAATGAGTGATCACCTGATCTTCCTGCCCTAGGGAGGTAGAAAAGGTTATTTTCCCTTGGAAATAGTTGGCCAAAACCTGCAACTCTTCTTCCAAGGAGAGATTAGCGATGCTTGCCTCTAACTCATGCAAACTCTTCTGTAGGCTCATCTTTTTCTAATTTGGTTGCTGCTTCCCATGCACGTTCGTGCAAGTAATACAAAGCGATTTTGGTAATCACCTCGATCGAACCTATGGATATCGCCATCATCAGCTCTCCTGTCACAAAGTAAGAAATGACCATAGTGTCCAACGTACCTACAATGCGCCAGGAAATGGATTTCAGGAAGCTTTTAACATTGGTATCCTGACCTTTTTTATTAATAAACCATCGCTTAATTGGTTGATCGAGTATCATAGATTCGTAAACAAGTATTTCACAAAAGTATATAAAACCTATTTATTTTATAGGGTAAAAAGGGAAAAAATTTTATTCTTTATCTAAAATATCCGCTAAGGTCTTGTTTTCCAATACATTTAACATCTCATCACGCACTTGAATCATCACTTTATTCAGGCCACATGCCGCTTCGTCTTTACATTCTACACAAGGTTCATAGTAATTTAAACTCACACATGGAAGTAATGCGATAGGCCCATCTAGTAATCGGATGACCTTGGATAAGGCAACATCTTTTGGATCCTTGATAAGGTAGTATCCCCCACCTTTTCCTTTTTTGCTACCGAGAATACCTGCTTTCTTCAATTCCAAGAGTATGTTTTCCAGAAATTTATGGGAAATCCCATATTCATTGGAGATGTCTTGGATCAATACGGTCTTTTGATCTCTGTTTTTGCCCAGATAAGTAAGGGCATGGAAAGCGTATTTGGTTTTTTTGGATAGCATGGCCAAAAATACAAGAATTTTTGAAAAGGTGTTTACTTCTGTATCCTGTAAAAAACTTGGGCGCTTCCCTAAACTCTTGTATTATTTAATCCAATGTCTTCAACTTACACAGCACTAAAATAAATGTATCCTCTCCTAACCGAGGGCCAAACAACAAGTTGTCACAAAACCTACTTGAGGCTTCACAACAAAATTAAGTTATTACTCTTTCTAGTGAAACCTCAGGTCAATCCAAGCTTACCTTTGAAATGTTTTACAATTTCAGGTGTAATCACCAATGCCAAGTCAACCATTATCAATATTATCAACATGGACAAGAAAATAGTAAAACCCGCTAATGCAGCATAAAACTTCCATGATTCAGAAGTATGTAAGGTTTGAATTGTATTTGCTAAAGTATCGCCGCTAGTGATTACAGCGACTAGAGCACATGTATAACCTATAAATTTTAAAAACTTCAATTTTGATTTTAAATCCATGTTGATATAGTTATGGTATGTTTTCATATCAATATAAATTTTAGCAACCCACTGCTGCCCCCGTTAAACCACCTCCCACAGCACCAGCTAATCCTACAGCAGCACAGCCAGAAATAGCACCAGCAGCAGCTCCGGGTAAGGCTCCCACACCTCCTGCCAAAGAACCGATTCCTGCTCCAACAGTTCCGCCTACAGCACCTCCAACCCCACAACCTGCCACACCTCCAGTAATAGCACCCCCAACTATACTAGCAGCACATTTACCCCAGCATGACCACCAACCATCACAACCTAACATCCTATAATTAATGTTACCATTTAGAACAGCCTTTGATTGCATCCATTTCATAAACTCATTTAAGAACATTAACTTACTTAAAATTATCCTTTTCTCTTCTTCATTGGAAATATTTTTTCAGCTAATACTATAAGATTTTCTAATTCAATAAAGTATCCAACATGATCAAAATCGGGTAACTCTTTTATTTTTGACAAAAAATAATGGAAATTAGATGAATAATCTTCATAATTTATCCGATTATTCTGAAAAAAATTTTTATCTAAAGAGACTAAAACACCTCCATTTTTTTTCACCTGCTCGAAAAAAAGAAGTGATAATTCTTGTTCTGATAAATTCGCATTATTCAGATGATTCTCCACTAAATAATCAAAAGATTTAATAATTGCATAATTATTATTTTCTTCATTTTCATTTTTAGAAAGCTCTATTTGACCTTCAAGTTCATCCTGATTAACACAAGAAAAAGAAATTGCTAATACGTATAGAACTAAAATTGATTTAAAGAATAACTTAGTACTCATGGTTTTGAATAGGATTTTGTAAAACATTGATTTAAAAAGTCTTTAGCGCTAAAAACTTGAACTAATATAGCCCCCCCCGCAACTAACTTCCAAATATTCAGAATTATTTTTTTTTAATAAAATTCATAAACCATTGATTTACAGTATAAAAAATTTTATTACCCACTAATCACTTACTCCTCACCGCTCCCATTACCAATACATGATTATTTCCATCCCATTGATCTTAAATCTCTTGAGTAAGAATGGCTTGCTGTTGGGAGGGATTCAGATGATATGTTGGATGGAAAATAAGGGCTTACTATCTAAATGACTTCAAGATTTCTTTTGATAGAGCGTTGTTTTTTTATCTCCCGATTTTGTAACTAAACCAAGCGCTACTCCATTTTTGAGATCTCTACTTGCCGTAGCGGAAGATAGCTCCTTGTGGAACTTCATATATTCTTTTCTAGAAAACATATCCCTTGATTGTTCCAAGAAAACTTCGAGTCTTTCTGTTCCATCAAGCTTTTTTGTATCGCTTTCAAGAAGTTCATCTAAGGATTGCTGAATTAGCAAAAGTATGTATTCAATAAACTGTGTTGACTTCCCTTCCTTATCACTTGCAGAAAGAGCCTGGTAGTATTCCTTTTGATTTTTAGCGATGAGACTTTCAAATGGAAGAAATTCGAATAACGGGTAATTCTCCATCAAAATAACCGTTTGCCAAAGCCTACCCATTCTACCATTTCCATCCATGAATGGATGAATAAATTCCATCTCATAATGAAAAACGCAGCTTTTGATCAAAGGTAGCTCAGACTTATCCTTAAGGTATGTAAAAAGTTCTTTCATGAGGAAAGGAACATTAGAAGCAGGAGGAGCAAGATGTTCAACCTTAGAACCTTTGACAATTCCTACCCCCTTTGCTCTATATCTGCCCGGAACCTCTATCAATTTATTCATCAACATCTTATGAGCCTTCAAAAAGTCTTTTTCTGAAGAAGACTTCCATTGTTTCAAATTCTTATACGCCTCCAATGCATTTAAGACTTCAAGAATATCTTTTTCAGGCCCAACCACTCTTTTATTCTCGACAATGGCAGTAATTTGATCTTCAGATAAGGTATTTCCTTCGATACTTAAAGATGAATGAATAGTCTTGATTTGATTTTGCTTTCTAAGTTTCGGATTTTGGCTAACAATTAATTTAGCATTGACCGCTCCTATTTTTTCTGAAATAGAAGTAATGAGCTTGAGGATTGCAGGTGTAAGATCGTATGGAGGTTTCATTTTTTTGATAGTATCAAATGATACTATCAAAAATAGTGATTTTTGGGAAATAATTATACCTAAGCCCCAGATCACAAATAATACTCACCCAAAAAACCATGCAACTTACTATACACTAAAAATTCTCATCAACCATAGTTTGCATAAGCAAAATATCTGTGGGATGAAAAGATATTCATGGATACTTGTTGATATTGGGATATAAAAAAGACCTTTGAGTACATCTAACTGCACCCAAAGGCCTTCTATTATGTAAATCTTTGAAGTCTTAAAGACCTCGATTATATCATCTCCACACTTCTCTTCACAAAGGCGGTCAAATCCTTACCTGTCAATAATCCTTGCGCTAAAAGAGCCAAATCAAATGCTTGCTTCGCCAATTTCTCTTTTTCTTCTGCTGATTCGGTTTTGAGGATCTTATCTACTAAAGGGTGATTACCATTGACCGCTACTTTGTAATTATCCGGCATGGCTCCGTAGAAACTCATACCTCCACCCATCTGGGCCATTTCCTTCATGCGGCGCATAAACTCATCCATTGTCACCGTCACTGGCATTTCTTCTGGACTCAAGCCTTCTACTGCCACACTGTAGGTCTGACTTCCGATAGCTTTTTCGAAGATTTCCTTTACCTGAGTAGACTGTTCCTCTGTCAACAGATTGGCATAACCATCGTCTTTAACAATCAACTTCTCTACTACATCTGAATCCACTCGTTTCAAGGTGGTTTTTTCCTCCTTCATTTCCAAGTGCTGAATGTAGTGACTATCAATCGGTGAATCCATCACCAAGACATCGTAGTCTTTTTTATTGGCTGACTGAATAAAGGCATCTTGCTTGGCCACATCTGTAGCGTACAAGTATACCACTTGCTCCTCCTTATTGGTCTGAAGGGCTTTTACCTTTTCTTTGTATTCTGCTGGAGTGAAGAACTCTCCATTGGTGTTTTTCAACAAGGTGAAGTCTTTCCCTTTTTCAGCAAACTTCTCTTCGCTGATCATTCCGTACTTCACAAATAGACCGATGTCATTCCATTTTTCCTCGTACACCTTGCGGTCTTTCTTAAACAATTCTGCCAACTTGTCTGCCACCTTCTTGGTGATGTAGTTGTTGATCTTTTTTACATTGCCATCAGACTGCAAGAAGCTTCGGGACACGTTCAACGGAATATCTGGGGAATCTATCACCCCGTGCAACAACATCAAAAACTCTGGTACAATATCCTTCACCTCATCGGTAATAAATACCTGACGGCTGAAAAGTTTGATTTTGTTTTTCTGGAACTCAAAATCATTTTTCACTTTCGGGAAATACAATACCCCCGTCAAGTTGAACGGATAATCTACATTCAAGTGAATCCAGAACAATGGATCTTCGCTCATCGGATATAACTCCTTGTAGAAAGCTAAATAATCCTCATCCTTCAGATCGTTAGGAGATTTGGTCCAAATAGGAGTGGTAGTGTTGATGATATTATCCACCTCCACAGATTTCCACTTTTTCTCACCCTTGTCATCTACACCATCTTCTACGCTTTGAGACTTGGTACCAAACTTGATCGGGATAGGTAAGAATTTGGCGTATTTATCCAAAATCCCCTGCAATTTCCACTTATCCAAAAACTCTTCAGAATCCTCGTTGATATGAAGGATGATGTCTGTACCGCGTGTTTTTCTGTCACCTTCGGAGATTTCAAACTCTGTACTTCCATCACAGGTCCAGCGGGCAGAGGTAGCGCCTTCTTGGTAAGAAAGGGTATTGATTTCTACCTGTTTCGCTACCATAAATGCAGAGTAGAAGCCCAAACCGAATTTACCGATGATTTCATTGGCATCTTTGGCATCCTTGAATTTCTCCACAAACTCCGTAGCGCCAGAGAAGGCGATTTGGTTGATGTACTTCTTAATTTCCTCTGCAGTCATCCCAAGACCGCTGTCAGAGATGGTGATGGTCTTTTTGTCTTGGTCGAAAGATACTTCTACTGTCAAGTCACCCAACTCACCGCTATACTGCCCTAGTTGAGCCAATCGCTTGATTTTTTGGCTGGCATCTACGGCATTGGACACCAATTCCCGAAGGAAAATCTCATGATCGGAATATAAAAACTTCTTGATGATAGGGAAAATATTCTCGGTATGTATCGAGATCGTACCTTTTTCCTGCATAGCTCTTCTATTTTAAGTTTTGAAATACATTAATAATGTAGAAACTTATCAAGCGCTGTTCCAAAGGGATTGGCGTGTCATTTTGGCAGACTACATATAGAACTAACTATTAATTTGCATCTATTATATAAGGATTACTTGACCAGTATACTTTCATTTGGCCCCAGATAACTAGGTTTTAATCCACCAGTATCAATGACTATCTTTTGGATAACCACTCCAGAGTCGATTCCCCAAACTTTAAGTGTGTGTATTCCTAGAGATGCTAAGGTGTGTTTTGAGATTTTCACTTTGACATTATCTCCGACAGACCGCATCCACCAAGTAGCATATTTGTAGTCAGGAACCGACTCTCCTTCATTGATACTGATGATTTGTGGAGCTTCGTCATCTATAGCAATGGCAAATTGTAAACCTCCCTCACGCTTGAAGTCTTGGGTGGGCGAAACATACACATGTACACTGATAGCCCCTGAACTAAAAGTAGTAAAGTCATAGGCTACCATCGGAGCTTTTTCTATTGAAACCTGCTTATCTGGGTTCATTGGCTCTACAATCAGAGAAGCTTCCGTTCTACCCAAATTAGGCACAACAGTCCATTGGGAACTCTCCCCATCAGCTTTTCGACTAAAATTAGCTGCCTCCACAGCCACTACACCTTCATTTTCAATAAACCCAGTCGCTTTTACTTGTAAATTGTTTATCGGCACCTGTATACTATACTCTTTGCCTGCTCCTAAAAGAATCAACTCGCCCGTAGCTTTGCCAGCGGGCGCTCGTTCCCAATCTATGGTTACAAATAATTTTTCATGAAATAAAACCGAACCAGCATCTGAAGAAACCTTGATCCAGTCTTGATTACTTTTTAGTGAGTATTCTATTTCCCGAGGTCCTCTATTGATAATATCTAAGTAATACGATTGATCATTGATAGGATCAAATACTGGCATATTTCTGCTAAAACCCCATCTCCCTTCTACTCCTAACCATCCCCAACGTGGAGGAACACCATGTTCAACAAGATAGCCTAATTGATCATTTTCAGGAACTTGAACATACGAAACAGCAGGCATCATGTTGAGTGGAGGATGATTCCAACTAGTATAACCAATATACGTTTGCGACATCATATGATTCCATTTCCCATTATTCATAGCATGATATTCTTTTTTGAGCGCTGCATCTTTTTCAAAAAGCTCCTTGGTTCTGTCCGCATAGTAATTAGCAGCTACAGCCCCTCTTATAGCATAATATCTGTTTTTCCCAGCTGACACATACATTTCATTGAGGTTAGCACACATCTCAATGGGTGAATGTACTAATTGGTAAAAAGCATCCCTGTACACTGGAGGAATCTGTTCATATACAGCCGTACTTCTTCGCAAAAGCTCATTGAATTCAGCTACAATTCTATCTGCTTCCCGGTAATTTTCAATACTGTAGGTCTCAGGGGTGAGCATTTCGGGAGTTCTTCTGGAATTATATTTGGTATACAATGCCAACAATTGCCCGATTTCCTCAGCAAACGGTTCACCAAATTGCTGCCTAGACCAATTGACATAATAATCAGGTAAATCATTTGCATGTATAGCATCTGGATCCCAAGCCAAATCTAAAAAGAAACTTATAGGCAATTCCATCGGCTTGATATCGCCTACATTGACTATCCAAATTTCATTGACTCCATATTCGTAGGTAAGCTTCATCTGCTCCCACACTCGTTCTATCTGGGTAACATTTTGCCACCTGTAAGAAGTTGGAGCACCTACATAATCAAAATGATAATACATTCCGTATTTAGTGCCATTTTTGGATTCATTTAACTTAGGGAGATATCGAATATTCCCCCAATTATCATCACTCAATAAGATGGTAACATCTTCAGGCACTCGCATACCTTTATCGTAATAATCCTGAACCTCCTTGTAAATAGCCCATACTTGTGGTGTTTCTTTTGCTGGTTTTTGAGTAACATCTTCCAATATTTTCCGCTGATCTCGGATGATGGTTTCCAATAAATCAACGGCTGTTTCTTCAGACATGGCGTCATCACCGTCTCCCCGCATGCCTACCGTCACCATTGTCTCAAAATCACCAATCCTTTCTACGCCACCTTTCCAAAATTCCCGCAATTTCTCACCATTGGTAACATAATTCCATGGACCATCCCCGAATTCTTCCCACTCTTGATGCGCGCGAGTCATTGGCTCATGGTGACTGGTAGACATCACAATCCCAAAATCATCGGCTGTCTGCGCATTTAAAGGATCATCTACATAAAACATCGTCGGCAACCACATTGATGGCCATAAAAAATTTGCTTTATTCCGAAGAAGCAGTTCAAAAACCTTTTCATAGACTTTATGATTAATCCCCCCAAACTTTTCAAAAGCCCAGTTTGTAAAAGCAGGAGCCTCATCATTAATGAAAATCCCCCGATACTTCACCGCAGGGCTTTTGGAGAGATAATTACAGTCTTCAATGTAAATCTCAGGCTGATTAATCACCGGCACATCAGCCCACCAATACCAAGGAGAAACTCCGATTTTTTCACTGATGGTAAAAACCCCATATGCAGCCCCTCTCCTGTCGCTGCCTGCAATCACCAATGCTTTATTTATTCCCGCAAATGGCTGTTCAAGCGTTTGGATTTTATGACGCTCCCACTGTCCGAGAAGTTCACCATCCTCCCATTTACCGGAAGAAACCAATGCTTTAAGAATACTGCTTTTATCTACAGTCCCCACAATTATGATATTGCTAGAACTAACTCCATCCAAGTCTTGCGAAGAATCCAAACCTTTGACTGATATTTTCTTACCTGTCACCCTTTCAATATCTTCTGCCAAAAAATTTGCGGATTTATGAATGAGTGCATTCTCTGACTGGTCGAAAACAATCAAAGCGGCAGAACTTTCTCCTGCGACTTCAAAAAATCGTTGTTGATCAGGTTTTTGAAAACTCACTTGAATCTGAGCGTACAAGAGTTGAGGTAAAAGCAAGAAAATCAAAAGAATCTTTTTCATGTCTTCATATGGTTAAGCAATTTAAAGTTGAAAGATTTTGAAAAAAAATGCAACCGATTTCATAATTTTTTTATAAATTTCGAAGGTTTACTTCAATGAATTTATTTAAATCGTTTATTATAGCTACTGGAAGTTATTTTCAACTTCAAATTTGACCGTATATAAATGTAATCGATTTCAAATAAATTCTGATTCGTATACTCAATAACATCAAGCCTAAAAACCAAATGAAACCTACACTCACGCTTTTTTTTATTGTACTTTTCAACTTATCAGGATTTTCCAATGATGGATACAAGCTTTGGCTTCAATATTACTCCATCCAAGCACCGCAAGAATGGCAGGTCAATTTCCTAAGCAATTATGAGGTTATAGGGAATTCTGCCACACTAAGCATTATTAAAAAAGAAATTGCATATGCTTCCAGCGGAATGATTTCAAGTCATCCAGAAATTAAAAACTCAATACCTTCACTTGTGATTGGGAAGGCGGGAGACCTCTCTGCAAAAAATATCTCTAATCCAGGGATTAATTCTTTAGCCTCTGATGGATTTGCTATATTCCATAATCTAGAAAGTAAACAGCTAATTGTCTCAGCAAAGACCGATATTGGTCTACTATACGGGACATTTAGGCTGCTACAGCACATTCAGACTGGCACAAGCATACCAAAAGAAGGAATATTTGAGTCACCAAAAGTACAGCACAGGGTTTTGAACCATTGGGATAACCTTGACCGAACTGTAGAGCGAGGATATGCGGGATTTTCAATTTGGAATTGGCACCGATTACCTAGACACATAGACCAGCAATATCATGACTATGCAAGGGCAAATGCTTCTATTGGTATCAATGGTACGGTGTTAACAAACGTAAATGCTAATGCACTTATCCTAACTCCTGAATATTTAGAAAAAGTCAAAGCCCTAGCCGATACCTTTAGGCCATATGGCATCAAAGTTTATTTAACAGCACGTTTTTCTGCTCCTATTGAAATCGGTGGTTTACAAACCGCTGACCCTTTGAATGCAGAAGTGCAGGCATGGTGGAATCAAAAAGCAGAAGAAATTTACCAATACATTCCCGATTTCGGTGGCTTTGTAGTCAAAGCAGACTCAGAAGGGCAGCCAGGTCCACATAATTACAAGAGAACCCAGGCCGACGGAGCCAATATGATGGCCCGTGCCTTGGCTCCACATGAGGGCATTGTCATGTGGAGAGCATTTGTATATAACGAGCACACTCCTGATGACCGACATAAGCAAGCATTCAATGAATTCAAGCCATTGGATGGAAAATTTTTGGACAATGTCATCATTCAAGTTAAAAATGGGGCTATTGATTTTCAACCAAGAGAACCATTTCATCCCTTATTCGGCGCAATGCCAAATACTCCATTGATGATGGAATTCCAGATCACACAAGAATATTTAGGGCATGACACGCACCTAGCTTTCCTTGCCCCCATGTTTGAAGAAGTACTGAAAGACGACACCTATGCTAATGGAAAAGGCAGCGAAGTTGCTAAGGTGATAGATGGGAGTTTACATCAGTATGCAATAACTGCTATGGCAGGCGTATCCAACATCGGCACAGATCGCAACTGGACGGGACATCACTTCCATCAGGCTAACTGGTTTGCTTTCGGAAGATTGGCATGGAATCCTTACCAAGCTTCTCAGGAAATCGCTGAAGAATGGCTAAAATTAACATTTAGCACTGATGCAACATTTGTAAAAACCATGACTGATGTAATGATGAACAGTAGAGAAATGGTCGTCAATTACATGACTCCTCTTGGATTACACCATATCATGGCTGCAAGCCATCATTACGGACCTGGGCCTTGGGTCTCAGGAGGTAGAAGAGCCGATTGGACCGCAACTTACTACCATCAAGCGAATGAAAAAGGTATAGGTTTTAATAGAACCTACACAGGAAGCAATGCTCTCAGTCAATATGCTTCTGAATTACAAAATCAGTGGGGAAGTTTAGCTACCGTTCCTGAAAAATATTTGCTATGGTTTCATCAGGTAGACTGGATTCAACCGCTTCAAAATGGTGAATCACTCTGGAACAACCTTGCCAAACAATATCAGAAAGGGGTTGAAGAAGCAAGAGCCAATATCGTTACATGGGAAAATATGCGTGAGTATGTAGATGACAAACGTTTCAATCATGTATTGTCCTTCCTAACCATTCAGGCCGAAGAAGCCGCATGGTGGAGAGATGCCTGCCTGCTTTATTTTGGGCAATTTTCAAAAATGCCATTACCCGCAGGTGTGGAATCCCCAAAGCACAGTTTAGAGTACTACATGAATTTCAAACCTCATCATGTTCCAGGTATTTAATCATAATGAACTTAAACCATGAGTGAGCAACAGCAAAAAGTAGCCATCGTCACCGGTGGAGCATCAGGGTTAGGGCTAGCTACCAGTCAGCGATTTATCGAGGCTGGAATCAAAACGATTATCATTGGTAGAAATGAAGAAAAATTAACCCAGGCAAAAGCCAGCCTTGGGGAATTGGCGATTTGCATCTCTTTCGATTTAGGTCAGCTTGAGCAGATCCCTTCATTAGTCCAAGACATCGTAAAAGAGCATGGGAAGATTGATATTTTGGTAAATAATGCCGGCATCAATCTTAAGAAGGATTTTTGGGATGTAAGTGATGCCGACTTTCACCATATCATTCATACCAACCTATTCTCGGTTTTCTCTTTGAGCAGAGAGGTAGCTAAAATCATGAAGTCACAAGGGAGTGGATCTATTATTATGATTTCTTCCATGGCGGCCAAATATGGAATACCCAAAGTTATTGCCTACACAGCTTCCAAGTCAGCCATCGAAGGCATGACCAAAGCAATGGCAGTAGAATTATCCCCTTTTGGTATACGCGTCAATTGTATTGCCCCTGGATTCATTGCCACAGATATGTCCGCTAAAGCTTTGAATAATGATCCAGAAAGAAAAAACAAAGTACTTTCCCGTACGCCTATGGGCAAATTGGGAGAAGCAAAGGATGTCGCAGAAGCAGCCCTTTATTTTGCCAGTGAGTCATCTAATTATGTAACTGGAACCTCTTTAGCTGTAGACGGAGGAAACTCTATAGGCTTTTAATAACCACACTTAATGAATGATTGCCCATAATAATGATAATACTATGAAAACCATTTTATCAAACCTATTCACCTTTCTTATTCTTTTTTTCTTTATCGGTTCTTTACACTCGCAAAGCTTGAAAGATCACTTTGAACCAGTTTTTGACATTGGCGCTGCAATCAATCAACGTCAAATCATCGGACAGGGAAATGATTCCCAAGCAGAAGTATTGATTAGCAAACATTTCAATAGTCTTACTCCTGAAAACATTATGAAATGGGCGCTTATTCATCCACAGCCTAATCAATACAATTTTGAAGCTATGGACCAACTAGTGTCTTTGGCTGA
This sequence comes from Mongoliitalea lutea, assembly GCF_014652135.1. Classification (GTDB taxonomy): domain Bacteria; phylum Bacteroidota; class Bacteroidia; order Cytophagales; family Cyclobacteriaceae; genus Mongoliitalea; species Mongoliitalea lutea. Next base: position 145,547 of record NZ_BMYF01000005.1, read on the forward strand.
AAGAACAAAATCCAAAATTGTGGGACACACCTTAGTATGGCATAACCAAACACCCGCATGGGTTTACCAAGATGAAAAAGGAAATGACCTTCCAAAGGATCAGCTGATTGCTCGAATGGAAAACCATATCGAGACTATTATGGGCCGTTACAAAGGCAAAATTATGGGTTATGATGTAGTCAATGAAGCCATACTTGATGATGGAGAAATGAGACCATCCAAATGGTATGAAATCGCTGGAAAAGATTTTATTAAAAGCGCTTTTATCAAAGCATCCGAAGTGGACCCAGAGGCAGAATTATATTACAATGATTACAATATGTGGAAGCCTGCCAAAAGGGATGCTGCAATTGAACTGACTAAAGAAATGCGTGCGGAAGGAATCAAAATTGATGGCATCGGCATGCAGGGACATTATGGATTAGAATCTCCCTCTTTGGAAATCATCGAGGAATGCATTGTCAAAATTGCAGAAGCAGGTTTTCAAGTGATGATCACCGAGCTAGATATTGACTTGTTGCCTAACCCTGTTAACAGACATGGAGCGGATATAGACGCAACATTTCCTCAAGATGATTCCTACAACATTTACAAAGACGGCCTACCTGAAGAAGTTCAAGCAAAGTTGGCCAAAAGATATCAAGAGCTCTTTGAGCTTTTTGTCAAGCATCAAGACAAGATTTCGAGGGTGACATTTTGGGGACTTCATGATGGTGCTAGTTGGCTGAATAATTGGCCTATGCCAAGGAGGACAGCTTATCCTTTAGTCATCGACAGAAATTATCAAGAAAAAGAGGAAATTATTAAAGCTCTTTTAAGTATACCAACTGAAAATTAAAATCTTCAAATAGATTGCACCAACTAGAATAACTGTCAAGTAAAAATTGCAACTTCTTTAAAATTAACAAAAAAGAAGGTATGCTTAGTTGAAAAAAATCAAAAACAACAAATGATTTATAAGTTTTTGATGACAAATTTCACTTAAATCCATATTTTGATAATAAATCGTTGAATTTTGTTAATTTCAATAAGTGTTTACATTAGATTACTTCATTAAACGAACTTCTAAATCAAATCAAGTGAGCTTCATAAAAAATATAGCATTCATTCTCCTGTTCAGTTTGATGCTTTTGTGGAACAAAGAAGCACATGCAAAAGAACAGTCTCGGCCTACTATAATTGAACTACAAGATGGACTTACACAAATGAAAGTAAGTACCATGTTAGATTTTTTCTTAGATTCTTTAGGGGTGTTTACTATTGAAGATATTTCAAAACCCTCGTTTCAAAAGAATTTCAACAAAGTTAACGATGCTCACATAATTTACGACAACTATAATTCTCCAGTTTGGGTCCGCTTAACTGTTAAAAACAACCAGCAAGCCGAAGACAATAGTTGGTATTTTGAATCTTGGGGTTTTGACATAAAAAAAATCACATTTTTCTTCCCCAATTCTAACGGAACTTTTGAAACATATGAAGCTGGATTCCAATTACCTTTTAATTCACGCAAAATCCATCACAAAAATTTCAATTACTTCTTAGATATTAGGCCTAAGGAACAAAAGACTTACTATCTGAAAATATACAGGAGCTATAATCAAGAATTCAGTTTCCACTTGAGGACCAACGAAAGATTCCTTAACCATTCCCTTAATGAATACTTTCTTTTAGGAATTTATTATGGGGTTTTGATTTTAATATTTATCCTTAATCTATATTTATTTTTCAAGCTAAAAGATTCCTTATATCTCTATTTTCCAGGTCTTATTTTATCCTATATCTGGTTTTCACTGGGAAGAGATGGTTTAGGGTTTCAATATTTCTGGCCTAACAACCCTTGGTTAAATCAGCTTAATAATCAATATGTCATTGAATTTTTCATAATCGTGGCAACCTTACTTTTCTCCAATCGATTTGTACAAAAATATACCAAAAGCCATCGGGTATTAAAGTTTACTAACTGGGCGATTGTTCTTAAACTCATTTTCTTCTGTAATCAGCTTTTCTTTTATGAGTTAAATTATATTACTTATTTAGTGATTACGATCCTGATTTTATTAATCCCATTTGTATTTGGTCTTAAAGAGTTGATCAAAGAAGAAATCCATTCTTGGTCATATATCTTCGCTTATGCCTGCTTATTTTTAGTCATCATTTATACTTATTCCAGAAGTATTGAATTATTTCAAAACCCTGTTCTCAATTGGTACTTGGTATATCCCGTTATTTTTCTGGAAATGTTACTGTTCTCATTTTCAATCTTTAATCAAGTTAAATTTCTTCAGGATGAATTTATACGTGCTAATGAAGAAAAAACACTTGTACTTGAAAAAAACAATCAATTAACTCAGGAATTGAATAGCAAGCTTAAAGAAAAGGTAAGAGCACGTACAGAGAAAATAGAGCGAATGGCTTCAGATTTGGCTCAAAAAAATGAAGAATTGGTAGCTACCAACCAAAAATTGGAGGAGCTTAATAAAAAAGTAACAGAAATGAATAACCTGTTACAAGCAAACAACGCAGAATTAAAATCCTCTGTGGAAGAAATCACCAAAAGCTTGGCTTTGATGAAAGGTCTTGGATTTGAAGAATTCAAGAAAGTTTTCCCTGATAAAGATACCTGTTTGAAGTTTTTGGCCGACTTAAAATGGAAAGATGGATATCATTGCAAAAAGTGCTCTTACAATAAGTTTCAGGAAACTCACAACTTTGGTAAAAGGTGTAAAAATTGTAATTACCTAGAATCTCCGACAGTTGATACCTTGTTCCACAAACTCAAGTTCCCAATCGAAAAAGCCTTCTACATCCTATACCTTTCCAATAGAAAAGATGTGGATCTAACACTCAATGAACTATCAGATATTTTGGAGTTAAGAAGAGAAACCTGTTGGGCTTTCAAAAACAAAATCGCCCAAGCCATGGAAAAAGTGAATCATAACAAAGATTTGAGTGGCTGGGAGTCTTTGGCATTGGTTCACTTGGAGTAATTTTAGATCTTAGATTTTAGCCCCGAGGGGTCGGGAAGATCTTAGATTTTGGATTTTTTTAATCTAGATCTTTGAAAACCCATTCTAGGTCTAATTCGAAGCCTTTGATGACAGCGGAAGGAACTATATGCCCCATAGTGTAAAGCTTAGATGGGAGGTAGTTCCCCTCAAATAATGTGTAAATGAACAGGGTTTTTTCTGATGGATGGATAATCCAGTACTCTTGGACGCCTGCTTCTAGGTAAACCTCGTATTTATGGATCAATTCTTTTTGGTTATTACTAGGAGAAAGTATTTCAACAATTAAATCAGGAGCTCCAAGGCAGCCCATCTCATCTAACTTATCCAAATCGCACACTACACAAATATCAGGCTGCACCACAGTAAAAATATCTTCATTCTTTTTGGATTTGATCGGAAGCCTAACATCGAACGGTGCTATAAACACTTTACATTTTTTACCTTCGAAAAATTGAGCCAACTTTCTAGCAACTTTTAAACTAACCTCTTGATGGATTCTCCTTGGTGCAGCAGCCTGCCTAAAGATTTTTCCTTTGATCAGCTCTACCATTTCATCCATCTCCCATGTCAGATAGTCTGCATAGCTGAACCTATCATAGGTAGCCTCTGGCTCATTCAAGAAGTTTTTTTTATCCTTGGTCTCCATAGAGCTAATTTACAAAATATTCCAATTACTTTATTTCCACGACTATAACATTTCAATGGTTTAACAAAGGGAATTGAAAAAATGATTTTTAAAATTCGATTTTATCAAGTCTTTAGACTGAGTTAACCTACGCTTCAAAAAAAGCGCAGGTTAACTACTCTCCCCTAAAATATCTCTTGTGCAAAGAAATACAGCTCATTTTTCCAATACTTAAAGTCATGGTAGTGATTGGGAAGGATTCGGTAGGAATGGGGAACACCTTTTTCTGTTAAGAATTCATGCGCCCCTGTGGTTACATTCAGCAAATTATCCTTATCTCCACAACTCAAAAACAACAACTTCAAATTAGACTTAGTGACTTCAGGTCTCGGAAGCAAAGCATCTCCTCTCTTAGTATTTGGTGCTGGAGAAAACGCTCCTACCCAAGCAAAATGCTCTGGGTTGCCCAATCCAAAATTCATGGATTGACCTCCACCCATGGATAAACCGGCAACAGCTCTATTTTCCACTCCTGGCTTCACTTTATAATTCTTCTCAATGTAAGGAATCAAATCCTTCAACAAATCATCTTCAAAAGTAGTGAATGCTTTTACCGGTTCAGCTCCGAAAATATCACCTTCTGCACGATCATTTTTCATAGCACGACCATTGGGCAACACAATAATCATAGGCTTAGCTTTATTCGATGCATAAAGATTGTCTAGGATCACATTTGGAGTACCATGATCAAGCCACTCACGCTCATCTCCACCTATGCCATGCAATAAGTAAAGCACAGGATACGCTTGATTTGGATCATAATTCGGCGGCAGGTAAATATTCGCTTTTCTATCGACTCCGACTGTTTGCGAGGGATACATAAACTCTTTGACTTCGCCTTGTGGATTGCCAGATACAGGCTTATCAAAGCCCTCTGGTGCAATCAAGTAATCTGATTGCCCACTTGCCAAATTTGAAATCGCCAAGCTGAGCAATATAGCCGTAATTTTAAGTGCTTTCATGGGTTGTTTGGATTTATTTATTGTTGATTGTATTAGTTTTTGGTACAAAGACACAAAGGGAGGGTTGTTTTAGATCTTAGCCCCGAGGGATCGGGGAGATTTTAGATTTATGTCACTCGATTCCAGCATCTCTCTGTCTCTTTGTCTCGTCCTGAAAATACTTGACATTTTTTTAGAATAATTGACTCTTTACAAGACCTTAATATATCGCCGCTAGGCATATATCAACTTATATCGCGTCAGCATATATCAATCTCTACCCCATAAAATCTCTCATTGTCTTAAGTTGGCTCTTGATTTTGTCTCTTGCTTCTTGATTCTTGTTTCTTGCTTCTTCCTTTTAAATTCCTTCCCCGCAACCTGGCCCCTCGCTAAAAAGCTATAAAAATAGCTTTTCTTAACGCTCGGTCCTCCTTTCTCTCACACCTTATAATACTCCTCCCATCCTTTTCTCGGCGGGGTACCATTCAGGAGTTGATTGGCTAGATCGTGGTTGGTGATTACTTTCTTTTCCCGATCAAACTTTAAGTTAGCATTCATCTGCTGGGCTAAAACTCCCAGTGAGAACACCTGACTCAGTGGTCCGGTCACTTCAAATGGAGATCTTGTCTCTTCTTCTCCTTTTACTGCGAGTAAGAAATTAGCAAAATGGTTAGAAGAACTTTTTGGCACCTCTGGAAGGCTACTCTTCATATCATTGGCAGCTTCTTCTGGAATAATAGAAAGCGTACTACCATGAGACCCTCCTTTGAACGTAAGTTCTTTGCTGTAAATGATTTTCCCAGGATTCAAGGTTCTCTGCTCAATCTGACCCGTACCAGCAGCAGGTATATCCGCACTCAATTCAGAAACACCATATCCCTCAGGTAAGATTGGTAAATTCTCCAAGCCATCATACCAAGTCACCGTAACTGCTGGCATTTCTTTTCTTTTGGGGAATTTAAAATCAAGTGTAGTTGCCTGTGGAAAAAACAATGGGTTATGGCCATCTAATTTCACAGCATTGATTTCCTCAGGAAGCCCCAACTCTAAGTATCTATGAAAACTATCCATGATATGTGCGCCCCAGTCTCCTAAAGCACCCATCCCAAATTCATACCAGCACCTCCACTGACCATTGGCAAAATCTTTGTTGAAATCATGATGTTCAGCAGTCGTGAGCCATAAATCCCAGTCAAGGGTCTCGGGGATTGGCTCTGATTTAGGAAAACTACTCATACTAGTATCCCAGCCATGCCACCTTCTTCTACTATTCATATGGCAAGCAATGGAGGTTACATCCTTGATAATTCCTGCATCTTTCCATGCTTTAAATTGGAAAGAGTTGGCCTCCGAGTGCCCTTGATTACCCATTTGTGTAACTAATCCATATTTCTGAGCTGCTTGCATCAATAACTCATTTTCCTGAAATGTTCTTGCTAGAGGCTTTTCTACATAGACCGGCTTTCCGGATTTCAAGGCATGCATGGTAATCGGGAAATGGGAAAAATCAGGCGTACAAATGACCGCTGCATCAAACTGAACTTCATTTTGATCGAAAAGGGCTCTGAAATCTGTAAAACGAGCTGCTTTCTTGTGTTTTTCTACTATTGCTCTGGTGTGAGAAGCCCCCATATCCACATCACAAAGTGCCACAACATTGGATAATCCTGTTCTATCAAAATCATTGATCACTTGCTCTCCCCTATTTCCTATACCAATACAGGCTAGATTTACTCTATCACTTGGAACCTTGGATGCCATTTGAACAATTTCACCAGCTTTGTTTCTAATTTCTGGTTTGGAAAAAAGTACATGGCTAGGAATGATGTGGATAGCCCCTAAAGCCAAGGCTCCTTTTTTCAAAAACCCTCGTCTGGTAGGTTCTTGAAATGATTGATCTTTATTGGATTCTACCTTTTTCATCTTCTTTGATTTATGGTAATTAAAAAACAAGAGCACCTAGCTTTATCCAGCCAAATGCTCCCTTACTAATTTTACTTATCTCCTAATTAGCCTTTGAACCTCCAAATAGGCAGGTTTTGGCTGCAATTGCTCATCCAACAAGAACGGGAAATGTTTTCTCCCCGGAGTATCCAACCAAGAGGCATCATCACCAATACCCCAAAATGTAACACCAGTAATAACATCGCTATAGTCCAATAAGACCCTGAATATTTCAGGATAGGCAATCCGCTGCCTCATATTAAACTGTTCGGTATACGTTGTAGAGCCAGGCTCATTTGGTGATAAATAAACAGATAAATCCAACTCCGTAATCTGAATTTCTACGCCCAATCCTCTAAAAAGCTCCAAGGTAGTCCGGAGATCTTGAATAGATGTACCCACATTCCAATGACCTTGCAAACCTACTCCATGGATAGGGATATTATTATCTTTTAAGCGCTTTACTAAATCAAATATTTTATTACGCTTCCAGCTAAAAATTGAATTGTAATCATTGTAAAATAATTTCGCATCAGGGTCAGCTCTATGCGCATACACGAAAGCTGAGTCGATGTAAGCTGGCCCCATGATTTTATACCAAGGAGAATCTTCCCTGTAGATGATCTGACCATTTGGATCCCAATCAAACATGGCCTCGTTCACTACATCCCAAGCATAGACATCGCCTTTGTAGCGAGACACAACTGCCGTAATATGCTCTTCTAATTGTTTCATAGCAACTTCAGGTGTATGAAGTTCTCCATTTTCATCGTAAAAAAACCAATCCGGTGTTTGAGAATGCCAAGTCAACGTATGCCCTCTTACCAACATATTGTTTTCTTTGGCAAACTGGATAATTCTATCTGCATTAGCCCAAGTGTATGTCCCTTTGACGCGCTGTAAAGCGTCAGGCTTCATTACATTTTCAGCAACCAAACTATTAAAATGCTGTATCAAGGCTCGACCATGCGGCGTACGTGAGTCCATATGGTTGGGAGTAACTGCCGCTCCGATCGGAAAATGGTCTTTAAACAACTCTTTTAATGGAATTGGCTGATTTGAATTATCAATCGGATCAGGATCAACATCCTCAGGAGATGAACAACTAATGATTAGCAGCATAATAGCTGCCAACATTGAAAAGTGAAACTTGTAATTTTTCATTTGTGGTCAAGGTTTAATGGTACTCTTTTTTTAATATTTACTCTTTTGAGATTTACCAGACTTGCCTTTTCAGACTATTTTGCTGTAAATCTCCAATAATCGAAATACAAGATATTGCTTGGTGCTTTGCCTTTGAATACAAAATACAGATCATGCACTCCGCTAACATTTGCAACATCCCCACTCACGATCGACCATCGATCGTCCCCTCCGGTCAACGGAACAGATACCTCCGTCAACAATTGACCTTCTTTACTTCCTACTCTAACTTCCATACTTACACCACCATTGTGTGTCGTCCCTACCCTAGCGTAAAATTTGCTAGGTTCCTGATCACGAAAATCAACTCCAACTACTTTTATGTAGGAATCCTGGGTGGTTGCTACCACAAAATTCCCAACCACAGCATTACTTCTTGCTTTGACACCTTCGGACCAAGCAATCGTTTCTGCTTCATTTTTCACATAAGGATTGATTGAGCCAAGACTTTTAGTAATTCCGGCTGTCATTTTCATGGGCTTAATCGTCCCATCCGAATTAAATTCAACTTCCTCCACTGCCACGGATCGTGTAAAGCCCCCTCCTCCAGGAAGCGCACCATTATGGTAAAACAAATAGGTTTTTCCTCTGAAATCTATGATCCCAGGATGATTGGTAAAGCTTCTGCCCTCTGCAGGCATCAATACACCTTGATAGGTCCAAGGACCTAGAGGACTTGGACCGGTTGAATAGCCGATGTGCTCTGGCAGTTCCCCACCCGCAAACAGCAGGTAATACAAATCATTACGTTTATACATCCAAGGACCTTCTTCATAGGTAGTTGGTCTTCTAGGATCCTCTGCTTTTCTTTTTCCGAAAGATTCCACCGTATTGGGGAATTGCCCGATTTCACCATCAATCGAGATCATATCTTCGTTGAGCTTGGCATAGTGGCAGACTGGGTTACCCCAATAAATATAGGCCTGCCCATCATCATCAATAAAAACAGCAGGATCAATATCAGCACTGCTATTACTGATCAATGGCTTACCTAGTGGATCAATAAAGGGCCCATAAGGACTATCCGATACCGCTACACCAATCCCGTTCCTATTATTCAAATCAGTGACGGGTACATACAGAAAAAACTTACCATTTCGCTCTATGGCGTGTGGAGCCCAAGCATTGATTTTCCCCCATTGGAAGTCCTTGTAAGAAAGTACCGATCCATGGTCTGTCCAGTTGACCATATCTTCTGTAGTATATAGTCTCCAATCATTCATTGTAAACCAGGTAGACTCTGGCTCATCATGGGAGGTGTATAGATATACCTTATCATTGTACACTAAAGGAGCAGGATCTGCAGTGTATGACGTTTGGATAATCGGATTTTGTGCCCAAACACTAGTACCCAGCAAAAAGCTGTAAATCAAAGCCGTGATATATTTTCTAACCATCATCATTTTCATTCACTTATCATTCGTGATTAGTCAAAACAAAGCCTCCATTCGGTTGAATAGTGATCGTAAACTCTCCACTTTTCCCAACATCTACTGTCTGCAAGGTTGGCTGCTTGGCTTTATCATCGTTGTAAAGCAAAACCTTTTTCCCTTGAATCATCGGTAGCTGTAACTTCACTGTTTGAGGTGTTTTCTCCGCATTGACACCTGCTATATACCAATGCTCTCCCAGTCGTCTGCCTATTACACTGTACTTACCTGGATATCCTGCGATATAGCGGGTTTCATCCCAAGTAGTCGGTAACTTTTTCAAAAAGTCCAAGACAAATGGCTCTACATCTTCCAAATTGTTAGGAGTCAATCCAAACATTTGTACAGGGTTTTGAAAGAGCACTCCTGTCGCTAACTGGAATACATCAGTGGTTAAGCGCTCTTGTCCTTGACGATTGCCTTTGTTAAGAAACTTGTTGAGCAACACTCCCCCAGACTCCATGCTTGCGACGGAATTTCGAATAAATGGATGAAGCGTGGCATAAAAGGCCTCTTTTTCCCGAGTATCCTGAACAAAAATCAACATTTCGGAAGCTATGACTGCTTCGCTCCCAACAAAGTTAGGGTACATACGCTCCCAACCTCTCGGCAAGGTTGCGCCATGGAATATGATCATCAATTCATGCTCATTCGCTTCTACGAGTATGTCTTCATACAAGCGCATGGTTTCTTGCTTATCCCCGCCAAAAAAGTCTACTTTTAATCCTTTAACACCCGCTGTTTTTAGCCACTTCATTTCCTTTTTTCTAGCGAATGAAGTATTCATTTTATGCAAAGGCGTTTGAAATGCATCGTTAACAGTACCATTTGAATTATACCAAAGAAATACGTCTACATTTTTACTATTTGCATAGCGAATCAACTCCTCCATTCGATCATATCCGATTCTTTCATCCCACCATGCATCGATCAAAATGTATTCAAAACCCATGGCAGCGGCCAGATCAATGTAGGCTACTTGATCTTCATAGTTCATACTATTGTCCTGCCACACAATCCAACTCCAAGTACCTTTTCCAAACTTGTAGTTAGTAGATGGCTTATACAAAGGATCTACCACATCATTAGGAATGGTAGTTTCAACGATTGGCTTCAGGGAACTTCCTAAAGAAATTGTTCTCCAAGGAGTATGGCTGGGAAGTCCCAATTGTGCTCCCGAACTACCAAAACCATTGTTTTGCTCTGCTTGAGGATAAGCTACTGTATAAACCCCTTCCTGAATAGCACTCAAATGTGAAGCCGTATAGTTACTGCCCACCCCTGTCTCAGACAAAAGAACCCAGCCATCATTACCGATTTTGAACAAGCTGGGAAAAACATACCCAAAAGGGGCATTGGTGTTTGCTATAGGTTCATCTGCTACATATCCACTTTCATAGCTTGGAGCAGTTCGTGCAAACCCTGTCATTGGGCGCATCATGTTGGACAAAAATGCCGTGGAAGCTGATGGAAACTTATAGCCAGTAAGTTCTCTTTCCACTACTATCCCCTTGGTTTCTCCCCACATGGGCAGCTCATATCGAAAGGCTATATCATTGTCACTAACTTGAAAATGAACCGAAATCTCTTGATCAGCACTGTTTCTTACAGTGTATGTTAGGGTATTTGCGTGATATTGGATAAAGGATTGCTTAATTCTGTCTTGGGTGTAAGATTTCTTTTCCTCTCCTGTATTGGATTTAACAAATGATAATTCTTGAGTAAATGACCCTGCATTCGTTACCAGTCCCAAAGGAGATTTTTCCAACATAGATTTCTGCTCAAAGGTTACCGAATAGAATATTTTACCCTCCTCCAGAAACACTTGGACACTAACTTGACCATTAGGGCTATCTACCTTGGCTTTTTCTTGAGCACAGGCAAGGGATGGCCCAAGGAGACACAGAAGTACTAGAAAAGCTCCAAGTTGCCTATTGATCCCAAGTGGAATGTTCCTAAAGAATCTAGTTACTAAAAGACTATCGAACCGCATTGACCCCTTCTTTCGTTTGTATGACTTTTTGAATGGTTCCATCCTCGTTATAGTACATGTAGTCAATACAAATTGACCTCCTATAGCTTCCTCCGGTAGGTAATGCACCATTATGGTAGAAGAAATAATCCTTACCCTTGTAGGAAATTACCCCAGGGTGGACTGTAAAACTATTCGGAACACTTTCCATGATCGTTCCCTTATGTTCCCAAGGACCTTCCGGACTTGAGGAAATCGCATAATCTATTTGTTCCGCTTTTTCTCCTTTGCTGGCGTACAATAAGTAATACAAATCATTGCGCTTGTAGACCCAAGGTCCTTCGATGAAATTTTCAGGATTCAAATAATTGATTGGCCCAGCCATTTCTATCATGTTATCTTTCAGCTTTGCCCATTTAAGACTTCCATTACCCCAATAGATATATGCTTGACCGTCATCATCTATGAATACAGCGGGGTCTATGTCATCCCAACCATGTTCATTATCCTTGGTCATTTCATTGACCACCAATGCTTTTCCAATGGCATCTACAAATGGCCCTGTTGGTCTATCAGCTACGGCCACACCAATTGCTGCCCCTCCTTGACTATTTTCATCTTGTTTGTGAAATGTAGACACATAGAAGTAAAACTTCCCATCTCGCTCGGTGCAGTGGGCGGCATAAGCATCTCCGGTAGCCCAAGAAAAGGTTTTGGGTGACACAGGAGCTCCTCTATATTCCCACTTGACCATATCTGTGGATGAAAAGACCAGCCAATCCTTCATTTCATAATTGGTCGACGTGACAGAGGCAGTATCATGGCTAGTGTATAGATACACGGTATCCTTGTACACAATCGGCGCTGGATCAGCTGTAAAAAAGTCCTTGATGATAGGATTCTGCGAGAAGCCTATATGAAAATACAGACTGAACGCTATTGTTAACATATATTTGAAGACTATTTTCATGTGGTTTAGGTTTGAGAGTTGGAAGAAACTTTCCCAGAGTTTTAAACTTTGGGAAAGATTGAGATTAGCTAATCTTTCCTCATTTGGGCTGAAAAATTAACCATTTATAAGCTTAGTTGAATTTCACTTGATACCTTTTGATTACCCCCCGATAATCGCAAGAAACTATTGCTACCCCATCCTTATCTTTGGCTTGCTCAATCGAAATTTTCACACCAGGATGATCTGATTTCGCGGTTACTTTGGGACTTGTTGCACCTTCTTCAAGACTAGCTTTTACTTCGTAAAGGTCATACCCTACGATACCATTTTCATTGGTAGATCTTACAGGAGTAGTTGGAACTTCTACAGTTTGTCCATTCACAGCAATGCTAATCTGAGGAGAAACAGGTCTATTGAGTTTTTTACCTTTCGCACTGAAACCCAATCCAAGTAATTCGAATAATCCTTCATCAGCATCTGCCTCAGCAACCAAGAAAATAGCATGTTTTCTATCCAATTGATCCACATATTGCGCCACATCGATAGTAAATTGAGTGGGTTCCTGCTTGGCGTTGGCAGGGATCTCGATTACACCAATTTTAGTTCCTTTCCACGTTTCATTTGCATAAGGACCATCTAGCCACACATTGACTTTGAAGGCTTTATCTGTCTTAGGAGTGAGGAATAAGTTGAAAGCTGTTTGATTTCCTTCTTTGGTACCTTCGAATGCTTTCAAGCCCCATTTATCCTCTGCCAAACCACCAAAACCAAAGTATTTGTAGCCGATGATATGCCCATTTTTCACTGGAGCTATGGACATGTGGTTATCCCAAATATCCCATGAATCTTGTTGAATGCTGATATCTGACAAGTAAGCTGCATAGCCTGCGGAATAATAACGATAAGGATCTAAGCCGAAGACATGAAATCCTTCTGAGGTCACTTCAGCTCCTGTGTACTCTCTACCTTCACTATCTTTGGCTGTCCATTGTTGATTGGGCGCATACGGGTCAAAGGCGCGGATTCTAGCACCTCCACCTTCTGCTACAGGTGTTTCATCCACTTCAATGGTGATCGGAGCAACTACAGGTTGACGAGCAAATCCAAAGCCTCTTGGTGGCTTATGATAAAACACATACCATTGGCCATTGATCTCTTCTATACTTCCATGGGTATTGTGCCCTCCATTGGTCAGAATAATTGCAGATCCATCTTCATTTAAAACAGGACCTCTCGAATCGACCAAAACCCCTCCACTTTTCCATGGTCCCAGAGGGGAGTCTCCTACGGCATACCTCAACGTTGAGTTGGTGCTGCTTACTCCATATTCAGGACCAGAGTAGCCACTAAATACAGTGATGTATTTGTTTCCTACTTTTCTGATAGAAGAAGCTTCAAAGAAATTAAAAGCACCCAAATCTTCCCCTTCGTAAATAGCTGGGTAAGTTGTACCAGCAGGATCTCTCAATGCTCCATATCGACTACTTGCTGGTAAAAAGTAAGGGATTACTTCGGTGCCAGGTCTCAGAGAATACATAGTATTTTGATCCAGCTCTGCTGCTAAAGACCTCTGAAAGCCCCAAAATCCGTAGGCCCTGAATCCAATTTCGTAATCAGGATCATTTGGATCCGTGATATAATCGATGTAAACCGCTGGGTCAAATCCTAAAATACTTCCAGGAACGGTCCGTTGGCCATCTTCAGTCATATTGATCGGCGTGAAAGGTCCATCAGGCCTAGAGCCTTTGGCAACCATTGCCTCTCTGCCTGGGCCTCTACTGTGTGGGTACAAATAGTATTCTTTAGTACCATCCTTGCGTTTGACTTCGACCAAATCTGGGGCATACATCACATCCCATTGGCCATCTATCTCATAAGTAAAAATAGCCCCCTCATCTCTCCACTGAGTCAAATCTTCTACGGGTGCTGACCACATTCGAATATCCGGGCCACAATAACTATCAAACCTCACATCATGTGAACCAATGATATAAGCACGGTATTTACCAGGGTTATCTGGGTCTTCAAAAACCCGTGGTTCTCCATCGGGCACATGTTCCCAAAGAGGTAAATACGGGTTACCTGGTATTGTATGGACATATTTTCCATCTTGGATAAGACTAGATTGGGTTTCCTCTTGGGCACAGGATATAGATGCAGATATGATGACCAATCCAAACGCTAATTTCATTAAGCTTTTCCCAACAGAGAAACGTGATAACTTTTTCATAGAATAGGTTTATTCGTGAGATTTTTTATTTCTATTGCTAGACTTTTGACAAATCTTTTAGGTTCATCATATTGAGGACTTAGCTACAAGAAAACGATTGACATCAAGCCAATGCATAAAGGCCTCAAACCAGCGATTACTCGTTCTGTTGGGGTTTCCTAACCCAAACCCATGACCGCCGTTTTGATAGAGATGAAATTCAACTGGAACACCTGCTTTATACCATGAATCGATAATTCCAAATTGACCACGGAAAAGAAAATCATCAGTAGCAATCACATTGAACATTGAAGGCGCATTTTTTGGCACCTCGACAGGTCCCATGCCACCGTAAATTGGGCCTATAAAGGCCAATTTCATAGTTTGAGAATTTAGCGTGCAGTGCATGGTCAGGCCAGCTCCAGCAGAGAAGCCAATCATCCCAATTCTGTCTGTATCCACACCCCACTCTTCAGCTCTCTCGACAATCATTGCGTAGGCAGCCTCAGCATCTTCTAGTTGGTCTGAAAGATCCCGTTGCACAGGACGAGGTCTTGGCTCTTCGTTGGAAGCTTCATCAAAGGTCCTATTCATAGAATCTCTAAATCCGTCCAAAGACTCTGGCGTTGGATGAAGTCTATACTTGAGTACAAAAGCGGTGATTCCCTGATCTGCCAAGGCTTTTGCTACTTTCCAGCCTTCATTATCCATAGAAAGCCATCGAAATCCTCCTCCAGGAGCCACAATCACGGCCGACCCATTGGCTTTTCCAGGCGCTGGAAAGAAAGGGGTAAGTGTTGCCGCTGTGATATTACGTGCCATTGGGTCACCCCATTGACGAAACCAAGTCTCCGAAGCGGGTTGATCTTTTACATCTCCTGTATTGAGAGGGATGGCATTGGGTTCTTCAGGGGTTTCAAGTGGGTAAATGGTCCCATCCTGAGCTTTAGTAGCCAATGCATAGAAAAGTAAGCACACTACTAGGGAAGACTTAGCTAAATTCTTAAGTGTAATCAACATAACAAGATCATTTTACTGGGTTCAACATGTGCATTAAATCAAATCTTCGTGCTATTTCACACTAATATCATTGGCGGAGGTTGCATACAAGCCAATCATATTTCCGGTAAATCCTCCTGCTACATTGGTAGATAAAATATCTCCTGATACGACACCACCAAGTGTGGAGAAGTCCGACCCATTCAATGAATATGCGAATTCAAAATCATCTCCGGTTGCTTTCACTTGCAGGAAAATCGGTTTGGATAAGTCTACTTTAACACTTGCCAAGACTTGGGACTTCACGCTTCTACTTCTCCCTCTGCCCTCTGCCTCTGTACGCTCTAACAGCAACACGTGATCATTACCAACTTTTGTCACACCAAATACATAGTGAAAAGACTCACTTTGTACGCAGGCAATACCCGCTAAATCTTTTTCTGAATTTGGCTTATAATCCAGCTCCGTTGTAAATGAGAAATTCTTGTGTTGCTGTCTGTAAAAAAGTGTTGACGTAGGCTTCATTTCTTTCATATTGACTGCAAAAGGTGTGATTTCAGCCCCATTTTTAGTCATCTTCAAGAAGTCCTCTCTAGGTCCACGCAATCCAATCCAGCGAAAATCCAACTTGTCTCCATCAAATCTCTCTGTGTAGGTGAAATTTCCATTGGGGAAGAAGCCGTCTTGACCTGTTTTATTTTCAGTCACACCTCCAGGCATTTTTAATTTTGGTTGGATCGGTACAAGTCCGTTTTCAAATACCGGCCATTCTCCTGACCAATCTACTGGTAGGATAAAGGTCTCTCTTCCCGTATTGACTCTATTTTTTTCATTTGGTCTAATTCCCAAAAAGACCCCATAATACTTATCATCTGGACCAAGTACTAAGTCTGCATGCCCTGCCCAATCCACACGATTGCTTCGATTACCAAAATATCGCTGCGTCAAAATAGGATTAGAAGGTGCAGGAATATATGGCCCCATCGGATGGTCACTCTTAAAAATCACCTCGCTGTGATTGCCTCCTGTGCCACCTTCTGCACACATCAAATAATAAGCATCATTCTTTTTGTAAATATGCGGGGCTTCTATCCAAATAGGGTTCTTGGAAGGATCTACTCCCCCATCTACAATAATTTTATCGGTTCCTTCGATCACTTGGTCATTTTCCAAGTCATATTCCCAGATTTTAATTACCCGATGTCCATCGTACCGCTCTTTTCCGGGGTCTGGAGCATCATTATGAACAACATAGGCTTTTCCATTATCATCAAAAAACATCCCAGGATCGATTCCATCAAATTTCAATTTAATTGGATCACTCCAGCCCTGAAACGGGTCTTTGGTTTTGACCACAATGTTTCCAAAATCCCCTGCAAACTGCGTGGTAATCATGTAAAACGTATCATTGTAAGGATTATACTTAATATCCGGAGCAAAAATACCCAAGGCAATAGGTGCCTCAGAAACTTTCAGTTGAGATTTCCTATCTAATACATGGCCAATCTGAGTCCAATTGACCAAATCTTTGGAATGAAAAATCGGAACCCCCGGAAACATTACAAACGACGAGACGACCATAAAATAATCATCTCCTTTGCGGGTGATAGCAGGATCAGGATAACAACCTTGAAGAATTGGGTTGTAGAACTCATCTGGTCCAAGTGGGTTATCAATGTACACTTGATCTTTGCCTTCGTAGGTAGCGTACTTGAAAATCGGATTTTTCTGTGCATTTCTTTGAGCGAAACTGTGCCCAAATGAGAACAACATGCACGTAATCAATAACCAACAAATTCGATAATTTTTCATTCAGTAATAGGTTTGATTTAGTTTAATTTAGTTAACACATCCAACATTTGCTCTCCATAGCGGCTACCTAATTCCCTATAGCCTGCTGTAGAAAAGTGTAAGCCATCATCTATAGCCTCACAATCTTGGGATGAAATCACATATGCTTTTGGAATGTACGTTGGCAGCGATTGAATAATAGGATTCATGGATGCGCATTTCCCCCCTTGGGCTTCTCCGACCACTTCTCCTGCCAAAATTGGAACACTATCTTGAGGTAGATTCAAATCCCGCAAAAGTCTATCGTAGACTTTTTTTACTTTCATTGGCCACATAGCATCCCCTGTATTCGATTCTCCTTGATGAAGAAGAATCCCTTTGATAACTCCTTTTTTCTGTGCCTCTTTGGCCAAAGAGACAAGTCTATCATAAGGAGAATCATTGTAGTGACTAGCGGTATTTTTTAACCAGTCCGGAGAATCCTGTAAATAAGACGCTCGTTCATCCTCATCAAAAAGTTCTATTCTCGTTCCTCCTACAGACACATTGATTACACCAACTTTAATATGTGAAGGAAGCTTTGCTATCAAGGTTTTTCCAAAGTAATCTACCGGACTGATACCTGTGTTGCAGCGGGTAATTGGGGCTGCGGCCGGATACCAGCTCCCTTGAACTCTATTAAGCTCCGGACAATCAACCGCAGCCATCATTAAAAAACGCTCAGATGTCTGCTGATCTTGAGCTTCATAAGGGGAAAAGCCCTCCATATTTGACTGTCCAAAGGCTAAAAAAACATAGAAATTGGGATCTACTCCATCCTGTACATTCATTCTTTTTGCAGGAGTCAATACTTGCAAAGAGGGTAAATGATCTACAATCAAGTAATATCCCGTAACAGTAACAAGACCGAATACACATACCCAAACCATCAAACTTTTTCCCATAACAATTTACTTCTGTGTTAATTGAATAATTTCACCTGCTTTGGTTGCTATCTCATATTCGTAGATTTTCCTCAATTCCGGTAAGTTGGATTTGCTCATATCATCTACAAATGGCTTAATTTCAGGAACAGTATAAAAAGGATTTGAATTTTCCCCTGAAAGCAGTTGTAACCCTTTCCCTTTCAAAGGATGATACGATCTAATGATACAAGTACCTCCCAAATTAGAATGGATACGGATAGCTTTTGCTTGAGAGTTCTCCCAATCAATCGCTACTTCAAATCCTCCTCTAGCCCTCAATCCTGACACTTTGCCTTTCTTCCATGCATCAGGTAAGGCAGGAAGAATATGAATAGCACCATCATGACTCTGTAAAAGCATTTCGGCAATTCCGGCGGTACAGCCAAAATTTCCATCAATCTGGAAGGGTGGATGAGAATCAAATAAGTTAGGGTAGGTGCCTCCTTTTTGTTTGCCATCAGGAAGAATAGCTGGACTTAGCTGATCCTTGAGCAATTTCAATGCATGGTTTCCATCTAAAAATCGAGCCCATAAATTAACTTTCCATCCCATAGACCAGCCTGTAGAGACATCTCCTCTCGCTTGAAGAGAAACTTTAGCCGCTTCAAATAATTCTGGAGTTCGATAAGGTGAAATCTGATTGGATGGATAAAGTCCATACAGATGCGACACATGTCTATGATCATCTTCGGGATTATCCCAATCAAAGAACCACTCTTGCAGCTGCCCCCACTTCCCTATCCTCATTGGAGGAAGGGCTGCCATACGCTCTTTCATCACCTCAAGCTCTGGATCATTATCGTTGAGGATAGCACCGGCAGCGATAGTTTTTCGGAACAAATCCAACAAGAGCTGATTATCCATGGTGTTCCCCATAGCCACAGCTGCTCTGTGATGCTGATAAGGAACGTTTTCAGGGGAAACTGAAGGAGAGACTACCCAATACCCTGTATCCGGATCCTCTGTCATAAAGTCAACAAAAAATAGAGCAGCTGACTTCAAGGCTGGGTAAACTTGTAACAAGAATGCCTCATTACCGGAAAACTCATATTTCTCCCACAGATGTTGCGCGAGCCAAGCTCCTCCTAATGGCCACATGCCTGATTCTGCAAAATCAATTGGGCCGGTAACTCTCCATAAATCCGTATTATGGTGGAGCACCCACCCTCTCGCACCATACATATTTTGGGCTGTGGACTGACCTGACTCCGATAATTCCCGCACCATCTGTATGAAAGGCTCATGGAGTTCAGATAAATTGGTAATTTCAGCTGGCCAATAATTCATTTCCGCATTGATATTGACCGTGTATTTACTGTCCCAAGCTGGATGCAGTTGGTAATTCCATATGCCCTGCAAATTGGCTGGCTGCCCTCCGGGTCTGGATGAAGCAATCAACAAATACCTGCCAAACTGAAAATACAATGCTGCCAAATGCGGATCTTCACCTGAAGCAAAGTGCTCGATCCGCTTATCTGTGGGAAGATCAGCAGCTGGAGTTACCCCCAAATCCAAACTTACCCTATTGTATAAACTTTGGTAATCAGTTAGATGATCTTGAAGAAGGATAGTATAATCTTTCGAAGTCGCCTTGGCTAAAACCTCGTTGACTTTAGCAGCAGGATCTTCACTGATGTCCTGATAGTTGACAAAATTGGTCGCAATTGCAATGAAAATGAGTACCTCTTCTGCATCAATCACTTGGATATGATCATCTTTAACCCGAAGCTCACCTGTCTTGGGAAGTATAAATTTAGCTTGGCCTTCGAAAACTACTGCTCCCTTGATCCCCTCATGATCGGAGGACTTTCCGGTAAATACCAATGCATCCGATGTTGTAGAAACCATTAAACTCCCCGGTCTATCAAAGGAAGTAGTGAAATTAAGTGCTTTGACTTCATCCGCTTTGAGTCTAAACACTAATACCTGATCAGGGAAAGAGGCAAAAGCTTCGGAAGAAATTTTCACGCCTGATTTTTGGAATTCCGTTCGGACGATACCGGTTTCTAAATCCAACTCTCTGTAATATTCCGAAACCTGACTGCTATCCTGATGGGTAATTCTTAAATTCCCAATAGTTTGATAGGGCATCCCATGGACTCCACTGAAAAAATTCTCATCCACCAATTGTTGTGCTTTCACATATGCTCCCTCAAAAATCAACTCCTGTACTTGTCTCAATACACCAAGAGCATTTGGATTATCATTTTCATGAGGCTGTCCTGCATAGAAAGTATTTTCATTCAATTGAATCAATTCACGCGAAGGATCTCCAAAAATCATGGCACCTAGTCGCCCATTGCCAATTGGTAAAGCCTCTACCCATTGACTAGCAGGTTGTTCATACCACAACTTCCAATCTTGGCTTGTAACCTCTTCTTTAACAGCACAGGCGCTCAAACTGAAAATCAGCAGACAAATCAAACTATATTTACGTATGTCGATACTCATGAATCAAATAGTCTCGATTTAAGTTATAGAAAGGTGACCCAATCCAACGCTAAGTTTCCGCTGCCTTTATAGACAAATACCAAATCATGTAGCCCATTTACTTGGGCAGCTGTAGACTCTTGTATTTCTACCCAGCCATTGCTTGGCTTTATAGGTATTTCTGCAATGATTTTCCCATTTTCCAAAGCTGAGCGCACTTGAAGTATCCCCTCAGTATCGGCATTTACTTTTACCTTGATTGCTCCCAGTTGACTAGTTCCGAAATCAACTTTGTTATACCGCACCCAAGAATTGTTCTGAGTGAAAACTGACTTCCACCCATCAAATGGCACATCCTTATTCAGAAATTCAATCGCATAGCCTTGGGTACTTTTGGAGCTGTACCGATCAGGATGTATCCGACGATTCGCCTCTGAAATACCGATCCCCCGGTGAGTTGGGATTACTTTTTTGATCAAACCATCAGCTGTAAAAAACAAGCTATCAGCTCGGATAGAGCGATTTTTATCAAAATCAGGAGAAAAATCATTATGATGGTAAAAGAAATACCATTGCCCTTTGAACTTGGCTACGGACTGATGATTGGTCCAGCAACCGGTAGGTGATTCATCCATAATCACACCTTTGTATTCAAATGGACCTAAGGGATGACGCGCAGTTGCATATTCAATACGCTCGGTTTGATTTTCTACTCTTGGATAGGTTAGGTAATAAATTCCATTTCTTTCAAACAAGAACGGCCCTTCTTTCAAACCTTTGGACGGAATATTTTCAATGATTCTTGGCTCCTCAGCCAATTCCAACATATTGTCCTTCAGCTTAGCAACAAAAAAATCATGCTGTGACCAATACAAGTAGGCTTGTCCATCTTTATCAATAAATACATTTGGGTCTATGCCATATACCTGAGGAATGGGCGTTGGTTCTGGAGTGAATGGACCGCCCGGATTATCTCCTATAGCTACCCCAATATTGAAAGCAGAACCATTGACTGTTGGATCGTTTTGTCTTTCTAAATGTCCTTTGGCTTTGGAAGGAAAAAAGAAATAGTACTTTCCATTTTTCTCTGCCCCATCAGGTGCCCACATACTATATGATTCCTGATCTGCCCAAGGCACATGCGATTGATGCAAAGCCATGCCATGGTCATCCCAATCAATCAAATTATCAGAAGAAAACACATGGTAATCTTCCATACAAAACCAATCAGGTCTGCCTTGAGTATGTTCACAGCGGATATCATGTGAAGCATAAATATATATTCTATCCCCAAAAACTTTGGCACTGGGGTCTGCGGAAAACTGATGTCTAACTAATGGGTTTTGTGCGAAAGCTATTGTTTGTATGAGCAATAAGGCCCATAAAAACATTGATTTCCTTAAAAGTACATGGGTATGAATCATCGGTATATCTGGGTTTAATAGGTTATAGGTTACTGGGAAATTCTGAAATCACTGAAATCAACCTTCCCACCGGGGTCACTTGTGGCGTAATAGAATAGCGCAAAACGATATCCCATAAAATGAGGGAGGGTATAACTCATCTTTAGTTGAGGCCCAAGTTGGGTCCAAGTTTCACCATCATCTTCACTGTAAAAGAAGCTGGCTAGATCTTTTCGATCTTGGAAATCGCCGTAAGCTTTAAATCTTATTCGGTCACTTGCAATCTTTTTTCCTTCATATATGATCGGATTCTCTTGTTCAATCAATTCCAATTGTAAAACCTTTTGACCATCTTTTACTTTCACGCCAATCCAGCCATAATGCTTTTGCAAGAGCCCAAGACCAGCGACATCCCCTTCTTTCAATTGATTCAAGTGCAAGGTTACTTCTGCCGCACTCGTTGGGCCAAAGGTTCGTTGAGTAAGCGTATTTCTTGCGGACAACCAAGAATCATCTATTCTATTTGTATGAAAAGAAATCAGACCTTCTACTCTGTTAATTGACCAAAGTTTCTCCACAGGATTATGATTCCATTGCCAAACCAATGGCAAATCCGGCTCATTTTCAGAACGTTTGAAATTATCAGAAGCCACAATGGAAGGAATAGATGTTTTTTGCGCAGGCAATTGAGTTAATTCCATAGGAACTTGACCATCAACTCCTAGGATAGGCCAACCCTGTCCCCATATCACGGGGACCAAATAAGGAATTCTCCCTACCGCCCCAAAATCTCGGAATAAATAGGCAAACCAATCACCATCAGGCGTATCTATCAATCCACCTTGGGCAACTCCTTTATCTTCCAAGGCTACTCTCCCCTCATATGGGCCAAAAAGATTGTCAGCTTTGTGTATCAGGACTGTTCGCATGCCTCCACGTGGCCAAGCGATATTGAAGAGGTAATAGTTTCCATCGATTTTAAACATTTGGGAACCCTCTGCATGAAGCATGATTTCTTTTTCAATAGGCGCATGTGCTTTTGCTACTAAAACCTGCTCTGTTTCCCTCTTAATACCCGAAAGATCTTGCTTCAGTTGGACGATTTTAATCTCACCACCTCCCCAAATCATATAGACCTTATCATCCTCAAAAAATAAGGAATGGTCATGAAGCGAAGGACTGAAATAAGTTGCTTTCCAATTTCCTGACTCAATATCATCCGTCGTGTAGATATAGGTTTTATTGGTATTCCCTGAAAAAGTACTGACATAATAAATACCATCATGATACCGAAGACTACTTGCCCAAGAGCCCTTTCCGTACATGGATTTTCCATTATCCAAAGCCAAATCATCACCATTATCCAATACATCATATGCATAATTGAGTAATTCCCAATTGACCAAATCTGTAGATTTCATAATTGGCAATCCAGGACTCATATGCATCGTCGTGCTACTCATGTAATAGACATCCCCAACCCTTATGATAGAAGGGTCGGGAACATCTGCGTGGATTATTGGATTTATAGCATGCTGAGCAAAAGCTTCAGAACCAATAATAACGAGAAGAAAACTAAGGATAAATGAAAAGGTGCGCGTTTCTACCATGTCAGAAATTCACTAAATGATAGATTATTTATTGTTGCGCTCGCGCCATAGTGATGATATCACTCACTACGCTTTTGGGGGTATAATCTCTATTGAACAATAAAGGATAATCTGTACGCCCTCTTACCGGCCATCCATTTTTCCAAGAATCTCCATCCTGAATCCCCCAAAGTGTCACTCGGGAAATTTTATCATGATGCTTTAAAAACAGGCCAAAGAAGTCTCGGTAACGTTGATCAAATTTCTGCTGAATATCTTCTGGAAGCCCCTCCGTATATGGATTTAAGCTTTGTTGATAGGCAACATTGGTGGCTACATCTGCTCCCATATCTCTTCTTGGAGACGGCAAAACACTGAGATCAAGTTCTGTTATCATCACAGTAACACCTAACTCAGAAAATGCCAAAATACTTTTTTCAAACTCATCCACCGTAGGGTAATCCAGCCCAATATGTCCTTGCATGCCAATACCATCGATGCGCACGCCTTGCGCTTGAAGATTTTTGACCATTCTGACTACTCCTTCTCTTTTTCCAGGGTTGGCCATGGAATAATCATTGTAATACAACTCAGCCTCTGGGTCAGCTTCATGGGCAAACTGAAAGGCCAATTTCACAAAGTCTTCTCCCAGAATCTGATAGAATTTACTATTTCTCCAAGAACCATCGTCTAGGATTGTTTCATTTACCACATCCCAACCTTTGATTTTCCCTTTGTATCTACCTACTACGGTATGAATATGGTCTCTCATTCGTTGGGTCAATACTTCTGGACTGACATCTTTACCTTCACTATCGGTAAAAAACCATCTTGGTGCTTGAGAATGCCAGATCAGGGTATGACCTACTATATGAAAATTCCCCTCTTGCCCTAACTCAACAAATTTATCGGCCATGGTGAAATTGAAGTTCCCTTCCGAAGGTTGCATCAATCCACTTTTCATGATGTTTTCGGCAACAATCGAATTAAAGTGCTGACTCAACACCTCCAAGCCTTTGGTATCAGTTCTGTTAATATGACTCGTATTTAACGCTGCACCAAAAAGAAACTTTCCTTCAAAAGCTGATTGAAGAAAGAAGTCATCATCATTCCCAGTAAAATCCTGGGTTGAAAATGACGCAAGTATTACCACCGATAATACTAGGGCAAATTTTCTCAGATGTGTTGTTTTCATAATTTCTTATTTTTTCTTCTAGTGATAACTGGGTAAATCAAGATCCACAGATAGTTTTTTCTTGAGCGTATGCTCTAAACCAATTGTAAACCGGGTAAGCACAAGCTTCCGGATTTCTATTGTAAGCGATGTCACCTTGCGGATCAGCATTATGGATGAGATTTTCAGGCATCAATAAATTCCAACTCACATTCCCTGACTCATCCGCCAAAACTTTAAAGTTGGCCCCAAATCCCCAAGTACCGGGAGTACCTGTTACGCCCCCTTTACCCCAAACCAAATATTCTTCCGGACCCCAATCAATCTCTGTGATGGCGATAGGAGCAATGTCTGCTACTGGTTTGATATGGGTATTCCAATTTCTTCTAAAGGTGATCGGGTCATTATTATCCTGTCCCCAGTATCCTGGATAAATGTGGACAGCATAGCCATAATTATCATCCTCTATAGGATTATTAGGGAAGCCTCTATAATGAGACTGGTAACCTGATCCAGGAATCCAGAGTACATTTTCGGCTCCATTAGCTCTGATCAAATCCACCATAGGTTGGAAAAAGAGCTTCAGTGCATCAAAATGAGGTTGGGTATCGCTTCCATATATTCCATTAGTACCTAAAATTTCTATAGGCTCATTGGCAAGTTCAAACATGACATGCTTGCGGTTTTTCAATTGGGGCAGTTTTGAAATATGATCCCAAATTCTCATCAGGTAATCAAAGTACTCATCCCCAACCGCAATTCTTTGGGGGCAGACGCCCGGAGGTCTCAAAATCACATACATTCCTCTACTCTCTGCATGATCTACCAAAGGCAAAACCACCTCCTCTATGGACCTTACAAATCTTGCAAAACTAAATCTTGATATGTCATGCTCAGGTAAGGGAGGTCCAGGCTCATTGCTCCAATAAGGATCCATATGCAATCTGACCATATTCAGATACCATTCCCCATTTCCCTTTGATAGCGTATTCATGACAGCCCGATTATAGTTAAGGCATCCACCTACATCATAATCATTCCATCGCCAGATACCAACATGTCCACCATTAAACCAAGGGCTTGTAGTGATAGCAACTCCATGAAGGAGCACCTCATTACCACAAGGGTCTACCAAATGCCTTCCCTGCACTTTTAATTCCGGGGTAGGGAGTGGCCAAGATACATTGGTAGGCTCTTCATCTATGGAATCATTGGGATTTTCCTGTACTACCTCCTGCAAATCATCAGATTCGATGGTATTACATGAGAAAAAAAGTATCAGGAAACCTATGAGAATAGGCTTAAAGCGAAACATGATTATGGAGTTAAATAGTGGCTAAGAGACTGGCTAGGTCAGATTTTTTTGGTTACTTAGTTGAATAAAGGACAGGAAAGACACTAAGTACTTCCCTGTCCAATTGTTCAATTACTTTTGAATTCCTTCTGCGAATCCGGCATATGCATGCTTACGTGTCAATGCAGAATTCCAAAGACCCGATCTAGCAGAATCAGTACCGTCGATAGGCGCAGCAAGTGAAATCCCATATTGCTGATTCATAGGAATCAAGGATAAATAAAGGTCTACCACTTGCTTATACATGTCTCCCTGTGTAATCAAAGCTACCAATGATGGCTGGGAATCATTCAGACGGATCTCCAAATCAGAGATTTTAATCTTCTTACCTGTAGCAGCCAACATTCTCAACAACTCGGATACGTTTTGCATGTTGGAGTTTAGATTCAAAACCATCTTGGCTGCAATTCCATCGACTTTGCCACCATTCTCTTCTATGTAGGAAACATAATCAATAAGTGCCTCAGCCTTGCTTAGATTGGACTCCATACCACTCTCACTGATGAACAAAATATCATCTGGATTCCCATGCTGTCTTGCCAATTTGAAAGCATCGACAGCATAGTCTTTACCAATGAAGTCTTGCCAGTAGAACTCTCCGTCTGCAAGGGTAAGTCCTTGGCCTGTACGAATCAGTCCATTATTGGATGGATGAATTGGTTCAGAAACAACCTCTCTTACCTTAATATCATTTTTGGTTTGAGAAACAAATTCACTGATCCAACGCTGCATTTGGGTGCCAATTATGGAGGTCTTTTCAGTTGCTGTTTTCTCCACGATGGTAGTAGACCCACCTGTAAATGATTCACTAGCTAGTACAACTTGATCTATGTATACCGTACCTGCAAACTCTCCGTAACTGATGATAAACCTATTTCTATCAGCAGCTGTTGCTGTGGTAGTAATGGAAACAAATCTCCAATCACGGGTAACAAATACTTGCCCAAAGCCATTGGAAGAAAAGTTCGGGCTTTGCAATTCAGGACGAATCACACCTTCAGCATCACCTCTTACCCAGAAACTCAAGCGATAGGTATCACCTTCTGTAACAGGAGCTGCTAATTGATAAAGGGTTTGCACTTCCCAGAATCCCCCGGTAAGGGAAGGGTTAGTCACAAAGAAAGCACGGCCGCTATTCCCAACCCCCATACCTTCTTCTGTAACACCACGAACAGAGTTATTACCCCATCCACCCCAAGCAATGCCTGACTCAAAGTCACCACCTGAAATCAGGTTATTGATGACTGGATCACCTTCCAAATCATAGACATACAAATTATTGATATCTAAAAAATAAGTGACACCAGGCTGGAAGCCTAACTCAAGGTTGAAGCGGAAACTATCACCTGTAAAGTCACTTACTCTGAAACGGATTTCCTTCCAAGAAATACTAGTCGTGAAAGTTTCTGTCGCAGGGCCAGTTCCACCCCAAGCTAATTCAGGTTCATTATTGTTGAGTCCTTCAAAGGTAAATCTTCCTTCACCTGGTTGATCAGATTTAATATAGGCAATTACCTCGTACGTTCTTCCTGGAATAATTCCCATCATTGGGGAAGAAAATCTCAAGTCTGAAGGGTTACCTGACATACCTGCCTGTAATTGAATGGCGGGAGTACCTGATCCCATTCCTTCATTAGGAGCAAAGGAAACGCCTTGAGAAAAAGACCAATCCTCCAAGTTACCAGAACCTAAGGTATTTACATTCAACTCATTCATAAATGCGGGGGAATTTACAATTAATGGAGCTAATAGACCATTGAGGAATCCTGAATTTTGATTGCGGTGCCAAATCAATGGATTTCCAAAAACATTGATTTCCCTTGAATCCGCTAATTCCAATAAAGATTGTACCTGCGCCAGATTGAGATTACCATTATTCTGCACAACAGAACGGTGATCCATACCTGATGCAGGTGAAAACTCATTGAAGTTTCGATTAACCAATCTGAATCGGACCCCCTGATTGGTATAATCACTCATAGGCAAAGAGACTCCTAATCTAAAATTGGAATTACCCAATTCTTCCACATAATTCAACAAATCTCCAAAGCTATTGATCTGTTCTTGCATCTCAACGCTCAAAGGTTTTTCAACCTGAAAATCATTCAATGCTCCAAAATCAGCACAAGAAGCTAAGCTGAATAAACCTACAACACCAACAGAATAAATAATTTTTTTCATACACTTAGATTTTTCAGGTTATTGAACAACAGGATTAAAAAATTCTAAACCAACACCACGATTTCTCATAACGAGCGTATCTGTTGTTGCCATTCTCATCGTGGGTAAATCAAGTTCATATTGTAGATATAATGCATCTCTGTCTTGATTCCCCCAACTTCTTTTTTCTCCACGCTTGACAAATTGACCAGAACCGGTAGCCGTTATACCATCAGTGATGGAAGAAATGGTACAATTCCCCTGATTGTTGAAATCCAACCTCAGATTAACAGTTTGATTGACACCACCGGCACTCTGAATAGTCAAAGGAAAATCAATAGAGGTCAATGAGCGCGTATTTAGCTCTTTTAACTCATCATGCTCTACAAAACGCTCTCTTCTGACTACTTGACCAGTCAAATCTTCATGACCTGGTTTACCAGTGATTACATCCAATCCCCTTCTCAGGTAGATACCATGCCATTCGTTCACATACTTCACAGCATACAGGACAAAATCTTTTGGTAAAACCTCCCAATCACCGGTTACATGTCGGTTTGGATTAGGGAGAGGAGATAAACCTCTCAATACGGTGTCCACATTTGCAGCATTAACTATCCTCAATGGAATCACATATGTATTGTGGATCGCATCCGGATCATTGAAAAATGCCCCTGTTAATTCAAATTCGATCCCCCCAATAAGGGAACCTCTTGGAATCGTAAGGACAGGTTCAGGCATTTGAAAATATTCAGAAGGCATGACTTTGACCTCCCTGCCACCTTGAGAAAACAATAGATTTTCAGCTAAGGAAGGATCAAATTCAAGATCCAATTGGATATTGTTTCGGTTTTGGTAGACTCCACCCGTGGTGGCCATCACCCTAAATCTCCACTCATTATCCAAAGTAGTATCAAAGAAATCTTCACCCAATGTAATCGTCCTTACAGGATATTGATGTGAAAAGTACACGCTCTGAAAATCGAAGTCCGGAAATTGCCAGTCTTGATTTACACAGGAACTGATGCCTATGACTGCGATAAATAGAATTATAAATTTTTTCATGTTTTTTTCTTTTGGCTTCAAGAATTACCAGTAGATGATTTTTACCAGCCTGTATTTTGTCTTAGTGCGCTGTATTTCAACAGCTCACTCAAAGGTACAGGACCATATTTCATATGCTCTCCAAACACTCTGTTCTGAACATTGATGACTTGAAAACTATTGTTTTGAATTCTCATGCCTCGTGCTGGTTCAGTCAAGTTTAAGTTCCATCTTCTCAAATCCCAGAAGCGGAATCCCTCGAAGCAAAGCTCCAACCTTCTCTCATTTCTGATCATTTCACGCATAGCATTTTGATCATTTCTAATGGATTCAAGATAAGCATCCCCATTATTCAAACCTATGCCTGCACGCTGGCGAAGTGCTTTGATGACATCGTAAGCTGAGAACCCAAACCCTCCTGTTCCTAGAGGCCCCCAAGCTTCGTTTGCAGCCTCAGCATAGATCAAATACAATTCTGTATAGCGGATTCTTGGCATCACATGCAACTGCCCACTAACAGATACAGGGTTCAGATTGACATCCTGTCTCAACAGTTTACGCATGTAATACCCTGTTCTAGTAGAAACCTCCACCCTATTAATCCCATCATTAGTTCCTCCATCTGCCGTAGTATTGATGACCTGATTGTTTGGTCCTGCAGTATTACCATTGCGGATGATGTAATGATTGAATCTCGGATCTCTATTAGCATAAGGATTTGCCGGATCATAGGAGCTGTTTGGATGTGTGATTGGATATCCATCAACTGTTGGAAATGCATCTACCAAGTTTTGAGTTGGATTCAACAAACCATTTCCAAATTGAGTAGGAGGAAAATGTGCTGCTTCTAAGTTACTGGAAGGCCCTCCAAGAGAAGCTCTCCACAGAATCTCCTGCTGATTGATACCACCTCCCAAATTATTGATTTCATTGACATTTGTATACCAAGTCAGTCCCGTTGGAGCTATTCCCGAGATACCACCATTCAACTGCAATAACTCACCTGCATATCTTGCAGCATCTTCCCAAGTGGTACTGTTACCTTGACTAAAGGCTGGACTCGCTGCCATCAGCGCAGCTTGAGCTCTAATGGCTCTTGCTATTCTTCCGCTCAACAATTGTCTCGCATCTTCTCCAAAGACTCTGTTGTAGTCATTCCTGTTAGCACCCAATGCACGGTACTTCAAAGGTACATCGTCTTCACTCGCGATGTTTTCAAAATCCAAAGGCAATAACTCAAGGGCTGTTTCCACATCTGAATACAATTGCTGCATACATTCCTCGAATGTATTTCTTGGAAGATTGAATTGTGAGTTTAGATTTTTGGATTCAGTGAAAATCTGAACACCCAACATCTGACCGTCTGCCATCCCTCCATGTGCCTGAAGCAAATGGAACATAAACAAGGCACGTAATCCCAAGGCTTCACCTTTAATACGATCAGCAAACATCCTGTCTAGCATAGAATTATTAACTGTAAATGTCACGCTATCAGCAGTCTCAATCATCAGATTCAAATACTGAATAGCAGCCTTGGAATTAGTCCACTGCATAACAGGATTATTATCAGAAGCCCACTGACCACTTGCCATATTAAAGAAGGCATTGTTTTCATTGTTGGCAACCGCATCATCCGTGGCCATATCATTGAATGACCAACCGTTTCTTGGAATACGTGCGTATCCATTAATAATCAAACCCTGAGCAAATCTTGGTTCATTGAAGCTACTTTCCAAGTCACGGTTGTTCTGAATTGCCGGTTCAAAAAGGTCCACACAAGCAGTACTTAATACAGTAACCATTGCCAGCGTACCCAATATGTTTCTTAAATTCTTCATGTTGTTTCGATTTTAAAACTGTGCCGCTAAACCTAGATTAAAGAAGTGTGTCTGTGGAGCAGACCCAATACTCGTGGTCAGGATTTTTCTGTTTGGACCCAAAGTCAACAGATTAGCTCCATTCATATACACATCCATCCCTTTGATAAATGCACCTCCAAAGAATTTGTCAGCAGGTACACGGTAGGTCACCTGAACCCTCGCCAAATCGAATCTATCGGTACTATACAACCAGAAATCCGAATTTCTAAAGTTATTGGCTCCATTGAGGGTTGTCAATCGTGGATAGGTAGCTGTTGCAGCAGTTTCAGGAGTCCAGCGATCTCTTACTACTTCAGAATATTTAGCATCGCCCGCAATCCAGAAATAAGAGCTATTTCTCATGGCAAAAGCTCCACTTCTCCACATACCTAAGGCGAAGAAGGTAAAGTTTTTCCATTGAGCCGTTACGTTTAAACCCATAGTTAATGGAGCACCAAACCAACCTCCCCTTCCTAGGAATACTTCATCCTGAGGAGTGATTCTGCCGTCACCGTTTTGATCGAGGTAGCGAAGATCACCTGGCACGACTTCACCAAATATTTGAGTTGGAGACAAACCAATCTGTGCATTGCTTTCGAAGAATCCTAGATTCTGCAAACCCCAGATAGCATCTATTGGTCTACCTTCTCTAATCTGGTAGTCATCCAACCAGTTTTCTCCACGTTGCAAAGCTTTGGTAGCATAGTAAGTACCAACCAGTCCTACATTTAAATTAACTGCTCCAACTTTTTCCCTTACATTCAAATTGAAATCAAAACCTGTTCGCTGATCGCTATTGTAGTTTTCAAATGGAATAAATGAAGAAACTGGAAACCCCGTAGTGAAGAAGCTTGGATAGATATCACTTCTTTGTACCAATAAGCCTGTCATGTTACTGATGAATGCAGAACCTGCGAAGAACACCTTATTGTTAAAGAAGGACCCCTCTACACCGATATTGATTTCCTCTCTTCTCGGAAATCTCATCTCAGGATTTGCCCCCCTTCTGGAAATAGTCGTAATGTTGTTCAAACCATCTTTCCAGGTGTAGAACACAGTGCCATCCCCTTGCTGGGTGAATACCTGCTCATACATGTAATAATCCATGATATCCAAATCCGTATGAACGATACCACCAGAAACAGACAGCAATAGATTATTGACGACAGAAGAGTTTTTCAGAAAACCTTCATTACTTAATCTCCAACCAAAGGATGCCGTTGGTGAAAAGGCTTGTCTATTTTGTTCTGGAAGTCTTGCAGAGTGAATAACAGCACCGTTAAATTCTGCTAGGAATCGATTTTGGTAATTGTATCCTAAGTGAATTCCAAGATTTGCATTGCTTACTCTATGGTACATTTGAGAAACTCCTGTTTGGAATCCTCCTGCAATCAACATAGCAGAAAGCTCGTGTTTGTTATCAATTACAGTATTGTAATTTAATTGAGCTGACATAGCCATGGTTTGCTGGAAACGGCTACCACTGATATTCTGAGTACGTGTACTGGCATCCTGTCCAAATCTGGTTAAACTTGTGATTAAATCCTGCCCCGCATAGTTATTCCATTGTGGTTGGAAAACAGCATATTGATTATTAAATGCGAGGGTATATGAAGTTTGATAATCCAAACCAAATCTGTAATTGAAAGTCAACCCTTGTGCTATATTTCTCAAATCTGCATTTACCCCTGTATTGAACTGATATTGTCTGCTTGTAAAGACATTAGATCCACCTGCATAAATATCAGCTATCGGGTTGGTCTGCTCCAATTGAGTTCCTCCTAAAAGGTACTGACCTCCAATGATGTGGCTACTGTTCTGAATGAAATTTTGGGAAACCAAATCATCTTCTTCAATCATACTGATCGGTACCAAAGGAGAAAATCTATTCGGTCTGATGGTTGCAGCACCTTGCCAGAAATTGGTGTTGACACCTCTTCCATTATATAGAATAACAGCAGCGTCTGCAAAACCTGAGATATAATCAGTCAGATTCATATCTACATTACCACGAACATTGAAACGCTCATTTCTATTTTGAGCTGCTTGGCCAAAATTGAGAAGTGAACCTTCTGACATCATACCCAAGTTGGTGTAATATCTTGCACGATCATTTCCACCCGCAATTTCCATCGTAGCATCATGTCTGCTGTAGGCTTGCTGTAAGTAATCAGTTGAGTAGAAGTCCAAATTAGGATAGCGATATGGATTTGAACCAGAACCATGATTGAAGATTTCTTCTTGAGAAAATAAAGGCTGCAATCCATCATTTACCCGAGCTTCATTAAACAAGGTCATGTATTCGGCAGAACCCAAGTACTTAGGGATTTCTCTCGCTACATGGACACCGGTATTAGCTCTTACATTGATAGTCTGTCTACCAACACTCCCACGCTTGGTGGTAACCATGATCACACCTTTAGCAGCCCGGCTACCATATAATGCTACTGCTGAAACGCCTTTCAAGAATGTGATCTGCTCAATTTCTATCGGCATCACACTTCCTGGATCTCTAGGAACACCATCCACAAGCAATAAATACTCGTTATTTCCCCAGATATTCCCGTGAAAACCAGGGGCAAATCCTTCCATATTGTCCAATGTCCAAGTGAAATAATTCTTCTCAAACAATTCAGGCACATTTACATAAGAAATCCCTCCAATCAAGTTTGCTTTATCTTTCGCTTGAAAGGCAGTATTCACTTGTCTTGACTCCCACTCAGGCGTCAGGATGATATCCTCTGTCTGATTTGACAATCTCAATACCTTTGTTTCATACCCTTCGGCTCTGAAAATAATTAGCGCATTTGGAATTATTTGTATGTCGAATGCCCCCTGAGCATTGGTTGTACCTAAAACTTCCTCGTCATCATTCAAGATTTGCGCGGAAGCTATCGGCACTCCCTTGGTGTCTGTTATCCGTGATTGTATCCGAATGGTTTGTTGTTCTTGAGCATAGACAAATACAGGACTCATCATCAGCATCAAAACCAACATCCAAATTATATTTTTATATTTCATGAGTGCTTTTTCAAAATGTTGAAATTGATTAATTACCAGCCTGGATTTTGTCTGAATTCAGGGTAAAGTGTTACGTCAGAAACCTTCAATGGCAACCAATAATGTCTATCTGCCAATGGTCTTTCTACTAGTACCTGTTCTCTCAAGTTTAATACTCGCATCT
Organism: Mongoliitalea lutea; assembly: GCF_014652135.1. Classification (GTDB taxonomy): domain Bacteria; phylum Bacteroidota; class Bacteroidia; order Cytophagales; family Cyclobacteriaceae; genus Mongoliitalea; species Mongoliitalea lutea. The sequence goes on from NZ_BMYF01000005.1 coordinate 179,849, forward strand.
GCGTAGGATCACCACCTACTTCAGATTCCGGAGCTCTGGTAAATTCAATGGACGTTTTCAAATTGTATGGGCGATCAATAAATTGCATCCATCTTCTCTGATCGTTGAATCGATGTCTTTCAAAAGCCAACTCCACAGCACGCTCACGCTTGATTTCTTCTAAAAACAAATCAACTGAGGCCGTAAATCTTGGTAAGACATCGGGCATTCCTGCTCTTTGTCTGATCACATTTACCGCATCCACGGCTGTTTTACTGAAGTTGGTTGATTTACCCATTACAGAATTGTGCCCCATCAATGCTGCCTCTGCATACATCAAATACACATCAGCCAATCTCAAATATGGAACGTTCAAGTGAAGTGCTGCACCGAAAGCGAATGCATTGTCATAGGCATTAGCAGTCAATGGAACAAACTTTCTATTCACAAAACCTGTAGGACTTCCTGAAACAGCACCGCGATAGCTACCACCAGTGAAAAGGTTGGCAAATCGGTTATCTTCCTGATTAGGAGGCATGGAACCTTGCACCACCTGCATCCCGTCAAACATGATGCTCTTGTAGAAGCGTGGATCTCTTCCTCTAAATGGAAACTCCGGATCGTAACCTGATTCAGGATCTACTTGAGTAATATCAGCAGGAAGTGGTAAGCCATTGGCCATACCAAAATATTTGTTAACAAAGTTGGCCGTAGGAACAAACTTCGTCGCATCACCATCTACAATAATGGATGGGAAATACTGCTTGGTAATACCCCAGTTAGACTGATCTCCAGACCAATATAAAGAACGGAAAATAGTCTCAGTACCTCCTGAAAGTGCCCAATTTTGTCCCATTGTATAGAATAATCCATGCCAACGATCAAAAGGCATCAATGCATATTGTGTCTGACCACTTTCTACCAAATCAAGTAATTCACCAAAGGCTTCAGCAGAACGACGTGCAAAATCCGTATTGTAGGTTCGACTACCTGTAGATTCAAGATTCATCAAGGGGCTAGCTGCATATAAAAGGTTTTTACCCAAATAAGCTAGAGCCATAATCTTATTGATCCTTAATTCATTTCTACCCAAGGTACGTCGACCCGCTACCGTATTATCCCAATTGATAGGTAAAAGGTCCGCAGCTCTTCTCAAGTCAGCAGCTGCTCTTTCTGCACTTTGATGGTAATTCAATCTACCCTCTCTCAATTGTTCATCTCCAGGTAGCACTCTATCGATATATGGTAATCCTCCCACATGTTGGAATAACATGAAGTGGAACCACCCTCTGAAGAATAACAATTGACCCTCAATCAAGGCACGCTCTTCATCTGTGGCATCCGTCATACGGTGAAGATTCTCCAAGCCTTGATTAGCTTTTCGAATACCATACCAAGCCAAAGGCCATAATCCTTTGGTATGTGGATTATCGTTGGTATTTGCAGACCATCGGTCCATCCAGCTTGCCTGTCCACCATGGCCAGAATGTTCTACCTGCCAGGCCCAGAAGTTTCCTCTATCAAAAGCAAAGGTTACGTGGAAACTACCCGCTGCGGACACCATTTCATCATCTCCCCAATTCCAAGAAGCTGTCCAGTAATTGGTGGTAAAATTTGGAATACAATGGTATAATTCTTCGGTAAAACCTTGGAAATTTTGAAAATTCAAGAAAGCAATTTCCTCAGAGATTACAGACTCAGGAGTTCTTTCTAAGTAGTCCAAACAAGAAGTTGAGCTTACCACTACAAGCACAGCAGCGGCAAGTATATTGATTTTAGTTTTTATATAATTTAAAGCTTTCATAGCAAATCAATTGTTAGAATGACATCATTAAACCAAGGTTTACCCTTCTCATCATCGGGTAAGCCCCCTCCCAAGCAGCACCTGTTCCAAAATTTGATTCTCTATCATCAGGCATTTGACTCCATACCCAAAGATTATTACCATTCATAAAGATCCTTAATCCTCCCATACCGAGCTTTCTCGCACGTGCAACAGGCAAATTATAAGCTATCTCAGCATTTTGTAATCTTAAGAATGAACCATCATATAAATATCTCGCTCCATAGTAGTAGGAAACTGGAGTCAACCATACTGGAAGTGGGCTATCCGCATTTGGATTGTCTCTAGACCAGTAAGTACCTTCATCATATACCAGGTTACGCTGACCATCCAGGTTGGTGAATGGAATACTTCTCGTCACATTCGTAACACCATAAAACTGCATAAAGAAGGATAAACCTTTGTACTCGAAGCCAATATTGGTATTGAAGGTATTTTGTGGGATATTGGAAAATCCATAAGGCGCCACATCAAATGCATCAATCACACCGTCACCATTAAAATCCAAGATTTGGAAACCTCCTGGAAGCTTTCCTCCATTGTTGGTATCATGTGGTGTGGTTGCAAAAACCTCATCCCAAGTATTTACAAAGCCACTATGGATATGAGATCTAGCTTGACCTAACTGGAAACCTGCTTGTTTTTGATATGCCGGTAAAAACATCGGATCATCTCTATTGATGACTACATCCACTGCTCTTGTGATAGCAAAATCAGCCCACAATCTCACTCCGTTATTCAAGATTTTGTTGAGCCTCAATTCAATCTCATAACCGGTAGTCTGTACTCTACCCAAGTTGGCCGCCGGAGGCTGAGCTCCAAAGTAACTTGGTACTGATCGATCACCTGCCATCAAGATATCCACTCGGTTATCTCTAAAGATATCAACACTACCATCGATTAGTCCTTGGAAGAGACTGAACTCCGTTTTCAAGTTATACTTATACACGGTTTCCCAACGTACATTTGGATTTCCCAATACTGTCTCTCTATACCAAGTAAATGGACTGAAATCATCTCTCCATCCAAAGGATGCCATTCTTGATGCTCCACCAAAAGCCCATTGATTCATAAAAAGGAATCTACCTCCGATGTTATCATCCCCAACTTCACCATAAGATGCAGTTACTTTCAGAAAGTCAATGGCGGAGATTTGCTTCATGAAGTTTTCCTCAGAAATCACCCACCCAAGACCTCCAGAGGAGAAGAAAGCAAATCGATAGTTTACACCAAACTTCTCAGAACCGTTGTAAGCACCGTTGTACTCTGCGAGGTATTTGTTTTTGTAGTTATAGACAGTTCTAAATACCCAGTCTTCCCGGTAACTTGGAATAACGCTACCAATTGCATCTTCTTGTCTCATCACCAATCCCATCGCGTTGACATTGTGATTGTCCGCAATTGTGGTGTTGTAATTCAACTGGGCTTGGTAGAATAATCTTCTTTGAGGACCTCGAATGGTACCACCATCGATAGTACCTCCTTGAGTAGTCCAAGCAATCGGTTGGAAAAAGTCGAAGTTACTGTTATCGAAGTTATTTCTTAGATTGACACGACCTGTAACAGGATCAATCCACATCTCTTCAGTATTGTTAAATAAATCATTGACACCTCTTCCGATTTCAGTAAAGGTATTATCCAATGCTACAGTACCTCTAAAGTTTAACCCTTTAATGATGCTGCTCAAATCCTGCTCCAATACTAGATTGGTAGACAAACTGGTAGTGGTTGTATTTTCAATACCACCAATTGCCAATACTCTGGCTGAATTGATCGCTCCAAAGTCATCCAATGGGAAATATCCCCAAAGCCCATTAGAGTATCTCGGCATAAATGCATCCGGTGGGTTTCTAAAGGCCGCTCTCCAGAAGTTCGCACTGTTTGCTCCATTCCATGGAGTTTTTCTTACCCCATATATACCACCCAAGTTTACTTTTAATAAAGTAGAGGATGTTAATTGGAAATCTAGGTTATTTCTGAAATTGAGACGGTTGAAATTGTAGCCAGGCTGATAGCCTCTGCCATTATCAAATTCTCGGAACAAGTCACCTTCATTTTGGAAATCAAAGGCCGCAAAATACTTCGTTAATTTTGTACCACCTGTTATGGACAAGTTGGCATTGTAAGCCATTGCGTAATCCTTGAAGAGGTAATTTTGCCAATCAACATTTGGATATCGCTCAGCTTCTTCTAGGCTGCCAGGAGTTCTATACAACTGTCTGATCTCTTGAGGGATCATTTGCGACCATGCCTGCGGACTCACTGAAAGCTCTCTTTCGATAGCTAAATTTCTGATTCCAATCGCATCGTAGGCATCCATCTTGCCTGGAAGCTTGGAAGGTGACTTAACAGTTGTATTTACTCTTGCTACAATCTCTGCTTTCCCTTCTTTTCCTCTTTTGGTAGTCACGATAATTACACCATTAGCACCTCTGGAACCAAATACAGCTGTAGCAGAAGCATCCTTCAACACGGAAATGGATTCAACAGAACCAATATCCATATTGTTAAAAAATTCCGGTCTTTCTACCCCATCCACTAAAATCAATGGACCATTTCCGTTCCATGTGTTGTTACCACGGATAACTATTTGAGGTTGCTCATCTCCAGGTGCACCGCCACTTTGTACAGCAATTAAGCCGGGTAGATTTCCCTGAAGCGCCTGACCAAGGTTAGAAACACCACCTGTACGCTGAAGTACTTCTCCGCTAGTTTGGGATACGGCACCAATTAACGTTTCTCTTCTTTGCTCACCATAACCGATGACCACAAATTCTTCCAAGGAAGTTTGAGACTCAGAAATGGCAATGTTATAAACAGTTTTACCTGCCTCTACCAATACTTCCACGGATTTGAAACCAATAAAACTGATGACTAAAATCTCTCCTGGTTGTGCATCTAGTCTAAAATCACCATTTACTCCAGTTGCCACTCCTCTTGAGGTCCCTTTAATGAGGACTGTTACTCCTGGAATTGGCATACCGTCAGCCGCATCAGTTACTACACCTCTGATTTCTTGAAATTTTTCATCAGATACAGCGCTTGTTGCATTTTTAGCAACTCCATTTTTTTGCTTCTTTTCTTTCCGTTCGGAAGTTTTGGCAGAAGCATCGTCTTTTTCTTTAGACTCTTCATTGTTCTTGTTGATTTCGGAAGCTTCCAGATTGTCCGGGACTCCATGATTAATCAACGCTTCCAAGTACTTTTCATCTGTAAGTGATGCTACAGTAGCATTCGTTTGCGAAATCGCCAAAAAGAATACTGACCACAGCAACATCAAAGATGTTTTCCATTGGAAGTTAAAACATAGCCTTAGTAATTTTTTAATCATAAAATTGTTAAGGTTAAATTAGGTTTGAATGAATTAATTGGATCGCTGGAGTATTTCCAGCAGAAAGTTTAGAATCCTCCTCTTTTAAGGAGACTTGCCGAGTATAATCATAATACATTGTGTTTGTTGTTTTAGATTTTATTGATTGATTCCTTTTATTATTAGCATTTAAAAAAAATGAGGAACAGCGCAATCTAAAACCCATGAAAAAACTATTTGACCTATTCCAAGCATTGCTGCTCGTTGACAAAAACTTTACACAATGTACTTCGAAACCACCATTATTTAGATGCGGTTCGAAATCGATTGCATGAAAAGATACTTTTGACTCGAATAGGTTACTCATATTAATCTTGGGTTTATGCTAATCCACTGTTTAAATATAGAATTTCATATTTAAAAAATAAAAATGTAAAAAAATCTCAACTACCTCATTTTCAATATTTTAAATTACCCATTGCGTTTACGAAAATTGAAAAAAAAAGAGAAAAAACCTTAATTCTGCAAAAATGAAGGCATTTTAGCTCTCTTTTTAAAAAAATCCATGTTACGCTTAGATAAAACCATTGATTATCAGGTATTTATATGTTTTTCAACATCATTTTTTTTTAATTAAAAAAAGCACAAATGTTTGTTTTTCAAAAACATACATTCAAAATCACCTTTAGGCATCCGAAAACACAGAAAAGAATATGGGAAAATCCTCCAAATGCAAATGTTTACAGCATATAAATGTTCATTTCGCTTATCTTGCAACTGGTTTTGAAAACTCAGCATTACCATATTTTCAAGCAATAACTACAGAAAAGAAACACTAAAAGCCGATTAATTATATCAATACCCATAAGGAAAAAAGATCTGTAGAAAAAGCACTGAAAAGTACTCAAAATCAACGTCTATTTCGTTTGATTTAGAATTAAAAAATAATTTGAAAAGGACTTGCTGGCAACTCCAAATGATTGACTAGGTTGGATTTTTCGGGATTATTCGCCCAGGCATAACGCAAGGTTTTGGGCGAACTGATAAATGATGGAATTGATACCTCTATTGTATTGGATGCTACAATACGAGCTTCGCACCAGTGAAAATGACCATCCGGCCCTGAAAGTGCAAATCCATACACTAGTTCTCCATCTCGTAACCGAAGTCCCTCCCCAACTTCAACAAAAGTCATTCGGATTTTCTGATCTTCCAAATAGACATTATCCGGTAGAGGACCAGAAAAAGGCCCATTTTCACTCCCATAAACTATTTTTTGAGCCTGCATTGCTAATCTATCAGCAACAGATTTTTTATCTAAGGGGTGAATATCGTTTGCCTCTCCTACATCGATGGTGATAGCCATGCCTGTATTCGGGATTTTGTGTGCTTTTCGTTGAATTTCACGCATCTGGGCCCAATTACTTTCTTGAGGGTTTTCCGATGGTGCCATAAAATTCGGCAATTGTACATAAATGAAGGGTAAATCAGGTTTATTTAAAAATTCGCGCCAACCATAAATTAATTCATGAAATTGTTGTTCATAGACTTCAACTGCACCAGTATTCGATTCTCCTTGATACCAAAGAATGCCTTTCAATGAAATCGATTTCATGGGAAAAATCATTCCTTGAAAAAGCCCTAATGGTTTTAACCGTACACTTGTCTGAGTCGGAGCAGGATTGATGCGTGCACCAATTGCAAACTTCCAATCCCTCTCCAGTTCAATCATCCCATCATTGACTTCTAAAGAATACGGCTTCTGCTCAATAAATTGCGGTTTTCCCCGCTCACTGACCAGTCTCACAGTAATAACATTTTTCCCTGACTTCAATACACCTTCCGGAATAGTATATCTCCTTGGCGGATATTGGTAACCTGTTGTTCCAACTAATATTCCGTTGACGAATGTACGGTCGCTATCAACCATAGTCCCCATCAGCAAAGCACTTTCACGCTCTGGTAGCTGTTCGTCAGTTAGAAAAACTTCTTTTCGAAACCAAAAAACACCGTTTTTTAAATCTCCATCTACTTCAGGAATAGCAAATAAATCAGGAATCATCTTCCAAGAAGCATCATCCATTGAGGGATCAAACCAAGGGGTGTCCCCTTCTGACAAACCAAGATCTGCTCCATCCAATTGTTTGATCCAAGCTTCTTTTTTTTCTCTTTCTGATTTTTCAAGAGCCGCGATTACACCATCCTGCGCAAAGTACATCGCCTCCTCATAATCTTGAGGGAATTTTTGTAAGGCATCTTTTGGCAACCAGGCCTGGATTGGGGAACCACCAACACTGGCATTGATAATTCCAATGGGGATTTGATGGGTATGAGCCAAGTTTTTGGCGAAAAAATAACCAATGGCTGAAAATACAGGCAAGGTTTCCCTAGTTGGCTTCAGCCAAGTTCCTGAAGGTAAATCTAAATTTCCCTCTACAAAATTATACGTATCTGGAACATCAAAGTATCGAATAGTAGGATAGGCTGCTAATTTAAACTCCTCAGGAAATAATGGAGAAACCCTTTCCATGGTCGTCTCCATATTGGATTGCCCAGAAGTCAACCAAACATCCCCAAACCAAATATCCTGAATATAAATACTTTCCTTTTGCGTAGCGATGATCATCTTGTGGGGACCACCCGCTTGCTGTGGTTCAAGAACAACTTCCCATGTCCCATCAGCACCTGTGCTTGTAGCAAATTTCTTTCCTAAAAGTTCAACGCTAACTTCTTGTCCACTTTCTGCCCATCCCCAAATTTTCACCGCTTGTTCGCGCTGCAAAACCATGCCATCACTAATCAGTTTGGGTAATCGTAAGTCAGCATACAAATCACCCCCTGCTAGGAAAACAAGTCCTATCAAAACAAGAATACTTTTGATCGAAAAAGTATTGTTATTGGGTGAATTCATCTAATTTGAAGTGGTCTCTTTGGGTTTCTTTACTTAAACTGTGGGTAAATCTGTAATTTTTTTTTGACTAATGCAACCGATTTCATTAAATGGCATCAGATGGCTATAGCTGCAAAAAAATAAGGATGAACGAAATGTCCATCCTTACCCCTGTTAAACTTTTGACTTCTTTGTCAGACTTCATCTTACGTTTTTCATTTTACAGAAAAATGATACTGAATTTTGTGATTGTATGTCTCCCCTGGATTTAAGCGAGAAGTAGGGAAACTTGGTTCATTGGGAGCGTTAGGGAATGTTTGAGGCTCCAAACACAAGCCCATGTATTGGCTATAAGTTACTCCATTGACAGTGACTTTCCCATCTAGAAAATTCCCGGAATAAAACTGTACGGCAGGTGAATCTGCATAGACTTCCATCACTCGTCCACTACCTGCATGCTCCAAGGTTGCCATTTTTACCAACTCTGAAGAATGAGACTCTTTTACCACATAATTATGATCATATCCACCCGGTACTTGTGCAATTCTTTCACCTATCAATCGTGGAGTGCTGAAATCAAAGGGTGTTCCTGCAACAGCTTTCAATTCACCTGTTGGGATTAGGTTTTCATCTACTGGCGTATACTTTGGAGCATAGAGTTTCAATTGATGACCCAATATATCCTCTGTCATCCCACTCAAATTGAAATACCCATGATGGGTAAGGTTGACAATTGTTGGCTTATCTGTTTCGGAAGTAAACTCCAATAGTAATTTGTTATCGGTTGTCAATTCAAAAGTTAAAGTTGTGGTGAGATTTCCAGGATATCCTTCTTCTCCGTCAGGGCTTGTATAAGTCATTTTTACAATCATAGATTCATCACCTTCTTGATATTCCGCATCCCAGAAGACCCTGTTAAAACCTAACAGCCCACCGTGCAAGTGATTATCTCCATCGTTTGTTGCCAATTGATAGGATTGTCCATCTAATTCAAACTTTCCCTCGGCAATTCTATTTCCAAATCGACCGATTGCCGAACCGAAATAATAATCGTTGGTATCATAATCTGCAATTTGATCATAACCCAACACAATATTTTCGCTTTTGCCATCTTTATCTGGTACACTCAATTTGGAAATGACTCCCCCAAAACTGGAAATTTCAACCTGCATACCATTGCCATTATCTAAATGAAATACCTTGGCAGTATTCTCTCCTACAGGAACTTCCTTAATCTTTACTTCAAAATTGATCGTCTTTGATTCCATTTTTTCTTCTTCATTTTTAGGAGCCGAACATCCCCCAATCGTGAGGTATGAAATTCCAGCCAGCATAAGTGCGTAGAAATAATTTTTCTTATTCATAGTTGTTAATTTTTCAGCATCCTTGACCATAGTAAGCATTTGTCCCATGCTTGCGCTCATAATGCTTTTTCACCAAGGCATCTTTTAAGCGCTTAGCCTGAGGATTGATTTGTAGTGTTAAGTAGGCCATTTTGGCGATTTCCTCCAATACCTTGCTGTTGTAAACAGCTTTGGCTGCGTCCTTTCCCCAAGCAAATGGGCCATGACTTCCAACCAAAATCATCTCCACTTCAGCAGGACTAAGGTTTTTATCCACAAAACAGTCTAAAATTTGCTGCCCAGTGTTGTATTCATAATCTCCTTCAATAAGGTGATCTGCCATGGGAGGAGCGCATGGGATATCAGCCGTCAAGTGGTCTGCATGAGTCGTACCAAAATTCGGAATATCCATCAGTGCCTGTGCCCAAGCCACAGCATAGGTAGAGTGCGTATGACATATCCCCCCAATTGTTTCCCAATGCTTGTACAAAAAAGCATGGGTTTTGGTATCAGAGGAGGGGCGCATTTTACCTTCCACTACCTTAGCTTCAAAGTCTACAACCACCATATCATCTACGGTCAATTGCTCATAAGGAACCCCACTAGGCTTGATGGCAAATACACCATTTTCTCTATCCACTGCACTCACATTTCCAAACGTATACACCACCAAATCGAGTTGGGGTAGTTGCATGTTGGCTTCGTAGCAAGCGAGTTTTATGTTATCGTACATAATCGTCTTTGGTTTAAAGGATGAAGGATGAGGGATGAAGGATGAATTTCCAGTAAATCGTCTAATCTGGGTTACTTTTGACTTTTTTTACGATTGACACAAAAATCGAAATAAGTTCTGAAACCTCCTTAAGAAGACTTTCTACGTTGTACCACCCTTTTTCATGAATTAACTCTAACCATAATTCGCTCTCATCAGCTTCTTCAATGACTATTCCTAATTTTGCTATAAACTCTTTATTACTTCTACCTCGTGTTGCCGCTCGATAATTTGCAGCTACAGAGGTTCCACTTCTTACTAGCTGATTTGCAATAACTTTTGCGGATAATGTATTTGGTAATCGCTCTACCAAATTCAAGATGTCCAATGCAAATCTTTTTGTTCTCCTTTTTAAATCTTTTTCCATAATTTTTTGTAGAAAATTATGGACATTAAAACACAGTATCCGATTTTAATCGACTAAGGTGTCGTTTATTAATTACTAATCTTAGCTTCTCCCTTCATCCTTCTGCCTACTTCCTTCATCCTTCATCCCTCTGCCTTCATCCTTTTTCAACAAATTTCCCAAAAGATACATACTCCTGATACAGTCTTTCATAGACTTCCACATGCTCAGGGATAGGATAGTAAATGTTGTCGAAGCCTGAACCCATGGCTTGGATGGCTTCTTGTGTATTGGAATATATGCCTGCTGCTACGGCTGCATACATGGCTGCACCTAAGGCAGGGGCCTGCTCGGAGGTAGCAACTTTGATTGGCATATTCAATACATCTGCCAATGTTTGCATGACTAGGGGTGATTTTTTTGCTACTCCCCCCAACCCGATTACTGCATCAATCGCTACTCCTTCCTGTCTGAATCGCTCTACGATACTTTTGGAACCAAAGCAAATGGACTCTACCAATGATTTGAATATCCTTGCAGCATCCGAACCCATACTCAAATTTCTTAAAGCACCCTTCAATGCCTGATTGGCATCGGGTGTTCTTCTTCCATTAATCCAATCCAGGGCAACAATGGTTGATTCCTCCACAGGAATTTGCAATGCTTGTTCAGAAAGCTTAACCAACAACTGATCATCCAACTCTTGGATCAAAGCAGCCTTTTCATGGTCTGAAATGGCACTGCTTTTTTGAATGAGCTCTATACTGGGCTCCAACAGTAGTTTTTTAAACCATGCCAATACATCACCAAAAGCAGATTGCCCTGCTTCCAATCCTATCGTCCCTGGTATGACTGACCCATCCACTTGGCCACAAATCCCTGGGATTAACTTTTCCCCCAAACTTGCTTTATTGGCCACCATGATATCACAAGTGGATGTCCCCATCACTTTCATCAGGGTATTTTCAGAAATCTCAGCACCTACAGCCCCTGCATGGGCATCAAAAGTCCCAACAGCCACAACCACTGAGGTAGACAAACCAAGGATTTCTGCCCAATCCTCACTAAGATTCCCTGCAACAGTGTCCGAAGTATAGGTCTGCTCGTAGAGACGGTCTCTCAAGTCAGCTAAATAAGGGTCAAATAGTTGTAAAAACTCTTTAGAAGGTAAGCCTCCCCAGGATTCATGCCACATAGCCTTGTGTCCTGCTGCACATCTGCTTCTTTTGAGTTCCAATGGATTTTGACATCCAATCAGTTGAGCTGTAATAAAATCACAATGCTCCATCCAGGAATATGCAGCATTTTTGACAGATTCATCCACTCTGATCGTTCGAAGGATTTTAGCCCAAAACCATTCTGAAGAATAAATCCCTCCTTCAAATTGGGTGTAATCGATTCCCTCCCAAGTTCTTGCCACTCGATTGATTTCATCTGCTTCTCCAATTCCTGTATGGTCTTTCCATAGGATCATCATGGCATGAGGATTTTCGGCAAATTCAGGCGTCATGGCCAAAGATTGGCCCTTTTCATTGACAGCCATAGGAGAAGAACCCGTAGTGTCAACACAGATAGCTTTTACTGATTTTGGATCTATTCCTGACTCTTTTAAAACTGCCGTGATGGTAGTTTGTAACCCCTCCAAATGGTCCAATGGATGTTGTCTAAACTGGTTTTTTACTGGATCACAGTATAATCCTTGCTTCCATCTAGGATACCAAAAAACATTACTGGCTACTGTAACTCCAGTTTCAACATTTACCAATACTGCCCTTACCGAGTCAGAACCATAATCTAATCCTATAACAAATTGATTGTTCATATTTTGAATTACTTTACACGAATCATTAAAACTGAATTCGCCGGAACAGATAAATTCAACTGATTGCTCTTGAGCTTAAAATCCTTGAAACTACTTTTCTTTACCACCTCTTTGCTAGTGAAAGAATTATAGGAATCTACCGAGGGAGCAGTAACTATTTCTGCTGTCGCTCCTTTGGCTTGCATGCCTCTCAAATCAATTTCAAGTGGCAGATTCTTATCCGGATGAATGTTTGCAATGCTGATATTGACCGTACCATCAGAAGATTTGGAGGAAGATACATGTAATGCTTCCAATTGTTCCTGTCCAAAAGCAACGTTCTCGGTCACCAAATGATGAGGCACTAAGGTTGCGTCTTTGTGAGGTTTATACAAATCAAAAACATGATACGTTGGTGTCAAAATCATATCATCTTCCGAGGTCAAAATAATGGCTTGCAATACATTGACGGTTTGGGCCAAATTAGCCATATGCACCCGCTCCGCATGCTTGTTGAAAATATTCAGAGATATAGCCGCTACATGGGCATCACGCATGGTGTTTTGTTGATATAAAAATCCTGGATTGGTACCGGGCTCGACTTGAAACCAAGTGCCCCACTCGTCAAGAATGATTCCTACTTTTTTCTCTGGATCGTACATGTCCATGATGGTGCTATGCTTGGTAATCAATTCATCCACCCTAGCAGCCTTTCTCAAGGTTTCCAAATACTCTTCTTTGGTGAATTCAGTAGCCTTACCCTTGTTCTCCCAAGTACCTGTTACGGTGTAGTAATGAAGGGAGAGACCATCCATCATATTCAAGGGAATGTTTTTCATCAACACTTCCGTCCAGTTCAAATCCCAATCGTTGGCACCACCTGCTATTTTGTATAATTTGCTTCCTGGGTAATCTCTGGCAAAAGTGGCATATCTTCTATACTCATTGGCATAATACTCAGGGGTCATATGACCTCCACAGCCCCAGCTTTCATTCCCAACACCCCAATATTTGATATTCCAAGGTTCTTCTTGCCCATTTCTTCTGCGCAGATCAGCCATAGGGCTTACTCCATCAAAATTAATGTATTCTATCCATTTGGACATTTCCTCCACGGAACCAGAACCTACATTACCTGTGATGTAGGGTTCCGTGCCAATCCTTTTGGCAAAGTTTAAAAACTCATGCGTCCCAAATGAATTATCTTCCGTTACTCCACCCCAGTGGGTATTAACCATTTTTGGTCGCTGAGCTGGATCTCCAATACCATCAGTCCAATGGTATTCATCCGCAAAGCAACCTCCCGGCCAACGCAGATTTGGGATTTCCAAATCAATCAAGGCTTGCATCACATCTAAGCGATACCCATCTTCATTGGGTATAGATGAATTCGGCCCTACCCAAATCCCTCCATAGATATTTCTACCCAAGTGTTCTGCAAAATGTCCATAGATATGTCTATTGATAGTAATATGACCTTGGTCAGTGTTGACAATCAATTTATTTTGTCCAACAAGCACCAATGGAAATAAGCAAAGAGCCAGCACAAAAGCTAAAAACTGAAATCTAGAGATGATACGCATGTTCATTGGGTTTATTCTTATTATTAATTTATTTCATCAATCGAATGTGATGGATCTTTGGCGTTTGTTTCCCATCAATACTTTGAATGTTGATTTCCAAGACCTCTTCAAGTGGTTTTTCCAAATCAAACTCATGAACAATCATCTGTCCAGCATCAATTTGCCGAGGCTTGGTCTCGACTAAGGATCCATTGAGGAAAAGCTTGTAAGCTTCACTACTTTCCGGTTTGAAGAGCATTATCCTCAACACCTTTCCTTCAGCATTCATATTTTTCAACTCATATTGGATAAAAGAGCGGGTACTTCTCCAAAAGAGACCGTCCTGCTGACCTGTTAGTGTCTGTTCACCTTTGAAAGCGTGTTCTGATTCCGGTTGCTGCTCCCCTAAGGAAATTTTATCAACCGTGATAGCTTCCAATTTTCGAATCAGTTCATCCTTGGATTGGAGCTCCTTTCTGAATTCTTGATAATCCTTGGAGTCAATTTCCGGCCAGTAGACTTGATATCTGCTATCGTGAATGGAAAAAAATGGAACCAATTCAATAGATGCTGCTGAGGTCAATAAGTCTTCCGCTTTTAACTCAAAAGTTAAGTTATCCGAGGATTTTATTGGCAAGGTCTCTTGCGCTCGCTTCAAAACAGGAGTCAATTCAAGCGGTGTCATAGGTCCACTTGCCACATGTCCCATCCTACTTCCATCTGCAATTAAGCCTTGGAGGCCTTCTTGGCTGGTTTTAGCACCCAAGACGATTGGGCCATACAGGAAAGAAACCCAAGGTGAACCATCTGGAAGATTTTCCTTTCGCACCTCCATTGGGAATTCAACTTCAATTTGATCATTTTTCGACCAAAGTCCTTGAATCAGCACATACCCTTCATTATCTCTCAAGACCTCTATTTCTTCCTGATTAACAAAAACTTTTAATTTACCAGGCCGCACCCAATTTGGATATCTCAGGCGAAGATTAGCTTCTACAGTTCCCTCATGGGCAAAGCTGATAGAAGTGCCTTCTTGATAAGGAAAATTTGTTTGTTGAATTAATTTGATTCCCTTTTCCTCCCAATCAAGTTTCGAGGCTATAAATAGGTTGATGTATAAATCATTTTTGCTCAACGCATAGATTGCTTGACCATATTTGGCATGGTTTTCTAGACCTGAACCTACACAGCACCAAAAATTTTCATGAGGTTGGGAGTATACCCTGTAATGATTGGGGCGCATAGAGGTAAAGTAAACAAAACCGCCTTGCTCGGGATGTTGGCTTGAGAGAATATGATTGAAAAGCGTACGCTCGTAATAGTCAAAATAGCTGGCCTGTGGAGATTTTTTGAATAGTTTCTCTGAAAGTCGCAGCATATTGTAAGAATTACAAGTCTCCGGACCTTCCTCGGAGGCAATCATGGATGAAAAATCATTGGCGGGATGGAAATGCTCCCGTACGCTATTACCTCCGATGGATACAGATCGTTGATTGACCACTATATCCCAAAAATACTTGGATGCATGCCCCATTTCTTCATCTCCTGAAAGTAAAGCTATTTGCTGAAACCCGATGACCTTGGGAATTTGCGTATTGGCATGCATACCAGTAAGTCTATCTTCCCTAGCTAACAAAGGATTTAGCAATGTTTGGTGAGACATTTGTTTGGCCAAATTCAAATAGCGTTCATCAGATGTCAATTCATACACATCAGCAAAAATCTCATTCAATCCACCATGCTCACTGATCAATATTTCTTGAAACTGTTCCTCTGTAAAGTTTGAAGTGAGTTCCATAAACCAGTCCGTAAGCTCAATCAACATGGGTTTGGCTTGTTCTTTACCGGCGATTTGGTAAGCATCCCTTAATCCCGCAAAAACCTTATGAATATTATACAGAGGAACCCAACGATCGTTAAGGGAGAAACTTGCTGCTTTAATTTGTCCATTTCTAAGCTCTTCCCAGATTTTCTTCCCTCCCGGTACACCGCTTAGATAACCTGAACCACTCGCTTGTTGAGCAACCCTCAGTTGCGCTAACATATAATCCAACCGACTTTCGATATCCGGATCCCCAGTTGACGCATAGGTCATGGCCAAGGCAGACAGGTAATGACCTCCTATATGCCCATCCAGTCCTCCACTTTCCCAGTTTCCGTAATTTTCAGCCGACCAAGGGATACCAGCCTCTTTCATATACGGAGCCAAAAGTCTATCAACATCCATTTCCAGGATATACCGCTTGTTGACATCCATCGCTTGCTTAAAAGGACTCTCTAGCAACATGATTTGGTCTAAACGAAAAAACTCCACGGCGGAAGACTGTGCTTGAACACTCAACACAGCTAACAAAAAGAATCCGATTATATGAAGACAAGCTTTGAAACTCATGAAGGCTTTTCAAAATTCAAGTAAGGCAGTGCTGCCTTACTTGAATTGGTTTATAGGTTTGTGAGAAAATATTCCTTTGAAAAAGAAAGTAAAGCAAGTCAGGTATCTTTCAACCCGCCTGCTTTAATTTCCAATAACAACTAACCCAAAATACATTTCATTCACTCAATCGTTAAATCCTATGAGCGTATTACTTTTTCGAATTTGAAGCAAAAAAAATAAAATAGCAAATTTTTAAATGTTTTTTTTACACTAATCAAACTCAATACAAAGTTTAATGAACAAATACAAGGACAAAAAATCATTAAGCACTGATAATCAATACTTAAAAATCAATCATAATCACGTGTATTTTTTACACATGTTATACCCTTAAACAGCATCACATACTAAGAAACTGATCTATTGGACACTAAAAACCTATACCATTGCTCTTATTAAGTGTATAAATTGGATTTAAAATGATTTTATCTTATTTTTCCAAAAAAATACCTGCATGAAATACTCGAATCAAACAAGAATGCTCGTTGCGGTGGATTGTATCATCTTTGGATTCGATGGAACAGATTATAAAATTTTGCTTATCCAACGAGGATTTGCGCCTGAAAAGGAAAAATGGAGCTTGATGGGAGGGTTTGTTCAGATGGATGAAACCTTGGATGAAGCAGCCAAACGTATCTTGAATCAATTGACAGGACTCCATGATGTATATATGGATCAAATGTCTGCATTTAGCCAACCTTTAAGAGATCCGATTGAGCGCGTGATTGCTGTACCCTATGTTTCACTGATTGATATTGAAAAATACAGTAAGCAGATCAATAATGATTTTCACGCCAAATGGTTTTCTATAAGAGAAATCCCAAAGCTGATTTTCGATCATGGCGACATGGTTGAACTTGCTTTACAGCAACTGCGCTACAAAGCAGCACTTCATCCCATTCTATTTGAATTACTTCCAGAAAAATTCACGCTTCCTCAGCTACAGACCATGTACGAGGGATTGTATGACATCAAACTGGATAAGCGAAATTTTACCCGCAAACTCCTTTCTTCCAATCTCCTTCATAAGGAAAATGATAAGGACAAATCCAGCTCCAAAAAAGGCGCTTATTACTATTCCTTAAATGAGGACTTCTACACAAGAAACCTAAGCAATATCCTGCCTATTGTTTCAAAAAGTGACATATCTCTGGCTGCTGAATAATATCAACCAAAAAATAAACCTCCAAACCTATTTTAATGAAAGATTTTAACCAATTCGAACTTTGGTTCCTTACAGGAAGCCAACATTTATATGGAGAAGAAACACTCCAACAAGTAGCAGAACACTCCCAATTGATCGCTCAGGAACTTAACAATTCAAAAGACATTGCTCTTAAGGTAATTTTCAAGCCAACGGTCAAAACCACCGAGGAGATCTATCAGATTTGCCAAGCAGCCAATCAGTCAACCGCTTGTATTGGAGTAATTACCTGGATGCATACCTTCTCCCCTGCCAAGATGTGGATCAATGGATTAAAAATTTTGCAAAAACCATTGCTGCACTTGCATACACAATTTAATCGGGATATTCCATGGGGAAGTATTGATATGGACTTCATGAACCTCAATCAGAGTGCGCACGGCGATCGAGAGTTTGGGTTTATGGTTTCCAGAATGAAAATCGAACGCAAGGTGGTGGTAGGCCACTGGCAATCCGCTGATGTTCATCGCCAAATCGACTCTTGGGCGAGGGCTGCTGCTGCTTGGGCGGATTGGCAAGGAGCTAAATTTGCCCGTTTTGGTGACAATATGAGAAATGTTGCCGTCACGGAAGGGGACAAAGTCGAAGCTGAATTACAATTTGGATTCGCTGTCAATACCTTTCCTGTTGGAGATTTGGTAGCTTATATCCAAGCCGCCAGCGATCAGGAAGTTCAAGCTTTGATTGATGAATACGAGGGTTCCTACACGCTGGCGGATGAGCTCAAATCCACAGGTAACCGCCGATCTTCCTTAATAGATGCTGCTCAAATCGAAGTCGGTTTACGTAACTTTTTGAAAGAAGGTGGCTTCAAAGGCTTCACCAACACCTTCGAAGACTTGCACGGCATGAAGCAGCTCCCAGGAATTGCAACTCAGCGACTAATGGCAGAAGGATATGGTTATGCAGGGGAAGGAGATTGGAAAACAACAGCCTTGGTTCGCGCTATGAAAGTCATGGGAACAGGACTTAAAGGCGGCAGTGCATTTATGGAAGACTACACCTACCATTTTGATCCTGCAAACCCTATGGTACTTGGGGCTCACATGCTGGAAGTAGACCCTGTTTTAGCCGCAGATAAACCAAGTTGCGAAGTACATCCATTGGGAATCGGAGGAAAAGAAGACCCTGTTCGCTTGGTCTTCAATGGAAAATCAGGATACGCTGTGAATGCCTCCTTGGTAGACATGGGTAATCGCTTTCGACTGGTAGTCAATGAGGTGGAAGCAGTACCTGTCACAGAAAAACTACCTAAGCTCCCTGTTGCACGGATTTTATGGAAACCCCTTCCGGATATGCAAACAGGTTGTGCGGGATGGATATATGCAGGTGGTGCACATCATACTTGCTTGAGCTTGTCCTTGACTACCGAGCATTTAGATGACTTTGCTAAAATTGCAGGGATTGAAAATATCACCATTGGACAAGGCACTTCTTTGAAGCAACTTCAACAGGAAATTAAGTGGAGTGATGCTTTTTATAAGTTAGGCATGTAAACGATACAAAACGAACAAAAAAAGCAGAACGAGTATCCCGTTCTGCTTTTTTTGTTTAGTAATCAATCGTTCAATGAAGAGCAGTTTTTCCAACCATCACTTGAAAATACCTAAGCGTTCATCTCTGTAATCTTGGATGAAAAAGAGAATATTATCTAAATAGGCGAAATCTTTTTCAGGATGCATGGTCGTAAGGGCTACTGCCTGCATTCCCGCATTTCTGGCTGCTTCTACTCCTTTCGGCGAATCTTCAAATACGACACATTTCTCTGGCACTACACTTACTGCGGAAGCACATTTCAAGAAGACTTCAGGATTGGGCTTGCTTAAAACCACATCATCGGCATGAACGATCGCATCAAAGCAGGAACGAATCCCTAATGCATCCAATGAGAAATCCACATTGAAAGGAATCGCTGCTGTACCCAAGGCTATTTTATAATTTTTCGCTTGAAGTAAATCCATAAATGACTGAAAACCCTCAATTGGAGCAATGATATCTTTGTAAACTGCTTGATACCGTTTTTCTTTTTCAATGGACCAATGATGCATTTCTTCCTCAGTCAAGGCGTCTGGACCTAACACGCGGGCAAATAGTTCACTGTTTTTCCCATACATCTCCAACCAAACCCGCTCAATCGTTATAGCTACATTGAGATCTTGGACCAAAAGTTCATGCCAAGCCTTAGCATGGTAGGCCATATCATCGATGATGGTTCCGTTCAGATCAAATAAAATTGCATCAAATGATTTATTCATAATTTTTTCTTTGGATGACTTTTTTCACCTTCTCGACAATGGTCAAGGCATCCAATCCATATTTTTTCATCAAATCTTCAGGCTTGCCGCTTTCTCCAAAGCTATCATTGACAGCCACATACTCTTGTGGCACCAACTGTTTGGAAACAATAACCTGAGCGATACTATCCCCAAGCCCACCTAGGCGATTATGTTCTTCAGCAGTCACGACACAGCCTGTTTTCTGGATAGATGCCAATACAGCCTCCTCATCGAGTGGTTTGATGGTGTGAATATTGATAATTTCCGCATCAATTCCTTGAGCTTTCAGGATTTCTTCTGCCAATACGGCCTCCCAAACCAAGTGACCTGTAGCAAAAATAGTCACATCTTTACCCTCTTTGATTTTCCAAGCTTTCCCAATTTCAAAAACCTGATCAGCAGGTGTAAAAACCGGAATCACGGGTCTTCCAAATCTCAGGTAAACCGGTCCATAATGATCTGCAATAGCTAAGGTAGCTGCTTTGGTTTGATTGTAATCGCAAGGATTGATAACAGTCATCCCCGGAAGCATTTTCATCATACCCAAATCTTCCAAAATCTGATGTGTTGCACCATCCTCCCCCAAGGTAAGACCTGCATGGGAAGCACAGATTTTTACATTTTTATGAGAATAGGCGATGGACTGACGGATTTGGTCATATACCCTACCCGTACTGAAATTAGCAAAAGTACCTGTAAATGGGATTTTACCGCTGATGGTCAAACCTGCGGCAATTCCCATCATATTGGCTTCGGCAATACCGACTTGGAAAAATCTTTCCGGATATTTCTTCTGAAAATCACCCATTTTGAGTGAACCAATCAAATCGGCACACAATGCCACAACATCTGGATGTGTTTCTCCCAACTGTGAAAGCCCGGCACCAAATCCGGAGCGAGTATCTTTTTTTTCTGTATATTCTAAAATCATCGGTTTCTTAGTTTAATAATCCTGAAGCGTTGAAGGTAATTGAGCGAGTGCTTTTTCCAACTGCTCATCATTTGGGGCTATTCCATGCCATTTGTGCGTACCTACCATAAAGTCTACCCCAAAGCCCATTTCTGTATGTAATAAAACAACCACAGGCTTCCCTTTTCCAGAAGCTTCAAAAGCAGCATTGATATCCTCACATAGTTGGTCCATATCATTACCTTCGGCCGAAAGTACCTCCCAGCCGAAAGCTGTGAACTTGGCTGCCAAGTCTCCGTTATCCATGACCTCCTTTGTTGGCCCATCGATCTGCTGTCCGTTGTAATCTACAAAAGCAATGAGATTATCCACCTTATGGTGTGCAGCAAACATAGCAGCTTCCCAGTTTTGGCCTTCCTGCAACTCCCCATCTCCTGTCAATACGATTACTTTTTGAGGATCTTGATCCAGCTTTTTTCCTAAAGCGGCACCAATAGCCACCGAAATCCCCTGACCAAGAGAGCCAGAGGCAATTCGCACACCTGGTAAACCTTCATGGGTAGTCGGGTGTCCTTGTAAACGTGAGTCTAGTTTTCTAAAAGTCGCTAATTCGCTTACATCAAAATACCCGGCACGTGCCAAGACACTGTACCAAACAGGTGAAATATGCCCATTGGAAAGGAAAAATAAATCTTCCCCATTCCCTTTCATAGAAAACTGAGGATCGTGCTTAAGTTTCCAGAAATAAAGTGCTACAAAAAAGTCGGCGCAACCCAAGGATGCTCCGGGGTGACCAGATTGGCACTGATGCACCATTCGCAGAATATCACGCCTCACTTGAGTCGCAATTTCTTTCAATTGATTACTATTCATACAATATGTTTAATAGGTTTGTGTGTTAAAGATAGATACAAAGTGTGAAAAACACACTTATTATTATAAATTTTTGCAACCGATTTCATTTTTAATCAAAAAACACATGAGCATGTGTACAAGCCACCTTTAAAGAAGAATCTTGAGCATTGGATTTGAATAAAAAAATAAATCCGTTCCCCAGCCAGAAGAACGGATTTAAAGCTGAAAAAGAGTTGTCGTCACCAAAAAATATAATCTTACAAAATTTTTGTTTTTGAATACATTACAAACATACGTTCTTAAAGTTTTTCAAAATTGGAAAGTTCATGAAAGCCCTTGTTTTCTTCATGAATCAGGGGTTTGGATTCATGAAGGAGAATAACAGTCCTTTAACCATCAGTATAAAAAAAGAAATAAACCTACCATATTGATTGCTACTAGCTCATATTGTATTAAAATAACTGCGGCACAAACTGACTCAAATAGATTCTCCAATTTCTCCAGATATGCCCGCCTTCTGTTTCTACATAGGTATACGGCATCTTCATGGCATCCAGCTTTTTGATAAACTCCTGATTGGCATCATACAAAAAGTCGGTTTCTCCAATAGCGATCCAATACAATTGATAGCCATTATCCCGCTGTTGCTCTAGGGTAGCATCGATATCCTTATAAACTCTTCCGGTAGCATCTTTCCTTGGCATAATAGCCGCTGAAAACAAGCCTACATAATCAAAGGCATTGGGATAGAAGCGGGAAATATGCAATGTATGAAATCCACCCATAGACAGCCCTGCAATGGCTCTTTGGGATTTTTCTTTGTTCACGCGGTAGTTTGCTTCCACAAAATCTATGATTTCACCGAAATGGGCCTCATAGGTCCCGTCCATGGTCTGAGGGATCATAAACTGAGGCTTATAAAACCCTTTAGATCCTTCTCCTGGAGCCCCATCTTGAATCACATTTCCATTAGGCATGACCACTATCATAGGTTTGGCTTTTCCTTGAGCAATGAGGTTATCTAAGATTTGGGATGCTCTTCCCAAAGTCATCCAGGCTTCTTCATCTCCACCTGCACCATGCAACAGGAATAATACGGGATAGGATTGGGTAGATTGTTCATATCCAGGCGGAGTATAGATCGTCAGTCTTCTTACCATTCTCAAACCTTCGGAAGGATACCATCGCTTAGCAACTGTTCCATGAGGCACTTGCTGCACCTTGTACAGATCGGCCTGCGCTCCTCCAATGATAAAAATATTCGTCACAGAAGCAACATCCCTAATCAAAAAGGGATTATTGGGATCAAGTGCCGGCAGTCCATCCACCAAAAAAGAATAGCTATACAATTCAGGAGCCAGCGTTTCGGTTTTAAATTCCCAAATACCTTTATCATTTTTAATCAATGTAACTTTGCCAGGGCCATCTACTTTTCCCATGGGTGAATCGATTTTTTCCGTAGGAAGAAAGTCCCCAGTAATTTCAACTTTCTGCGCATTTGGAGCATAAAATCTGAACGTTACTTTATTATCCTCCATTTCGGGAGAAATCAAGTCTTGGGAGCGGAAAATTGCTTCTTGGGCTTGCAGATTTGGTAATGAAAATATCCAAAGGGCAATTAGTAACATCACATTTTTCATAACACAAAGTTTTTCAAGGTTTGAAATTAGGGAAAGTTGGTTGCATAAAATAGATGATTTTTATCATCTAATCCACTGATTTTGATTACCAATACTAATCTTTAAAATCAGCTAACTTGTGTAAAAATAATCAAACCCGTGAGAAATCCTCTTATCCTACAAAGTGCCTTCCTGCAAGAAGTTGGAGAATTAAGCAGGTTTACTGCCCGTTTCTTCCGAGAGCTCGTGAAGCCCAAACAGGAATGGGAAGAATTTATCAATCAATGCTTTTGGGTAGGATACAAGACATTGACCTTGGTAGGCATTACTGCATTTATCATGGGATTGGTACTGACCATTCAATCCAGGCCAACCTTGGTGGAGTTTGGGGCCGAGGCGATGCTTCCTGCCATGGTTGCTGTTTCTTTGGTCAGAGAAATTGCCCCAGTAATCACAGCCTTGATCTGTGCAGGCAAGATTGGTTCAGGTATGGGTGCAGAACTTGGTTCCATGCGGGTAACCGAACAGATTGATGCAATGGAAGTTTCTGGTACCAATCCTTTCAAATACCTGATCGTGACAAGAGTATTAGCTACTACAATCATGGTCCCTTTGCTTTCCAGTGTCGCAAATGCTATTTCCCTATACGGTGGATACTTGGGAACCAATCTCAGAGGTGATGTCAGCTGGAGTCTGTATTGGTTCCAAGTGTTCAACTCCCTGAGTTTTGGAGATGTAGTACCATCACTTATCAAAACCATCTTCTTTGGTTTTGCAATAGGTATTGTGGGCTGTTATAAGGGATATTATTCCCAAAAAGGTACAGAAGGAGTTGGACGATCAGCCACTACAGCTGTCATCGTAGCTTCCTTACTGGTGTTTATCATAGATTTATTGGTTGTACAAATAACTGATTTACTAGACTTGACTTGAGATGCAAACAAAAGATCCAATTGTACTGGTAGAACATGTGAATAAGTCATTTGGAACAAACCATGTCTTACGCGATTTCTCCATGGCTGTGGAAACGGGTGAAAACCTAGTCATTCTAGGAAAATCAGGATCTGGGAAATCCGTGTTGATCAAATGCATCATCAAACTGATAGCAGCCGATAGTGGCAAAATAACTGTACTTGGTCAGGATATCGACGCCTTGGATGAGGACCAATTGAATACTTGGAGAGCTGATATTGGTTTTCTTTTCCAAAGCAACGCCTTGTATGATTCCATGACGATTCGGGAGAATTTGTTATTTCCCTTGCGCCGACATTGGACGAAAGAAAAACGGGAAAAAATGGCTGACCAAGCAATATTGGAAGCCTTGGAGGATGTGGGCTTGGCTCATACCCTCCACATGATGCCTGCTGAATTGTCCGGAGGCATGAGAAAACGGGTAGCCCTTGCGAGAGCCTTGATATTACGACCAAAAGTAATCTTATACGATGAACCCACCACTGGCCTCGACCCAATTACGGGAAGGGAAATTTCTCAACTGATGATTGATGTGCAGAAAAAATACAACGCCACATCAATCGTGATTTCACATGATTTGAATTGCATCAACATGATCGCCAACCGAATCATCATGTTGATCGACGGAAAGAACTATGCTTCGGGGACTTTCCAAGAATTAGAAGCTGCTACTGATCCAAAAATTAAAGCGTTTTTCGAATAACTATGAAAGCGACAAAAGTAATCGACAATACAAAACTTGGTCTCTTGGTTATCGCGGGACTGATTTTCCTGGTCTTGACCTTGTATATGATAGGGAAAAACAAAAACCTGTTTGGCACTGCCATTCAAATCACAGCCGTAGTGGATAATGTGAGTGGTTTAGTTCCTGGCAATAATGTACGCTTTAAGGGTTTAAATATCGGAACCGTTCGGTCCATCAACATGGAAAATGATTCTTCCATTTATATCACAATGGCTGTTCAGCGAAAAATGACCCAATTTATCCGCAGTAATTCTCTCACATCCATTAACACGGATGGCTTGATGGGCAACAAAATCATCCAAATCCTCCCACAAGAAGGATACTCTCCCATGATTTCGGAAGGAGACACCCTCTTTGCCCGAGCAGGCTTGGATACGGAAGAAATGCTGAGAACGCTGGAATCCACGGGAGACTATCTGGAGAAAACATTTTTTCATTTATCCAATGTCTCTCAAAAGTTAAATGACAGCAAAGCCCTTTGGAACCTGCTGTCGGACAGTGTATTGGTCAAGGAAGTCAAAGCAACTGTACAGGAAATCCGCAATGCCGGCACCCACGCTTCTGATATGGCCATGTCCGGAAAGCGAATGCTGTACACCTTAGAACAGGGTCAAGGCCTGGTTCAACAAGTTTTTACCGACACAATCCTTGCAACCAACTTCTCCCAATCTGTAGGCCACTTACTTGAAGTAAGCGAGCAAACCCAAGAGCTTATGCTCCAGGTTAAAAGCATTGTCCAGGATATCGAGCAAAGTGATGGAACTGCTAAACTAATTTTGGAAGACCCTGTACTCAAAGAAGCCATGCTCAAAAGCATGCTCAACATAGAAGAAGGCACCGCCTCCTTTGCCGAAAACATGGAGGCCATGAGGAGCAATTTTCTATTTCGAAGGTATTTTAGGCGATTGGAAAGGGAAAAAGAGGCAAATAAAGAATGAGCTGATCAGTCCCTACTTTCTTTGAACTAACATATTGCCTACAATAATCAGTACCACTGCCCCAAGCAATGTTACGATCAGTCCAACGCCCGACCCTAGGTTTGGCCTATCTATCAAGATGCCAACAACATACGCTATTAGTATCAATGCACTCATAGTGAAAAAAATCCAAATGTAATAAACAGAGAGTCCATTGTTTATGGCGTTCTCTTTTTCCCGCTGGGACAAACTCCCGTAGCCCGCAATCAGATTCGGGAATTTTCTAATCAATGCCTCCAAAGCAAGAAATAATAATGCGATGTAAAGAGCTTCCATACTTTAATTTTAGTTAAAAACAAGGTTAATTCAAAGTAAACTCATTCAATGACCCTTATATTCTCCTTGTTACCAACAAAGGACTTTTCTGGTGACGTGAACAAGTAAAGAAAGTGACTTTCTCACTAAATCAAATCCTTTTCTAAAGAAATAGTCAAAAAGTTCAGGGAAATTAGCTCAAATAAAGCAATGGAATAAAAGAAAAAATGACTTTTTACCCTAAGGGAGTTGAATCCTTTCTTTAAAACTAGGCCATTTTACTTGAGTCAACATAAATCAACGAGCTGAAAAGGCGTCAATTTTCACGCTTGATTCTGCTTAAACTTTGAGGCGTGATACCCAGGTAGGAGGCTATATGCTGTTGGGCGACTCGGTTTTGAATGTCAGGAAATTGCTTCAAGAGCAAATGATACCGTTGGCTTGCTGTTTTGGTAAGCAATTCTATTTGTTGCCGTTGTTTGTCTACGAAGGATACCTCACCGGCTACTAATCGGATAATTTTACCAATAGGCATTTGGGTTAGTTCATTGTATTTCTCTTTACTCATTCGTAAGAATAAGCAATCTTCTAAGGTCATTAAATAAAGAGGGGTAGGCTCTCCCGTTAATATTGACATATAATCGGAGCAGAATTGACCATCAAAGGCGAAGTCAAGACAAACAGGGGTGTTTTCTTTCCATAAAAACACGCCAACAGCCCCTTCTACAATAAAATAAAAGTAATTTTCTGTGGCATCATACTCTTTGATGATGATGCCCTTTTTCACCGAAACAACCTTGCACATACGAAAAAAGCCTTCCCATATTTCAAGAGGTGCTTGAAAATAGGGATCAAAAGAGGATTTAAGTATTTGTGCATAATTCATAAGGTCGAATCTACACCGTGAAATTTAAATTTCATAGTGCAAAAGAAAGATATCAATTCTTCTATAATTCGACCTTACAGTCCTCCAGCATCGCTTCAAGCCATTCTTTTTCAGCTACTGCAGCACCTTTATCTATTAGTTTTGGTAATTCTTTTATTGCTTCATTGATTTTTTTAACAGCCAGGCTGTAATTGCCTTCTCCCATGGCAATTGCCGCTTCTACCCTCAAGACCTGAGATTTAGGTATCATTACACCTGCTTTTTCTCGGGAGAAATATTCTTTGGCAAGACTGAGATTTTTCTTGTGTCTTGCTTCAAACCAAGCTTTTTCTAAATACAACGAAGCAATATAGCCTTTCGGAATATATTGGGCACCTTCCAGATACTGATCTAAATGCCAACTGGCCTTTTCTAATTCTCCTGCATCTTGGTAATGGTTATACAATAGTCCACTTAAATAAGGTTTTAAGGGAGACTCATAAGGAAGATTAAGCGCTATTAAGATTGGATCGGGGTTAATCAATGATGGTCTAATCCCGGAGGTCGCCTGAGCAATCGCATTCAATAATGTTGATTCAATTTGGGCGGATGGCCCACCTTTTAATAAATTTAATATTCTCCCTCCATCAGAAGTGAATCCTTCTGAATGCATGGGAATTAATGTAACCAAAGCAATACAAAAAGAAAGAATACAACTAATTAGGATAAAGGATTCAAGTAAATAAAACCTTAGTAAGGTAGTATCCAGTTGAATAAAGATTAGAAAGATGGAAAAAAACCCACCAAAAATTAAACTTGCTAAAGGTCCTCCAAATGCAAAGATTGCAAATCTCTTATTTAAATTTTGCTGATCCGTCGGTAAGCACAAGGCAACACCTCCAAATGTATTGAAATTTGTATTTCTTTTCAATTTGAGTTTGCCTAACTCTTTTTCAACTATCACAGGTCCCACAGATAGTAATCTAAATTCAAATTTTTGAGAAAGTCCTGCGAAGACATGGCCCAATTCATGAATGGATATGGTTATCCAAAGTGCTATTGCAACAACAGGAAACAACAGTAACTTAGTGTGCCAAGGGAATTCTGAACCTCCCTTTACATCACCAAATACCACTAGTACAAGATAGGCAACAGTGGCACCGATAATGATACCTCCCATAAACCCAAGAATTCTATTTTTAAGTTTAGGTGATTTCATATCTGTCAATTAAAATTTTAATTCTATCATGCATTTCTGAATGGATTTAAAGTTAATTATTCGGTAGATTAACTTATGATAATTATTCCAAATACTTTTACTTAAATTCAAAGTCAGCTCTAAAACTTGTTTCTTTTTATCATTCATTTTCTTCATTACCACTATAAGTGCGCCGAATGCGGCACCTGCAAAAACTAAATAATGTACTCCTGTATAATAAGCAAGTAACCCTTTGGGGATGGCTCCATAAAAACCTCCTAATGCGGCTCATGCGATATAGTTTAAATTCCCGTTGGTGGTCTTTTTTAGAGCTAAAGAATTTTCTTTTATGAAATCAAAATCTTTGTCTAGAATATGATTTTCATAGTTTGTTAAAAATAAATCTCAAAAATCAAGGTCTTCTTTTGTGAAAATTACCCCCATTGTATTGATAACATAGCTACTCTTTATTAAAAGATTTTTTCTACTTCTACATACCTTCACTATGTAATCCATCAACAAAAGGAGCAACAAGCTGCATAGTAAAATCCCAGAAATGCGAAAAATCTATATCCTCACTTCTCCCGTTGGTTGAAACATTGATGACAATATTTTCTTTTGGAAAAAGACAGAGGAAATTCATTGATCCTTTACTTATCCCTGCATGATGTACCATCATAGTTACAGTTCTATTCTTAAAGTGCTTAGAAGTATAGGATTGATTCAATCTCCATCCCAGAGCATAATTCTGAATATTAACTTCACCGTTATTCAATAATTGAGGGGTGAAGAAAATCCCTTTTATATCTTCTCCTATAAACTCATTATCTGTCAGTAATCTATTCCCCAATAATACCAAATCCGTGGGTGTAGAAAGCATCCCTCCTCCTGCCCACTTATAACTCAAATTCTGGATTTGTTTGGGGAATCCGAAAGTATGCCAATTTCTGTAGCTACCTTGATTATCAGTTTCATAAAATTTGGCAATTGAAGCTGGATTATTTTTCCCTTTTTCCAAATAGGTATTCTTCATACCGGAGGGTTGAAAAATATACTTATTCATAAATTCTTCAAAAGACATTCCTGAACTTATCTCTACTACTCTAGAAGCAAGTACAGGACCAAAAGAATTATACTTGAATCCGGTACCAGGCTCAAATAGCAAAGGAATATTTTGAAACAATGCAAGTGATTCTTCCACAGAAGAAAACTGTTTGAAGTTCAACATGCTATAATATAAGCCTTTAATTCCTAAATCTTCATAATCAGGAAGTCCTGCAGTGTGCGAGAGCAAATGACGGGTACTAAAAGACCATTGTTTTTCAGGGTAATTTTGAATAATCGTAGATATCGGCACATCTAAGTCAAGCTTTTCATCCTGTACAAGTTTCATCACCGCAACCGAAGTCAAGGCTTTGGAAGTACTCCCAATTCTGTAAAGTGTCAGAGGAGAAACTTTCGTTTGTTTTTCAATATCAGCAAAGCCATAGGTACCTACCCACACCAATTGACCATTGACAGCAACTGCCGCAGAAGCAGATGGTACTTTTAAAGTTGAAACAAGTTCCCGAAGTGTTTTACTAGATTCTTTTCCTTGTTTAGTATATATTTCATCGAATATCTCTTCGAATCCTGAAGATTCAAAGTTAGGCAGCTTTTTCCAAGAGAAATGATTATAAGATATAAATCCACCAAGAACAAACAGGATGGTGGCTGCTATAAAAAGAAGTGACCGTTTCATGATGTATTTTTTTAGCTATAATTTATTTTTATTACTAATCAGTTAGAGAAATTAAGGGTTAAGGAGTGATTTCATCAATGTGAATCCTATATCTTGACGAAAGTCCTCGTTAAAATCTGAATTGGACAATAGAACGATACCGGTTTTTTCCGAAGGAACCATCATTAAAAATGCCCGAAAACCTTTATCTCCTCCGTAATGGCCAAATCCATCTTTACCTGCAACACGATATAACTGAAAGCCCAATGAATTATAGGCATACACTGGCGATGGCACTAAAAACTGTTGATGAAAGGGATCATTCATAAACTGTATCATCCATTTACTTAACTCTTCAACACTTGAGTTCAAGGTACTGCTCCCCGCATGCTCCCGGGTATACGGATAGATTTTGCGAACCTTTACCTTGCCAAACAAATTTTTTGTATGTGGAGAGAGCCGCATTTCCTCGGGAATAGCAAAATATCTAAAATCCGCTGTTGTCATAGTTGCTGGCAGCAGCACTTCTCTTTTGACAAAGGTTTCAAAAGATAATCCCTCTACTTGTTGCACTATCAATGCCAATAAATTGTAGCCTAAATTGCTGTAACGGTATTCTTTTCCTGGAGAGGTTGCAAGCTTCAGTTTCTTTTTGGAAAAATAGCGCTGAAGTGCTAAAGAGTCCGTGTTTTGTCTTCTCCAATGATACCCCCAAACATCGGGTAGACCTGATTGATGCTCTAGCAATTGACGAATAGTAATCTCTGAGATTTGTCTATCTTTTAATCTGAGTCCTAAGTTTAAAGATGCCAATTGGGTATCCAAGCCTATTTTATCAGCCTCTACAAGTTTGAGGATTGCCTGTGCAGTAAAAAGTTTACTTACAGAACCTGTGTGAAATACTGAATATTCAGTGATCTGTTTGGGGAAATGAATAGTTGCTACACCATACCCCTGCTGAAAATATACTTGCCCGTTTTTCACAATACCCACCGCTAGACCGGGTAATTGATATTCTTCCTGCTTTTGCTTAAGATACGTCTCCATTGCCTCCTGCTGCTGTCCAAGGGCAACAACTGATAGAAAAAGAACAAAGAGAGAGGTACTATACATGAATTTGAATTGCATACGTATTTGATAATTTTAAGAAAAGATTAATCTAACAAGACTGCCAACGTTACCATCATGGTAATTTGTGAAAACGACATAGACACCTTCTTTTAATTTTTAAAATCCAAAATCTTCAATTGGCTGGTTACTCATCCAATGATTGATAGCTGATAAAAATTGAGCTTGCTGATCGATAAAAACATTATGAGAACAATTATCAAGGTAAAGCACATTTTCCGAGCCAATCAAATTTTGTAATGCTGAAATTTGGTTGGCTGAGTAAAGTCCATCTTCTTTACCATAGATCCCATAAACCTTTATAGCCTTACTAATTATAGCGTTGATCTTATCTGTTAAATCTATACATGTATAAGCCTCACTTTTCCAAAAACCTTGTGGGGCCTGATAAGTCATTTGAGTAGCATGACTCGCAATTTCCGGGTCAGCTAACAAGATATTATATAACTGTTTTGCCTCCTCTGTTAAATTCTTTGGGCTGTAGAAACCATTTTGCATGGCATGCATAAGGCAATAAGAACTGTATGCAAGAGAGGATTTATCCATTTCTTCTAATTGGGACAGATAAGCAAGATTTACACTATCATTTTTGGATTGATAGATAATTTTTGAAGCATCGATAATGGTCTTAAATGACTCTTGCATGGAAACAGGAGCTGCTGCTAGAATTACGGACTGGACCTTTTCAGGAAATTCATCGGCGAAATAGGTTGCCAATACCCCTCCAAAACTATGTCCCACTAAAATGGCTTTACGTAATTGGTACGTCTGAAATAGTTGGTTTAAATCAGCAAAAGACTGCTGAAAATTGTAGGAGGACTGTAAATGTTGGCTTCTCCCCTCTCCTCTTCTATCATATACAACTACATAAAACCCGGTATCTGCCAGACGTTGGGCTGTAGTTGCTTCAAATCCTGCTGAATTAAATCCTGGACCACCGTGTAAAAAAATCACAGGAGAATCAGCAGGGTTTCCGTATGCTTTTACATACAGCCCTTGCCCATTAGCTGTTGAGACAAGGATTAATAATACACAATAAATAACTATGGTTTTCATCTGAATAATTCGATTTGTTGTTGGATAGCTTTTACTTTTTCAATAGTTTCATTCAGTTTAGCTGTATTTTTTTTAACAACAATTGGCCTAAGGTAAAACCAGTTAAACATTAACCAGGCAATTGTAAGCAAGCAAAACAACCAAGCCAGGATGGTATCCATTTTAGAGATGTACTCAAAAAGATACAGGAAAAGCCCCGTAGATAGCATGATAAAATATGCTCCAAGTACCTTTGTCTGCAAAAACTTCTCCCTGCCTTTGAGTTTTAAAAGTGCTTCTAAAAACACACTGCTAGTGGAGTCTTCATTGAATTCATTTAAATTAGGAATAACCCGATAATATGCTAAGGGGTAGAAAATCATTCCTGCAAGGGTTACAATGATCCCCACTTTTGTAGAGATAAGCGTAGGTTGGAAAAATATCCATATTGTTATAATTGCAGCAATGGTAAGGATCACAATTCCACCAAGAACAAAACGCTCTACTTGCTTTTTTTTCTTCATCTGATGAAGTCTAACCCGTATTTCATCTATGGTTGGTGGGTTACTTGTTTTACCCAACCAAAGCCTGTTTAATTCATTGTTATTCATGGTATTTTTTAAATTTTTCCATTAATTTTTCTTTTATCCGGTGGATTTTCACCCGGACGTTGGTTTTTGAGAGTCCAAGAATGGAAGCAATTTCTTCCTGCTTTACATTTTCAAGTTCCAGTGATATTATCAGTCTGTCAATCTCATGAAGTTCCGCAATGCATTTGTATAAAAAAGTGGTTTTAGATTCTACATCCGGTTCATTTTCTATGACCAAATCGGTCGGCAGTTCATCTCGAGGAAAACGTTTCTGTTGTTCAATTTGCCTTAAACAGGTATTGGAAGTGATCCGATAAATCCAAGTATCTATAGTGGATTCATTTCTGAATTCAGAAAGCTTATTCCAGACAATCACAAAGGTTTCTTGGGCTAAATCCTTCACGAGTTCGGTATCATTAACATACCCCATACAAAGCCTAAAGACCTTTTGCCAATACTTTTTGTAGATATCCTCAAACACCCTTTTTTATTTTAAATAGATTCGTTTTTACTTTAGATACAGAGCTTTAGAAAATGTTACAGTGCTTTTGGATTATTTTTACTGACACTACACTTAAACAGCCCTCAAAAAACCATGTGTGTTCTTGACCTAAATTACCATTTGGTAGATGGATAAAACATCCTGACAAAATGATTAAGCTATCACCTTGTAACCTTTCTTGGTAAAAAATTATGGATTATCCTATTTTCTAAAGGCTCGAAATATGGCTAAACTCTATGCTATTCAATACCACATGGGCGGTAAAAGCCCAAATCAGATTCCCTCGCTGGATTGTAATCATTGCCAACGGAACACCTACCAAAAGCCCTGTTAGTATAATATACCAAAATCCTCCCAGCCAATGCATTAATCCAAACATAACTGATGTTAGAACTATTGATTGTACAGGTCCATACTGCTTCAAAAACTCTCTCATTGCGAAATTTCTATACAGACTTTCTTCAACAAAAGGAGCCAACAAAACATTTGCTATGAAAAATGCCATAGAATGCATTCCTAAAGAAGTCATAGTTTCCCCCGCAGGCACATAGTCTCCAAAACGATGTTGTAAAAATTGCTGCAAGGGTGATAAGTAGTAAATATACGTTATAGCTAGAATTACTCCTGTAACAATCCCCCCAATGATATCTATTGGTATTTTTCTTTTCTCGGCTTTCCATCCATCTTTAACTACATCAAACCCAATCTTCCTTGTGGAAATCAGCAAATAGATCAACATCAATAATTGAGCTATCAAAAGTATTACAGGGATTTTCGTGATTATCTGTTCAGAAATATCAGATTCATCCATCCCTTGGATAATAAAATAGGAAATAATAGAAATTAAGGCAATCAAAAACCAAATAGGCGCCAAGATTAGATTCCGCCAAACTACTTTTACTGTTCCCATCTTGATACTCATTTAGGTTAATAAAAGTTCATCTTTCTCCAACTCATAATAATAAAGCTTTAGCGCATTGAAGCCAACCCATAAGAAATACAATGAGAAGACAATTCTTTGACCTATTCCAGGCATTTGGGTAAATATAAATGGCCATGCTCCAAAAACTATCGTAAGCCAAGTAAAAGCAAGTGAAGGAAAAACAGCTGATTTCCAGTACTTACTTTTTCTCATCAACTTAGGATAGCTAAATGCACCTAGTAAAAAAAAGATATAACAACCAAAACTCCCCAAGGTATGTAATATCATAGTAATTGAAGTTCTATCATCAAAATCTCCTGGAAAAATTCCTGACAGACTCATTAACACACCGCTGAAAAAAATACCAATCACAGGCAATTTGCTTTTAGTCATAGAACCCATACTTTTAAAGTGCCCTATAGAAAAAAAAGCTATCAAAATACCCGGAATAATATACCCAAAAATATTCCATAACCACTTATTGGGTGCATCAATAGAGCCAAGCTCACTCACAGCTTTGGTAAAACTACTATATTCTGGACTCTGAGAAACCATGATCACATAAGTAATGACAAATAGTAGAGGGGCCATTAAACCACTCAAGCCAAATCTTTTATTTTTCATTTTTTTACAGTTTTGAATTAAACAAACAATTGACAAAATTCTGCATTTGTCCAGTCCTTCCAATTACCAAATGGTAAAAAAGCGATTCTTGTATGGTACCTTTATCTTAGTCTAATAAATACAGGAGCAATCCAATCGAAAGAGCTTTCAAGCGATTGATAAAATTCAAAATGAAGACACTTCAATTGGTCTAACAGTCCATTCTTTCCGAGGAAATTCAAGGTGCTTATTTGGACTTGATGGAGGATCAGTATGGAGGGATTGAAGAATAAGAAAGTCCTTACATCATAAAATCAAAAAAATAAAATCGATACTATTTCCCTCTAAGGCATAAAAATCTTTGATTAGCTTTTTCTCATCTTCATTCCCTCTTTCCATTACACGATCCATTACATATTGCCGATGTTGCAACCAATCTATTTTATCTAAAGAAGTATCCCAAAAAATTGCCGGCCTTAGTTTACTCAGATCCGGTTTGATATCCCTTGACAATTTTGTTTACACACGTATGTTAAAAATAAAATTTGAACTGTTTTTACTTCTATGTTCACAAAAACAACTTGTTCACGTGACGTGAACAAATAAAAAAAAATGAACAAAAAAAATATACCGATTCAACTCTGTGAGAGAAAATGAATTTACAGCTTCTGAAAAGTGAAAGCTACCAACGAAGGGTAAGTTCGGAGAAAAACAAGCCAACGTTTTCAGGAAATCAACTATCCCGCTAAAGAAATAGTCAGAAAGTTCGGAGAAAAGTTCGGAGAAAATCAGAACGAGGGTAATTTTTTGCTTTTTTCACCCTCGTTCTTATCTCAAGAGTAAATATTACCCTTGGGCGCTTCAACGTTCATCAAGCTAAACTATATTGAAATCAATAATATCTTAAAAAGATT
The DNA here is from genome assembly GCF_014652135.1 of Mongoliitalea lutea. Classification (GTDB taxonomy): domain Bacteria; phylum Bacteroidota; class Bacteroidia; order Cytophagales; family Cyclobacteriaceae; genus Mongoliitalea; species Mongoliitalea lutea. The sequence goes on from NZ_BMYF01000005.1 coordinate 215,419, forward strand.
AGGGTTTATAGCGCGTATTGGTGGAAAAAGGGGCTTTTGTCAAATCATGGAGCTATCGGTGCAGTTCCAAGAGGATGCTAAAGATGGGGAATTCCCTCATCCAAAACTCACCCAAAAACCCATCCAATCAGGTATTGAACCCCATACAATACCCCATACAATACCCCATACAATCGGACTGTCAGAAAAACAATTGGAGGTCCTTTCTCTCCTTCAAGAAGAGCTACGGATTTCGATTCGTAAGATGGCCGAAATGCTTGGATTAATAATTCAACGGTGGTCGAACACATTGACTCCCTGAAACAAAAAAGATGTTTTGGAAAGGATTGGGAAAACAAGGGTGTATTGGAAAATCATTGATTAGGAATGAAGCTGAGTTCGTAAGAAACCCATCCTGAGTTCGTAACAAATCCAATCCAGCTTATAAAAACCCCATTTTAGCTTGAAAAAGGCACTTTTAAGTTCGTAATAAAATGGATTTAGGTTCGTAACAAAATTGATTTAGGTTCGTAATAAAAATCAACTAAAGTTCGGAGGAAATGCAATTCCAGTTCGGAGAAAATGGTTAGCATGCCTACTTTCAGTTCGGAGAAAAACCAGCCAACGTTTTCAGGAAATCAACTATCCCGCTAAAGAAATAGTCAGAAAGTTCGGAGAAAAGTTCGGAGAAAGGTTCGGAGAAAATCAGAACGAGGGTAATTTTTTGCTTTTAACATCCTCATTTGAATATCAAGGAACGATCATCTCTTTTGGTACCTGCCTGTATCAAATGATGCCCAATGCTTGCAACCGAAGAAAATGGCCAAAACCTTAGTAATGCTTTGCCTCCACTCTACTTGCTCTTTGATAGTTTTGGAAACCGAATAGGGAGATTCTTTTCCCTGATGGAACTTGTGGTATTGCTTGAGCAGTAAGTCATCCAAGGCCTTCCATTCATCTTTCAGATGCGTGCGTACGTTGGCAATCGCGGAACTGAGCTTTATCTTCCGTTGCTGCTGATACAAAATGACTAAGTTATTGGTATCCCCTACTGCCAATTCCTTTGGATAAGAATCCAGATCATTGGACAGAATGATCAGTGCAGAAAGCTTCTGTTTGAGCAGGGCAAACTGATTGGGAGAAAGTATCAGGCCAATTTCTGGATGGGCAATATGTAGACATTCAAAAGCAATCTTCACTCCCGAACTTTGGGTTTTAAAATCTAGGTAGGCCTGATAGTGAAGGCTGCCCTCCTTGTTCCACCGTACTTTTTCCTGCATGCCAGCGTAAATAAATTCTTGGAGCAGGAGGACGAGTGCAGATGAATGACCCGTAGATCGGTGTAAATTGATCAGTTGTATCACTTCCATACAAGGAGCAATCAAGTCATGCGCCCCTCCTTTCAGGTGCTTATTCCATGCCTCTTCCCAAAAATTCCCCTTGTGATGATCTGCCTGATCATCCATGATAAAGAGCAAGGTAAACAACTTGGCAAAGAGTAGCTGCAAGCGGGGATTGGTATAAGGAAAGAGTCTCGGGGCAAATTTTAAGATAGCCGATACTTGGGTTCTTACGTGCTCAACTTCATTTTTTAGGAGTCCTTGCTTATTCAGCCAAGTAAACAATTGCCATTCGAGGGAGTCCCAGTAGACCAATTCCTTGGGGTAGTGACGATCAAAATCGGATAAAAGTCCGTGAGTAGTGGTGATCTGAGATTTGCTAACATGCTTCATAAGTTCTCCTTTTTTTTAACTTAATCAAACAATGGGCTTCCAACTTTTAAGTGGAAATTAGTTAAGGAGATAGCTTATAAAAAATTTTCAACTAAATATCTTTTGTGAAATAAAAAAAATGTCTCAAATGAGACTAAATTCATGGTTAACAGCTATTTACGTTTTTTTGGCACGTATTCTGCTAAAGTGTGCTCTACTGATGCCCAAAAGGTCTTGAAGATCTTTCACCTTGAGACAAGTTCCTAAATTTTTATGCAATCCTAAAAAAGTATCGTAGGCGACCTGTTTAGGGAGTTTGAGTAATTGCTCCCATTTTTGTTGTTCTTTGATGATCAAGTGATTTATTTTTATTGCCAAAGAAATCACCTCAGGAACATGCCTTAATAATTCTTCTTCATTTTTTTTGGAAAGCTCAATGATCTCTACTTCTGTTTTGGTAATAATCAAGGTGTCGCTTACGTGTTGGTCAGTATAGGAAATAAGATCAAATGCATTCTGTCCATTGTAATACACTTTGGCAGCATATTCATTTCCTTCATTATCCAATTGATATTGACAAATGACACCATCAACGATCAACCTTGCAGATGTTTCTACTTCACCAAAATTTTTAAGAATGGTATTTTCTGGATAGGTTTTGTACTGAAGGTATGGCGCAAGCTTTTTATAAACCTTATCATCTACTGACATCAGTGGAGCGTAAATCATTTTAAGCTTTGTAATTACTAGCTCTTCCATCCTTGATAAAATTTTACATAAGTATTACAGGGCAAAAAATGCCAATACATACACAGCTTGGAACTGCGGCAAACGAACAACAATCACAATTTACTAAAAACCTATAAAAATCTAGTTGTTCTCATTGAATCAAATTGGAAAAACCAAATTTTTACCCAAATGATACCTTTTTTACAGATTCTTTATTATGTCTCAAATGAGACTTTTTAATTTATTTTATTCTCCTAATTTCAAACCGAAAAGTTTGAGTAAGGATTTCAACATTAGTTTATACACTGATTAAAAACTAAAAGATGGTACTATTCAATATAAATCGGTTGGAAAAAAGATTCAGTAAAAAGTTCTTGGAAGAATTTTGTGCGCTTAGCTTGATTGGTTTGTGGACGTATACGGCTGTTTCCAAAGTAATTGATGCACAAGGAAGCTATGGAGCTCTGCATAATCAGGTTTTTCCTGGATGGATGGCTGACGTATTATGGGTGGGTCTTCCATTGATAGAAATCATTGCTGCCATGATGCTCTTGATTCCTTCCTGGAGAAGCTATGGTTTCCAGTTGTCGGCTGTGTTGATGGCAATTTTTTCCGGGTATATCCTTTTAGTACTGACCAATGTATTTGGTAGGGTTCCTTGCAGCTGTGGAGGAATATTGAATCAGTTGGGCTGGTGGGAACATCTGTGGTTTAATCTCTTCTTTTTGGGAATTGCTGTGGTGGGGATTTATTTGGGGAGGAAGTAGAAGCGAGAGATGAGAAGCGAGATGCGAGATGCGAGAAACTTAAGGATGAAGGATGAGGGATGAAGGAGGAAGGGATGAGACGCGAGAATCGAGAGATTAGAAGCGAGACAGTAAAGTTGGGAAAATGGAAAAAGAAGAAATCTTCTAATGAAGGAAAAAAAGATATGAACACAAAGAATCTTCTGGGGAGTTACTAGGTGACAAACTGGAAGTGAGGGGATAAAACCGGCCGTTCCTCTCAAAAGGCTGTCAGAAAAACCTTTAGCCAAACGACCGGAATTACTTTAACTATATTCAATACAATCTTATGAAAAATTCGATTAAAAACCTGCTACGTGCAGGAGTATTTATGTTGGCAGCGGTATTTGCTTTTGCTTTTACGAAGCCGATTGACACAAATCAAACCGTTTGGGGTAATGATCCTGATGAAGGGCCAGTTCCAGTACAAATGGGATCAACTCAATATGAGTGTTTGAGTAATCCTACAGCGCAATGTTTATTTGAGGATGAAAATCTTTCAATTCCTATTCAAGGGTCAAATGGAATTTTCCGACTAAAATAAACAATAAAATCAGGTAGTTTCCAATGGAAATTACCTGATTCGTTTTTTATCTGTTAGTAAACTCTTCAAGTGGCACAGGAAAGACAAAAGCTTCTTTAGAATTTTGCATTACCAATGTATCGACTCCTAAAACTCTTTTTAAAGGAAACCATTCATCTCTATTGCCTAAAAACCTCTTTAGATCTGACCACCTTAAGCCTCTAAACAGTAACTCTTTTCTTCTTTCTTGCAGAATTAATCCTAGCGGATCATCAAAGTCTGATGGTTTTAAAGGTTTGAAAGTCCCTGATAAAAACCTTGATTCCAAAAGTTTATTCAGAGCATCAAATGCGCCAGGAAGATTCCCAAGTCTTGCCTCACACTCTGCTTTTACCAAAAGACTTTCACTTACGGATAGCCCAACAAAATAATTTGACCTTCCTGTAAATTGTCCTTTAAAATTAATATTTCCTGCTGGATTTCTAAAAAAGTAAATTGTCTTTCTAAGGTCATTATTTTCATACGAAGCAAATAATAAAGTATCTATCCTCGCTTCTGGATTAGAATTAAGCTGACCATAAACCCCTGAAAATCTATAATATATAAATTCCTCATTATCTATTCCGATTGGAAAATTTAAAGCTGGATTTAATTTATTAAAATCAATAAGTCTATCATCAATGGCAAGAGATTTATCAATCTCCGTCAACGCTTTTTCAAATTCATTGATACTTAAATATACTCTTGCTTTAAGTGCGTAGACTGATGATTTTGAAGCTCTAGTTCTAATGTCTGGAATATCATTAAGCAAAGGTTCTGCCTCCAAAAGGTCAATGAATAATTGTTCATAAATTTTTTCAAGAGCTGTGAAACTTTCAATCGTATTGATATCTGCAATTAAAACAAGAGGTATACTTTCGACACTAGCAGTCTGTTCGGTTAAAATCGGCGCAAATATTTTCAGCAATTCTGAATAGGCATAAGCTCTTTTAAATAAAGCCATACCTTTTACCTGATCCCATTCTACAGCATTTCCAGATGTTCTTGGAATATTATTGATTTGCTGTAAACAAAAGTTCGCGGTATAGATTTGTGAATATAATATTGTCCATTCTGGTTGTATAGCATCACCATACATATCAGGGGTTAGGAGTCTTTTATAAGCATTAAAATATAGAGGATTATCCTGAGAATCTATAAAATCTCTGGTATGATAAAAATCATCTGATGCAATCATATCTATTACCGCCCCCTCATTCATCCTTTGTTCGTTGCTTAAAAGAGCTCTTAACTCATCAAGATTTTCAGGTACCTCAAGCTCTAACCTTGGTTTGAAATCCAGAAAATCATCACATGAAAATAACAGGCAACTAAGTGCTGAAATAAATATTAAATATAGAATATTGGTTTTCATTATTTTTAAGGTTAGATGGTTAAAAATTTATATTTATACCCATTGCGATACTTCTTGGAGGAAGCATTTGTCTAAAATCTGGATCAATTGGATCGCTAGATTTTTTCCAAATTATACCTAGATTATTTATATATGTATAAATTTCAGCATTTTTAAATGGAAATCTTGATCCATTAGCTGAATTTAGATTATACGATAACCGAACATCTTGCAACCTGACATGGTCTCCTCGCTCTACCAAGGTTTCTGCATACCGATAAAAATTATCTCTAACATTATTTGCTGTTAAAGGCATAGAAGGAACATTTGTGGTTAACTCATCGCCTGGTTGCTGCCATCTCCTGCTGAAATCAGCATGTCCTCCCTGCCCTCTGAGTATGGTATTATACAAAACCGATTCTCTTCTATAATAATATGCTCCCCGAAAAGACATATTGACGGATAAAGTTAATCCTTTGTAAAGAAAAGTATTCCTTAGTGCACCAAATATACCTGGTCTTCTAGGCCCATGAAAAGTAAGGTCTTCTGGGCTTGTACTAGCAAAAATGGCAGAATAATTTTCACTTGGCTCTCCATTCAGAATACCTACTGGATTACCATTATCTGGATTCAGTCCTAGCCATGGTAAACTGTATATAGAGAATAAAGGTCTTCCTTCTAGTGGAAATAATTGGCCTTGGGACTGGGCTAGATAGTTGAGAGGTGTTGCTCTAAAAAAGTAATCTGTAACTTCTTCTTTGATCGTCGAAAGCATTAAGTTTGTTGTCCATTGTAGGTTGGATTTCACATTTATAGATTGAATATCTAAATCCATCCCTGTAGTTTTTGTGCTTGCACTATTAACTCGAGCTCTAAAGAATCCTGTTGATGGGGAAAAGGGTGAATCCCCAATGAGATCTATTCCGTTTTTTACGTAGGTTTCAATACTACCCCTAATTCTGCTGTTTTTTGTCTCAAAGTCCAAACCCAAGTTAAAGATCCTAATTCTTTCCCATCTAAGTGATCTATTCTCAGGAGAGGTTATCAAGGCTGCAAGTTCTCCTCCTGCCAATAAAAAAGAAGGATTTGCGAAATAAGCAGCAGTGGTTAAGGCAGATACAGATTTGTCTACATTCCCATTTTCCCCATAAGTAGCTCTTAATTTTAAGAATGGAAGAAAAGTTAAATTAAAAAAGCTTTCCTCTGAAATAACCCACCCCAAACCAGATGACCAAAGTGGTACGGCTCTTTGATTAATATCAACTCCAAACAAATTTGAAGCATCTCTTCGAGCAGAAAATGATAAATTATATCGTTTTTTATATGTATAAGCAGCGTTAAAATATTGGGATAAAAACCTATCTGTAAATCCTCTATGCCTGGTACCATCAAATATTGTAGTCTGAAATCCGTTATGAAACTGACGAAAATTACTAATAAGGTCCACAGGTTGTGAAATACCAATATTTTCCCTGTAACCATAATATCTAAATTCTCTGCTTATGGATTGTAAATCCTTTAATTCCCAACCTGCTACAGCATCTATGGTTGATACAGAGCTCAAATTCTTATTATATGATAATTGACCGCGGAGGCTATGACTGAAAGCACGAGTATTTTGAATATCCAAAATACTATTTCTAGGCACAGGAAAAGATAGAACACCTCCAGGAGATTGCTGGGTAAATCTATTTACCAGATCCCTTGTAGAAAACAAATTAAGGCCTTGCAAGTTTTCCGTGTTATTTCCATTTGTCCAATATTGATAGAAAATACCTGCTTTGAGACCATCAACTATTTTGTAGCTTAGGTTTAAATTGAGTCTAACATCATTTTCTTGATTATGGTTATTCCCCGCACCCACTTCCTTTATTGGATAGTAATTCCAATCCAACAATCCTACTTCGGAAATACTTTCAATAAATCGTCTACTGTATCCAAATGTAACAGGTAACGGGTTACCCAGTTCATCACTAAAAACTTCATATGGAAATAGAGTTCTTGGAACATCTGTTCGAATATTTCTATTCCATCTTGACAAATAAACCCCTGTATTTAGTTCAAGATGATTCTTCAATAAACTCCAACTATTTTTAATACTTAATGTATATCTCGAATTATCATTCCCAACAATATTATCAAGATTCTTATCGAAACCTGCAGAAATTGAGTACCTATAGTTATCAAAACCACCATTCAGATTAATATTATATTGCTGATTTACAGCAGGTCTATGAAAATGATTTGTAAGTTCCCTTCTCGTGTCTCTTGATCTGAATAATGCAAATTTCTCTTCTAGTTCTTCTAATGAAATTAAACCATTATTGGCTTTAATCATTGCTTCAACTGCGGGAGAAAGTGCTGGTCTATTAATATTATTGATTTGTGCATTGTAAAAATTTCTGGAGAATAACAGTTGTTCAACTTCTATAAAATCATCGACTGACATAACAGGCTGATAAAAAAGATCAGGAATTTGAAAAAAGTTAATATTACTATTGACTGAAAGACTTGGTTTTCCAACTTTTCCTGTTTTGGTAGTTATTACAATAACTCCGTTCCCTGCCCTTGCCCCCCAAACCGAGGCAGCAGCAGCATCTCTTAAGACTGTAATGGTTTCTACATCATTTGGATTAATATTTTCCAAAGGTCCATCATAAGGAAAATTATCTATAATGATCAAAGGTTGAGTGTTGGCAAATATTGTACTCCTGCCCCGAATACTAATTGGGTCATTTGCTGGTCCTGTCCTGTTAAAAATTAAACCTGGTGTAACATCTTCAAGACGATCAATCAGATTAGTAGAAACCCTACGATTAATAAGCTCATTATCTAATTGAACAAATGACCCTGTAGCTCTTTCTTTTGGGATTTCTTGATAACCTGTTGCCATTATTTCAACGGCTCTTAAATCCATACCCGATTCTTTAAGGTTAAAAATAATCTCAATATTTTCAGTTAAAGAAATCTTTAATTCTGATTTTTCAAAACCTAGATAGGAAGCAGAAATGGTGTAATTTCCTGCCACTAGCTGTAAACTAAACTTTCCATTTTGATCAGTAATTGTTCCAATAGAAAGATCCCCCGGTGAAATTACTGCACCAGGAAGAGGAAGACCAGAATTAGACTCTTTAACTATTCCAGATATTACAAATTTCTCGTTTTGAGAAAAACTCAATGTAACAATAAGGCTCAATGCCACCAATAATATTATTTCTTTCATTGTTTTTAATGTTAGGGATAGATAGTGCTAGAAAAATTTTCTTTTAAGGACTCAATTTCAGATTTAATGCTACTGTAGGTCTTTTCTGAGATACCGAGTCGGAAAAGTCTACCTTCTTGGTCAATCAATTGAAGTTGAGGTGCAGATGTTATGTTAAAATATGCTAGGTAAGGATGATCTGAAGATTTCCCTTCATACCCAGTCCATAGTTGGATAACTTCATTAGGAGAGTAGATATCAGATTTTTTGGACTTTAACCAAATCTCCCTCTTGGAATCCAAACTTAGAGAAAGCACAATAACATCAGAGTCGCTTTTATAATCATCTACAATTCTCTTTAAATGATGCTGATTAAAATATTTACAAGCAGAACATCCTGTCAACCAAAAATTTATTAATACAATTTTCCCCTTAAAGTCAGAAATCCTAACCTCATTGTCGCTATCATCAATGAACGAATAATCGGGCACTTGTAAACCTGGAGTACTAGCCAGATGCCATACCTGAAGCCTTTCCTTAAGTTGGGGGTCGTTAACCTCATATAGGAACTTTGTGAAATCACCTAAACCCTCTTTAATTATGACATTTCTCTGCAAAAAATAGCCAGCAAGTATTTTTTCACGGATAAGTGGATTAGACTCCAACTTAGAAATTTCAAAAAACGATTTACTTTCAATCATTGATTTACCAAGGATTCGGTTTTCTTGCATCTTCAAATATGTCGGGGAAAAAACTGGATTATATATAGCGCTAAGGCTATCGATTTCACTTTCCATAAATTCAAAGAATCGAGAAAAAGAATCAATCAACTCAGGAGCTTTTTCGGTTAAATCCCCGAAATAATATCCATAAAAGCCATAGAAAACCTTTTTGTATATTTGAGAGTAAAATTCAATCATTAAGGTTGAAAAAGTTGCTTCTGAGACTCTGGATCTGAAATATTGAGCTGTTTGAATAAAATCATTACTTTTAGCCAATGCTAAGTTTTGATTCATTTTAGTGATTCTTTCAGATCTATCTAAAATGGGAATTACTTCTCTTCTAAACTTTTTATTATTATCACTTAATTTACTTAACAATTCAGGTTGAATATCGGAAAACGCTGAAAAATCAATCATATTCGAATTTTCAAACCAAGCTTGATCTATCAAGCTGTTCAATCTGGAAGCCATTTCAAAACTATGCTTAGAAGGCCCTCCAAAATTCACCTGTTGTTTTCGCTGATCGAACATTATTTTGATGCTATCTGAGGGGGAAAGCAAATAAGGTCCATAAGAAAAACCATCTAAAGTATCTTCAAAACTTATCCATGCAGGAAGTATATCATTTGAGATATGTAAGTTGAAGTCCCGACCATTAGGTGAAATAGCACCTGCATAAACAGATGCTCGATTTAACGGAATAATTGAATCCTGTTTGGGTTCTTCTTTAGTTGACATTTCAAAAACATCATTCCAGAGAAGGAACCGAATATTTTCCTTGGGCTTTAAGGAATATACTTCTCCGTAAATCAAGGCTTCTTTTTCATTTGTTTGGGAAAATCCAAATGAATAAGAAGTGAAAAGGAGAAGAAAAAGGGATATACGTAATTTCATAATTTTTTTGATTGTTTAGACTGTGGATATATTTAAAAACACTAATTGGTTTTTACCTATTCTTTTAGAAGATCCTTATTTGAAAAGCACAGACAATAGGAACTTCAGTAAATAAGCACCTTACCCCTCCGCTGCAGCGTCGTCACCGTATGTGTATCCGGCGCTGCATGGGAATCGTTAATCGTTTTACCATTATGAGGAAAGTACGGAGGGTTTTGGGGTGACAAGCAACTTTGCTTACCTGTCAGTTAGTAGCAGATCAGTGGTTTTCGTACATTGGTTGATAAGTGATTTTGGATTGGATAGAGCGAACACTCATCCTCTTTCAATCTTAAGTAAAGGCATAGAGATTCCATCCAACTCATGCAGGAAAGCATGCTGGGAAGAACGGCCTGCGACGAAGCTGAGCTAAGAAGCCTGAACAATAGACATAGGCGTGTCAGGCAAGCCTTAAGGGCAGCAACGGCATCCTAAGAAATCAAGAAAGAGGGCATACTTTTCCCATCACCTTCTGCAGCAGATCGGGAACAACAAGGAACAGGGAATCCGGATCGGTGGCAAAAACGCCACTTCTACCCTTCCTTACCTAGGGCACATCCATCAAACCGGAGATTTGATGATGTTCTTTAAAAGTTCAAATAGGGTGAGGGTTCTTCCAGACTCATGCGGCATACAGACAGCAGTCCTCCCCTTCTCTTGGCTGAGAAGCTGATTATTCGATTCGAATGTGGAACTGTGTATCATACTCGCTTGCATTGGTCAGCTATATAAAAACGAGTCTGGACGAGGTCGAAAAAAAGAACACTATAGCGTGGGCTTCTATCTCAACCACATCACAAGGTTCCGACGCCTTAAGGGGTGATTTCGATAGGGCCCAAGCGCTATAGTGCATACAAATGTACACAAAATAACCTCTTGGGCATTAACCTACCGTCTCTCCCTTGTCAAATTGTCGGAATTTGTGATAGAGACTCTTAGTTTAATGACTGCTAATAATCTTCAATTAATTCAGGTCTAATTACCTGATATTCCAAAAGTATATATTTCAGTACAAATAAAAAAATTATTGATATAAAATGTACTAGAAAATATTTATCGATTTGCTCATTATGAGCAAAATAGACTATTTAAGAGCAGAAAACATCTCCAAAAATTTACAATTAATTATGAAGGAGGCAGATTTAACGGTTGATGGAATTGTAGAATTCACAAAAGTCTCAAAGCCTACAATCGACAGGGCGATTTTAAAGCTTTCAAATATATCCCCAAATAAGCTAAATGAAATTGCGCTTTCATTCGGCTTAACATCTTCTCAAATTTCAAATAAGTATCCGGTAAAAACTAGCCATATCCCAAAACTTCAGAAGCTAATTAATTTTAAGTCTGATGATTCCGCAAACCCTAAATATTTCATTAGTTTATCAAAAATTCATAATGCTCATAGGTTCGTTAAAGACCAACTTTTAACAGATACTTATTTTAGAGAGGAAAGAAGGTTAAGCGAAATAAAGACAAGGCTGAAATCTCATAATTTATTTGTTAGATCTTTTTCTGATAGCGCTTTAGAACAAGCAATAAAAAGAATTGCCGAGGAATTTGAATGGTTTAAAATCTCTAGAAAAAGCCCAAAAGGTAAAGTGTTTTATTACAAAGTATTGGTTTTGAATTCTCCTATCCAATAAAAAAGCAAAAATACCGTGATCAGGGTATTTTTTAGGCGATGGGGATTGGGTAGATTTGGGGGTAATTGGAAAATAGCCGCCACTTTTTGCGCTATTTATTCCAAATGGCATACATAGCGCAATAGATTGCGTGAAAAGAATCGTTAGCACCCATTCCCCCTACTTTTAAAAAGTTGATTTCGTAAGCTAACGCAGGACAGCATCATGGCAAGAT
>NZ_BMYF01000006.1 GCF_014652135.1 Mongoliitalea lutea
ATATAATTATCCAAGAAAATTGTAATAAAAAAAAAATTAAACCATATGAATTTCCCAAATCATCAAATATAAAAAGATAAAATAAAGGGCATTAAAATGATTGAAATCAGTATAATTTATGAAAAAAGTAATTTACAAAATCATCGGATTTATCTATTCAGACAAAATAAGTTATAGACCTTTTTAAGTTTCATTTTAATTCTTCAAAAACCTTATCCAGATCCAAGCTAAACCCTTCAACAGCCTTTAATGCGAAGGTTTCCCCAAAAGTCAGCAATTTGGAACTTTGATAGCATCCATTCACTAATGAATACACGAGTAATGTACATTCATTGGGGTGGATTAGCCAATATTCCTTTACCCCTGCCGCTTCATAAACTTCGTATTTGTGGGTGATTTCCTTTTTGTTATTGCCCGGAGAAAGAACCTCAATAATCAAATCAGGGGCACCTATACATCCTAATTCGTCGATTTTTTCAGGATCGCATATCACACAGATATCAGGTTGCACCACAGTATCAATGTCTTTGTTTTTCTTGGATTTCAATGGAAGACGGACATCGAATGGTGCGGTAAATACTTCACATTTTTTACCTTGCAAAAAATTATAAAGAGCTCCGGATATCTTCATAGAAATTCGTTGATGATTGACCCTTGGTGCGGCGGCTTGTTTGAATACTTTACCTTTGATCAGTTCAATCATGCCCTCAAATTCCCATGTCAGATAGTCCGCATAAGAATAGCTACCGTAGTCCGCTATAGGTTCTTCTACGTTTATATGGTTCTTATCCTTTTTCATACCTTAAAAATAATAAAAACACAAAACAAAATGTATTGGTTTTCATGGGTTTGGGTAAAAAAAATAGGGTGTTCTTTTTGAAGAAATGGGGTTTGGCTGATTGCTGCTTATTGGTATTTGTCAGGTCCCACTTGGATATCAAAAAGGAAGGCGCCATTTCTATCATGATATCGATAAGCCATGGTCACCTCTCTATCTCGGAATACTTGTAGCTGTTCATTTTTCACCACTTGACGGGTAATTTGGGGCTCCAAAATCTCCTTAATCCCCTCTATGTTCACACCCTCGGCTACCATGTTTATCAGGGTATAATTATACTGGAAAACGTTACCCGGAAGCGCTTCTGCTCCATCCAAACGTGTCTCCTGATCTACCATCATAGGGCAGGATTTATTGACCTCTGTTGCCGCCCGCTGAAGGTAATCCTCCTCACTGTGCTCTTGGAAAAAGAAATATTGGATCAAAAAAAAGGTTGCCGCAAATGCGACAGCATATGCAGCGATAGTCGTAATGTTTGGCTTGGGAGATTTTTCCATGAATTTTTATGTGCTATATCTCCAAAAGTAGGAAAATAAATTGGGTTAACACACTTGGATGTTTTTAAATATGTCCTGCTTTTCCAGAAGCTATTTCATACAATAACTCACGTGACCGGTGTAATTGGGCTTTGACCGTTCCCAGTGGCTTTTCCAATTCCACAGCAATCTCCTCATACGAAAGCTCATCGAAATACCGCAACTGTACCAGTTTTCTGTATTTGGCAGGTAATTTATCTACAAAAATCCGAACCATCTCTTTACGCTGGGACTTGATGTACTCGTCCTGTGGATTGTTGTCATCGTCTTCCACATCTATGGTCACAGCATTTCCACCATCATCACTAAGCGTGGTGTTAAGACTCATGGTTTTAAGTTTTTTCTTTCGGATGAAGTCGATGGTATTATTGGTTGCAATTCGAAATAGCCAAGTTGAAAAGGTGTAGTCTTTCTTAAACTTGTGAAGATTTCTAAAGGCTTTGGCAAATGCTTCCATGGTCAGATCCTCCGCATCATCTGCATCACGGATCATTTTTAAGATCATGAAATACACTGCTTTTTTGTAGCGCTTCATCAAGGTCGCAAAAGCCTGCTGATCCTTGTCATTGACAGCCCGATCAATAAGCTCAAAGTCTTGAAGTGCCTTGCTAGAAAAACCTCTTTCGTTTATTTCCATCTAACTTTTCTTGATTGATAACCAATTGTTCCTAAAATCCAGAAATACCCGATGTATAGCAGGTCAAAAAAGCCCGTCCAAAACAGTTTGTTAATTCCGGTCAATTTCTTTCTGGCCGATGTGAATACTGAAGTCAGCAAAATCGATCGGACAGTAATTATACCCAAAATAACGGCAAAATGTTCCCAATTTTGTTCAATACCTGAATAAATCATCAAAGCAGTTCCCAAAAACCAAAAAATAAGGTGTGTAAAGGCATAGATTCCTATCTTTTGTTTGTCTTTTGCCTTGTAGTATTTTCCGGCATGTAGGTGCCTTTTCTTTTGGGTGAAATATTCTTTCCAGGTTTCCTTTGGTTCGGAAAGCGTGATGCTATTTGGGTCGATTACGATTGCTGTGTTTTTACTGGTAGCATAACGGTTGACCAACAAGTCATCATCTCCTCCTTCGATATGCCAAAAACCTCTAAAGGCTTTTTGTTCCATGAAGAAACTCCTGCGATAACACATGTTTCTTCCCACGCCCATAAAGGGGGCTTTCCATAAGGTAAATGAAGCATAAAGCAAAGCAGTCCAAAAAGTCTCAAATTGAATCCAGTGATTTAACAGCCCTTTATTACTCTTGTAAGGGGAGAAGCCTAAAGCAAATGTTTTTCCTTCATTGCGTACGGGTGCAGTCATCAGACGTATCCAATCTTCGGATTGAGGGATACAATCAGCGTCTGTTAGTAGCAACACATCGTTTTTGACTACTTTTATACCCAATGTCAGGGCATATTTTTTAGCCGTAACATGATCGGGTGTGTATTTGATGGTGACGGTTCTCAATTTTGGGAATTCCGACATCAGTTGCTCCAAAAGTGCTTTGGTGCCATCATGCGAGCGGTCATTGATGACCATGACATCAAAGTTAGGGTAATTTTGATTGCAAATGATGGGGATAAGTTTGGCAAGGTTTTCTTTTTCATTGCGTGCAGCAATGACAACCGTTACACCCTCGTATGTTTCCGAAGTTGATTGTTTGGATTTGCTTCTATAGAATAAAGAAGCCCGGCCAAATATCACCAGAATGTAAAAGAATTGTATGACAGCAACAACCAAAAAAAGAACCAGCAAAATCTCTGTAAGCATTTCCATTGTATATAAGGGGCAAATATAAAATACATTTGAGCATTCAATTAAGAATAAGCTTATATTTTTGTGGGATTAAATTTTATCCCCTAGCTATACTGGTTTTCGCTAGCGGAGGTAATGGACTCAATACATGAAATTTAAGTTAGAACACCAAGATACTAAAAGTAAAGCCCGCGCCGGTACCGTTACTACGGACCATGGGGATATCCAAACCCCGATTTTTATGCCTGTGGGTACGGCAGGTTCTGTGAAGGCTGTGCACCAGCGTGAACTGACCTATGATGTCAAAGCCCAAATTATCCTTGGGAATACCTATCATCTTTATTTGCGCCCGGGTCTGGATGTGTTGGAAAAAGCAGGAGGCCTACATAAATTTAATGGATGGAATAAGCCGATTTTGACCGATTCGGGAGGGTATCAGGTTTTTTCATTGGCCAATAACCGAAAACTAACAGAAGAAGGGGCCGTATTTAAATCCCATATTGATGGTTCCAAGCATTTGTTTAGCCCGGAGCGGGTGATGGATATTCAACGTACGATTGGTGCGGATATCATCATGGCTTTTGACGAATGCCCTCCTTATCCCTGCGATTATGGGTATGCCCGGAAATCCATGGAACTGACTCATCGGTGGCTAAAGCGTTGCATTGATCGATTTGATAGTACGGAAGGAAAATATGGCTACAGCCAAACCTTGTTCCCAATTGTGCAGGGAAGTGTGTATCCTGAGTTGCGCAAGCAGTCTGCTGAATTTATTGCCTCTTGTGAAAGAGAAGGTAACGCCATTGGAGGATTGTCCGTGGGAGAGCCTGTGGAGGAAATGTATGCGATGACCGATATGGTCACAGATATTTTGCCAGCGGATAAGCCAAGATACTTGATGGGCGTGGGTACACCTGCCAATATTCTAGAAGGGATTGCTTTGGGAGTAGATATGTTTGATTGCGTCATGCCGACCAGAAATGCCCGTAATGGCATGCTGTTCACGTCTGAAGGAATCATCAATATCCGAAATGAAAAATGGAAGGATGATTTTAGTCCTATCGATCCACATATTAATTCCTATGTGAGTTCGTTTTATTCCAAAGCCTATCTGAGACATTTGGTGATAGCCAAGGAAATCTTGGCAGCTCAGGTTGCGAGTATCCACAACCTTAGTTTTTATTTATGGTTAGTAGGACAGGCGCGTGAACATATCATTGCCGGAGATTTTGCCACTTGGAAAAATCAAATGGTAGAAAAAGTAAGCAGACGATTGTAATGAAGCTATTGGACAAACTTATTATCAAGGATTTTCTCAAGACCTATTTCTTTGTGGTCTTGATGTTAATATTGGTAGTCTTGGTACTTGATTTTACCGAGAAGAATGATAAGTTTATCCGTAATCAGGTACCTGCGTCCGAGATTCTGATTTATCTTGGAAATTATGGTTTGTATCTGAATAACCTGCTGACCCCAATCACAGTATTCATTGCGGTGATTTTTATTACCTCCAAAATGGCTGGTCGTACAGAAATCATTGCCATTTTAAGTAGTGGGACTAGTTTCGTTCGCATGTTAGTTCCTTATTTTATTGCTGCCTCTTTGATTGGTGCTGCCAGCTTCCTGTTGAATGGTTGGGTGCTTCCAGGAGCTACAGCAGGAGTAACCGAGTTTAAGTCCCGTTGGTTGGATGAGGATAAGTTTTTCACCCAAAGCAATATTCATATTAAGGTAGCCCCTGATGCGTATGCATACATCTCACGCTATTACACATCTGGAAATACTGGGTATAATTTCACCTTGGAGCAGATTCGCGATGGGCAGTTGATAGCCAAATTGTCAGGAGATCGAATCGTGTGGGATACAGCCATCAATTCCTGGTCTGTGAAAAACTGGAAATTACGGGTGCTTAAGGAAGGAAGGGAGGATTATAGCAAAGGAGAATCTTTGGATACCCTACTTTCGATAACACCCAATGATTTTGATCTTCCAACCAATCACCATGAGACACTAAAGCTTCCGGACTTAACCCGTCAGATTCAGATTTTGGAAGACAGGGGGGCAGATAACGTAAATTACTATATTATCGAGCGCTATGTGCGGTACATGTCCCCTTTTGCGGCAATTATTTTGACATTTATTGGTGTGATCGTTTCCTCAAGGAAAACACGTGGAGGTTCAGGCTTTCAGATAGCCTTGGGCTTTCTATTAGCATTTATTTACATCATCTTATTTCTTCTCTCCAGAACCTTTGCGGAGGCGGGTACCTCTCAGCCCTTGCTGGCTATCTGGATACCAAATATCGTTTTTGCACTTACAGGTTTAGCCTTATACAAAACAGTTCCTCGCTGATGTCCACTGCCAATCCGGTCAAAGATTATGCGATGCTCCATTTTATCGTGATGATATGGGGCTTTACAGCCATACTTGGCTTATTGATCAGCCTACCTTCTTTGGAGGTGGTTTTTTACCGTACCTTGCTAGCATCGGTGTTGATAGGGTTGGGCTTTGCTTGGAAGAAGTCTTCTTTGCGTGTGAGTCGAGCTGAGTTATGGAAAATCATGGGAACGGGTGTGATCGTAGCCTTGCATTGGGTGTTGTTCTTTGGGGCTGCACGGGTTTCTACGGCTTCGGTATGCTTGGCTGGTATGGCCACCACTTCCCTTTGGACAGCGTTGATAGAGCCTTTGGCCAATCGCAAACCTGTTAAGCTATTTGAGATTTTCTTGGGTTTGATGGTTTTGTCAGGCCTGTACGTGATTTTCAGATTTGAATTGGATTATTGGCTTGGGTTATTGATGGCTGTTATTTCTGCCTTGCTAGGCGCTGTCTTTTCGGTGATCAATAGCAAGCTGACTAAGCGTCACGAGCCTTTTGTATTGACTTTTTATGAAATGTTGGCCGCTTGCCTGTTTGCAGGGCTTCTCTTGCCTCTATACACGCTGGTTTTTCCTGAGGAATCTTTGCAGCTGATTCCACAAGGAATGGATTGGATATGGCTGGCGCTCTTAAGTGGGGTATGTACCGTCTATGCTTTCTCTGTGTCGGTGGAACTGATGCGCCGAATCTCTGCCTTCGCGGTCAACCTGACGATTAATTTGGAGCCGGTATATGGGATTATTTTAGCCGTAATCATCTTTGGAGAAAAAGAGCAGATGACCGGAGGGTTTTACCTAGGAACACTGATTATCTTGGTTTCGGTGTTGATTTATCCGGTGTATAATTATTACCTCAGAAGAAAGGCAAAGCGAAATAACCTGTTGAGGGCTTAAGGGATATTTTTATGGTTTTATTAACAAAAACCATAAATATTCACAATCCCAAAACCTAGTAATGCCTAATGTTAGGTAATATTTTTAAAATAAGCTTCCAGTATCTCTCCCTAACTATGATTAGAAAAACTCTATTTTTGGTTCTTGTATTCCCTTCACTTTTGATTTACATTTTCTGCATAGTTGATAGCCTTTCGGTATTTAATACAGCCCCTGTATCCATCTTTCAAAAAAACATCATATACTTCGTAGGTTATGTTACCATCTTTATCGTATGCTTTGATAATCATTTCTTTATCTCTAAGCGCATCAAGAGATTTAAAGACAGTTGAGGGATTGCCAAGGTTATTTTTGCCTATAAAATCTTTGGAAGTTGGTTATGTTACTTCACCTGTTTTTGCAATGGCGACAAGAAGCTTCCATTGTTGTGGGCTCAGAAGAGTTCTGTAATGGATGAAGAATGCTTCCTGTTCCTTAAGTATGTCCTTGGCGCATTTTTGCCAATCTTCCTTTAAATATTGTCTATTAGGCAATTGATATAGCCTATTGCAAAGCATTTGGACATAGTAGGTATGGCATTTGGTCCATTCCAGTACTTCATCTACCATTTGCTCGGGTATGGATTTTCCAGCTAAACTAAAATGGCGGATGATGAATCCCTTATATTCGGGACGATGTATTTTTTCTATTTTAATAGGAGTAGCACTCCTGAAAAATGGTCTGGAGGGACTGCTGAACAGTTCGTTTAAGATACTTTGCTGGCTCCCAGAAAAGATAAAATAAACATTTTGTAATATGATTCACTAAAGGTTATTTACTTTTAGTGAATTACAAAAGGTGAATTAGGGAATTTTGTCAGGCTAGTCATAAATCTTGTTAACTATTCTTTTTATTGGGGAAAGTGAGAAAATGACCGGAGGATTTTACCTAGGAACATTGATCATTTTGGTGTCGATATTGATTTATCCAATGTATAATTTGTATTTGAGGCCGAAGGGGAAAGTGAGTTCCTCATTGCAGCGTTGAGGGAGTTTGAATATTGGTTTTTATACTTTACTTCCAGAGGTTGTGTTCAACTATAGAGTTTTTAATTCATTGTACTTTAAATAGGTTATTTTTTGTAAAACTTATAAAGTAGATGATGAGTATGTTAAACTAAGCAGAAGAAATGTCAGTGGGGGCTAAGACAAAGAATATGTCGTATTTATGAATGTATCTAACTCGTACAAAAACCAATTTAAATAATAAGAGAGAGGTTGTTTTTTGAAAAACATATGAAGTTCCTGACTAAATTATATGTTGTATTGATTATTTACTGTTGGGATAGTAAATATTTTATTTTTTTCAATATGGTAAATATTTTTTTTGAAAATGGCGAAAAAACAAATTTTTTTTATTGACATATAAATAAAAACTAATTACTTTTGTTTAAACTTTTAAACAAAAAATTATGAAAAATTTATTTGGAAAATTTAGAGATTATGCTCTCTCTCTCTCTCTGTAGTTTTCTTGATTGCAGGATGTAATCAAGTAGAGAATATTGAGCCCACAGTAGAACTTGACAATAGAGCTATCGGTGAAGTGAAAAGCATTGATGAGGGGCACCTTATTGAACTTTCGGCTTTCTTTGCTTCAATTCTTAACAAGCCAGAAGTTTTAAATGAATTTTATGGGTATTCCAAATTAGAAGGAAATGAAGGAGAGTTGGAGTTCAGTCTAAGAAAGGTTTTCGAAACCGAATTTGATCAAATTGCAAGAAAAAGTTCGGCTATTGTATCCCATTTTAAGGAACATGGAGGAAACCTAAGGACACAATCAGCTAGTTTTGATCCTGACTTCTTTATAAAGTTTATGAAGGAAAATGACCTTGAAGTTTTGGCGCCGTATTTAGCAAGGAATTTTTTGTTGGAGGAGTTAGATGAATTAACAATTTCTTGGTGGACCGAAGAAATGGAAGAAGAAGGACTAAAAAAAAATCCCAATTGGAAAGGAGAGACCCCCGCATTCAAAATTAGGTTAAGTGAGGATTTGTCATTTGAATCAATTATGAAAGGCTTAAAGGATAAAAGCTTGGAAGTATTTATGGTAAGTGATGAATATGCGATGAAGAATCCTACAATTGTTTTTGGTGCATTTGAAGAAGGACTTTATGATAGAGAACTACAATTAAAAGAAACAGGAATTAGTGAAGCTAACTTGAGCTATATTAATGTTGTACCTGTATTGAATGGGATAAGGTGTGATCAAGTGTTATCAACAGATTTGGTTAGATATGTAATACCTGAGCTAAGAGTTTTAGATAATACTCAAGGTTGGCCAAAAGGAAATTATATTTCTTTATGGGTAGCATATGGAGCTTGGCAAGCTGGTAATACTCCAACGCTTGGATTTAATGTCAATAATATATTGAATGAAGAAAAGATAAATAGAGGGGATTTTAAATGGAAGACTGACTTCGTAAAAAATCCACTAATTGTACATTGGCATGAGTCAAATGTATCAATACAATTAATTTTTGCTCATAGAAGAAGGAAACATAAATTGAGTCAGCAGGTAACATCAGTATCAACAAACCCAACAACTGGAATATCTACTGAGTCAAAACAAACATTAACAGCCACTGATACAAGGCTTTTTAATTCAAACCATTGGTTTAGATGCCAAGAAATTAATGGGGCTCATAGAATACAATCCATTCCAAGTTTGGATATTAGAAATGGGAATGCGATTTATCAGTTTTCAAACTCGGATGGAAGAATCCAATGGACAATGGAACCAAGACTTAGTAGGTTATGAAAAATAAATTCAAATTCATTCTGATTCTTTTTCAATTCTTTTATTCCTCTGGAAATTCTCAGAATTTAGATAAAAAATGTGGAGTTATATACTTTGGAGTTGATCTCTTTAATGTTTCTAGCAAATTGTGGGAAGATAAGAATAATGGAATTGGCTTAAATTTGGAATATCATCACCCTTTGATAAAAAAAATCGGGGTAGATATTACTGGTAATTTAGGTTATCATCAATTATTAGGTTGTGAAATTTGCTTGTCGGATTGGTTTGCAAAATCATTCACCGCAGGATTTGGATTATCAAAATCTTTAATAATTGATCAAAAGTATGAGTTTCTTTTAAAAGTTCGGCATAGTTTTGTTGGGTTTAAAAGAGATGAGCGTGAATTGATTATTGATGATGTTGTTGTTAGTAGAAGAACAAATGGTTCAAATATTAATTTACTTGGTTTTGAAATTGGCTATTTTTTGCCAGTTAAAATACCTTTAGTTTTTTCATATCGACATGAGGATACTACTTTTCACAGAATTAATGCTATATCTTTATCCTATCAGTTTTGATAAATATTTTAGGCATTGCTTTTTGCCAGCCCTAATTTAAATTAAGGCTGGCATTTTTCGACGAGTTTAATGTGAATAACGATTAGCTTCTCTTTGGTTTGGGCGATTTTTTAATTATTCCCCAAGAAATGGATTGGTTATGGCTAGCTTTATTAAGTGGGGTATGTACAGTTTATGCTTTTTCAGTATCGGTAGAACTGATGCGCCGAATCTCTGCTTTCGCTGTCAACCTTACGGTTAATTTGGAGCCAATGTACGGGATTATTTTAGCCGTAATCATTTTTGGAGAAAAGGAGCAGATGACTGGAGGATTTTATTTAGGAACACTGATCATTTTGGTGTCGGTGTTGATTTATCCAATGTATAATTTGTATTTGAGGAGGAAGGTGAAAGTGAGTTCCTCATTGCAGCGTTGAGGGAGTTTGAATATTGGTTTTTATACTTTACTTCCAGACTTCCAGAGGTTGTGTTAAACTATAGGGTTTTTAATTCATTGTACTTTAAATAGGTTATTTTTTGTAAAACTTACAAAGTAGATGATGAGTATGTTAAACTAAGCAGAAGTAATGTCAGGGGGGGGGCTAAGACAAAGAATATGTCGTATTTATGAATGTATCTAACTCGTACAAAAACCAATTTAAATAATAAGAGAGAGGTTGTTTTTTGAAAAACATATGAAGTTCTTGATTAAGTTATATGTTGTATTGATTATTTACTGTTTGGATATTAAATATTTTATTTTTTTGAATATGTGAAATATTTTTTTTTGAAAATGGCGAAAAAAACAAATTTTTTCTATTGACATATAAATAAGAACTAATTACTTTTGTTTAAACTTTTAAACAAAAAATTATGAAAAATTTATTTGGAAAATTTAGAGATTATGCTCTCTCTCTCTCTCTCTCTCTCTCTCTCTCTCTCTAGTTTTCTTGATTGCAGGATGTAATCAGGTAGAGAATATTGAACCCACAGTAGAACTGGACAATAGAGCTATCGGTGAAGTGAAAAGCATTGATGAGGGGCACCTTATTGAACTTTCGGCTTTCTTTGCTTCAATTCTTAACAAGCCAGAAGTTTTAAATGAATTTTATGGGTATTCCAAATTAGAAGGAAATGAAGGAGAGTTGGAGTTCAGTCTAAGAAAGGTTTTTGAAACCGAATTTGATCAAATTGCAAGAAAAAGTTCCGCTATTGTATCCTATTTTAAGGAAAATGGAGGAAACCTAAGGACACAATCAACTAGTTTTGATCTTGACTTCTTTATAAAGTTTATGAAGGAAAATGACCTTGAAGTTTTGGCGCCATATTTAGCAAGGAATTTTTCGTTGGAGGAGTTAGATGAATTGACTATTTCTTGGTGGACCAAAGAAATGGAAGAAGAAGGGCTAAAAAAAGATCCCAATTGGAAAGGAGAGACCCCTGCATTCAAAATTAGGTTAAGTGAGGATTTGTCATTTGAATCAATTATGAAAGGCTTAGAGGATAAAACCTTGGAAGTATTTATGGTAAGTGATGAATATGCGATGAAAAATCCTACAATTGTTTTTGGTGCATTTGAAGAAGGGCTTTATGATAGAGAGCTACAATTAAAAGAAGCTAGAGTTAGTGAAGCTAATTTGAGCTATATTAATGTTGTACCTTCTAATGTGGGGATAGGTTGTGCTCAAATTCAATCCAATGATGTTGTACGATATAATATACCTGATTTAAGGATAAGAGATAATACCAGAGGTTGGCCAAATGGAAATTATATTACAATTTGGGTGGCCTACGCAGCATATTCCTCAAATTCAAGTGGGTTACCAACTTTGGGATTTAGTGTAAATAGATTAGTGACTGAAAAAAAAATAAATAGAAGTGATTTTGATTGGAAATCTAATTTTGTAGGTCAGCCATTATTGACTCACTGGCACGAATCTAATTTGTCAATTCAAATTATTTTTGCATACAAGAAAAGTGGAAAGGATTTGACTCAAACTGTAAATTCTGTAAGTAATAATCCAAATACGGGTGCAACAGTTACATCTACTCAAACTCTTACTAGAAGAGATACCAGAACTTTTGGGTCTCAGCATTGGTGGAGATGTCCAGAGATTAATGGCGCACACAAAGTCGATACAGGACATGGTTTTAGAGGAACAAATGCCATTTGGCAAATGCAAGGGCAAGACGGTAGAATACAGTTCACATTAGAACCTAGGTTAACGAGACTATGAAAAATATAATTTACTTATCAATAATTGGTATTTTATTCTTTGGCAAAAATGCCTATTCACAGAGTAAAACTTCAAATAATTTTCAAGTCCATGTTAATTATCTTAATGTAAAGGAAAAAGCTAGAGGAGGGAAAGATTTGGGATTTGGAATAGGAGCTGAATACCACTTAAACTTAGTAAAAAGAATCGGCCTACAGGGAATAGGTGGAATTGGGTATGAAAGATTATCAGGGAATTGTCCTTTATGTGATTCTGAATGGTTTCAGAATGGTTATTGGGCGGGAATTGGTCTTTCAAAAACATTTATTCTTAAGGAAAAGCATCAATTTGTTGGGCAAATTAGGTACAGGTTTGTGGGATTTGAAAGGATGGAACCTGAGTTGATTGATATGGATGGTACTATAGTAAGGTGGCAAGAAGCAAATACACCACAAGATTTAGTGGGTTTTCGTTTTGGGTACTTTGTGCCGATCAAATTACCAGTTATTATTTCGTATACATTTGAAAATGGGTCATTTTTTAGAATGAATTCAGTTTCTTTAGGATTTCAGTTTTAATTTAATCCACCTGCTGTCTTGTTTTGACAGCAGGTGTTTTTTTCTTATGGGATATTTTAGGGTTTTCTTTTTCTTTTTCTTCACTTCAACAGTGCTCGGTCAAGTGACAATTACGGGCTATATCAAAGATCGATCATCCAAAGAAAGTCTATATGGTGCAAATGTCTATGAAGTTATCTCTCAAAAAGGAGTAAGTAGTAACTTTGACGGATTTTTTTCAATTAGATTGAATGAGGGTGATCAAAAATTACAGGTAAGCCATGTAGGTTATCGTCTAAAATCTATTCCATTAACGATTAACAAGGACACCTTGCTTTTTATTGACTTGGAGCCCATGATGGAGCTGAATGAGGTAGTGATTGAGTCTGATAGAGCTTTTGACTTTGAGCGGTCCACTCAATTATCTACAATAAGAATTCCGATCAGGCAAATAAGACAAATGCCAGCAATAGGGGGCGAAATTGATGTGATAAGGGCCATTCAGTTGCTACCTGGGGTGCAAAGTGGTAAAGAAGGTCTTACTGGCTTTTATGTACGGGGAGGGGGCATGGACCAAAACCTTATTCTATTAGATGGAGTACCCCTCTATAATATTAGTCATATTGGTGGGATTTTTTCCATTTTTAACGCGGATGTCATTTCAGATGTAGAACTCATCAAAGGGGGCTTTCCTGCCAGGTATGGGGGGAGACTTTCTTCCGTATTGAATATAAAAGCCAAGGAAGGAAACCGGCTGCGTAGCGAGACCAGTGGGGCAATAGGGTTGGTCTCCTCAAGGATAGCACATGAAGCCCCCATTAATAGGGGAAAAGGCTCCTTTATCGTTGCAGGGAGAAGGTCTTATCTGGACCTATTTACCCGACCGATTTCCAAGAGAGCATCCAAAGGGGAGTTTTCTTTGGGTTATGACTTTTATGATTTCAATGGAAAGGTGAATTACGACCTTTCTGAAAAAGATAAAATCCTTTTTTCTATGTATTCCGGCAGAGACAAGGGGATAGTGCGCTCAGAGGATAGGAAATTTCTGTCAGAAACCAAAAATAGCTTCGAATGGGGGAATTTTCTGGCCAGTATGAAATGGACCAGAAGGATCAATGACAAGATATTGTCCAATTTTAGTGCAGGATATACGCGCTATGAGTTTTTGGTAGATCTTACGCATGAGGATAAAGTAGAAAAAAGGGACATCAGTTATATTTTTAAGTCCGGTATTGAGGATATTCACTTGAAATACGACTGGGAAACTTTGATCGGTTCAGGTCATCTAGTCAGGGCAGGGGTGCAGTACATCAATCATTTTTTCTTTCCTGGAGTCAGTGTTTTTTCCCAGCAAAGTGCTAGTGAATCGGTGCGTACCAGAACAGGGTCATTTGATGTCAGGGCAAATGACCTGTCCTTTTTTGTCGAGGATGAATGGGAGATTTCCCGTACACTGAGTGCCAATATCGGCCTAAGGTATAATAATTACCTCGTCAATGGGGAGAGTTATGACAGTTTCCAGCCTCGTGTAAATGTGCGGTATATGCTTTCGGAAACCAGCTCGATGAAGGCCTCCTATGCCACCATGCAGCAAAATGTCCACTTGCTGAATAATACAGGTGTGGGCCTGCCTGTGGATCTTTGGGTGCCGGCCACGGAACAGACCCAGCCACAGTTCTCAGCACAATGGACCCTGGCTTATAACAGGAGGCTTTCCCGATCACTGGAGCTGAGCGGAGAGGTTTTCTACAAGGATTTCAAGCATCTGATTGCCTATTCGGATGGGATCAATTGGATGGAAGGAACCGGAGACTGGCAGGAAAAGATCGAAAGAGATGGTGTCGGAAGGGCTTATGGGCTGGAGCTTTTCCTTCAGAAAAAAATGGGAAAAGCCTCAGGATGGCTGGGATATACTCTGTCGAGGTCTGAGATGCGTTTTGAGAATATAAACTCTGGAAATTTCTTTCCTCATAGGTTTGATCGGACACATGACATAGGACTGACACTGGTTTACGAGTTTTCCAAGGATTTCAATTTTTCATTCAATTGGGTTTACGGTACAGGGGAGGCAATTACTTTGGCAAGAAGCAGGCATTTAGGGATTACAAGAGGACTCATTAATTTTAATAATGAAAGGAGTTTGCCAACTATTGAATTCTATGGGGATAGAAATAGCTTTAGAATGCGGGCATACCACCGTGCTGACGTGGGACTTAGATTTTCGAAGGATAAGAAAAGGGGTGTCCGCACCTGGAATCTAAGTTTTTACAATGCGTATAACAGGGCCAATCCTTTCTACTATACATGGAGCAGAGATAATGTCAATGATTGGAACAATCTATCCTTGAGGCAGGTAGCGATGTTTCCGATTATACCAGCATTTAATTATGAATTTAGATTTTACTGAGATGAAAGTATTGAAACAGTTTGCTTTTTTGATGCTTGTTGCGGTATTGGGATTCTCTTGTTCGGATTTCTTTAACAAAGAAATACCCATTAGCTTGGAGGATCACAGAAGCCTTTTGGTGGTCAATAGCATCCTAGGGGAAGGTCAGGAAGAGCTTTTGTTTGGCATTACTACTTCCCGTTCGATGACGGATACCACAAGCTTGATTATCACTCCCAGAGATTTGGATATTGATCTGATACTAAACTCAGATAGTTACCTGCCAGTGAGTTATGATTCTTCAAGGAACCTCTACTATTCAACATACAAGGTGCAGTCCGGGGATGTTTTTGAATTAAATGTAAAATCCGAGGCATACCCTGAAGTCGAGGCAGAAACAAGGGTACCAATGCCCGCCAGGATTTTAGATGCAAGAATTGGGGCAAGAGCTTTTGATTCCAACGGACGGCCTGTAAGAGAAATCTTTTTTACTGTGGAGGATATTGAAGGTGAACAGAATTTTTTCTTTATGGATTTAATAATGACACGTGAAGAATGGGGTAACATATCCGATGTGAGTACTTTTGAGTCCCCGCTTAGATTTTTTAGAAGGGCTGAGTTCAGGGAGAGTTTGGCATTTAATGATACTTTTTTTGAAAATGCTTCGGTGGAATTGATGTTATGGATGGCAGAAGAAGAATTTCAGAATATGATTTATAACCTTCCTGATTTTTATGTTCGCCTTTATACTGTGGATAAGCCAATGTATGATTACTTCACGCAGCTGCATGTTCACCTTAGGAATAGAAATGCAGACCTTTTTGCAGGCGAACCCATCAATGTACCCAGTAATGTCAAAGGAGGTTTTGGGGTTTTTGGCAGCCATAGTTTTATGGATTTTAAGCTGGATTATCAGGAGTTTTTGGATTGATTTCCAGCTATACTGACTAGAGCTTACAGTACCTAGGTTTTGTTGTGTGCTTAATATTGCTCGGAAGTGGATGAAAAACACTTACTGTGCTTGCATCATTTCTTGGCACATTTTTATCTTTAGTAATTTACAAAAAGTAAAGTATAGAATTTATCATGTTAAAGATGAGTCTTCTAATAATCCATGACTTATTTAAAGTGAGTTTATTAATTAAGCAAAAATTGATTCTGACTATACTTGTAATTTTGGTGGAAGGCGAGGGTGCATCCTCCCTTGCAGCCTTGATTGATGTAAGTATGCATGATTTCAGTGGATTTATTTGAGGATCCTTACTCCTTTTATCTACCCATTTCAAACACCACTATCCCCGGATCTTCGTCGGCTGTGATTCCAAAAAGTTTCCTTTTTTGCTCATTCATCGTAAAAGCGTACAGTGGATAATCCAGCCTGAAGTTATTCAATAGGTTTCCTTTGTAATCAAATTCGAAGATTCGGTTGAGATTGCTGGATTCACTGATTTGCCGAAAGCTTTTACCGGAATACAATACAAAAAAAGACGCTTCTCCTGCATAGACATCCAGGTATTTGTTGGTCAGCGTGCGAATATCAAAGGATGCCATATCATAGCCCACGCTTTCCGAAATAGAGAACTTTGGACTTTCATTTACCGGACCTCTTAGTGTTAGTATTTGTTGGTTTTCCCAATCAATAATGTCAATAAAATCTGTATGGATGCCCGCTTTGACAAACTTGGTTTTGGAAGGATTTCCTTTCATTTCGCTCGAAAATATAGATGCAGCTACATTTGGGGCAATATCCACTTCTTTGATGCCATCAGGAAGTTTTATAAACGAGAACATCTCTCTCCAATCACCCAAACTTTTCAACGTATCTTTTTCAGTGCTTACCTCGTAATACTTTTTCCACCCGTCAACCATCTCCACGAGAAAAGAGTTTTTGCTAAGCCAAGCTGCTTTTGTTGCATAAAAGGGTACGTCAAGGGCTTTGATTTGCTCCACTGCCAGTTGAGAACTGTCCTGCAAAGCAAATTTTGAAAAATTGAATTGCTGCGTATCATATACCCAAAAGAAGCCTTTTTCTAATCCATCCATAAGAGGGTATCCAATTCCAAGTTCTCCCGGTCCGAAACCTATTTTTCCTTTATGGGATACAAATTCTAAGGTATTGGAATCAATAATAGTTATGGCGGATTCGGTTTTTGAACTTACTGATTCCGCTATAATCAAAAAACCTTCTTTAAATAAGATTTTCCGTGGGTTGAGGATTTCTTCTAGCACAAACTTTTCACCTGAAAGCAATTGTTTTTCTGGTAGATCCTTTTCAGAAAATAGTTTAGATTGCTTAATTGGGACATTTTCGCATGAAAAAAGGAGCACTGAACAAAATATGAGTAAGATATTACCTAATTTCATACTGATTTTATTTGTGAAGGAGTCTTTGCTATTTCGAGAAATAATGCTTCAATCAGGCAATTGATAAATCACTACATTAGGTTCGGCATCTCGTGTAAGTCCATAAAGTTTGTTTTCAGATTCGTCTATTGTGAAGGATATAATTTTGTAGTCCAATTCAAAATTCGATACTATTTCTCCAGAAAGATTGAAAGTAAAAACTCTTGAAGTAGTTGCGTCTTTGTTTGCTTCACTGCTGAGGCCGGAGTATAAAGCATATATTATACTTTCACCGATATACATACTGTAATATTGTATAATGGTTTCTTTCATGACAGGATATGGATGACCCGACATATTGATGAGTTCATAAGCAGGTATCTCATTGACAGGTCCTCTTAAGAAAAGCGATTTCCCAGTATTTCTATCTATAACTTCTATATAATCGATTAGTATGCCACATGCTCCAATGTATCTTTTATTTTTAGAACTCACTAAACTTCCTTGATACAAGGAGTAAAGTACAAAATTGGTTAATTCTTGGTCCGTTCGGTGCTCATCCCAATCTCCATAGGAGACTAATTTGGAACCTTGATGGGTAAATTCCTGATACTTAGTAGATGCATGTATTTCTCTGCCAATGAATGAACTATCCGAAATAGGTATGAAATCCAATACGGCGGCTAACATTCCGCTTTGTTGAATTTGAATATCTGCCAATCCGTCTTTATTTTCATTGATTATAAATTTGTTGAAGGTTTGATTTTTGCTATCATAAGCCCAGAAATCATTATCTCCAAGTCCCTGATGAATAAAATCTGCTGTAAGTATTTCGTTAGGACCTATGCCGTTTATCCCCATACTTTTGACAAAGCTTTTGTCTTTTTTAGAGTAAACATAAAAGATATCATTGTTAGCATTTTCCGCTACTACAATGTAATCCCTTGTTACTTGAATGTGCCTAGGTAGAAGAAATTCCTGGAAATCCATTTTTTTACCTTTTAGTAAAATTGGTTTTGGTAGGTCCTTTTCAGAAAATACAATCTGATTTTCAGGAGATTCCACTTTTTGTGTGGATCGTGAACAGCTGATGAAAGCAAGAATAATGATGATTAATGTTATTTTATTCATATAAAATGAACAGGCACGCTAACATTATGCGTGACTGTGATTTAAAGTTTAACAAGTTGTTTGACCAAGTTTATATATTGAATCTGCAAATTTTATTAAGTACACGGGATGTATACAAGAAGGACCAATGACTTGGCAACACACCCCTCCTTCTCCTATTTCTGGATCTGGGACTGATTCTTGCCCACTTGCAGTACTTAAGCCAAATCCAAATGAAATGGCCAAAATGGAGGAAAATAATAATTTACGCATAATTGTTAATGGTTTAATGAAATAATTAAGTCCGATAACGGACTAGCTTTTACCCAAAAGCTGTTACAATATTATTATTATTATGCGCAAATAGTTTTTAATATTTTTTTTTGAAATTACTGTTATAAATAATTTTAGTATATGTTTGAATAATCATGTAAATAAATTTTAGGAGACTTTTAATGAAATAATCATGGGTTACCCAACATCGTGATTTTTATGGCTTTTTTACGATCTAATCCTGCAAAGTCATAACTTTACAGGAATGAAATCCTTTAAAGTTATAACTTTAAGGGAATGTAATCCTCCAAAGTTATGATTTTGAGGGAATAAGTCTTAAATTTGTGTTTGAATTAGATTTTAAAAAAATTGATAGAATGAAGTTTGAACGATCCATCCAAGAGTTAATTCAGGCAAAGTTTTTCTTAGGGAAGGCGATTGTATTATTGGGGCCGAGGCAGGTGGGGAAAACGACCTTGATTGAAACCATCCTGAGAGGTAGAGAGGAGAAGTTTTTATACTTGGATGGGGATGATTCTACCGTAAGGGAAATTCTTGAGCAGGCTAATACGGAGACTTTGCGCGCCATCATTGCGGACCATAAAATAGTGTATATTGATGAAGCTCAGCGTATCAATGCAATCGGGTTGCAGTCAAAAATTATCGTGGATCAGTTCAAGCATATCCAATTGGTCCTGAGCGGATCTTCAGCATTTGAACTCAATGAAAAAATTCAAGAGCCGCTTACGGGAAGAAAGTGGACCTTTCACTTGTGGCCCATCGCTTGGCAGGAATATGAAAAAGAAGTGGGCTATTTGAAAGCGGAACAAAGTTTGGAAAACAGACTGGTTTATGGGTTTTATCCGGATGTCATTACTGATGCAACTCATGAAAAAGAGGTGCTTTTAGAGTTGACCGAAAGCTACCTATATAAAGATGTCTTGATTTACGGAAACTTAAAAAAGCCCAAATTGGTCCGAAACATCCTAGAGGCCCTGGCTTACCAAGTGGGTAATGAAGTGAAATATAAGGAACTGGGAGAAACCGTCGGTGCAGATCCAAAAACTGTCGCTTCTTACATTGATGTCTTGGAGAAAGCATTTGTAGTCTTCAGTTTATCCTCTTACAGTCGGAATCTCCGTACTGAAATTAAGACAGCTAAAAAGCTATATTTCTATGATAACGGTATAAGAAATGCTGTGATCAGGGATTTCACCCCAATGGCAGTAAGGCAAGATGTGGGAGCTTTGTGGGAAAACTTTCTAATCAGTGAGCGATTAAAAGCTAATTCGTACACTAGGAGCTTGGCGAGAACCTATTTTTGGAGAACTAAGCAGCAACAAGAGATTGATTATGTAGAGGAGCTTACAGGAAAATTTCATGCTTATGAATTTAAATGGAATCCTAAGCGAAAAGTGAATTTTCCAAAGACGTTTACAGAGGCTTATCAAAGCCAGAATCTATTAGTGAATAGAGGGAATTTTAGGGAATTTCTCAATGAATATGAAGTAATCGGATAGTCTTATTTATCTGTATTTCGAAATTTACTTTCAATTTTTTCCTTAATAATCCTTTTGTATTCTACGGAGAGGTGTGAGTCTTGGCATTCAACCCCAAATAAATCTTTTCCAAGCTCAACAGAGGATTGAAAAGCGTCATAGTTTTCTAAATACTTTTGCAAAGCATCTTGAATGATTTGTGATTTGGAAATGCCTTTTATCTCACTTATGAGATTCAGTTTTGTCTCTATTTCCTTATTTAGCCTGAGATGAAGCATGTTTTCTGTGGTTTTGGGTTAGTGTAGCGTAGTAATATCCTGCAAAGTCTCCAATGCCTGCATAACTTCCTCTTCGGAGATCTCTCCAATCTTTTCTACCAACCGCTCCTTGGATATAGAGCGGATATGGAAAACCATCATTTCGGAAGTGGCTTTTAGGTTGTTTGTGTTGTTGGGCTGTAGGATTGGGTTGCCTTGGTAATGTTTGATTTTTGTAGTCAATGGCACGGTAATTACTACATTCAGGTATTTGTTCAGCATATTGCCACTGATGATGACTACAGATCTAAATCCAGCTTGCTCAGAACCTCTTACAGGATTCAGGTCTGCATACCAAATCTCACCTTGTCTCATCTTCCAATTGCTTCAAATATTCTCCCATACCTTCTTCTGCTAAGGACAACATATCTTGATCCTTTCCGGCAGCTTGATAGGATTTTACATAAGCAACCCTTTTGAGATGATCAAGATAGAGACTCAGCGCTTTTTCTATCAGTTTGTTTTTGGGCAAGCCCAGGGTTTTTGCATACTTAGCTAGTCTTTGCACGAGCTCATCGGGGAGTGAAGT
This sequence comes from Mongoliitalea lutea, assembly GCF_014652135.1. GTDB lineage: Bacteria > Bacteroidota > Bacteroidia > Cytophagales > Cyclobacteriaceae > Mongoliitalea > Mongoliitalea lutea. Next base: position 20,961 of record NZ_BMYF01000006.1, read on the forward strand.
AGTGATAGTGGTCATAATTTATGTATTTTTTGTAAATATAAAATTTACATATAAATTACACAACACACTCAAAAACAATATATTCTGAAGGCCACTTGGTGGGCTCTGGTTTCTCCGAAAATAATCCAAACACCGTAGAACCTGAACCAGACATAGCAGCATAGTAGGCGCCCATCTCGTAGAGCTGCGTTTTGATTTGGGGAAGCGTTGGATGATTGGGAAAGATACTTTTTTCAAAATCATTGACCAAGTGTTCTTTCCAGGTGTGCTTATCTTTCAAAATCTCTTGAAGATCAACTGTTGGCGCTTGAGGCTTGACACCTGCGTACGCTTCTTTGGTGCCGATATGGATCGGAGGTTTGACCAAAACCAGGTAATCTCCTTGGATATTGACATCGGTTGAAGCTAAGATTTCGCCTCTTCCGGTGGCAATTTTTGGCTTATTTTCTATAAATAAAGCGCAATCACTTCCCAATTGAGCGGCGTATTCTTCTAAAAATAGGTCTTCCAAATACAACTCAAAAAGTTGGTTCATTAAAGTCAACGCAAAGGCTGCATCAGCAGACCCTCCCCCTAAGCCGGCACCCATTGGAATATTTTTATGCAAGTGGATGTGGACTTCCGGAATGTCGGGAAAATCCTTTTTCAGAAATTTATAAGCTTTTACTATCAGGTTATCTTTGGTTTCTCCCGGGATGGGTAGTCCTGTACTTTCAAAAATTGTCTTTTTGGCGGGGATCATTTCTAAAGCGTCCAACCAAGGAATAGGTACCATACAGGTTTCCAGTTCGTGATAGCCATCAGCCCGTTTGGCTGTAATGTGGAGTCCTAGGTTGATTTTGGCATTTGGAAAGCAGATCATACAAATTCTTTGTTTGAGGCTTAAAGATGCTATTTTTATGGAGATAGTGGAAGTCTGTCAGAGCTGATTTTACAAAAGAAGTTTTATTTCATAACCCTTATCAGTGATTTATAAGCGTAATAATCAGTAGAATTATGTTCAGGTATTTCATTAATCCTTATCGAAATCTTTTCAACCAATCCACTATTAATTGTAGCCTATTTACCAAATGCTTCGAAAAATTAATAAATGTTTAACGGAATCAATATTTTCATGAAAAAAATGAAATTAAAATTTTGTTTGGAAAATTCAGGTTAAGAGGCATTTTTTATGATAGAATATTTTGTTTGATGCTTTTTTATGGTTTTATATTTTGCCATAAATAATTTTGAGGCATATAAAAATTTATTTTGAATCAAAAAAAAGAAATAAAATATTGCAACTCTCGGTAATGGGCTTTAATATTGTACCATCAAATCAATAAGAACCATACCACATGTTTGAATTAGTCACTCCTCTCAGCTTTATTATTATTCTCATTTGTGATAAGTGAAGAGGCGCTAGACTATTTGACATCAACCATAGATTCGAAAGTGCCTCAGAACATGAGGCACTTTTTTTATAAACCTATTTTAACCGCGAGTAGTACAGATGAATTTGAAGAAACATAGTTGGGAAATCAGCCAAAATGAAGAACATCCCGCCGGTAAGGCCATGCTATATGCCACGGGTATGTCGGATAAACAGATGAACCAACCCTTCTTGGGAATAGCGAGTTGCGGCTATGAAAGTAACCCCTGCAACATGCACCTCAACGATTTTGCCGGTCTGATCAAAAACGCCTCTAAGGCTGATGATTTGACCGGTTTGGTTTTTAATACTATGGGAATTTCAGATGGGATATCCATGGGCACTTCAGGGATGCGTTATTCCTTGGTTTCGAGAGAGATTATTGCTGACTCTATCGAGTCTTTTATTTTGGGCCATTCTTTTGATGCCTGCATTGCGGTAGCTGGTTGCGATAAAAACATGCCGGGCGCTGTCATGGGGATGTTGCGCATCAATAGGCCTGCTATCATGGTTTACGGGGGTACAATCCGCTCTGGAAATTATAAAGGTGAAAAGTTGAACATCGTATCCGCCTTTGAAGCGTACGGCAAAAGGATTAAAGGGGAATTGTCAGACTTGGATTACCAAGGTGTAATCCAAAATGCCTGTCCAGGTGCAGGCGCCTGTGGAGGGATGTACACAGCTAATACGATGTCCTCTGCTATTGAAGCCATGGGGATGTCTTTGCCTTACTCCTCCTCAACTCCCGCCACAGCTCCTGAGAAATTAGAGGAGTGCCAAAGGGTAAGTTCTTACATCAGAATTTTGCTAGAAAAAGATATCAAGCCAAAAGATATTGTCACGTATAAAAGTTTGGAAAATGCCGTACGGGTTGCGGTAGCTTTAGGAGGCAGTACGAATGCAGTGCTGCATATTTTGGCAATTGCAAAGACAGCTGGAATCACATTTACGCTGGATGATTTTAAGCGGGTTAATTCCGAAACGCCATTGTTAGGCGACTTTAAGCCTTCCGGTAAATTTTTAATGGAAGATTTGTATCAGCAAGGTGGACTGCCGGCCTTTATGCGCTACCTATTGGATAATGGGATGTTGCATGGGGATTGTAAGACGGTAACAGGTAAAACTGTGGCTGAGAATCTGGCAGCTATTACACCTGTAGTTCCTTCTGTAGTCAATGTGATTCATCCGATTGAGCAGCCTTTGAAAGAAACTGGTCACCTATGTGTGTTGAGAGGAAATTTGGCGCCGGAAGGTTCGGTGGCTAAGATTTCAGGAAAAGAAGGTAAATCGTTTACAGGTCCTGCTAAAGTATTTGATTCTGAACTGGATGCCAATGAAGGTATCAAAAAGGGATTGGTCAATAAAGGCGAGGTAATTGTTATTCGCTACATAGGTCCTAAAGGAGGCCCTGGCATGCCGGAAATGTTAAAACCTACCTCCATGATTATCGGTGCAGGCTTAGGTGCAGATGTTGCTTTGATAACAGATGGCCGTTTTTCTGGTGGCACCCATGGCTTTGTTGTAGGGCACGTCACTCCGGAAGCTTACAGCGGTGGACCAATTGCTTTGGTAAAAGATGGGGATCAGATTACCATCGATGCGGATGCATTGGCAATTCATCTACATGTAAGTGATGAAGAACTCGCAGAACGGAAGAAATCTTGGGTCAATAAGGATCTCAGTGATTTGCAAGGTACGCTCAAAAAATATAATAAACTGGTCGCTTCTGCTTCTGAAGGTTGTATTACAGACCGCTGATTGCACACTAAAGACTAGTAAACTTACTTATAACCTATCCATCTAACTCCACCATACCATGATCAGAGGAGCCGATATCGTAGTAAAATCCCTCATAGAGGAAAATGCCGAATTTATTTTCGGATATCCTGGAGGGGCCATCATGCCAGTGTATGATGCTTTGTATGATTACAGCGATCGCATCAAGCACGTATTGACGCGACATGAACAAGGTGCCATCCATGCAGCACAGGGTTATGCCCGAGTCTCAGGTAAAGTTGGAGTGGTTTTAGCTACTTCGGGACCAGGTGCTACCAATCTGATTACTGGTTTAGCAGATGCACAGATAGATAGTACGCCTCTCGTCTGTATCACTGGCCAAGTGGCAGCTCATTTGTTGGGTACAGATGCTTTTCAGGAAACGGATGTGGTAGGTCTTTCCATGCCTGGTACCAAATGGAATATACAGGTTAGGAGAGTAGAAGACATTGCACCTGCCATTGCTAAAGCATTTTTGATTGCGAGATCAGGAAGACCGGGCCCTGTTTTGGTAGATATCACCAAAAATGCACAAGTGGAGTTTGGGGAGTATAATTATGTTCCTTGCTTAGGCGTTCGCTCTTATAGGCCCTATGTCAAAATCGATCAAAGTGCGGTGAACGCCGCAGCGGCTTTGATTGATGCGGCGGAAAAGCCCTATGTCTTGTTTGGACAAGGGGTGATTTTAGCTCAGGCAGAATCGGAATTAAAGGCTTTTTTAGATAAAACAGGAATCCCCGCAGCATCAACTTTACTCGGTTCGGGAGCTTTATCGGAAGAACATCCTAGCTACGTGGGTAAATTGGGTATGCACGGAAATTATGCCCCTAATCTATTGACCAATCAATGCGATGTCCTTATCGCTGTCGGAATGCGATTTGATGACCGGGTGACTGGGGATTTGAAACGCTATGCCAAACAAGCCAAAGTGATCCACCTCGAATTGGACCCAAGTGAAATCAATAAAAATGTTGCTTGCACGGTTGCTATTCAGGGTGACTGCAAGGATAGTTTGGCACTCCTGACTGCTGCCGTAAAGGAAAATTCCCATGAATCTTGGATGGACCGCTTCAGAGAGTTGGAAAAAGAAGAAAAAGAAGCTGTAGTCATCCATGACCTGCATGCTACTCAAGGGGGCTTGCATATGGGCGAAGTGATCCATATCATCAATAAGTTTAAAGAGGATGATGCGATTCTGGTAACGGATGTAGGACAGCATCAGATGATTGCGTGGAGATATTTTGATTACAAAACGAGTCGTACTCAGGTCACTTCGGGAGGTCTTGGCACCATGGGATTTGCTTTGCCTGCTGCCTTGGGAGCTCAGTTACACGATTATTCCAAGCAAGTGATTTGTGTGGTAGGGGATGGTGGTATTCAAATGACCATTCAGGAATTAGGAACCATTATGCAGACCAAGGCTCCGGTGAAAGTAGTCTTGCTCAACAACAACTATTTGGGAATGGTACGCCAATGGCAGCAGCTCTTTTTTGACAAGCGCTATTCCTTCACGGAATTGGAAAATCCAGATTTCATCAAAATTGCGGAAGCTTATAAAATCCAAGCGCGTAAAGTCACCGAACGGGAAGACTTAGAAGCGGCTGTTGCAGAAATGATGCTTCATCAAGGGCCATTCTTCCTAGAAGTAGTGGTGGAAAAAGAAGATAATGTATTTCCAATGATTGCCACGGGCTGCTCTGTGGAAGAAGTAAGATTAAGCTAAGCTCTATCCTCACAACACTATGAATCGCTATACCATACTTATATACACGGAAAATTTTATTGGGATTCTGAATCGAATCACAATCATTTTCACGAGAAGGGGAATCAATATTGATGCTTTGACTGCTTCTGAAAGTAGGCTAGAAGGTATCCATAAAATTACCATGGAGGTTTCTGTTACAGAACAGCAAATGGTACACCTCGCAGGCCAAATCGAGAAAATCGTAGACGTAATCAAGGCCTATTATTTCAAAGATGATGAAGTAGTCTATCAGGAAATCGCTTTGTACAAAGTTCCTACCGAAAGTTTGGATCCGGGATTGGAGAAAGTCATCCGTCAATTTAACGCCCATATTATTGCCGCAGAAAAGGAATTTGTAGTGGTGGAATTTACCGGGCACAAACAGGATACACAAGCATTACTAGAGATACTCAAACCATTCAATTTATTGGAATTTAGTAGGTCAGGCAGAGTTGCCATTGCCAAGCCTAAGTTCTCTGTTCAAGAATATTTAAATAATCAAACCTATAATCATTAACACTAACACTATGAAACTGAAATTCGGATCAGTAGAAGAAAATGTTGTCACACGAGAGGAATTTCCTTTAGAGAAGGCCAAAGAAGTATTGAAAGATGAGGTAATTGCTGTCATCGGTTATGGTGTTCAGGGGCCTGGTCAGGCATTGAATCTCAAAGACAATGGCTTCAAGGTCATCGTTGGCCAACGTAAAAATTCCAAGACTTGGGACAAAGCAGTAGCTGATGGATGGGTTCCCGGTGAGACGCTATTCGAAATCGAAGAAGCTTGCCAAAAAGGAACTATCATACAGTTTTTGCTTTCTGACGCTGGTCAGATTACCCTTTGGCCTACGGTTAAAAAGTATCTTTCTCCGGGGAAGGCCTTGTATTTCTCCCATGGATTTGGGATTACTTACAAAGAAAAAACAGGCATCATCCCTCCTGCGGATGTAGACGTGATTTTGGTCGCTCCTAAAGGTTCTGGTACTTCTTTGAGAAGAATGTTTGTGGAAGGTAGAGGCCTTAATTCATCGTATGCTATCTATCAGGATGCTACTGGAAAAGCAAAAGATCGAGTGGTTGCCTTGGGTATTGGAGTGGGTTCAGGCTATTTGTTTGAAACAGACTTCTATAGAGAAGTTACCTCTGACTTAACAGGTGAAAGAGGGACCTTGATGGGAGCTATTCAAGGAATTTTTGCAGCACAATATGAAGTGTTAAGAGCAAATGGTCATACACCTTCGGAGGCATTCAATGAGACCGTAGAAGAATTGACTCAAAGCTTGATGCCATTGGTGGCTGAAAACGGGATGGATTGGATGTATGCCAACTGTTCTACCACAGCCCAAAGAGGTGCTTTGGATTGGTGGAAGCCTTTCAGAGATGCGACCAAGCCAGTATTTGAAGAGTTGTATAACAGTGTAAAAACAGGTCAAGAAGCTCAGAAATCAATTGACTCTAACTCCAAGGCAGATTATCGTGAAAAGTTGGAAGAAGAATTGAAAGAATTGAGAGAGTCAGAAATGTGGCAGGCAGGTGCCGTCGTCAGACAATTGAGACCAGAAAATAATTAAGTATCATGAGTGAAAAGCTATGGATATTTGATACCACCCTCCGAGATGGAGAGCAGGTACCTGGTTGTCAGCTAAATACCCAGGAAAAGATAGTGGTAGCACAAGCTTTGGAAGCATTAGGGGTTGATATCATTGAGGCAGGATTTCCAATATCCAGCCCGGGGGATTTCAATTCGGTAGTGGAAATTTCAAAGGCAGTTTCTAATCCTATCATCTGTGCGCTCTCCCGTGCGGTGGAGAAGGATATCGAAGTAGCTGCTGCGGCATTGAAATATGCCAAAAAAGGGAGAATACACACGGGTATTGGTGTGTCTCCCTACCATATCCAATACAAATTGCGCTCCACACCTGAGGATATTATCGAGCGGGGAGTCAAGGCAGTAAAATTTGCCAAGCGATTTGTGGAGGATGTAGAGTTTTATGCAGAAGACGCCGGAAGGGCTGAGTTGCCATTTCTTGCTCAAATCATCGAGCAGGCCATCAAGGCCGGCGCAACTGTGGTGAATATTCCGGATACTACAGGGTATTGTCTACCCGAGCAATATGGAGCAATCATCCGCTACCTCAAGGAACATGTTTCCAATATTGATAAGGCAATTATTTCCACCCATTGTCATAACGACTTGGGAATGGCAACAGCTAATACAATAGCCGGTATTCAGCATGGAGCAAGACAGGCGGAGTTGACCATTAACGGTATCGGAGAGCGTGCAGGAAATACTTCTTTAGAAGAAGTGGTGATGGCTATCAAATGTCATCAAAGCATTCCGGTGCATACGGACATTCAAACCGAGAGAATTTACGGTACCAGCCGGTTGATTTCCAAGTTGATGAATATGCCGGTGCAGCCAAATAAGGCCATCGTTGGGAGAAATGCATTTGCCCACTCTTCGGGTATCCACCAAGATGGAGTATTGAAGCATCGGGAGAATTATGAAATCATGGATCCTAAGGAAGTGGGTGTACATGAGTCGTCCATTGTTCTGACAGCCCGTTCCGGTAGAGCAGCACTCAAACATCATTTAGATTCTTTGGGGGTAGAATTAGAGGGAGAAGCATTGAGAGAAGTTTATGAAGATTTCTTGTTATTGGCTGATAAAAAGCGTGATATAGGACCAAAAGACTTACTTGCCTTGGTTGGTAAATACTTGGATGAGTCTTCCTTCATAGAGTTGGAATCAGTTCACTATCAGTCTAATGGTTCTATCAAAGCAGAAGTTCAATTAAAGGTAGGAGATGTATCCCATAAATCGGAATCCTCTGGAAATGGTCCAGTGGATGCGGTCTTGAAGGCGATTGAAAAAATTGTACAGCCAACCTATGTTTTGGAAGAATTCCTCATTCAAGCAATCACGGCAGGTAGCGATGATGTGGCCAAGGTTCATATGCGCTTGATGCAGGGAGAGAAGCCCTATCATGGATTTGCTTCCAATCATGACATTGTCTTAGCATCGGCACAAGCATTTGTGGATGCATTAAATAAAATACCTGTCAAAGAAAAAGTGACCCAATAAATACCATGGAAAAGAAAACATTATTTGATAAAATTTGGGATGCTCATGTGGTGCGCTCTGTTCCTAATGGACCGGACGTTTTTTTTATCGATAAGCATTTTATACATGAAGTAACCAGTCCTGTTGCCTTTTTGAATTTGGAAAAAAGAGGAATAGGCGTCATGTACCCTGACAGAACGATTGCAACCCCTGATCACAATGTTCCTACAGTTGATCAGGATAAAACCATCAAAGACAAACTATCCCGTATGCAGGTAGAAAAGCTGCGTGATAACTGTAAAAAGCACGGGATTGAATTGCATGACTTGGGTTCAGCCCATCATGGCATTGTCCATGTGATTGGACCTGAATTAGGAGTGACTCAACCCGGGATGACCATTGTCTGTGGTGACTCCCATACATCTACCCACGGTGCCTTTGGAGCTATTGCATTTGGTATTGGTACCTCTGAAGTGGAGATGGTATTGGCTACGCAGTGCATTATGCAGGTGAAGCCTAAGAAAATGCGAATTACAGTAGATGGTGAATTAGGGAAAGGAGTAACATCCAAGGACATCATCCTGTACATCATATCTAAAATTTCTGCTGCCGGAGCTACAGGGTATTTTGTAGAATATGCAGGTTCTGCTATTACCAATCTCAGCATGGAAGCCCGAATGACTATTTGTAATATGAGCATTGAAATGGGGGCGAGAGGAGGACTCATTGCTCCTGATCAGACTACCTATGCTTATCTCAAAGGCAAGCGATATGCGCCACAGGGAGAAGCTTGGGAGCAGGCAGTTGCGCATTGGGAATCTTTAAAAACTGATGATGGTGCTGAGTTTGATCTAGAGTATCACTACGATGCTGCGGATATCGAACCGATGATCACTTACGGGACTAACCCTGGTATGGGGATCAAAGTCAAAGACCGAATTCCTAATGCTGATTTGCTAGAGGGAAGTAACAAAACGAGTTTCCTTAAGTCTTTGGAGTATATGGGCTTCGCTCCAGATGAACCTATCAAAGGCAAAAAAGTGGATTATGTATTTGTGGGAAGTTGTACCAATGGTCGCATAGAAGATATCCGTGCTGTTGCTGGATTTGTCAAGGGCAAGAAAAAAGCAGCTAACATCACTGCTTGGATTGTGCCGGGTTCAAGGGAGGTTGAAAAATTGGCCCATGAAGAAGGCTTGGTGAAAATCTTGGAGGAAGCAGGTTTTGAACTGCGTCAACCGGGTTGTTCGGCTTGCTTGGCAATGAATGATGATAAAATTCCTGCTGGGAAATATGCGGTCTCTACTTCCAATAGAAATTTTGAAGGAAGACAGGGACCTGGTGCAAGGACTTTATTGGCTAGTCCATTAACAGTTGCAGCAGTAGCAGTTACTGGTGTGATTGCTGATCCACGTGAAGTATTCTAAACCCCAAAGACAACATTATGCCTTACGATAAATTTAATACCTTGACCAGTACGGTAGTTCCTCTACCGGCTGAAAATGTAGATACCGATCAAATCATCCCTGCCCGTTTCCTGAAAGCAACCGAGCGGGAAGGTTTTGGAGATAACTTATTTCGTGATTGGAGATACGATGTGGAAGGAAATCCTAAACCCGATTTCGTGTTGAACAATCCTACTTACAGTGGAAAAATCCTGTTAGCCGGGAAAAATTTCGGTTCAGGTTCCAGCCGAGAACACGCAGTCTGGGCACTATATGATTATGGTTTCCGCTGTGTGGTTTCTTCCTTCTTTGCAGATATTTTCAAAAATAACTGTTTGAATATCGGAGTACTTCCGGTAACCGTTAGTGCAGGCTTTGCGCAACAATTATTCGACGCTGTAGAAGCCGATCCTAGCACAGAAATTACCGTAGACATAGCCCAACAAACCATCACACTCAATTCCACCGGAGCATCCGAAACCTTCGATATCAATGCCTACAAAAAGGAAAACATGCAGAACGGATTCGATGATATTGATTACTTGTTGAATATACAGGAAGAGATACGGGAGTTTGAGATGAAAGGATGAGGATTAGAAGCGAGATGCGAGAGATTAGACTTAAGAGTCAAGAATGAAATATGCTTGCGCGAAATAAGTTGAAATATGCCTATCGGCGAAATAATAGTGGTTTGTAAATAAGAGAATTATTCTTAGAGAAAGTGGCAAGTAATTTCAGGACGAGACATAACCAATTACTCAATCAACTAATCACTAAAATGTACCAAGTACCAAGTACGAAGAACCAAGTAGGTCTTTGTACTTCAATCACTAATCACTAATCAACTACTCACTAAATCAATTGCTCACTACTCACTGTTCACTATTCACTAATTCAAAATTCATCATTTTACATTCCTAATTTATTTATTGCTCACTGCTAACTACCAATGGGAAATCAACGAAAAATAGAAATCATGGACACCACCCTTCGGGATGGGGAACAGACCTCGGGGGTTTCCTTTTTGCCTTCTGAGAAATTACAGATTGCCAAACTCCTTTTGGAAGAACTCAATGTAGACCGCATTGAGGTGGCTTCAGCCAAAGTATCCGACGGAGAGATGGAGGGAGTGAAAAAAATTACGCAATGGGCTAAGGAAAAAGGATTGTTGGACCGGGTGGAGGTATTGGGATTTGTCGATACCCCGTCTTCTGTGGATTGGATAGTGGAAGCAGGTGGGCGCGTGATGAATTTGCTCACCAAGGGTTCTATGAACCACCTGGTGCATCAGCTACGCAAAACCCAAGACCAGCATTTTGAAGATATTCATCGCAGTGTCACATATGCCCGCTCCAAGGGTGTTACCGTAAATGTATATCTGGAGGATTGGTCTAATGGTATGCGGAATTCTATGGAGTATACCATGGATTTGATAGGCATGTTGGCGAAACTGAATGTTAGAAGGGTCATGTTGCCCGATACCTTGGGCTTGCTTTCACCTAAGGAGGTTTCTCACTTTATCAAACTCATAACTTCTGAATTCCAGGATACCCACTTTGATTTTCATGCGCACAACGATTATGATCTCTCTGTTTCTAATGTATTAGAGGCTATTTTCAGTGGCATCAGTGGTATTCATACCACCGTTAATGGCTTGGGAGAACGTGCAGGCAACGCCCCTTTAGAGTCTGTAATTGCAGTGATCAAGGACTTCACCGATTTCAAATGTAATGTACGGGAGAATAAAGTTTTCAGAGTAAGCAAGCTGGTTGAACAGTTTTCAGGTCAACATATTCCCGCTAATAAACCGGTGGTAGGAGAGAATGTCTTTACCCAAACTGCTGGGATTCATGCGGATGGGGATAATAAAAAGAATCTTTATTTCAATGATCTGATGCCGGAGCGCTTTGGAAGACAGCGCAAATATGCCCTTGGTAAGACTTCAGGTAAAGCTAACATTCTTAAAAATTTACAGGAGTTAGGGATATCCTTGGAAAAGGATGACTTAGCTAAAGTAACTCAGCGCATCATTGAATTGGGGGATAAAAAAGAACGGGTTACAACAGAGGATTTGCCTTACATTATTTCTGATGTCTTGCAGCACACCTCTATTGATCAGCATATTCATATTGAAAGTTATAATCTCAGCCATTCAAAAGGCCTACGTCCATCTGCCCAAGTAAAATTATTGGTTTATGGAGAGGCTTTCGAAGAATCAGGTACTGGCGATGGGCAGTTTGATGCGTTTATGAAAGCCATCAAGAAAATTTACAAATCCCTGAATAAAGAATTACCCAAATTGATCAACTATCAGGTGAGTATTCCCCCAGGTGGAAAAACGGATGCCTTCGTGGAAACAATCATTACTTGGGAGATGGGAAGAATATTTAAAACCAAGGGATTGGATTCGGATCAGACGGTGGCAGCTTTGAAAGCGACCGAAAAAATGCTCAATATTATGGAGCAGCTAGCTCCTTCCAAAACTACAGTTAAAACATTAGCATAAAAAACTTAGAAAATACAAGCGACTATGGAAATGAAAATCGCATTGCTGCCAGGTGACGGCATCGGACCCGAAGTCATTGCTCAGGCAGTAAAAGTTGTAAAGGCAGTAGCCGAGAATTTTGGACATGAGGTAAGTTTTGAAGAAGCACCAGTTGGTGCTGCGGCCATTGACTTGGAGGGTGACCCTTATCCTGATTCTACCCATGATGTATGTCTTCGGGCGGATGCGGTATTGTTTGGGGCTATTGGAGATCCGAAATATGACAATGATCCAAAAGCAAAAGTAAGACCTGAGCAAGGATTGCTTCGTATGCGCCAAAAGCTCGGTTTATTTGCCAATGTCAGACCTACGTTTACATTTCCTTCGTTGATCCACAAATCTCCACTAAAGTTGGAGCGAGTAGAGGGGGTTGATTTTGTATTTTTTAGAGAATTGACTGGGGGGATTTATTTTGGTGAGCCTAGAGGGAGAAACGAGCAAGGGACTAAGGCTTTTGATACCAATGTATATTCCAAAGAAGAAATAGCCCGCTTGGCCCGTATGGGTTTTGAGGCAGCTCAGAAGCGTAGAAAGCATCTAACATGTGTGGATAAGGCGAATGTATTGGCGACGTCCCGCTTGTGGAGGGAAACTGTACAGGAGATAGCTCCAGAATATCCAGATGTAAAAGTTGAATATGAATTTGTGGATGCCGTAGCGATGCGCTTGATTCAGTGGCCAAAGGCATACGATGTATTGATTACTGAAAATTTATTTGGGGATATTTTGACCGACGAGGCTTCGGTAATTTCAGGTTCTATGGGCTTAATGCCGTCTGCATCCTTGGGTGTAGAAAATAAGCTTTTTGAGCCCATTCATGGATCTTATCCACAAGCTGCGGGTAAAGATATCGCCAATCCATTGGCAACAGTGCTTTCAGCTGCTATGATGTTTGAGTATGCCTTTGGACTGAAAGCAGAAGCAGAGGCTATTGCAGCAGTTGTTAACGCATCTTTAGCAGCAGGCGTAGTAACCGAAGATATTGCAGATGGTGGCAAGGCTTACAAGACCTCGGAAGTGGGGGATTGGTTGGCTGCTAATTTATAAGGAAGTTGGATAGGGAAAACTTTTCCAAAGTTTCAAACTTTGGAAAAGTTTTTTCTAGCCCAGCCATCCATTTTTTTAATAAGAGGAAGCTCAATTACGCACAAATTACTTAGCTAAAATCTCTTCAATGGTTCAGCATTTTTTCAAATTTGCAGCAAGGAATCAAATCCTGTACTTTTGAATAAATCCAATTCCTTTATTTATGCAGACCCGCCCCTTTATCTACCGCTTTCCCATTCAATACCTAGGGCTACGCTATGCAGGGTGGGCTAAGCAAAATAATGCCAAAACTGTACAAGGAACTTTGGAGCGAAGCATCCGATATGTATTGGGGCATAAAGATTTCAGAACCTTAGGGGCAAGTAGGACAGATGCGGGAGTTTCGGCCAATCAGGCTTATTTCTGTTTGTATGTAGCCACGGAGATTGAAAACTTAGAACATATTCATGAAGTGTTTAACCGTAACTTACCTCCCGATATTCGATTAGGAGCTGGAACGGAAATGGATACTTCTTTCAATATCATTCAGGATGTAGCTAGTAAAGAATACCACTATCACTTGGCTTATGGGGAAAAATTTCATCCATTTCATGCGGGTACGCTTAGTTTCTTTCCAGAAGATTTAGCAGTAGAGGAAATGAAAGAAGCTATTAAAATCTTTATTGGGAAGCACGATTTTAGACGATTTTGTTCGGTTGACAAGGTTACTGATGACTACGAGCGAGAGATTTTAGATGCGGAAGTACAAGTACACCCATTGGCCGGAACTAGCAACTTTCCAGAAAAATCCATACTAATCAAGTTTCGTGGTGCCGGTTTTTTGCGCTATCAAATTCGAATCATGGTGCAGGCTTTGGTGGATTTGGGTGCTGGAAAAGTAAGCAAAGAAGGACTTGCAGATGCCTTAAAAAGTCAAGAGAAATCACCTATTGCTCCTACTGCACCAGCAAATGGATTGGTGTTGGAAAGAATTGTGTTCAGAGTTTAATAAAAAAAGCTACTCAAAAAAAGAGTAGCTTTTTTTTAAAGTCTTACAGGCTTACGGGCATCCGAACTCTTATGGTGTCCCAAGAGAGGGCAATCTCAACTTCTGAATCACCTGCCATTAATATTTCGTAGGTCAAGCGTTGCACAGGATTGTCAAGTGTTTCCGGTGTTACCTTTACCCTTACCACATCTTCTGCCTCATCATACTCATCGGCTAAATGCTGGTCATAGACCTTGTTCAAAATCAATGTCCACTCTTCTCTGCCAGGGATGGTGAAAAATCCATACATGCCTGCTGGAACCGTTACACCATTAATCGTAACATCCTTGGAGAAAGTTACTGCCGTAGCCCAATGTGAACCTGATACCCATACTTGGTCATAAGAAACTAAGCCATTCCAGATAACTCGGCCACGAACACCCGGTGAACCATAATTAACGGTAATATCAGTTCCTCCCATGCTTGCTGATGCCTCTCTACGAGCACTACCTTTGAAGGTGTCCTCGATTAGCCCTGCATTCACACTGTCTGCATAGGCCACACGTTCCAGTAAGTGTTCTTTTTCAAGGTTGCTAAGCTCTGCTTCAACGATTTCAACCTCTAATTCATTGTTTGTTTCCTGACTGCTACAAGCAAATAGGCCTGCAAAAGCAAGGGCCAAAACTCCGACAAATAATTTTTTCATCTTATAAATCTTTAAACTGATCCATCAATTCTTCAGAAATACCTGTGGTAGAATACCCTCCATCGTGGAAAAGATTCTGCATGGTCACATACTTTGTTAAGTCCGAGAACATGGTGATGATATAGTCTGCACAAGCTTCTGCAGATGCATTACCTAGTGGAGACATTTTATCTGCAAAGTTGTAGAAGGTATCAAATCCTCCGATACCAGTTCCAGCAGTAGTTTTGGTTGGAGATTGGGAGATGGTGTTGACACGTACTTTTTTCATTTTTCCGAATCGATAGCCATATCCTCTTGCAATGCTTTCCAACAATGCCTTAGCATCCGCCATATCTGTGTAGAAAGGATACACTCTCTGAGCAGCAATGTAGGATAGTCCCATGATGGAACCCCACTCATTCATGATATCCATCTTCTCAGCCACATGCATCATTTTATGAAAAGAGATAGCAGATACATCGTAGGATTTGTTCACCCAGTCATAATTTAAGTCTCCATAGCTTCTGCCTTTACGGATATTAGGAGACATACCGATAGAGTGCAGCAAAAAGTCGAAATTTCCTCCTAAGTATTCTTTTGCTTCTGCATAAAGTTTTTCCAAATCTTCCAAGGAAGTAGCGTCAGCAGGGATGACGATGGTATTGCATTGCTCCGCCAATTCTTTGATAGCGCCCATTCTCATGGCAATAGGGGCGTTGGTCAAAACAAACTTTGCTCCTTGCTCATGTGCTTTCACCGCAGTTTTCCAAGCGATTGAATTCTCATCCAAGGCGCCGGTGATGATGCCTACTTTTCCTTTCAGTAAATTTTCAGCCATTGTATGTGTATTTGGTTGGTTACGTAGATTAATCGGTAAAAATAGCTAAAAAAACTAGAAGTGATGCCATCTATGTCTAATCCTAAATTGCTTCCAATGCTTGGATAGCTTAAAATCAGTTTTGCAGGAGTTCCTTGGCGCTCTCAAAAGCTGATTCTGAAGGATTGGCACCTGCGATCATTTGTGCGATGGTGGCTATGCGCTCCTCTTTTTCCAGTAATTTCATTTTACTGATTGTTTTGGCAGCACTGTGATCTTTATAGACAAAGTAATGGTGTTCACCTTTCGCAGCAACCTGCGGCAAATGGGAAATGCAGATGACCTGATGTTTTTCGGCAATATTTTGCATCATTTTGACCATTTTGAGAGCGACTTCACCGGAAACACCTGTGTCAATCTCATCAAAAATCAAGGTTGGTAAGGCCATTTTATCGGCCATGATATACTTGATGGCAAAAATCAAGCGTGAAAATTCTCCTCCGGAGGCTACCTGCTTTAAGGCCTGCGGCTTCACCCCTTTGTTGGCTGAGAATAAGACCTCCAACTGATCTAAGCCTGTTTGGCTTGGAGAAATACTGCTGACCTGAACATGAATCACCGCATTTTCCATACCCAATTGATGCAATAGCTGCGTAAGTTCTTTGGCAAATGGATCAAATGCCTTGGCTCGTTTGTCCGAAAGTTTCTTTCCAGCGGCTAGCAATTGCTTTTCTTGCTCTTGAAGTTTCTTCTGAAGCTTTTCAAGAGATTCATCCAAGTTTTCAACTTTAAATACCTTTTCGGAAAGGCTTTCTTCCAATGCCATTAAGCCTGCAATAGAGTCCATGCCATGTTTCTTTTGTAGGTGATAGATTTTGCTTAACCTATCCCGTACTTGCGCTAGCTTATCAAAGTCAACCTCAATTTTGTGGTCTTCTTCTTCCAAGCTAGCTGCAATATCCTTCAACTCAATCCAGACTGACTGTAAGCGCTCGTGTAAAGGTTCGAATTTATGCGTTAGTTTACTTAAATGCGAGAGTCCATTGGTAGCAAGCGATAGGGTTCGGACTGCTCCAAATTGTTCATCCTCCAACTGATGCAATACTTCCTGGATTTTACTTTTGATTTCCTCAGCATTTTCAAGGATTTCCTGCTCTTCTTCCAAAAATGCTTGTTCATCTGCTTGCAACTGAAGACTGGAAAGTTCTTCCAGCTGAAACCTATTGAAGTCTGCCTCTTTTTGTAAGTCTTGGGCTTCTTTCTCTAGGCTTCGTAAGGCTTTTTTGGTTTGTTCAAAAGTTGCAAAAGCTTCCTGATACTGTTGCAGCTCTACCTGAGTAGCAGCATAAGCATCGATCAGGGATAGTTGATAGCTTCCATCGCCAAGCATCAGCGTATCATGTTGGGAATGTACGTCCATCAGGAATTTCCCCAACTCTTTCAAGACATCTAAGACTACGGGGGTGTCATTGATGAAAGCCCTGGATTTACCTGCGGGACTGATTTCTCTACGGATAATGCATTCTTTTTCATAGTCCAAGTCATGATTTTCAAAAAAGCCTTGGAGTGCATAGGAACCGATTTCAAAAACTCCCTCTACCACACATTTGCTTTCAGGGTCATGGAGTGTTTTGACATCTGCCCGATTGCCAAGTAATAGCCCCACTGCTCCAAGCATAATGGATTTACCGGCACCTGTTTCACCTGTAATCATATTGAGGGCAGGGCTTGGATGCATTTCCAAGCTTTGAATCAATGCATAATTTTGAATACTGAGGGATGTGAGCATGTCAGAAACAGGGCTTTTGAAAAAACAAATCTAGTAAAATCGGGCCTAGCCTTTTAAGATATCATTGTATCTTTTTGCATTGGTAGGGTCAATTTTTAACAACAATGCAACCGCTTCTGTTCGCACTTCCATAGGAGCTGTTCTCAAAATATTACTAATTTCCTCACTTTTTGCATCCATAAAAGCGATTGTCAGGATACTATTTGGCTGAATTTGATTGGCTTCCCCGATTAATTTCAGTGCAGCAATGATATTTTTATAGGCCTCATCTGGTTTTGTTAATAATAAATCCAGGCCTTTTCTATGGTATAAATAAATGGATTCCCGGATTGGTGACATAACTGATGATGTATACACGTCAGTAATCAGGGCATGTCTATTTCTCCGGTCATTATTGCTTGGAGTCCATCCAGGTCTGTTAGAGGATTGAGCATTGTTTACAATGTTGTTGGCGATTTCAAAATAAGGATCGCCACCTCTTAAAGAAAAGCTATCGTAATCAAAGCCTAAAGCTATGTAAGCGTAGTATGACAATAGAGAACTGATATTATTCAAAAAAGAGAAACGGTTGAATTCAATGGGCTGGGAGGCAATGTATTCAAAAGTCCAGTTTCGATCGATAAAGTTCAATACCATAGTCTCGTAATTGGTGCCAAAGACGGGTCGAATCGATTGGATTTGTACGGTGGCGTTATAGCTCCCTGCCTGGGTCATATCTCCAATGGTCAGCAACATATTGCCTTTAATCCGCTCATTGGGACTGAATTGGTCCGTGGTCCAAGATCTTCCATTCAGGAATTGCTCGAAATTGGTCTTCATGTCTTGGAAGACATTCGTTTCCATAGTTCTTGCGCGATCACTATTGATGATTACAGTGAAATTGAGCTCCTGAGCATTGGCAAGAGTTGATAGTAACAGAAGGGAAATGAAGATTCGTAGAAATTTCATGTTTTTCATTGGACTCATGAATTTAACGAAATATTCTGAATCAAATTTCAATTGGGAGCTCTTTCACACATTTCACCAAAAGTTCCGCAACCTCTTTTTTGTGCAAGGTCTCTGTTGCGATACTTTTACCATCCTTAAAGAATATGGAAACTTTATTGGTATCGTGCTGGAATCCTGCTCCTTGATCTCTCATGGAGTTTAAGACTACCAAGTCAAAGTTTTTCTTAGCCAATTTATTTTTTGCATGAAAGACTTCATTTTCAGTCTCTAATGCAAAGCCAACATGAATTTGGCCAGCTGCTTTTTTTTGGCCCAAAGCATAAGCAATGTCGATATTCTTGACCAAGGTGATTTGCATGTGATCATCTGATTTTTTGATTTTTTCAGATGCTACATCTTTTGGCGCATAATCTGCCACCGCTGCTGCAAATACGCAGATATCCGCTTCACTGTGTATTGCTAAAGCTGCTTCATACATTTCCTGAGCACTTTTTACCGGAGTGATTTGAATATTGGCATGCTGTGGCTTTTTGGCTCCATGGCCCAATATTACATGTACTTCGGCTCCTCTATTAGCGAAAGCTTCGGCAATAGCAGCCCCCATTTTTCCAGAAGAATGATTGGAGATAAAGCGTACTGGGTCAATAGCCTCTTGGGTTGGACCTGAGGTAAGGAGAACTTTTTTCCCTTTCAGGTCCTGTGATTGTTCAAAAAAATGAATGACATGCTCCAAAATATGTTCGGGTTCCATCAATCTACCCTGTCCATTCAAGCCTGAGGCTAATTCTCCAGACTCTGCTTCTAGGATAATATTTCCAAAAGAAGCTAGTCGCTTGAGGTTTTCCTTCACAGCGGGATGCAGATACATATCTAGATCCATGGCAGGTGCCACTATTACAGGACACTTGGCAGACAGATAGGTTGCCGCTAATAAATTGTCACAAATGCCTTGGGCAAATTTGGCCAAGGTATTAGCAGAAATGGGAGCAACTAAAAATAAATCAGCCCACATGCCTAGTTCCACGTGATTGGTCCAAACTCCTGTGCCAGCATCATAGAACTGATGGTGTACAGGGCCTTTGGATAGCGTGGCCAAGGTCAAGGGGGTAATAAAGTCAAGAGCAGAAGTGCTCATAATGATCTGCACTTCTGCTCCTTCTTTCATAAGGAGTCGTGTAAGATGCGCTGCTTTGTAGGCAGCAATACTTCCCGTAACTCCTAATAAGATTTTTCTACCTTTTAATGGCATTAACCTTCAGTAGATTCTTCTGGCATACGAAAATGAACTTTCTGCTCCAAGAACTCTTCCATTGCTAGGGTACTTGGCTTAGGCATTCTTTCATAGAAGCGGGAAATCTCGATTTGCTCCTTATTCTCAAATACCTCTTCCAAATTATCAACAGTAGAAGCAAACTCAGAAAGTTTGTTATTCAATTCCTCTTTCATAGTAGAAGAAATTTGCTTAGCACGCTGGCCTACAATGTGGATTGATTCGTAAATATTGCCAGTTTTTTCAGCTAATTTATCCAGATCTCTGGTGATGATGGATGGATTGATTGCCATAGTATTCTTTTGTTAAGATTTTCTAGTTATTATTTATTGCAGGTCCTGAAGTGACTGTTTCAGGCTGATTAACTGCTTCTGCGGCAGCTGCTTCTGCCTTCGCCCTTCGCTCATCAAATTCTTTTTTCAATTTGGCGTAGGCGATTAATTCGGCCTCTGATTTTTTCACGTGGTTTTCGACCACTGAAATATATTTGCTTTCAGGGTATCTTCTTTTAAACTGATCAGCAAATTTGGATACCTCTTTCAAACGCTCCTCTTTTTTGTCAAAGGCAGAGTTTGAACCATATTTGTAAGCTACTTCCACTAATTTATAGGCGAGCTCCTCGTTGTATTTGCTATCGGGATAGTTTTTGGCAAAATTCTGAAAGCTAATGATACAGGCTCTAAAGAAATCCCCTGGAAACAATCCCTCAGTCATTCGTAGATAGAGCATAGATTCTTGGTAAGCTTTCTCCTCAAATCTTACTTGAAGATCGTTGATCATTGTCATTGCCCTTTCGTAAGAATCAGACTGTGGGAAACGGTTGATAAATAACTGAATCGCATTTACGGCATCCTTGCTGCTTTTTTGGTCCAAATTGTAGTCCGGAGAATCCATGTACAAAGAGTACGCATTCATAAACAATGCTTCCTCTGCCAATGGGCTTCGATTGTAAGTCTGATAGAAGGTATTAAAATATCCCGCAGCCTCTATGTAACGTTTAGTGCGGAAATGGCTGTAAGCATAATTAAAATCTGCTAATTCAGCTTTTTCGCTTCCACGAATTACAGGGAGTACTTTATCATACAAAATGATGGCTTTGTTGTATTCTCCTTCATTATAATACTTATTGGCTGCTTCGTATAGTAATTCCCAGTCGGTGCTGCGCTCCAGTTTATAAAACTTACCGCAAGAACTGAATGCTAGAACACTGAACAGAAGGATACTATGGATGAGGTACTTATTCATAAATTTTGGAGGCGCAAATATAAGGCATATTTATTTGGTATCAAACTGTAACACTTGTAGTCAAGTCATTACTTCTTTACAACGAGTTTTTTGGTCACTATATTTTTGTTGTCAACAAAAAGTGTGTAAAAATAGACACCAGGGTTAAGATTGGAGACATTGATGGCCAATGACTTCTGCTGTGGATTTAATTGATATTCCGCAACCGGATTACCAATAAAACTATTTAAGACAATTTTAGCAGTTGCAGCTGGGTTTTTGAATTCATAATCTATTTGTGCAATTCTATTGCTTGGATTAGGGTAAATCTCTCCTAAAGCAATATCCTTGTGCATAGTTTCAGTTGGGTTTGGTGCATACACATCATACACAGCTTCTATCGTAAACATGTCGCGACTATTCGTTCCCTGTATGAATTGCAGGTCAAAACTACCTCTCACTTCAGAGATTCCTAATTCAAATTCTAAATACAAGTCCGTGTAGATTTCACCTGGGCCTAAAGTAAATTTGATTTTCCCTAACTCTCTTCTAGGGTCAAAGCATTTATCTCCCAAACAAACTTTTAATTGTTGGGAACTGCCCACACTGCCCTTTAACCCTCGAAGTGTATACTCTTTGGCTTGGGCTGATTCGTTCTGAATAATAAGTGATTTACGTTGGGTAGTACCTATTTTACCAGAAAAGTCAATATTTTCGGACAATACACGAACCTGACCCCAAGAATTCCAAGGTAGCATGAGCAAGCAAGCTAATATCAGAAGGGTTTGTCTCATGTAAAGTTGTTCTATAAGCGTAAGGAATTAAGTACTTTACTGGTTTAACGTTAAATTTAACAATAAGATTTGTACAAATAATAATATGTGGGTTAATTTTTGTTAACCTTCGTGAAATATTTTTTCTGAATTGTCGTTCCAAAAAATCGCTCAAAAAACTGGCCAAGTTTGAATATTATTTTGCATTAATAATTATTCTTTTCATTTAATGCTTTTTGTATCTCATCGTCGGATGGGAGCGGTATGTTTACGTCAGGCCTGTCAAATAAACTCGTGTTTTCTTGTTCCCTTCTCTTGGGTGTTCTCCATACAAAAAAATCTTCCATAGATGGTTTTTCTTCCTCTCTCCAAGTAAATCCTTCTAGAAGCTTGTCCTCTTCCTTGATCATATGTGGAGGAAGAAAAGAACCCTCTGGTTTGACCAACCAATTGATCTTTTGGATATCTCCATCCTCGAAGAACATCATAATGCTGGAACAAAGGATCTTGTTCATTCCTCTTAAGGTAGAGTCTCCGATGAGGTCGAAATACAAGGATTCCCCGTTGCCTTCAATGTGGAAGCGGTTAATCTTCCCATCAAGGAAATATCCGGTCATTCTTCGCCCCTTGATTTGATTGAAGTTTCCAATCGTGTCTTTGGTGATATTGAAAGCATTTCTTCTCAAAAAGACCTTGTCAATGTCCTCATTAGCAATTAAGAAATGGATGCTATCAGCGGTAATTTGTGATTTTTCATTCCAAAGAATGGGATCACGGTATAAATGTACCGTAGAGTCTGCATAATTGTAAGAAAGGGAGTCAGATTTGCCTCGGAAGTCACCTTTGATCATTTGAACATTTCTGAATGCATTGAGGTAACGCTCCTCTGCCAGTTCACTATCCTGAGAAATCAGAGTGTCGGCAATCATGTAGAGGGTGTCTTTTTCAAAATAGCGTTGAACCATCGCATTGCCGTACATGAGGCTATATTTACGGTCTTCCCAATATTTTCCTTCATCACCAAAAATCTCAACATTACGTTCTTTGTTGAGTACCGAGACATTGTTGAGGCCCTCATAGTATTGTTGCACCTCATCGTAGTACAAGACATCTCCATACACTCTGCTTCGTTCATTTTCTACATCCCCTTCAAAGAATCGGAAAAGTTTATTTACGGTATCGTAAAAACTCCCTTTTTGCGCATTGAGGCGGTCCCCGTCTTTGGACACAATATTGGTGATACCTACCGTCTCTGTGGTTTTGGGGATCGTACGGTAAATCATGAAATTAGTCTTCAGGGTATAATCTGGATTGACTAGGACCACATCTTCTGTAAAAGTGATTTTTTCTATGGTTGTTTCATAAGTGCCAAAACGGCTTGTCAGCACATTGGTGCTGTCTACCACTTTGCCATTATTGAAATAGTTTGCTATACCTGTGCTTCTGTCATAATCCAAAAATTCAGTATAAAGGGTAGTTCCTTCATTTTTCAAAACTACGTTTGTTCGAAGTTTGGCAAGCTTGGTGTTGCCATCATACTCAGCATAGCGGCTTGTGGTGACTACCGGATCTTTGGTATCCACGATGCGGACATTTCCATAGAGCTTAGCCATGTTTTCTTCCCGGTAAAAATGGGCCGAGTCACAATAAATCAAAGAGTTTTGATGCTTCATGCGCACATTCAAAAGCAAGCGCTCAAATCCATTGGCCCCCTGAAGCAACTCCGCCTGTTGAATTTCCAAGAGATTGTCGGATTGACTCCAGGAAACTTGGTTGCTGAGGAGAATCAAAAAGAAAAGGAGTAATCGGGAGAATTTTTGCATTTGATCTTGAATAGGGCGCAAAATTAACTAAAATTGGTATTTTTGGCTTATGCTCGAGGACTTTATCAGCCACATACGTTCAAAAAATCTTTTAGATTCCCAAAAAAGATATTTATTGGCCATTAGCGGAGGAGTAGATTCCGTTGCTTTGGGGTATTTGTTGCATCAAGCAGGCTATGATTTTGATGTAGCTACTGTAAATTTCAATCTTCGAGGAGAAGATAGTAAGGCTGATTTTGCCTTTGTTGAAGCTTTATCCAATCAGTGGGGAGTACAATTCCATGGAAAAGTAATAGATCCTGAGGTGTGGGAAAATCTCACAGGTGAGAGCGTCCAAATGAAAGCTCGCTCACTGCGATATGAGTGGCTAGAAGAATTGAGGATGGTACATGGATACGAAGGTATCTTGGTTGCGCATCATTTTGAGGATCAATTAGAGACGATTCTGTTGAATTTACTGAGAGGCTGCGGCATCGATGGGATTGCAGGAATGGCTGAACGAAGAGGGGCTATCATTCGTCCTTTGTTGAGTTTTCGAAAAGATGCGTTGATTGAATTCATGGAAAGCCATAACTATCCATGGAGAGAAGATAGCAGTAACCAAAAAGATGTGTATCAGCGCAACTTTGTTCGCAATCAGATTCTCCCAAAAATAGCAAATACCTTTACGAGTGGACTGGAAGTCATGGCAGAGAGTTTTGGTCGGATCAAGGATACTGGCAAGGCTTTTCATTACTTTTTTGAGAAATGGAAGGTAGAGGCTGTGGTCAGAGAAGCTGATTTTCATATTGTAAAGATCAATTCATTTCAAGCAATTCCCGGCAGACATAGTCTGTTGTTTTATTGGTTGCGGGATTTTGGCTTTTCTTCAGCTATAGTAGAGGCTATTCTTCAGGCCGTAGATGATGCTCATGTGGGGAAGTTATTTCATTCACATTCCCATACACTTAATCTTGATAGGGATTGTCTGATTGTAGGACCAAAGGAAAGTGAATTTTTAGCCAAAGAAGTACTAGCAACCGATGTGGAACTCAATCTTCAAGATCAGGTGTATGATATTTTGCGGATAGAAAAAGATAGCTTTGTAGATAAATCTTCCGAAAACGCCATGATGGATGCATCCCAGCTACAATTTCCCTTAACAATCAGAAATTGGGAGATAGGCGATAGGTTTATCCCTTTGGGAATGAACAAAGAGAAAAAGGTTAGCGATTTTTTGGTAGATTTGAAAGTGCCAATGATTCAAAAGCGTCATGTGAAAGTGATGCTCAGTGGAGAAAAAATCATTTGGGTTATTGGTCTTCGGATCAGTGATTCCGTTAAAATTCAAAAGCAAACGCAAGCGATAGTGTATTTCAAGAAAAAATAGTCCTATGATCAATCCCTTTTCCCGTACCTTCTCCGTTTCCGAACTAGAAATCTTTGAATTCTTTTCGCAAGTGAATTTTTTTGAAAAATTGAAATATGTAGAAATGGCAAAGTTTCTTCCTGCCTTGCATTACCGTTCCTACAACAGGGATGAAGTTGTTTTTTTTAGCGGGGATCCGAGTCAGGCTTTTTACATGGTCCGCTCAGGGCTTATCAAACTGTCCATAGATATCAAGGATAACTTTGAGACAATTTATGAAGTGAGAAAGCATGGTGCTTTTGGAGAAAATGCACTCTTGGAAAACCAAAAACGGATTTATACGGCAATTGTAGCTTCGGAGCAGGCAGATTTATTAGTGATTCCTCATTTTGCTCTTCAGGAGATTTTTGATAGCAATACTAAAATAAAAGCGAAGATGATGACCGCTTTGGCTGAATTTTATAACCAAAACAATCACAGGCTTTTTAAGTCCTACAAGAACTCCTTTGGCTTTTTCAACCTATCCGAAATGTTTACACCGAAGGAAAATCTATAGTATTTAGCAAATCCTTTTTTTTCTGAAACAAGTTAAAGTATCAAAAGCTTCCTAAAGTGTGCGCTCTTTGATACCTTTGGAACACTTTTGAAAATCAAATATTAACTAAAAATAAATCCATATATCATGACAAAAGTAACTGTAGTTGGAGCAGGTAACGTAGGTGCTACCTGTGCGGATGTTTTAGCTTACAGAGAAATAGCTGAAGAAATTGTTTTATTGGACATCAAAGAAGGTATGGCTGAGGGCAAAGCCCTTGACATCTGGCAAAAAGCTCCAATTAATCAGTATGACAGCAGAACTGTGGGTAGCACAAATGACTACTCAAAAACAGCAAATTCTGATGTAGTAGTGATCACTTCTGGTCTTCCAAGAAAGCCAGGGATGACTCGTGATGATTTGATCGAAACCAATGCTGGTATCGTGAAAACGGTAACCGAAAATGTTATTCAGCATTCTCCAAATGCAATCATCATTGTAGTGTCCAATCCTTTGGATGTAATGACCTATCAGGCACACATCACTTCTCAATTACCAAGAACCAAGGTAATGGGTATGGCGGGTATCTTGGATACTGCACGTTACAGAGCATTTTTGGCTGAGGAGCTTAACATCTCTGGTAAGGAAATCCAAGCGATCTTGATGGGTGGTCACGGTGACACCATGGTTCCGCTTCCACGTTACACCACTGTCGCAGGTATCCCTGTGACCGAAATGATTGCAAAAGATAAATTGGATGCTATCATCGAGCGTACAAAGTTTGGTGGTGGAGAGTTGGTGAAGTTGATGGGTACATCTGCTTGGTATGCACCGGGTTCTGCATCTGCTCAAATGGTAGAGGCTATCTTGAAAAATCAGCGTAGAGTATTCCCAGTATGTATCAAATTGGACGGTGAGTACGGTATCGACGATTGCTACTTGGGTGTACCGGTTATCCTAGGTAGAAATGGTGTGGAAAAAGTAATCGAACTAGATCTAAATGATGAGGAAAAAGCCTTATTAGAAGTGTCTAGAGGTCACGTGAAAGAAGTCATGAATGTATTGGATAAATTATCCTCCAAGTAATCATATTTCAGTTATAGATAAGCAAGAATCCCGATAGTTTTGTCGGGATTTTTGTTTTATTCGTATTTTTGAGCAGAAATCATCCGTTTTTCCAAAATTTATCGTTTACTGTTCTGTGAGAATATTAAAAGTCATTACTCTAAGTTTGTTTTTTGCCGGGCTCGGATATGGGCTCTATTATGTGTACCAAGAAATCATTGGTAAAAAGGGAATCGATGGGATTCATCTGATTTCTGCTGATGCTATTTTTGTTTTGGAAACATCTCAGGGTGATGAATTTTGGGAAAAACTAACGACACAGCCTTTTTGGTACACGCTTCAGGAAATCCCTTCTGTCAATGATGCCGATGTGCAGGTGGCGGCATTTGCCTCTGTGCTGGAGGGTTATCAGTCATTTTCTGGATTGTTGAAAGGAAAAAAAGCCAGTATTTCCCTGCATCCTGTTGGCAGGGATGATTTTGATTTTTTGTTTACGATCCATTTGAAAAATGCAGACGAAAAGAGCTTTTTAAAATACTTGGAAGCCAATCTGCCCGAACTCTCCCAGATCAATGAGCGAATGTACTCAGGGGTTACGATCAAAGAGTTTCAATCCTTAAATCTCAATAGAAACTTTTCTTTCACTTGGGTAGGGGACGTGTTGGTTGGGAGTTTTACTTCATTTTTGGTAGAGGAAGCTATTCGCCATGCGCAAAATTCTTCCCTGTCCAATTTCCGTGAAGTCAATAAGGCATTATTTGCAGCTTTACCGGAAAGTAAAGGTCTTGGGACCCTTCGGGTTTCTTCCAATGGATTTGCTCGGTTGATAGAAGGGATATCTAAAAGCCAAAATCAAGCCTTGGATCAATTGTTCTCCAAAAATAAGTTGATTGGTAATTATGAGATTGATTTTGAAGAAGGTGAAATTGTACTGAAAGGGACCACCATATTCCCTGAGACATCAGTTACGCCAAAAGTAGGAATATCAAACTTTGAGGTTGGCGGGTTTGTCACTAATCGGGTATCTTCTTGGGTAAGCTTTAATTTTGAAAACATTTCAGGAATCAACTTTTTCGAAAATGCAGCTTTCAATGAAAAAAGTACGGTAAAAGGTGATGTAGAGAAAAGGCTGCTGGGAAATGGTTTTTTCGATCAGCTTGACGGGCAGATGCTCTTATTGAATTTCGAAAAAGTAAGTAATAATGCTCAGGACAGGGTGTTGCTTTTGAAAACCAAAGAGCTGAGGAGGCAATTGGAGCTGCTGAAAGCGTTTAATCCTGCGGCAACTCAACTTGATATGTCACAGGGAAATGTGGATTTCTTTGGTACGAATGAAATCTTTGTGCTTGCTGTCGAGGAATTACCAGCCCACATGTTTGGCGGTAAATTTCTAGGTTTTCCGGATACTTATGTGACAGGATTGGATGGGTACCTTGTTTTTGCCAATAGTTCTAAAGCAATGAAGCTATTTTTGGATGATTATGGGTCCAAAAATTTCAGTAGACAGGTGTTTTATAAAAATCCAGAACAGCTGATTCAGTTTTATTTGGATATTCCGCTTTCTTGGAGCTCTCTTATGGATATCAGTGCTCCTTCATGGACTCCTTTCTTCCAAAAGTATGCACGAAACTTACAATCTTTTCAGAGTTTGAATGTGAGTTTGCAGGATTTTGTAGCTAATAAGTTTTCAACGACCATTCGGTTAGGTCATCAGGCAGCAGCTACCAAGCCACAGGCAAGGCAGGATGTGTTTTTGACCGAAACCAAATCTATTCAGCTGCCTAACCAACTACAGTATGGACCTAAAAAAGTGTTGAATTTCAATGATAAGAGCCCTGAATTCGTTGTGCAGGATGAAAGCAATGTCATGTATTTAATCACTAAAGATATGGAGCAGGTTTTTTCAAGGATGTTGGAAGGGCCTATTGTTTCAGATGTTTTTCAGGTGGACTATTTAAAAAATGGGAAGTTGCAAATGCTCTTTGCTACCCCAAATCAAGTACATATCATTGATAGATTAGGGAATTATATTCCCGGGTTTCCAGTGAGTCCAACACAGGGGGAGAACATTACTCAGCTCAATTTAGTGGATTACAATAATGACCGGGACTATCGTTATTTTTTGGGTACGGCAGATGGTAATTTGTGGTTATTGGATCGTGCTGGCAAAACCTTGGATGGTTGGAATCCGAAAAACATTAGCGGAGAACCTGTGGTCAAGCCTGCTCATCATCGCATCGCAGGTGTAGGAGATCGCATGATTGCTTTGTCCAAAAGGGGTGAGCTCTACTTTTTCAACCGTCGGGGAGAACCTGAGGTTGGTAGCCCATTTAGGTTGGGAGATGCATTGGGGACGGATTATACCATCATCGAGCGAGGCAACGCCAAAGATACCCGTTTAGTGACCGTTACGGCAGGAGGGGAAGTAGTACAAGTGAATTTTAGTGGAGAGCTTACCTACCGAAATCAATTAGCCAAAGATGATCGGGATACTCGCTTTATTTTAGTCAAAGATCAAAAAGAAGATAGATACCTCATTGCTACCCATAGCTACAATAAAGTCTGTTTTTATGATGAGACGTATCAGTTGATTTTCGAAAAGGATGTGGTCTCAGATAATCTGGATTTCCAGTTGTATACTTTTGGAGGAGATAAAAATCTGATTGGACTTTTGGATAGGGATCAGGAGTTTTTATACCTCTATGGGTTAAAAGGTGAACTGCTTAATGCAGTGCCGATTTCTTCGGTAGAAAAAATGGAGCTAATCTATGCAGGAAGCCAAAATGAGTACTTAATCTATACCATTTCGGGTAATAAACTAGCAGAGTACAGATTGCCATTTTAAGTAAGAAGACAGGTTGAGCAGAGCTCAAACAGTTTATTTTATTAATTTTGCGGCTCAATTACATGCATGGATGATGAAAAAATTGTTTTGGCTAATTGCTATTGTTTCTTTGACTTGGGCGCCTGTGATGGGGCAAGTAATGGTTGATGGAAGCCCTGTTCCTGTAGATCCAGAAGATTATCATAACCTAAAAACACCTTACACTGCTTCTCTTACCTTTTTTCTTAATTTGCGGGAAGATAATTTTGATCCTGAGGCAGCCGCTTTATCGTTGATGACTGATGATCTAGGTGAAGGTGTTGAGCCACGGGAATTGGCTATCAAGTTGAAGCAGATTTTTGATGGAAATGGAGTGGCCATCCGATTTGCTGAGATACCCAATGAAGCTACATTCATAGATTCTGTTTATACCAATCAGGCAAAGTATTTTTTTGATACCCGTGTACTTCCTTTTGTGTATCTTCAAAAGTATGGGGATGAATGGAAGTTCAGTGCGTTTACTGTCAGTCAGATCCATGAGTTGCATAGGGCAACTTTTCCCTTTGGTACAGATCAATTGATTAATCAACTGCCCAAGATGGGTACAAAAACCTATTTTGGTTTTCAAACCTGGCAGTTGGTCGGTCTATTTGGGTTTATTTTGTTGCTTTTTCTGGCCCATAAGCTGTTTACCTTTCTATTTGATCGGGTAATTTTATTTTCTCTCGAGAGGTTAGGATATGGAAATGTAGGAGAGAAATATATTTTGCCCGTAGCTAAGGTCTTAAGTATTTACTTGATTCTCTTGGTTTCGGCCTTGTTCATTCGCCTTTTACAATTACCAGTGGAAGTGGTGGCTTTTGTTCTGAAAATGCTCCATGCAGCTAAGCCATTTGTACTGACTATTGTTTTTTACAAGATTGTAGATGTGGTGGCACTCTATTTTGCCAAGCTAGCCGAAAAAACCGAATCCACATTAGATGATCAATTAGTACCCTTGGTTCGCAAAACCCTAAAAGCATTTGTTGTGGTAGTGGGTACCTTGTTTATTTTGAAAGAAGGCCTAGATGTTGATATCGTTCCTTTTTTGACGGGTTTATCCATTGGTGGTTTGGCTTTTGCTTTGGCGGCGCAGGATACCATCAAAAACTTCTTTGGATCCGTGATGATTTTTATTGATAAGCCCTTTCAGGTAGGGGATTGGATTACTTCCGGAGATGTGGATGGTACGGTAGAGGAGGTGGGTTTTCGTTCTACCCGTATTCGGACTTTCCGTAATTCCGTCACATATATCCCTAATGGGAAAATTGCTGATGCCACCATTGATAATCACGGATTGAGGCAGTACAGAAGGTTTTATACTACCTTGACTGTCACGTACGATACCCCTCATGAGTTGATTGAAACCTTTGTGCAAGGACTTCGGGAAATTGTATTGAAGCATCCGGAAACACGTAAAGACGCTTTCAATATTTACTTCAACAACCTTTCTTCATATAGTAAGGATATCATGTTCTACATCTTTTTTGAAGTGCCTACTTGGCCTGAGGAGTTGCGCTGTAGACATGAGATATTGATTCAAATAGTGCAATTGGCAGAAGTGTTGGGTATACGTTTTGCCTTCCCAACGCAGACCCTGCATATGGAAAGCTTTCCTGAGAAAAAGGACCTAATTCCAGGTTACCCATCCGATGCCTCGGTTTACAAGCAAAAATTGACACAATTTTTGAATCAGGAACTTGGTAAAAAAGAATAAGGTTGGAAGTTTATGACAAAAAGCACAGTAATCAGGAACTTATAGCGTATTTTTGCACTTAATTAGCAAAAAATACGCTGATGAAGAAAAATTGGTGGAAAGTTCTCACGATTCTATTGCTCTTATACACCCTGACAGTTGGGTTAATCCAAGATGTTCCTCGTTTACCCATTTTAAATGAGACCATTCGGGCCCTGTACTTTCACGTGACCATGTGGTTTGGAATGATCATCTTGTTGGTAGTGGCAGTAGTGCAAAGCGTGAAGTACCTACGCACCAATGACCTCAAGCATGATGATAAGGCTGTTGAGTTTACCAATGCAGCCATTCTATTTGGTGTATTAGGAATTGTGACGGGGATGCTGTGGGCAAAGTATACATGGGGAGATTACTGGAGCGGAGATCCTAAGCAGAATGCATCTGCTATTGGACTCTTGATGTATTTTGCATATTCCATCTTGCGCAATTCACTCACAGATGTACATCAGCGCGCCCGTATCGGTGCTGTTTATAATATTTTTGCATTTGCTGCCTTTATTCCGTTGATTTTTATTTTGCCAAGATTAACCGATAGTCTACATCCTGGAAACGGTGGAAATCCGGGCTTCAATGCCTATGATCTCGATAGTAAATTGCGCATGGTCTTTTATCCCGCAATCATCGGATGGACACTTTTGGGAACTTGGATGAGCGTTGTACGTGTAAGGCTTAGAAGAGTAGAAAGAAAGTTAGAAGATAAATTGATTAACCAAGTTTCATGAAAAAGTACTTAATCATCCTTTTTCTGATGCTTACGCTTCAGGTGTCTGCTCAGGAAAAAATCGCAATCAATGAATCCGACTACCAAAATACCCGTGTAGAGATGGCGGATGTGATGCGTGCGGAAGGGAAAATTTATGTCTTGGTAGGCATTATCGTAATCGTATTTGCAGGTATTGTTGTCTATCTCATCAATACCGATAGGAAAGTTGCTCGTTTGGAGAAACTGTTAGAGAATCAGGAATTATAAAAGTAACTATATGAAAAAGGGTCATTTGTTGGGTTTGGGTGTTATTGCAGTGGCAATCATCATTATCATTTCCATGATTGGTGACGCAAGTACCTATGAAAGTTTTTCAACTGCTAAGAAAATGATGCTTAGCGGGGATGAAAAGCCTATACATGTGGTAGGAGAGTTGAAAAAAGCGGATAACGGAAATGTAGAAGGTATTGAAGTGAATCCGAATAAAACTTCCTTCTATTTTATGATGGTGGATAATGATGGGACAGAGCAAAAAGTTTTTTACAATGAACCGGTTCCGCCAGACTTTGCGCGTGCAGAACAGGTTGTAGTCATCGGTTCTTACAAAACTGAGGACTTATTTGTTGCTGACAAAATCCTAATGAAGTGTCCATCTAAGTATCAGGAGAACGACCTTGCGCAAGCAGGTATGTAAACTCCTTTAACATTCACTAAAATGATTAATACCCTCATCGGTAATATCGGTCACTTTGCCGTCATCCTGGCATTTGTGACCTCTCTAATTACTGCATATGCATATTATCAGTACACCGTCGTTCCCGAATTGGAGAAGCCCAATTGGAGGCGATTTAGCCGGATAGCCTTTTACATCCATTCCATCGCGAGCTTTGCGATTGCATTTGCGCTATTTGAAATTATTTATAATCATCGATTTGAATATTTCTATGCGTATTCGCATTCATCCATGGCACTTCCGGTACATTACATGATTTCCAGTTTCTGGGAAGGTCAGGAAGGCTCCTTTATTCTTTGGATATTCTGGAATGTTGTACTGGGCTTAGTATTGATTCAGACGAATAAAAAGTGGGAAGGACCTGTAATGGTTGTTTTCTCTTTGGTACAGGCTTTCCTGGTATCCATGATTTTGGGTGTAGTTATCGGTGATTTGAAAATCGGTAGTTCTCCGTTTATCCTCTTGAGAGATGCCGTGAATGCTCCGATCTTCCAACTCAATCCTGATTTTATTCCGGAAGATGGTACGGGCTTAAATCCTTTGTTGCAAAATATTTGGATGGTGATCCACCCGCCTACCTTGTTTTTGGGGTATGCGTCTACCTTGATTCCTTTTGCTTTCTTGATCGGAGGACTTGCCACACGTAAATATACGGAGTGGGTAAGACCTGCCTTGCCTTGGGCACAGTTTTCTGCCATGATCCTGGGAATGGGTATTATCATGGGTGCTTATTGGGCTTATGTGACCCTAAACTTTGGTGGGTATTGGAATTGGGATCCTGTAGAAAATGCTGTATATGTACCTTGGTTGATTTTGGTAGCAGGTATACATACCATGATTACCTTTAAGAAAAGCAGTACAGCTTTGAAATCTTCTATTGTTTTGATCATTGCGTCTTTCATTTTAGTGCTATACGCAACCTTCTTGGTACGATCAGGGGTATTAGGAGATTCTTCCGTACACTCATTTACAGACTTGGGTCTTTCAGGACAGCTGTTGATTTATATGTTGTTTTTCCTTGCAGTTGCTATTTTCTTAGCAGCGAAGCATTGGAAACATATTCCTACATCTGAAAAAGAAGCAGATGTATATTCCCGCGAATTTTGGATTTTCATAGGAGCTACAACATTGGCTTTGATGGCTTTTCAGGTGATTCTTCCTACCTCTATTCCAGTGTGGAATTCCATCGTAGAAAGTTTTGGAGGTATCTCGAATATTGCCCCACCGGTTGATCAAGTTGGTTTTTATACAAAGTTCCAATTATGGTTTGCAGTGGTAGTAGCACTGCTGACAGCGGTAGGACAGTATTTTTGGTGGAATAAGATGGATGCCAAAACATTGAGAGAAGCCTTAGTATTGCCTTACATCATCTCTGTGTTGGTATCAGCCTTTATCATCATTGCAGGGAAAGTCTTTGATATCACGTACATCATCGTTGTATTGGCTTCGGTATTTACCATTGTGGCCAATGCAACCATTCTGACACGCTTGATCAAAAAGTCAACTTTCAAACTTGCCGGGGGTTCGTTAGCACATATTGGCTTAGGGTTGATTTTGATAGGTACCATGTTCTCCTCAGGTTATTCTGAGGTGATTTCTCAAAACATGTCCGGATTAGTATATAGTAATTCTTGGGAAGATGAATTGAACAAAGAGCATGTCTTACTTTGGATCAATAAACCAACGCAGATTAAGGAATATACTGCTATTTATAGAGGTAGGCAAAAGAAAGTAAGTGGAGTCCCTGAATTGGTTCCTGTGAAATACCTGCAAGAAACTGATCGTGTGAATGAGGCAATTGCCAAGGCAGATATTGTTGTAAGAGGAAAAACATATTTCCAAAAAGGCGACGTAGTGCCTATCGTATTGGAAGAAAATGATTACTTCAGGATTGATTATTATAAGGAAGATGAATTCCAGTTTTCACTGAATCCAATGTCACAGTTCAATACAGCGATGGGATTGATTTCATCTCCTGATTCCAGAAGATTTGTAAATCGCGATTTGTACACCTTCGTTTCAGCCATCAATGATTTTGAAGATCCGGAGTGGAGAGATGATGAAGTGTATGAAGTGGCACCTGGAGATACCTTTTTCATAGCTGATTTTGTAACGAATTTTGAAGGTGGCGAGGTGTTGACTGAAGTAGAAGGAGTTCCTTTGTTTGATGGTGATGTAGCAGTAAAGGCTAAGCTTACTGTACAGGATTATGATGTAGAAAAACGTTTAGAGCCTATTTTCATTATCCGTGGACAGCAGGTAGGTAGAATCCCTGTAGTGGATACGGAATTAGGAGTGAAAGTAGAATTGACGAATATTGTCCCTGAGGAGAATAAATTTGTGTTTACTGTTAACCGTTATCAAAAAGATTATGTGGTGTTGAAGGCTATCATTAAGCCTCAGATCAATATTCTTTGGGCAGGTACTATCATTATGTTGATTGGGTTCTGTGTAGCGATTTATCGTAGATACGATGAATTCAAGAAAATGAGAGATAAGGGATTAGAATATTAAGATGGCCTATAGAATAGTGATCATCGGAACGGGAAATGTGGCTTGGCATCTTGCAAGTGCTTTGGAGGATGCCGGCCATACCGTTACTGAAATTTACGGTCGAGATATTCAAAAAGCCACCAAACTGACTGGCAAACTATACACGACCGAACCTGTCGATTCTCTTGATTTTTCGGAATCTGAAGCAGAGATTTTT
Source organism: Mongoliitalea lutea (assembly GCF_014652135.1). GTDB lineage: Bacteria > Bacteroidota > Bacteroidia > Cytophagales > Cyclobacteriaceae > Mongoliitalea > Mongoliitalea lutea. The sequence continues at coordinate 56,002 of NZ_BMYF01000006.1, forward strand.
ATTTTGGCAGTTTCTGATGATGCGGTCACCGAAGTAGCTGACGCGGTAATTCTTCCTGAAGAAAGTATATTGGTTCATACTTCCGGAACGCTACCCATAGATGTGTTGGGGTATAGTTCTGCGACCTACACTGGTATTTTTTATCCATTGCAGACGTTTACAAAGGGGAGGGAATTGGATTTTAGAGATGTTCCTATTCTTTTGGAAGCCGATGATCCAGGGGTCTTGGCTAAGCTAAAAAAATTAGCTAAAAGTTTGTCTGATCTTGTGTATGTGATCCGGTCTAAAGATCGAAAGGCCCTTCACGTGGCTGCGGTTTTTGCCAGTAATTTCTCCAATCATATGCTTCGCTTATCTGAGGAGATCATGTCAAGGCAAGGCTTGGATTTTGAAATGTTGAAACCGCTCATTATCGAAACCATCAGTAAAAGCCTTGAATTAGGAGCCAAAAAAGCCCAAACAGGCCCTGCTAAACGGGAGGATTTTGAGACTATGGAAGAACATTATCGCTTTTTAAACTACAACGAGCAGGTTGCAGAAATTTATCGACTGATTTCTCAGGATATAATTGATTCGCATTAGTATCTTGATAAAGTGTTGGAATAATTATTTGTGGAGTTTTAATTTTTCTCGATTCCTAAACTTGGCCATTGATTTTTTCTTACCTAGGCATTAGTTTAATTAATACGATTAATTTAGATAGGTTCAACTAAGTTTGTCTATTATTATTATTATTGAGGATTACTTATTTAAGTCTCACAAATGAATCAACTATGAAATTTTGGATATTAGCTTTTTTATTGACTTTGATAACTTTTGCTTGTTCTCAAAAAATGCAGACCGAGAAGAAGCTTGAAGCATCAGGAGTCACTCTTGCTTTTAGTATTGATGATAACACTCCTAATGTAAGTCTGGGTTTTTCGACTTTTCATGGGTTATTATTTAATATTCTTTGGCAGCGAAATGAAATCCAGATTTATGATATAGCTAATAGAGGCTTAGTCAAACGCCTGGCTTTTGAAAGTGAAGGTAATCAAGGAGTTGGGGATTTGTTTGGGATTCATGTCCATAGCTTGGATAGTATTTTTCTTTTTGGTCAAAGTGCTCCTATAATTTATCTGACAGACACTAGCGGTATTGTCAAACAGCGGCTGAGATATGTCGCTCCAGAAGGATATTCAACTGCTTTTGTTCATCCATCTTACTTTTTATCTCCTCCCATTATTACGGGTGATGAATTACTGGTAAAAACGCACGTGAATGGGAATTATCGCGAATTTACCAACGAGCTCCTAAGTGAAAGTCATATGGTTTATGCCATTAATCTGACCAATGGCAACGTTAGATTTGTAAATCATCGTTATCCCAATGATTATTTAGCAGATGGTTTGAAGCATTTTGAACCGAGCATGGCCAAAGGGAAGGATAAGATTGTTTATTCTTTATTTGGAGATCATCGGGTATTTTATGCGTCTTCATTTGAAGAAGAATTAAAATCAAAATATGCAGGGAGTCAGTATTTGGATGCACGGTTAAAACTATTTCCCTCAGGTGGTGAGCGATTGGAAACGATGCAGTATATGAATACGAGTTCTCGATATGATAACTTGGTTTACGACCCATATAGAAATCTCTACTACAGATTTGCCTACCCAACACTGGATATTACTGACTTGAATGAAATCCAACGATTGAGAACCTCTCCAGGTCCTTTCGTAATCATGGTTTTAGATGATGAGTTGAATGTCCTTGGGGAAACTTTCTTTGAGGCAGGTAGATATATGCCAAATAATTTTTTTATCCACGAAGATGGATTATACGTCTCCATCAATCATCCTGATAATCCTGAAAATGATGAGGATATGTTCAAGTTTGAATTGCTTAAAGTGATCGAGAAATGATTCGGTTTAGTTATGGGGAAAAAATATACCCCGAAATTGACTAAAAGCGTTCATTTCGGGGTTTTAGACTTGGAGATTATATGTGGAGGATCAGCTCTTGTTTAATCTTCCCAAGACCCAAATTTGCCTAATTGGTAATCTCTATAGGCTTCCATGATTTCTTGTTGGGTGTTCATGACAAATGGGCCTTGGGCGACCATCGGTTCGTTGAAAGGGATTGCATGCCCGAGTATGACGACTGCATCTTCTGTTGCCTCAAACTTGAGAAGTTCGCCATCGTTGTTGAATTCCACTAGATTTCTGAAAGGGATTTGCTCTCCCCACACGCTCACTTTACCTCTGACGATGTAGAAGAAGATATTTTCATTGCTAGGGATGGTTTTTTCAATGACAGCTCCTTTGGATAGATGAATCGTACTCAAAAAGATTGGCGTCAATGTCTCGAACGAACCTTGCTGTCCATTCCATTCTCCAGCAATTAGTTGCACATGCGCATTTCCATCATTCAATTTAAAATGCGTGATTTCATCTTTTTGAAGTCCAATGTACCGAGGTTCAGTCATTTTGTATTTTGCTGGTAGATTGAGCCACAGTTGAAGAATTTCTAAGTCACCTCCATTTTTCTTAAATTCACTGGAAGAAACTTCCGCATGGATCAAACCTCTTCCGGCCGTCATCCACTGAATTCCCCCAGCCTTTATAACTGATTCATGACCACCTGAGTCTTTGTGCATAATGTCTCCTTCCAAAATAAAGGTGACTGTTTCCATTCCTCTATGTGGATGTGGACCAAATGGCAATCCATTGTTGTTTTTCGGATAGGTTTGGAATCCGTGATGGTTGAGGAAAATAAAGGGGTCTATCTGTCTCAGTCTTGGAGATGGCAGAGGATTATAGGTGATAAGATCCGCTATCGGATGATAATCAGCTTTGTGTATATTTTTGATCGTTCTCATAAGCAAATATGTGTATATACATGTAATAAGCTTATTTCACTAAAAATTGTTCCCAAGACATAAAAAAAGCCCGGCTGTTCCGGGCTTTCAGTATTATTTTAACCAAGCTAAGGAAACTTCCTCTGGGGCTTTCATGCGATCTGCGACTCGCATGTATCGGTCGCTTAGATTTGCTAGGTAATCTTGGGCTTTTGCAGCCATACCATTCAATCCTGTGAGGTTTTCAATATCCCAAAGTTTGACCAAATGGTCGATAATTTTGGCATAATCCCAACCCGTGTACACACCAATTTTTTGGGTAATGGCTGAGAATTGATCGAACAAACTAGGGTTGCTTCCACCTGTTCCCATCAAAACCGCCGGCATGACGATTTGCTTGCGCATCATTTTTTCAAATGCCAGGATTGCTCCATTTGGATCAATTTCAAAAATCTGCGACATGAAGCTCTTGTAAGCTTTTTCATGTCTTGCTTCATCACCGGCTATGGTTTTACAAATTCTGGAGAGTACATCATCCCCAGCTTTATCGGCTAATTTACCGGTGTTTACATGGGAAATTTTTGTAGCTCTTTCCTGGAAAGAAGTATAAATAATCGCCTGATAAGGATCTCCTTCGGAGCGCGGGTCAAAACCATTGTAAATCAATCGGTGGATCGTTTGCTCCACTTTTTTCATATCGCATCTACCGGAGAGGTAGAGATATTTATTGAGTAAGTCTCCATGCCTGTTTTCTTCAGCAGTCCAAGCTTTGGACCATTTTACCCATCCGGAATTGCTCAAGAGCGAACCTTCCACATTGATCCCTTCCAATAAATTGAAATAGGTCTGATAACTTGGCAATGCTTCCTCGGTAATCATATTTCCAACCAAGGAAGTAATCACTGTATCCGGGATATTGGCAGAGCGTTCTTGCAGCTTTTTAAGTTCATCGAAAGCGTCAGGCTGAGACATATCAGGCAGAAAATCGGTTGGCTGCCAACATTCCTCCGGATCAACCAATACATTTTCTACGGCATGATTGACAAAGCCATCAAGTTGAGAAATCACTTCTAGGTTTTTCTCTAACTCATAATTAATTTTTTCTACTTTACTCATATTCTTTTGTTTAGCCTCGTGTATTGATTCATTGAGCAAATCTCTAAACAAGGCTTTTTACCAATTATCTTATAAAATTACTAACAATACTTGAGAAAGGGTACTAAAAAACTTGATTTGTGATATGGGTTTCCATGAGTGCTTTAATTCGGATATGGTCGGTCCATCTAAATGACACTTTACCCATCAATCAAGCCGTTTATACAGAATGATAACGCAGAAATTCAGAATTTTATATTTTTAAATAAACTTATATGCTATGAAAAAATATTTACTTCCGATTCTCGGTTTAGCTTTTCTTTGGTCTTGCGAGTCCAAAGTTGCCGAAGTTGATTACAGCGCCCTTAGTGACGAGGAGCGTCTGGAAGCTGCCAAAGCACTTGCCTTAGAAACCATCATCGTAGATGGGCACATGGATTTACCATTTCGTATGTACAATTTGGGTAACCATATGAATGGTCCTGTGTATGATTTTGTGACAAGGAGTACTGAAGGAAATATTGATTACCCTCGTGCCAAAGAAGGTGGTATGGATGCACCTTTTATGGCTATCTATATCCCCGCAGCTTATCAAACCCGTGGTGGAGCCAAGGATTTGGCAGATACCCTAATCATGATGGTAGAGCGCATGGTCAATACATGGCCTGATAAACTGGCACTTGCCCGTTCTCCTCAGGAAATTAAAGACAATTTCAGCAAAGGCCTGTTGTCTTTACCTATGGGTATCGAAAATGCAGCTGCTATCGAAGATGATCTTTCCAATGTGGAGTATTTTTACAATAAAGGTATTCGGTACATGACGTTAACCCATGGTCGTGATAATTTGGTTGGAGATTCCTCGTATGACGACTCTGAGACCCACGGTGGACTCAGTGAGTTTGGAAGAGATGTGGTGAAGGAAATGAACCGCCTAGGCATGATCATCGATGTTTCCCACATTACAGACAAGACTTTTTTTGATGTAGCGGAAGTGAGTACGGCTCCCATAGTGGCCACCCATAGTTCTGCAAGACATTTCACGCCTGGATTTGAGCGAAATGTGTCTGACGAAATCATTCAAAAGATTGCAGAAAAAAATGGAATGGTGATGATTACGTTTGGGGGAAGCTTTATCGACCAAGCGTATTCCGAAAAAAATGCAGCTAACCGAGCACATATTCAGGAATGGATGGCTGAAAATAACCTTACAAGAAGAGATGAACAAGCTCAGGCTTACATTGCTGCATATATGGAAGAAAATAAACCAATAGTCCATGTGTCTAAAGTGGTGGATCACATCGATCATGTGGTCAATTTGGTTGGTATTGATTATGTAGGCTTGGGTTCTGATTTTGACGGCGTGGGTGATACGCTGCCGGAGGGATTAAAAGATGCCTCAATGTATCCGAATATCATTGCTGAACTGATGAAAAGAGGCTATAGCAAAGAAGATATCATTAAAATCTGCCATGGCAACTTCTTCCGTGTGTGGGAAGATGTCATTGCTGCTGCAAACTAAAGCCTAACAGCTTCTCTTAGCTAAGCTGATTCAATTCCTTATCGATATTTTCTAAGATAAAATTGATCTCTTGGTTGAGAGAAGCTACTTTTTCTGTTGCTTCTTCCCCCAATTCAGTTACTTTTTCAACATTAGTTGCTAGTGTAGTAAGATTTGGTAAGTCCAAATTCAAGCCCAAACCTTTCAATGCATGCCCCGTTTGTTTTAAACGTTCCAAATTATTTTCTATTAAGTAGAGGGTAAGTTCGCTTTGAAGCTTGTTAAGATTCTTTTGGCTGACTTCTAACAATTCTTTAAAAAAATCTGGATCGGCTTCTCTAAATTCCTCATATCGTGAAAGCACTTGTTTACGTTGTATGGGTTTCTTATCGGATAAGTCTAAATATTTGTCAAGTACATTTTCAATATCTTCGATTAATACAGGTTTGCTCAAATAAGAATCCATGCCGATTGCAAGGCATTTTTCGAATTCACCTTTGACAGTACCCGCAGTTAAAGCTATGATAGGGACTCGGGATTCTTTGCCTTGTTCTAGAGCTCTAATTATAGCAGTAGCTTCATATCCACTCATTTCAGGCATTTGGATGTCCATGAAAATCAACGAAGGATTGTAAGCTTTGAATTGTTCAACTGCTTCTAGTCCATTTTTAGCCTCGAGTATTTTGGTATTTGGTATGAGGTTTTTGACTATAGTTTTTGCTAATAGCATGTTTACAGAGTTATCATCTACGAGCAAAATCTTTATTGCTTTTTTCTTGATAGTCCTTGATGGTGCTTCTACTTGTACTTGCTGCTGAGATCCAGCGATTTTTTCTAGTTCATTTGATTGCCAACTATTTTCTAGTTCCAATTCAAAAGAAAAAACGCTTCCTTTGTTGAGTTCACTTTCAACAGAAAGCCTACTTTCCATTAATTTGAGTAACTTGTTGCAAATTGTAAGACCTAAGCCAGTCCCTCCGTATTTTCGAGTGGTAGAATTATCCTCTTGTGCAAAGGCCTCAAAGATCACCTGCTTTTTTTCTTCTGAAATACCAATACCAGTATCCTTTACGGCAAATTCAATTCTACTTTTATTGGTTAATTTGCCCTGATTGATTAATGTGATTTTTAGTTCAATTTCTCCTTCGGAAGTGAATTTGGCTGCATTACTTAAAAGATTAATGAGGATTTGTTTAACACGCATCACATCTGCAATCACAAATTCCGGAACTTGAGGGTCTACAGATAAAACTAAGTTTAGGTTTTTTTGGTCTGCTGTTGGAGAAATAACTTTTAAACTTTCATTTGCGATATCGTTGATGTTGCACGACAACAAACTTAGTTCCAGTTTGCCAGCTTCAATTTTTGAGAAATCTAAAATGTCATTAATCAAATTAAGCAATAGCTTTCCTGACTGCATAATGGCATTTGAATACTCTTTTTGCTCTTTACTAAGTTTAGTTTTGGATAATAAGTCTGTAAATCCAATAACTCCATTTAAAGGTGTTCGTATTTCATGACTCATATTTGCCAAAAACTCAGATTTGGCAGTGGATGCTTCCCTGGCTTGTTCCATTGAGGCACGAAGACTTTCTTCCAGTTTTTTACGTTCTACAGCATTGGAAATGGAATCTGCGAAACTGATCAATAATGCTGTTTCTGCTTCACTCCATTCTCTTTCTTCTGAACAGTCATCAAATCCTACTAGACCCCAAAATTCTTTTCCAACAAAAACAGGAATAATAAGGATTGTCTTTATTCCTTGAAACTGTAAAAACTCACGTAAGGTATCTTCCTCGATTTTAGCTACGATAGAATAGAAAAACATGTTTTTTAGAAACTTTGAAAAAACATCTTGTCCAAAAATCTGTAGTGGAATATTTTGAAGATTTGGATTGTTTATCTCAGGGGGAACTCCATTAGCACTCCATTCGAATCGTTGGGAAATAAAATAGTCACCATCCTCACTTTTAAAACCTTCAAATAAATAGGCTCTATCTACACCAGCTCCATCTCCCAATAACGTTATAGCTTTTTGAGTAGCAAATGTAAATTCTCGATTTGATAAAAGTTCTTTAGTCGCAAAAGCAATGGAAGTGAGCATTTTTTCACTTCTCAATAAACTCATGTTAAAACTTTGAAGCTTTTGTTCATTAGCTTTAATCCTTATTTCGGCAATTTTTTGTTCAGTGATGTTTCTGATATTCAGAAAAAAGTAATTGCTGGTTTTATGTTCATTATTATACACTTTAAATGAAACTTCAAAAAAAATATTGTTGGTTTGATTACTTAATATAATATGCCCTGTTCGTTGATCGAGCAATTCTGGAAGGTCTTTCACTTCTTTTCCCAACTCTACTAGATTTTGAAAATTTTGAATTTGAAGAGTATTTAAATAAGCCTTAGCAGAAATGTTTATTGCAATCATATGTTTGTTTTGGTCGTAGATAATTACTCCTTCGCTGATATTCTGGAATATTGTTTTAAATGCTAGCGGTGGCGCTTTAAAAAATTGGTATTTGTAAAGAGCCCAAAAAATTATCAAGGCAGTAAAAGATAGTGCGAATGGAATCAAGTCCATATCATATGGTGCAAATCCAGCGATTGCAATGATGTGTGCTGCCCAAGGAATGAGTGAGCCCAATAGTACCATCCAAATTCGATTTATGTAAACCTTTGGACTAGCATAAAGTGCTCTTACAAGAATTATATTACTAACGATAGTAAGAATTGAGTTATATACAGCGTAAATCCAATGTAGGATGCCTTGTTTAACATCAACTGCGAAAAACAACCCATTATCACTTCCCCAAATTTCTTGAAAAAAAAGGCCATGAGCTTCATTAGTCCACATCATGATTAAAAAAAACAAAGAAAAGCTGAAAAGTGGAATGGTTAAAATAGGTGTAATATACTTGGAGTTGTTTGTGTATTTAAGTATGAAAAGTAAGAGGAGAGGTGTTAGAAAAACTCCTGGTAAATATTCCAATTTAAATATAAAAATTAAAACTTCCTCTGAAATAGCCATTAGCTCAAAACCGTAAAGTAAACCATAAAAAAAGCATGTAATTAACAAGAAAGAAAACTCCCTTTCTCCTTGTTTATTCTCAGATTTGATAGAAAGAATATACAGTGCTAAAAATAAAATACTTGTTGCAAATACCGGAATAGATAAAGGATTGAATGCAAGTGTTTGATTCATAGCAGCAGAAGCGTAAATGATAAAGCCTAAATTATAAAAACCTTGTTATATTCTATCAAAAATAGTAATATTAGTCTTGAAAGAAGATGTGAACTGCAAGAATGTACATTATCTGGTGCTTTGATTTTCTTTTAGGAATATTTTACAACATAAATTATTGTATCTATGAAACTTAGACTCTGTATTTTGATATTTTCTTTAATTCTTATATGTCCAGTTGTTTCTGTCTTCGCACAAGAGTTAAGTAAAGAAGAATTAGCCGAACAAAAACGCTTAGATAAAGTGGAAAAGCAGCGGCTAGCACAATTAAAATCTGAGGAAAAAAAACTTCAAGCGGAACTTAAGCAGGAACAAGCAATTCTTAAAGCAGAGCAAAAAAGAGTGGCCAATCTTGAAAAAGCTCAAAAAAACCATGATAAATCCTTGACAGCAAAAGGGAAAGCAGAGTTAAAGCTTTCAAAGCAAAAACTTGCCTTAGAAAAAGCAATTCAAAAAGGGAAAAAGACAGATGCTGATTTGGCTAAAATGGAACTTAATATTAAAAAAACTGAGATAGCGGTTCAGCAAGCAGAAATGAACATCCAACGGTATCTTCGGGATATTGACCGCTTTATGACAGAAGAGGAAAAACAGCGCTTACGGCCAGCTGTAGATAATTGAAATTGAAAATGTCAAGGGCTGAAATGAATCAGTCCTTTTTTATGACAAAACGGCTTATTTTTCATGGTTTTCTCTGAAATTCATGACATTATTACAGGGTTTTTATCCTTATTGCCATTGGAAGATTTTTTGCGTAGGAGCTCATATAAGGTAAGTAACTACAACCATTATGGATTTCAAAGAATATACAATCAAGTCGCAGGAAGCTATCCAAAAGGCAGCTGAACTTGCGATGGCCGCACAACAACAAGCCATAGAACCTACACATATCTTGAAGGGGATTTTGGCAGACGATGAACATGTGGTGGATTTTCTTTTTAAAAAATCTGCTATCAATAAGTCATTGTTGACTCAAAAGTTGGATGCTCTACTAGCCAGTTTGCCCAAAGTAAGTGGACAGCAACCCTATTTATCCCATGCCTCTCAGCAAGTACTAACAAAAGCAAAAGAGCAGTTGAAAAGTTTTGGAGATGAGTTTGTAGCTATCGAACATTTGCTTTTGGGAATGTTAGCCGGATCAGATAAGACAGCCCAGCTATTAAAAGATCTCGGCTTAAATGAGAAAAGCCTGAAAGAATCAATCAAGGAACTAAGACAAGGGAATAAAGTGACAGATCAAAATGCAGAATCCAAGTACAGGGCTTTGGAGAAATATTCCAAAAATCTGAACGAATTAGCCAAGAAAGGGAAAATTGACCCTGTGATTGGTAGGGATGAAGAAATCAGGAGAGTATTGCAGATTTTGGCCCGTAGGACCAAAAACAATCCTATCCTTTTGGGAGAACCAGGAGTGGGGAAAACGGCTATCGTGGAAGGCCTCGCCCAGCGTATCGTCAGTGGTGACGTGCCTGAAAACCTCAAATCAAAAACCCTCATCTCCTTAGATATGGGGTTGTTAGTGGCAGGTGCCAAATACAAAGGTGAATTTGAAGAGCGCTTAAAAGCAGTCATCAAAGAGGTGACCGATTCAGATGGTGAAATCATCTTATTCATTGATGAAATCCACACGCTTATCGGTGCAGGTGGAGGAGGAGAAGGAGCCATGGATGCCGCCAATCTCTTGAAACCAGCCTTGGCAAGGGGTGAATTGCATGCCATCGGTGCGACTACCTTGAAAGAATATCAAAAATACATTGAGAAAGATAAGGCATTGGAGCGAAGGTTTCAGGCTGTGATGGTGGATGAACCGGATGCTGCTGACGCAATTTCTATCCTGAGAGGTATCAAAGACAAATATGAATTACACCACGGGGTGAGAATCAAGGATGATGCAGTCATCGCGGCTGTGGAATTATCCCAGCGATACATTTCTGACAGATTCCTACCAGATAAAGCCATTGACTTGATGGATGAGGCTGCGGCCAAATTGCGTATGGAAATCGATTCCCTTCCTCAGGAATTGGATGAGCTGTATCGACGTATCATGCAATTGGAAATAGAGCGGGAAGCCATCAGGAGAGAAAATAATAAAGACAAGGAAGCTGTCCTCAGCAAAGAAATCGCTGGCTTAAGCGAAAGAAGGCAAGCAGTTAAAGCTAAGTGGGAAGCGGAAAAGGCTGTTATCATGGGTATTCGAAGAGAAAAAGAAGCCATTGATAAGTTTAAGCTGGAAGCCGAGCAAGCGGAGCGAGCAGGAGATTTTGGGAAAGTAGCCGAAATCAGATACGGTAAGATTATAGAAGCTGAGCAAAAGTTGGAGTCATTCAAAAAGCAATTGGATGATATGCAGCAAGGTTCGCCTCTACTGAAAGAAGAAGTGGATAATGAGGATATTGCCGCGGTAGTTTCCAAGTGGACTGGTATTCCTTTGTCCAAAATGATCCAAAGTGAGCGGGAAAAACTCCTGCACTTAGAGGATGAATTAGGGAAGCGCGTAGCTGGTCAAACGGAGGCAATTGTTGCTTTATCAGATGCGGTAAGGAGAAGCCGTGCAGGATTACAGGATCCAAAGCGACCAATTGGTTCATTTATCTTCATGGGTACCACCGGTGTCGGTAAGACCGAACTTGCAAAAGCTTTGGCTGAATATCTCTTTAACGATGAAAACGCCATGGTGAGGATCGATATGTCCGAGTATCAGGAGCGACATGCCGTATCTCGATTGGTGGGAGCGCCTCCAGGATATGTGGGGTATGATGAGGGGGGACAATTGACGGAGGCTGTTCGTCGCAAGCCTTATTCTGTAGTCTTATTAGATGAGATTGAAAAGGCTCACCCAGATGTTTTCAATATCTTGCTACAAGTATTGGATGATGGTCGCTTGACGGATAATAAAGGTCGAATTGCCAATTTCAAAAACACCATCATCATCTTGACGACCAATATAGGCTCGCACCTGATTCAGGAGCGCTTCGCTGAGATGGAGGAATGGAATAAAGAAGCAGTGATGGAAAAAACCAAGCAAGAAGTGTATGAATTGCTTCAAAAGTCTGTTCGTCCGGAATTCCTCAACCGTATTGACGAAACCATCATGTTTGAGCCATTGACCAAGTCAGTGACCAGAAAGATTGTCGATATACAATGGAAAGAAATTCAAAAACGCTTGGCAGAAGCAACTATCGAAATTGAAGCTACTCAAGAAGTATTGGATTATTTGGGTGAAGTCGGTTTTGATCCGCAGTTTGGAGCGAGACCATTGAAGCGAACCATGCAGCGACTGATTTTGAATGAGCTTTCTAAGCAAATCCTTGCAGGATACATAAAAAATGACTCCGCAGTATTGGTGGATTTGGATGCAGAAGGTCACGTGTATTTCAAGAATATTGCTGCCGTGGAAGTCTAATCCTTGGAGAAAAATTCCACTAAATACAACCTGTTAGGTTTTCCATCAGTCTTCATAGAGAGCTGAAAAGGAATTCAACCTAACAGGTTTTGTGTTTAGGTGGATATACGAATTATTAATCATTTTTGGGTTGGAATGCTACTGTCGTCAAACTTTTTACCCAGCCCTATGTTCTTTGCATGAATAGATTCAATCGCTATGCTTATCAAGCCCGGTACCACACTCGAGGTTGTATTTAAAGATGTTCAACAGGAAGTCCGACGCGGAGTGGTGGATAAAAAACATCCTTTTCGGTTCATTACACTAGCTACTGTTCAAAATGGAATCCCGGAAGCGCGGTATGTGGTTCTTCGGAAGATTGATGAGCAGTTTAATTTTTACCTTTATACAGACGCTCGTACCACAAAGGTGAAAGCAATCCAATCCAATCCCTTGGTTTCTGTTTTGCTTTACCATCCACAAAAAAGAGTACAGGTGCGGGTTCAGGCTTCTGCGATGATTCATCATAAGGATTCATTGGCATCCGATCATTGGATACGGGTGCAAGGAGATGCTCAAAAGGCATACAATTCAATTTTAGCTCCCGGGGAATTCATCTCAGCTCCCGAACAGGCGTATACTTGGGAGGAGGAACTTTCTAATGCTGAAAATTTTGCAGTTGTACTACTTAAACCATATAAACTGGATATTCTTCAGTTGAATGGGCTGGAGCATTTGAGGGCGGCTTTCAATTTTACAGCCGAGGGTTGGCAAGGAGAGTGGTTGGTTCCTTAATAATATTTCCTGACAGTATGTGTCAATAAATTTCTTAACTCATTTTTTGGGAGTACATTTACAGAGTAGTCGAGTCAAGGTTCTTGTTTCATTTACTTGATGTTTTTTAAGGATCAGAATGAAGGCTCCTCCATACATCGAACAACTAACTAAACTATATTATGTGGATAGCTTCTACAGATGGATTCATTTCCATCGTTCAACACCGTGAACTGCCGGACATGTTAATGGTCCGCGCGAGGGTTCGAAAGGATTTGCTCAGTTTATTTAAAGAAGAGCAGATTATTGAGACTTTGGATGCGGATTACCGCTTCCGGGTATTGGTTCCAAAAAAGGAAATGGCTGCATTGGTGGCTCAGAAAATTCTAGATTTGGATTATCTGAATTTCAAAAGTAAAGTGGCCAGGGTCCCTTCTCAGCAAGATAAGCTTACAGCATATCATGAGATCTGGGGAGTGATGTGGGAATATGGGAAAAAACAAAATCTTTAATTTATGAGAAAAATAATCTTTGTGCTCGGAATCCCAGGATCGGGAAAAAGCACTTTTATTCAAAAGCACTATGGAGATGCTGCTAAGTTTCATGTAATGGATTTGTATCAAGAGAGTATACTTCGCTTTGGGACTATTCAGCCTGTGTTGGATGGATTCAAGGTGGATGAAAATGATGCGTATATCGAGTTATACAATGAGGTTCCTTGGGATGCTTTTATGGCTTTTGATGATGGAAAAGTAGTTGTGATTGAGTGCCCTGTGTTGGATGAGGAGACCAGCCCATTTATGGAGCTGATTTATCAGGCAAGCGATGCGGGCGTAGAAACAGAAGTAATTTTTCTCACGGTAGAACCTGAAGAAGCTCATCGCAGAGTCCTGATAGCTGGTCCAGATTATCGCTCTTCTGCCGATATTTTGGAAGAACAGCTGGATGCTTTGGAGTTTTTGATCGATCACTGCAAGCGTAATAAGCTACAAGTGTAGAGTATTGCTGACTCAGTTTTTCATTTTGATTGAGTGTAAACTAGTCCCAAGAAATGCTGGAGTCATAGGTTAATTCTAAGGGGTATTGATTTACAGGTGTTTATGTGTATCTTAGCAAATGGGTTTTGTTAAAAAATCCGAAAACACGTAGCAGAAAGCCCTCATTAACGATTCTGGTACATGAATTGCTAAGATGCATTTGATGAAAAATATTTTCTTGATCTTATTCTTTATCGGTACATTCCCATTTTTAGTAAGTGGTAATGATAGCATTCCCGTGGTAGAAGAACGACTGAAAATTCAGGAGGGAGTGGCTAGTTTTTATGGAAAAAAATTCCATATGAGAAAAACGGCTAATGGTGAAATTTATGATATGCGTGAATTAACTGCAGCTCATAAATACTTGCCTTTTGGCACTATGCTGAAAGTTACCAATCTTAAAAACGGTCTGGAAGTATGGGTGAGAATCAACGATCGCTTGCCTCAGTCTTCCAAACGTATCATTGATTTATCCCGTGGTGCAGCAGAGCAATTGGATATGATTCGTGACGGTGTGGTTAAAGTAAGGGTAGAGGTTGAGGATGAAGAGATAGTCATGCAGCTTTTGGAGCACTTTCAAGATGAAAAGCCTGAGGACTTACGTTTACGCCTATATGAAAATCCAATTGATGTAGAGTTAGAAAAACCGGTGATTTTTACCTTTCCTTTAAAAATGGAGCCAATGTTCATTTTGGCATCAGCCAGATAAAAAAAATCCTGAACCGAAGTCCAGGATTTTTAAATTTTTACTTTCCAAACACATATCGGATATTGAGACCGAAGCCTCCTGCTCGAAATGCGGCTGTTAGTTGTAGATTTTTTTGAAGGTATAAAGATTTTTTAACAAATGCATTTTGATTTCTAGTTAAAAACTTAGTTATTTAATGCTTTCAAAATCTACCATATTCTATGAAAGTCAAATTTCCGCATATTCTTTGGGTTTTATTTTTCCTTGCCATAGCATGTAAAGAAGAAAAACAAAAGGGCGAAGAAATCCCTTTGGAAACTTTCCGTGGAGAAGTAGCTGCCACACCGGTGCGGGTAGCTAAGGCCGAGCGAAAGTCTTTCGATTACTTGATCAATGCCTCAGGCAAAGTAGAGGCGAGCGAACAGGTCATGGTGGTAATTGAGCGAGCTGGTTATCTCTTAGAATTGAATGCCAAAGAAGGAGACTTTGTAGAGAAAGGTAAAGTGCTGGCCAAATTGGATGATACGGAAGCTAAATTAAAGTTGGAGAAGGCAAAAATAGCTTTGAAAAATGCACAATCTACTTACCAATCGGATTTATTGAGTTTTGAGACAATCCTGAATTCGGGCGATCAGCAAAGGATTACTCAAATAGAAGAGCAATTGAAAGCTAAAAGTGGCCTGTTTACAGCCGAGATTGATGTAAAAGAGGCAGAGATGGACTTGGAAAAAACCATTATCAAAGCGCCCATTAGCGGGAGAATAGCAGATCTGAAAATCAAGCGGGGAAGTTTGGTCAAGTCGGGAGACGAATTGATGGAAATCATCAGTTCAAATCGTTTGGAATTGAAAGTTAAAGTGTTGGAGTCCGATATTTCATTGATCAGCTTAGGCCAAAAAGCTGAAATTTATCCAGTAGGAAGTGCCGAGCAACTGACAGGATCAGTACAAAGTATCAACCCTAAAGTAGATGAAAATGGTTTGGTCCAAGTAGGAATCTTGTTAACTTCTTCCAGTAAATTACTGCCAGGAATGAATGCCCGAGCTATTATCCGTGCACCTCAAAACAATTCTTTGGTCGTGCCAAAGCAAGCCTTGGTATACCGTTCCCAGAGAGCTGTCGTATTTACTATCGATAAAAATGAATCTAAGTGGAACTATGTAGAAGTGGGGAAAGATAACGGACAGGAAGTGGAGATTCTTTCGGGGATTGAAGACGGAGCAACAGTGATTACTACCAATAATCTGCAATTAGCCCATCAAGCACCTGTACAAATCGTAACTGAATAAGCAATGGTTAGATTTTTACTCCAAAGGCCTATTGCGGTCAGCATGATTTTTATAGCCCTGATGGTTTTTGCGGTGATTGTTTTCCGCAGCTTGCCCATCAGCTTGCTACCACCGATTGATGTTCCTCAGATCGTCATCAAGGTCAATTATCAAAATGCATCCCCTGAGGCTATCGAGCAAAATGTATTGTCACCGATTCGAGAGTCTTTGATGACATTGAACGGCTTGGAGGATATGGAAAGTAAAGCGGGCTCGGAAGTGGGGAATGTGCGTTTGACATTTGATTATGGTACGCAGATGGAGTTGGCTTACATAGAAGTCAACGAAAAAATTGACCGCTTGACCAATAACCTCCCCAGTGACCTTCCCAGGCCTCAAGTCATCCGAATCAATACAAATGATATTCCCATTATTCGGGTACAAGTAATTCCTAAACCAGGGTTTGATTTTACCGAAGTCAGCTTATTGACGGAAAATGTACTCAAAAAGCGCTTGGAACAGTTGGAAGGGGTATCCCTGGTGGATATCAATGGACGAAAAGAGCGTGTCATTGCCGTAACTCCCAATATCCCTGCTTTACGGGCCTTGGGCATGACTGCTCAGGAAGTCATCAGTGCAATCCGCTTTGGGAATGAAGAATTACCAGGAATTTCGGTGGAGGATGGTCAGTTTCGTTATTACTTACGATTAGCAACTCGTGTGAATAATCCGGACGATATTGCTCAACTCCCTGTGACCTCTAAGGATGGGGTAACTATTCCCTTGAATAGAGTGGCTGATGTGCGTTATGAGATAGCAGATGTCTTGGGCCACCATCTGTATGGCATGGATGAAGGCATGGTCATTACGGTACACAAGCAAGCTGCTGCCAAAATGAATGAACTGGTCCCCAAAGTATATGAGGCAGTTGATTTATTCAAAGTGGATTATCCGCAGGTTGATTTTGAATTGACTCAAGATCAGTCTGTATTGCTCAATGCAGGAATCAGTAATCTACAGACTTCTCTTTTGTTTGGGGGGATGTTTGCCTTTGGGGTCTTGTTTATCTTTATGGGGAATTACCGTATGCCAATAATCATCGGTGTTTCTCTTCCCGTATCCTTATTGATTAGCTTTTTGGTTTTCTATTTCTTTGAGGTGTCCATCAACGTGATTTCTTTGTCCGGTCTTGCTTTAGGTTTGGGGATGTTGATAGACAATTCCATTATTGTGCTCGATAACATTACGAGGAAACGCAAGCAAGGACTTACGCTTTTTGAAGCTTGTGTAGCAGGGGTAAATGAAGTGATGTCGGCCCTAATCAGCTCTGTATTGACAACTTTGGCTGTTTTTGTGCCTTTGGTGTTCCTGAGTGGTATTTCAGGTGCTTTGTTTAAAGATCAGGCGATTTCAGTAGCTGCGATCTTAGGTGTATCCTTGATGGTAGCATTTATTCTCTTACCTATGTTGTACCATTTGTTTTTCAAAAGTACCGAAAGCAAAGGTGTGCAAGGAGAAGACAGTAAACTGTTTTTATGGGTTCTTAAAGGCTACAAGCGTTTGTACAAACGGATTTTTGCTGTCAGAAAATTGAGTTTTGCTATCTTCTTGGTATTAATCCCACTAGGTTTGGCGCTGTCCCAGCTTTTGGAAGTCAGAGGGCTTCCCCCCATTGAAAAATTCGATGCAGTGGTACAGATCAATTGGAATGAACCTATCGGAGTAGAGGAAAATAAAGAGCGGGTGCTCAAACTTTTGGGAGTATTGGAAGGAAATTATGCACAAGCGGAAGCAGATGTGGGTGTCCGTCAGTTCTTGTTATTTGATGGAGAAAGCTCCCTTCAAGAGGCAAGTGTGTATTTCTTGTTTGAAACGCAGGAATTGAAGGCTCAAAAAGTGGGAATGCTAAATCAGTATTTAGACTCCCAATACCCCAATGCTTTCTTTGAAATCACAGATGCTCCCAATGCCTTTGATCAGTTGTTCAATACCAATATTCCTTATTACGAGGTTCGCTGGAAGGATCTAGTATCCAAGAGACCTGTGCCAGAAAGTAAAATGGATGGCTTGTTGGAGCAGTTTCCTGTCAGCGAATTCAGTAGAGGACCAGGTTTGCAGAAGGAAGCTTCTGTGGTATTCCGACTGGATGCGGGGAAATTGGCACTTTATGGCATCCCTGCAAATGACTTGCAAGAAAAGGTAAAACAGCTTTTCGGTTCCTTCACGATCACGGATATTAAGAGATTTGGAGAGATTACCCCGATCAAGTTGAAAACTGAGCGTGCTGACTTTGAGCGCTTGCTCAGGTCCAATGTGCTGATAGGGAAGGATGGGAATGAATATGCGCTTAGCAATTTTATCAGTTTTGATTATGAAAATCATTACAAGTTTGTAACAGCAGATAAAGGCGGGATATATCAATCGGTACTGCTAGAAGATTCGAACCCTGAGCAATACACAAGTGAAATCATGTCGTGGGGCGTGGAAAATAATTTGGGTGTCAGTTTCTTTGGGCAGTATTTCAAAGATCGGGAGACTATCCAAGAGTTAATTGGGATATTGTTGATTTCAGTGCTTTTGCTTTACTTCATTTTGGCAGCCCAATTTGAAAATTTCCTTCAACCCCTGATTGTGATATTTACTTTGCCTCTAGGGATTGCAGGTGCATTTATTGTGCTGTTGATTACAGGCACAAGCTTGAATGTGATGTCGGCCATAGGTCTGGTAGTAATGTTGGGGATCATGGTGAATGATGCGATCCTGAAAATTGATACTATCAACCGTCTTCGAGCCAATTACCAAGAACAGTTTTCTGTTCAAGAAGCCTTAGAAAAAGCCTTGTATGAAGCTGGAGAAATCCGACTCAAGCCAATCTTAATGACATCCGTAACCACCATCTTGGCATTGCTACCCGTCGTATTTAGTGCCGGTCTCGGAGCCGACCTCCAAAGACCATTGGTCTTTTCGGTAATCGGAGGTTTGACTATCGGAACGTTTACAGCTTTGTATTTCGTGCCTTTGGCGTATTGGGTTTTGGTGAGAAAGGATGATTGAGGAATTAGTGGACAGTGTGGAGTGAACAGTGCCTAAAAATTAGGAATAATAAAAGAATCAAGAAACAAGAGCCAAGAAACTATAAAAAAGTAACAAAAAAATCAGTGTAAACCATGTAAACCAATAATTGAGCAAAAGCGAATAAGAAGAAGAAAGACTCAATCCTACCAGTTAATAAAGTGGAAATGGAAAAGCAAAAGTGAAATTGCCGAAATTCAGTGTTCATTTCTCTAATTTCTAGCCTCTCGTCTCTCGCTTCTAGCTTCTCGCATCTAAAAAATGTCTTCTTTCAGAATCATCATATCGTTTGTAGTCATCAGCATCATAGGATTTGCCTTGGTGCCCAGGCTTTCGGTGGATCTCAATCCACGGGACAGGGAACCTGTGCTCTCGATTTCCTACTTTGTACCCCGTTCATCTCCTGAATTGGTGGAAAAATTGGCGACATCCCCTTTAGAAGGTGCATTGTCTCAATTAGCTGATCTGAAAAAAGTCAACTCCGTATCCAACTATGATCAGGGTTCCATCACCCTGCGTTTTGATAAAAATACGGATATGGAGTTCAAAAAATTTGAAGTTGCCTCCATCATCCGACAGGTATACCCCAATTTGGATCCCAAAGTATCCTATCCAGTAGTCAGGCAATCCGAAGAACGCAAGGCAAATGCCAAAACACCGATTTTGACCTACTCTGTCAATGGCCCTTTTGCCTCCTTTGAAATCAAAAAAATAGCAGAAGATGTCATCAAGACTTCCCTCAACAAGTTTGAGGAAATAGAAGAAGTAATCGTTCGGGGAGCCAATGACTTGCAATTGTTTATCACCTATGATATCAAGCGCTTACAACGCTATCAGCTGAACAAGTCAGATTTGGAGTCGGCTATTCGGGGAGCATTTGGGGTGAATTATCCGGGTGCCGTTGTGAATACGCGTAATGAAACACTTTTTATCCAACTTGACCGATCCCTGACTTCCTTGAGTCAATTAGAACAATTGCTGATCACAACCAAGGAAGGGAAAGAGGTCTACTTAAAGGATTTAGCTCAACTTACCTTAGAGGAAGCCGAACCCACATCTTACTATAGGATTAATGGCAATAATTCCGTCACTGTAGCAGTAGTCAATCGGGATGGAGTAAACAAAGTATTACTGGCCAAGGCTATCAAATCCGCCGTGGAGGAAGCAAAGAGTCTTCTTCCTGCTGGTTTTGAAGTGCGTTTGGAAAGTGATGATACAGAGTTTTTAGAGAAGGAGCTAAATAAAATCTACAAGCGCTCCGGTCTATCTATCTTGATTTTGATTGTATTCATATTTTTGATCAATCGCAACCTCAAGTACCTCACTACGCTGTTTTTAGGGATTGTGGTCAATTTGAGCATTACAGCCTTGGTTTTATATGTGTTGGGAGTGGATATACATTTGTACACCATCGCAGGGCTTACGATTTCATTTGGATTGATTGTGGATAATGCCATTATCATGATTGATCACTTGCATAAGCATAAAAACCGGAAAGTATTTTTGGCTTTGTTGGCGGCTTCACTGACGACAATTGCAGCCTTGATGATCGTGTTCTTTTTGCCGGAAGAAGACCGAAAGAACTTAACTGAGTTTTCGGTGGTGGTAGCGGTAATGCTTGCGGTGTCTTTACTTGTGGCATTGTTGTTTACGCCGGCGATGTACGAGTTACTCTTTGGTGGCAAAGCTAAATCCGGTCGAAAGCTGAGCATCAAGCAATTGCGAAGAAGGGTGCGTTCCTTCAATGTTTTTAGTAAAAGTATTGGATTTGTAGCCAACTACCGGAAAACCTTTATTTTTCTATTGCTTTTGCTGTTTGGATTTCCTGTCTTTTTCTTACCCAACAAATGGGAAGGACAGGAATGGTACAATAAAACCATTGGAAGTACGGTCTATCAGGAAGACATCCGACCTCATGTAGATAAATGGTTAGGAGGCTCTCTGCGAATGTTTGTTAGGGGGGTATTTGAAAAGTCATCTTATCGAGAGGCTGAGAAAACCCGCTTATACGTAACTGCCCGTTTGCCTTTTGGCAATACCCTGGATCAGATGGATTTCATCATGCGGGAGTTTGAGGGATTCCTGAAAGGCGTTGCGGGTATCGATCAGTTTGTGACTTACGTACGCTCAGGACAATCAGCTCAAATCATCATTACTTTTAAAGAAGAATATGAAAAATCAGCCCTGCCCTATCAATTGAAGGGGAGGCTTTCTGTGAAATCAACGGATTGGTCAGGGGCTCGTTGGACAATTTATGGTGTAGGACAAGGATTTTACACAGGAGCAGGTGGTGAAGGAATTCCTTCCTTTCGAGTCACTATGAAGGGGTATAATTACGATGAACTTGAGCGGCAATCCGAAATTTTAGCTGAAAAACTATTGCGTCATAAACGTATTCAAGAAGTCAATACCAATGAGCGATTGGGTTGGGATGAGCAAAAAACAGAAGAATATGTACTTCGCTTGGATCAAAACGCCCTCGCTTTGGGTAGAACCAATCAGTTTGAAGTTCTGAATGCACTACAGGATGTTACCAAGCCAACAGGACCTGCAACTTCCCTTACTTTGGAAGATAAAAATTATGGGGTTGTTGTGCAGGAAAAAGAATCCCAACAATACTCAAGATTTGATTTGCAGGAAAATAGCCTGATCAAAGATGCCGATAAGATTTTCAAAGTGAGCAATTT
Source organism: Mongoliitalea lutea (assembly GCF_014652135.1). Lineage (GTDB taxonomy): Bacteria > Bacteroidota > Bacteroidia > Cytophagales > Cyclobacteriaceae > Mongoliitalea > Mongoliitalea lutea. The sequence continues at coordinate 77,580 of NZ_BMYF01000006.1, forward strand.
TGGCTCATTGACTAAGGAGTTTACTACCAATGCGCTTCACAAAGAGGATAGGCAGTATATCCGGTTGGTAGCTTTTGAATACATGGGTTCTGCCAAATTTGGGAATGAATATTTAGATGAAGTGCTGACTGAGATGAAGGCGACCATGCCTATAGGCTATTCTGCATCTAAGCAGACTTGGTCCTGGAATTGGGAAAAAGCCAAGAGGCAGTACTCCTTGATTTTGGTATTGATTGTGGGAATATTCTTCATCACATCTATTCTTTTCGAAAATCTCAAACAGCCATTCTATATCATTGTCATCATTCCCATTGCTTTTATAGGATTGTTTTTAATTTTCTCGCTCTTTGATTTCTATTTTGATCAAGGGGGATATGCTGCATTTGTGTTGCTGGGAGGCCTGGCGGTGAATGCTGCCATATTTATTGTCAACGACCTGAATAATCGTAGAGAGGGTCTGTACAATCGGAATGTGATCAAAGCAGTCGCAGGAAAAGCTATTCCGATTATGCTCACCATCCTATCTACCTGTTTCGGTTTGATTCCTTTTATCATGGAAGGTCAAAATGAAATATTCTGGTTTTCTCTGGCTATTGGGACTATCGGAGGCTTGATTTTTAGTATCATCGGTGTATTCATTGCCCTTCCGGTATTTCTGTGGAAAAAAGTAAAGCCGTCCCAAAAGACGGCTTGATAGAAAAATAGTTGGTTTAGCTTTGTTCAAACTAAACTTCAATTTCTGTGCCAAGTTGTGCTTAAAGTATCAGAAAGAAGTTGGGTTTTTAATCCTCTGAGTATATCGGCATCACCACCCCAAAGCCTAATTGCAGGAGTTGAAAGGGTGAGCGGGTAGGATGGTAATCGAAGGTGCGGGTATTGGGATCAAAAGAAGTGTCCTGTCTGCGGAGGAAACTGACCGGTCCGGATTCGTGATATAGCAATCGGATCTCAGAATATCCTTTTTGAGGATTTTTAAAAGGGATTTTTATGCCTCCACCACCTCGGTAGCCCAAGACCCAATCGCTGAAATCCCTGCCTTGCTCAAATGGTTCAGCAAACCGTGTTTCTCTGATTTTATAGCGGGTATAAAAATAATTGGCTCCCATCTGTACTTCAATAAATGGAATTACCCGTGCATCTAATTCAAAGGTATAGCGAAACACTCCCATGAATGTCAAAAGATTATTATTCCTACGAATGCGTAAATCCTGATTACTGGAAGCGAATAAATCATTTCTTCGCTCCACTTGCGTTCCATAAATGCTGTACCCAAGATTGATACCCACTTCTATGGGCTTGAATGGTGCTTGGTAGTACCCGGCTAGATTCAACTCAGGAAAAAAAAGTGTCCCCACTTTGTTTTGTAAGTCTCTGACGGGCATGCCTCCATTGAATTGGAGAGTATATAAAAGATCCTGTGCCTGAAGCTGAAAAGGCAAAAGCAACCACCCAATGATCAACACAGGAATAATACGCATCTTAATAGTTTTTCAAGGTGATGAGTTTTTCTTTGAACCGCTGAACGGGTAGAAAGTTTTTCTCCAAACTTGGAGCAAAAGGTACAGGTGTATCCAAACTCCCTTCCCGCATAACCGGACCGTCAAGGTATTCAAAACAGTTTTCTGAAATCCAGGCACATATTTCAGCGCCTATTCCTCCCGTATTACAATCTTCCTGAAGGAAGATCACCTTTCCGGTTTTTGCTACGGTTTCTTTGACAGCCTCTTGGTCCCATGGTAAGAGCGTTCTTAGATCAAGAATGTCCGCTTGAATGCCCAACTCTTCTACTGCTTGCAATGCCCAATGCACACCCATGCCATAGGTGATGATACTCAATTCATCCCCTTTGGCTGATAGCGCTGCTTTACCAATGTGGACAGTATAATAATCTTCAGGGATTGCTGCGCTTATAGAGCGGTACATGCCCTTATGCTCAAAGTACAAGTATGGATTAGGATCTTCAATGGCTGCATTGAGCAAGCCTTTGGCATCATAAGGATTGGAAGGATAGACAATCTTCAATCCCGGTGTGTGGAAAAACCAAGCCTCATTGGATTGGGAATGGAAAGGACCCGCTGCAACTCCTGCACCCGTAGGCATTCGGACCACTACATCGGCATGTTGTCCCCATCGATAATGGATTTTCGCCAGATTATTGACAATCTGATTAAATCCACAGGTGACGAAATCTGCAAATTGCATTTCTACCATAGCCTTGTAACCTTTGACGGACAAGCCAAGGGCTGTTCCAATGATGGCACTTTCACATAAAGGTGTGTTTCTAACGCGCTCTCTTCCAAATTTCTGCACAAACCCATCGGTGATTTTAAATGCACCTCCGTACTCAGCAATGTCTTGTCCCATCAATACTAAGTTTGGATATCGCTCCATAGATTGGTTCAAGGCATCTGAAATGGCATCTATAAATCGTTTTTCCTGAGTATTGCTGCTTTTTGGTTCAATTACTTCTTGCTGATAATGCGCATACACATCACGCAATTCTTCCTTGGTGTCGGGCTCGATAGCAGCTTCTCCAAAAGCAATGTCTAACCCTTGGTTAATGGCGGTTTTGATAGCGCTATTGATAGCTTCTTTCATTTCAGGAGTCAATATCCCGTTTTCTTCCAAAAAGCGTTCATAATTATCCACAGGATCTTTGAGCGTCCAGGTTTCCATCAGTTCTTTAGGAACGTACTTGGTTCCAGATGCCTCTTCATGTCCACGCATGCGGAAAGTGATGGCTTCTACCAAGACGGGTCTAGGATTTTCTCTTAGGTCTTCTGCCAATGTTTTGATAGTATCATACACTTCCAAAACATTATTACCATCTATCCGGATCGCTTCTATACCATAGCCGGGCGCTTTGTCTGTAAAATACTCCATAGCGAATTGCTCATTGCTAGGAGTGGAAAGGCCATAACCATTGTGTTCGATCACAAAAATCACTGGTAATTTCCAAACAGCCGCTACATTTACCCCTTCATGAAAATCTCCTTCCGAGGTAGCCCCATCACCTGAAAAAACCAAAGCAACTTTAGATTCACCCGCAAGTTTATGGGCCAGTGCTATCCCGTCCGCTATCGCCAATTGAGGACCCAAATGGGAAATCATCCCTACAATGTGATGTTCTTTACTCCCAAAGTGAAAAGAACGGTCTCTTCCTTTGGTGAATCCTGATTTTTTTCCCTGAAACTGAGCAAAGAGCTTTTCCAAAGGCATTTTTCTTCCTGTAAAAATCCCCAAGTTTCTGTGCATAGGTAAGATGAATTCATCCTCTTCCAAGGCATTGACAGCACCTATGGAAATTGCCTCTTGTCCCCATCCGCTAAACCATTTGGAGATTTTTCCCTGCCGGAGAAGAATTAACATTTTCTCTTCAATGCGCCGGGGCATTACTAAAGAGCGGTATAAGTCCAGCAAGGTTTCATCGCTGTAGGATTTGCGGTCAAAGACCATGGGAGTGAGGGCTAATGCTAGGTTGCTCATAGGGTTTATTTTCTCGGAATTTACGGATTAGTCGGGTAATCAGTTCTCAAGCCTTTGTAATCTTTCCATCAATGGTGGATGGGAATAATTGACAAAAACATACCATGGGTGTGGGTTTAAGTTACTAAGAGAATTCACGGAAAGCGTTTTCAAAGCTTCTGCCAACGGTTGCCCATCATAAGTGGTCTTGGCATAATGGTCTGCTTCAAATTCATGCTTCCGGCTCAGCATATTCATCCCAATTCCCAAAACCATGGAAATAGGAGAAAAGAGCATCGTGAATCCAATGATATTTAAATGTATGGCCATCTCGGTTCCTCCCAAAGCCAAACTCATATTGGTAGAAAAAATAAATTCTGAGAGGATAAATAAGAGGAGTCCAACCTGAAGAATGGAAGTACTCATGCCCCAAATGATATGTTTTTTCTTGTAATGCCCGATTTCATGGGCTAGCACAGCCACCAATTCGTCCGGTGTATGTTGCTCAATTAAGGTGTCATACAGCACGACTTTCTTTCTCTTGCCAAATCCAGAAAAGAAAGCATTGGCTTTGGAAGAGCGCTTGCTACCATCGATCACAAAAATGTTGTTCAAGGGGAAGTTTACTGATTGGGCGTAGGCAAAAATTTTGGATTTGAGCTCCCCTTCTTCTAAAGGAGTTAATTTATTGAATAAGGGTAGAATCCAGGCGGTATAAAAAAGATTGACACTAACCATAAAAATGATGGAAATGATCCAAAACTGCCACCAAAAATCCTTCCCAATCTGATGAATTAACCATAATAGCACAAACAACAATCCCCCACCGATGAGGATGGATAGCAGGTAGCCTTTGACCTTGTCGGAGATGTAGGTTTTTAAACTGCTTTTGTTGAAGCCGAATTTTTCTTCGATAACAAAGGTCTGATAGTAATCAAAAGGAATAGATAAAATGTCTGAGCCGATAAAAATCACTCCAAAGTAAAGGATGGAAAGGGAAATAGGGTCGGAAACAATTTCACGCAGCCAAGAATCAATCAGACCAAAAAAACCCAAATAAATCAATGCCAAGGTTATCAAAAAGGTAAAGGTCCCTGTCACCAAACCAAATTTAAAGTTTGCTTGCTGATAGGATTTGCTTTCAGCGATTTTGTCCATGCTTATATATTCAAGCAAACTTGTTGGAATAGCGGGGATGGGTTGCCTGATATTTAGAAAGCTTAAGAACTTTTCAAAAATAAAGCTAAGCGAAAGCACCCCTACGAGTAGGTATGTTATCCAATCGGCATCCATGATTGTGTTTTAGAATTTTGGACAAGGAAGCATGGTGTCCCTGCTTCTTAGCTTCGTTCGGTTTCGGTCTGCTAGGAGCACGGAAACGCTGATTTCGTGCGCTCCGCCTGATTGAATTCCCAATTGGGACACCGTATAGTCAAAGCTGTACCCAACATTGAGACCTGAGGGCAAATTGACACCTAGCATCATAACGATGGCATCTCGGTTACTTTGGTTTTCTATAGGTCTGTATGGCAGCCCTCTGTACCACACGCCAAATACGATAGGTTCAGCAAACACATAAGCACCTACATCTAATTGCTCGAAAGGTCCTTGTCTTTTGTAATTGACTGTTGGTACAAAATAGCGCTCTTTGAAGGTGTGCGTAAAGTCTGAGCGGTATCCGCCTGTACCCAAGGAAATACGATAACCTGCATGTAGGGAGTACTTAGCGGGTAATCTGCTGACCCCATCGAGGAATGATTGATTGGGTTGATTTAAGTGGTCAGCAGAGAATCCAAGCCAAAAATTTTCCGTGTAGAATAACCCACCTGCCGACAGTGAAAGCATGTTAACTGGATCTCCTAATCCAGCTATGTCTGTTCCTGGTAAAGTCGGCCCGGTAGGATCCGAAGGATTAATCATGTTAGCAAAAATCAGATTTTCAAAGAATCCAATTTCTCTTCTCATGTAGCTTGCACGAAAGCCAGGTCTAAAAAATGCACGTTCTCCAAGTCGTAGTTCATAGGAATACAAGGCAGCTAAAGTTGTTGACCGTAATCTAGCTGCGCCTTCTGTATCACTCATGACTAAGAATCCAACTCCTGAGTTATAATCATCTAGGTAAGTGTCAATGTAGGCGGAAAAAGTGGTAAATTGAGCATTTAAGCCAGGCCATTGGTTTCTGTAGTTGAATCCAACTCGTGGTAAAAGCTCCGAGCCTGCAAATGCAGGGTTTAAATAAAGCGGCGCCGCATAGTATTGACTATATTGTGGATCTTGTGCAGTTGCTTGGAAATACCCTAGCGCAAGAATAATAATCAAAAAAAGACGATATATTTGAGACCTTTGCAATTAAAACTTCGTTTATTGTTAAACTCAAAACATTAGGGTAACGAAAAATATTCTCCCATGTTTTGAATGCAGCGTGTAAATTATGAAAAGGCTATATAATTCCATACATTTTAGGTTAATTTTTAACGGCATATGCGCAGTTTTCTTTTTTTTGCATCCAGAGATTGGCTTTTCACAAGGATTCAATGGAAACGAATGGATATTTGGATACTGTCCGACTGCTTCAACTAACAGTTATCTCTCTTTTGGAAGAGGTGAGGACCCCATCGTGCGTGATTTGCCAAGCAGCATTGTAATCGGGTCCGAAACAGGTATTGTAGATAACAATGCGGTGATGATTGACCCCATTACAGGTCAAGTATTGTTTTTTACCAATGGAATTCTTGTTTACAACTATGATAATGAAATTATCACAGGAGCTCCTTCAGGAATCAATGGAATCAATAATGATGCAAGGCAGGCAATAGCAATTGCCACGTTGAACTACGATCCAGAAGGTGACCGTTTGTTTTATATTTTTTACCGCACCCCCACAGGTCAGCTGCAATATGCAGTGGTCGATATGAATGCACCGGGAGGAGCCTTGCCTAATCAGCCACCTCTCGGTGCAGTGACTACCCTCAATCAGACAATCGGTACAGTATCCGGAGCGATTGCAGTTGTGAAAACTCCCAATAGCCCCAATTACTTGGTAAATTACGATGGGGGGAATCTTGTCGTCAGGAGAATTGAAGCAACCCAAGGAGATTTTACAGAAACTGCGAGTATTCCGCTTAACTTCACACCCAAAGCGATCATTTTCAATGAAAGTACCAATCAGTTGATACTGATCCCAACTGATCTAGGGGAAGATATAGTGTTGATTGAATTGGATACGGCAGATGGTTCTCTCGGTTCAATCAGCACGGTGGAGCAGTCAGGTGGAGCCGATGCCATTGAAGGAGCAGATCTTTCTCCCGATGGTGAGTTTTTGTACTTCTCTAGAGGAAATCAACTGTTAAGAGTACCTACAAATGAATTGACAGCTGCACCTGAAGAGGTTCCCATTCCCAATACACCTCACCAAATTTATGATATCCGTGTAGGACCTGATGGTAGATTGTACTATATCTACCAAGAAGAAGCGGGTGGCCCATTTTTAATAGGTAGAGTGAATAATCCGGATGAAGAAGAATTGGACGAGTTGGAAATAGAAGAGGACCCATTCAATGGAGTGGATTTTTGTGGGACTGTTTTTCCTCAATTCGCCCCGAATCAGGATATCAATCCTACCGTAGATTTTGATTGGGAACCAGAGATCCCATGTGCCAATAATCCTATTCAGCTGACCTCTGAAATTACGCCATTAAATTACAGACCGGTAACTTTTCAGTGGACTTTTAATCCACCTCTTGAGAATGAAGATGGACAGCCAGTAGAAATTGATTTCAATCAGGAACATTTATTGATTCCAGAGGAGGCAACAACCGGAGAAAGTATTAATGTGACTTTGACTGTAACTTTTGCGGATGGCTCTACTTTAGATGTGGAGAAATTGATTACGCTCCGTGAGAATAATTTGGAAGCCAATTTTACTCCACAAGATACTACCATTTGTGCGCCGAATTGTATTGATTTGATGCCATTATTAGAGGCGCAGCAAGGTGGTGGAGAGGGGCCAGGCGGTCCTGGTGGTCCAGGCGGGCCGGGAGGCCCTGGAATTGGTGGTCCAGGTGGTCCTGGAGGGAATTTTGAATATTTCTGGTCCAATAAAAGAGAGGAAGGTTGGGGGCCTGAGGCGCCTAATGAAGTTTGTCTTCCTGGATTATACTGGGTGTTAGTTAGGGAAGTTGGGTCTTCTTGTTATGCATATGCTGAATTTAGATTGAGAGTATGGGATTTAGATGATCAAAGTAATGGAGTATGGCACTTTGGAGATGGTGCCGGCTTGGATTTCAATCCAGACCCTAATGATCCAAGCGCGCCAAGTCCTAGACCAATTTCTCACCCGAATAATATACCTGCCGGTACTGCAACAATCTCTGATGAAACTGGTCAAATCCTATTCTATACGGATGGTCAAACCGTGTGGGATTCGAATGGTAATGTGATGGAAAATGGGGATAATATCGGTGGTAGTAATCAGACTTCCCAAGGGGTAATTGCTGTGCCTGTTCCGCAAAACCCGACGATTTACTACGTATTTACTACACAAGCTACTGGTACAGGGAGTAATGAGGTGCGATTTTCCGTAGTTGATTTAACTGCCGAAAATCCAACTGGAGCTGGTGCGGTGACCTCAAGTAATAACTTTTTATTCAGCCCTGCCACGGAACAAGTGGCAGCGTTAGCTACGGGTGCTACTAATTGGGTTCTTTTCCATGAATTAGGCACCAATACTTTCCGTGCTTATCCTTTGACAGAGTTTGGAATTGGTCAGCCTGTATTTTCTTCTGTGGGGTCACGTCATGGATTTGGAGCAGGGGTGGGCACGATGAAATTTAGCCCCGATGGTTCTCAGGTAGCGGTCACAATCAATGATGGAGCATGTAGCCGATTAGAAATATTTGATTTTGATATGCAATCAGGAAGATTAACGGAGTATGCACTTTTAGACCTTGGTTGTAATAATGAAGATGTTTATGGTGTGGAGTTTTCTAATGATGGTAGCCGGGTGTTTGTAAGCTATCGGTCTGGTTCAGGAAGAATAGAAGAATTTTTAATTCGCAATCCAAGGGCCGATAATAGTGAAGGCGATCCTTTGACTTGTGGAGACTGTTTTGACAACGCTGGCACCAGGCAAGAAAGAGAGCAATGTATTTTAAATTCAGCTATCAGAAATACGATCACTACAGCTGGACCATTTGGAGCAATTCAAATCGCACCAAATGGTCAGATCTATGTAGCTAGACCGGGGCAAAGTACAATTACATCTATTTTAGCAGGCTCAGGATGCAATACCTCAGTCTATGATGAAATGGGAGTAGATCTAATACCTGGCACAAGTATGAACTTAGGCTTACCGTCTTTTGCAGTACAGTCAGGTAGCAGTATTCCTGAACCTGCTCTAGAAGGCCCTGAGCGTTTGTGTTTGGATCCGGTAGAAGGAGCAGAAGCAGAGTTTGGTGGAGGGGGAGAGCCAGATATTGACTCTTATTTTTGGACCATTGTACACGAGGATGGTACAGCTGATGTTACACGTGATGGAGGGGCAGGAGAAGATTTTCAGAATTACATCCATAATTTCAGGAGACCAGGTAATTATACAGTAACCTTGGAAGTTGATCGGTGCGGGCAGCCATATGAGGAATTTACTATGGAGGTACTTGTAGTTGCAGTTCCAGAAATTACTTTGCCAGACGACGCAGTTCTTTGTGTAGGTAGTCCGATAGAACTGACAGCGATTGAGGGATACGATCATGCGGATGGATTATATGATTTTGAGTGGAGAAATGCAGCAGGTTTTCAAATCGGGGATATCAACTCCAATACTATCGTAGTGGATTCGGAAGATATTTACACAGTTACTGTTTCTTTCCGTGTTCCTGAAGGTGTAGATCCTGCTTTGTTTGATAGATGTCCGGCTTCACGTTCCATTTTTGTGGGTCCTGCTTTTAATTTTTTTGTCAATTTGTCTCAGGACGAGGTTTGCTATGATGATATAATCGTGACCTTTGCACCAAATACTCCAATTTCCGGGGATTGGTTCTTTGAATTGCAAGGTCAGCCTGGGAGAGTATTTTTGGTTGAAGCTTTCGAATTGGAGTTGAATCCTCTATTGCAACTGCCTGGTCCAGGAAGTTATGATATCATTTTCGTTACTGAGGACCCTTTGGTTCCAGGTTGTTTGATTGAAAAGGTAACTGAGATTGTGGTTCACCCGCTTCCCTTACTAGAATTAGTGGTGCTCAATGACTCTGATTGCGTTTTGGAGGATGGTGTGTTGGAGGTCACAGCTTTAACAGATATCCAAACATTGACTTTGATTGAAACAGGGCAGGTTGTGAATAATATATCCGCAGGTACTGTTTTGCCGCTTTTTGTGGATTTGGGTCCTGGTATTTACACGTTTGAGGCGATCAATGAATTTGGCTGTTTGAATGTGCAAACAGTCATCATTCAGAATAGAAATGCTCCTGCTGGTCTGGAGGATTATGTAGTAACAGCCATAGATGAGTCCTGTAGCACCTCAGGGGTGTTAGATGGGCAGATAGTGCTAACGTTCCCTACAGCTCCTGTATCTTTGCTTGGTGTGCGCTACCGAATTGTCCGGTTAGGGGATGGTAGGGAATTTACGGATGATTTGGCGACAGCGGCAACGGCAGATCCTTTGGTATTTATAGTGGATGTTCCTTATGGCGAGTATTCCGTTGAGCTATTGGACGAAAATGACTGTCCTATACCTTCGGAAAACACCGTGGTGGTTGAGCGGAAGTTTCAAGTAGATTTCTCAGTTCCCAGCAATGCAGTGGCCTGTGAGCAATTTGTGTTTACCCCAACTTCTGCTGTTCTTCTGAATTTTGATTTGAGAGCGGCTAGCAATCCATCTGTCCCGATTCCACAAGGAGCTGACGGTACTTTTGTTTTGACCGAGTCTGGTGAATATATTTTGTTTGGTTTTGATCCTGCAGATGAGGATTGCCCTCGTGAGCGCCGATTCTTTGTCACAATTAATGATCCGATTCCATTTGATTTGCTTGGTCCTGCGATAGATGACTGTGCAGAGGGTTTATTTTACGAGGTGGATTTATTTGGAGCTAATCCAGCAGATTTTCTAATATTCTGGAGAGATGATGCAGGCACTATTGTGGGGAGAAACCCGATTTTCTTCCCGAGAGAGGTGGGAGTGTTTACCTTGGAGGTACAGCCTCGTTTGGGTACTCAATGTGAAACCAATGAAATTTCTTTCACCGTTACTTCTGTATTGGGTCAGGTAGATTTCTCCGTGGAAGCAGAAGCGATCTGTGACCCTGAAGTTCCCGCGGTGATTAGGTTAGTAGGAGATTATGAGCAGGCAGCTCTCATACAGTGGTTTAGAGTAGCAGGAACAACTAATACACTACTTCCTCAATTTAATAATTTTAATTCTATTGAAGTTGATCAAGAAGGTATTTATGAGGTGGTTCTCTCAGATGTTTTGTGTGAGTTGGGGAGGCAGCGTGTGCAAGTAAGAAGATCCACTGGTATAGCTCCTGTTTTAATGGATCGATATACTATTTGTCAGATTGAAAATGTAGTTGAGATTTTAGAGCCTGGAATGTATGAGAGTTTTGCATGGTACTTAGATGGTAATCTTGTATCCGATGAATCAACTTTTGAACTTAGAGAAGCTGGAACCTATAGATTAGAAGTTTTAGATGATGTTGGCTGTGCTTTTGTGAGGGAGTTTGTAGTTGAGGAGGATTGCAGGTTACTGGTAAGAGCTCCTGATGCTATGATTCCAAGTGATAGTAATAGACAGTTCCTTGTTTATGCCAATAATTTTGTTGACAATTTGGAAGTAGCCATTTATAACCGATGGGGTGAATTGATTTTTTACTGTGAAACAAGTGATGTGTCAGCTGAACAGCCGGTATGTCAGTGGAATGGAATGTATAGAGGGAAAGTTGTTCCTGTAGGAACTTATGCAGTTGTGATAAGGTTCAGTAGTATACAACAGGGTATTACCCGAACCCAGCGTTCTGCTTTATTGGTAATTGAGTAAATTTTAGAAAAATGATTACACTAATTTCACCTGCCAAAACATTAGATTTAAGTACTCCTCAACAAGAGTTTGCCACACAGCCCGACTTTCAAAAGGAAACGTTTGAGTTGGTCGGAATCATGAAAAAGCAAAAGACAGAGGACTTGATGAAGTTAATGGGTATCAGTGAGAAATTAGCTGAACTGAATGCCGCTCGCTACAAGGATTTCAAAAAAACCTTTGACACCGATAATTCAAAACAGGCATTGTTAGCTTTCAAAGGTGATGTGTATACCAAAATAGATGTAGATAATTACTCAGCAGAGGATTTTGATTTTGCACAGCAGCACTTACGCATTCTTTCTGGTTTATATGGCTTGCTAAAGCCGATGGACTTGATTCAGCCTTACCGTCTTGAAATGGGTACAAAGCTTGAGAACAAAAAAGGCAATAATCTGTATGAATTTTGGGGTACCCGAATTGCGAAAGCTATCAATGAAGCTTCCAAAGGGGCTCCTATTGTCAACTTGGCCTCTCAGGAGTATTTCAAAGCAGTACATACGTCTATCATTAAATCTGAAATAATTTCCCCTGTTTTTCAGGAATATAGAAATGGGAAATATCAAATCATTGGCTTGTTTGCCAAGCAAGCAAGGGGTTTGATGACGGATTATATCATCAAAAACCGCATCCAAGATCCTGAAAAGCTTAAGCTATTTAATGTAGAAGGATACGAATGGGCAGGTGATGAAAAGGAGTGGAAGTTTGTTCGTTAATATTCTGTGTATTGATCCTCAATAAATTGAATGTTGAGGCTTTTTTTAGATCTTGATTTTTGTGTTAAATTTGGTACGATTTTTAGTGATATTAAAATTCCACCTTTCAAAAAATGTTTCGTATCCAGAGAATTTTTAAGATATTGAAAAATACATTAAGCATCTTTTCCATGATCTTAGTGGTTGGTGTTTTACAATCTTCCGGTAGGAACTCATTTAACTATGCTGTAAATGAATTTGGGATTGTTGGCTCTGACAAGATTTGCCTACTAACTGGCAACACACTTGAGGAGTTTTTTGGTGGAGGGAATCCTGTGACAGATGTTTATCGATGGGAAATTATCGAACCAGATGGATTGATACGAATCTTTCAAGGAGGGGGGGCATTTCAGGTATTAGCTTACACGTTTTCCAAGACGGGGAATCATTCCATTAAGTTATCAATCCAGCGAGGAGGTGTCCAGATTTTTTCGGATGAAAAGACGGTTTCAGTTGTTCTAGGGGCTCCAGGTATTCTTGAAAGTACGTATTTACTTTGTGAAAATCAAGATTTGTTACTTCGTGCCATTGATCCTAATTCACCAGACGTAGATGATTATTTCTTTGAGTGGAGAAAAGATAATGTGGATCTAGTAATCTCAAATAAGAATGAATTAGTTGTTTCTGATGCTGGTAAGTATTCTTTAACTTACTTCTTTATAGACTCAGATGGTAATCGAGCATGTGAAAATTTTTTGAATACAGAGGTTAAACTTGCAGAAGACTTTGAATTGGAAATAAATGGGGTTATTTTTTGTGAAGGAAATGAGGTAAGGATAAGGCCTTCAGAACAGAATAGTGGTGCATGGTTTATTAAAAGAGAGGGAGAAGATAAAATCTTTTTAGGTAACCGAGAATCTTTGGAATTAAATACTTCCGAACTTCAAGGTTTCGGTGAATATACCATTTTTTTTGAGGTGAGTAATCCTTCAAATCCCACATGTTCACTTGAAAAATCAGTACAGTTTACTTTTAATCCATCTGCGCTGGTCTCTATTGAGTTTGTGAAAAAAGTTTCTGATTGTACAGCTAGCGATGGAAGTCTTTTGATCCGAGCTCTTACAGATATTGACTGGATGTATTATGTCATTGATGCGGAAAATGAACAATTTAGCCCTGGATTTTCATTATTAGAAGGAGAAGAGAAAATCCTTGAAGGTTTGTCTTCAGGTGTCTACATTTTTGAAGCAATAAGAGCGGGATGTATCAATGCTTTTTCGAGTGTAGTTCCTTTAGAAAACACACCTCCCAGTTTGGTTTTTAGTGTTGATCCAGATTTAATAGTGCCTGAAAGATGCACAACAAACGGAAAAAGTATAGGTTCATTTACAGTCTCTTTTCAGATACCTCCTGATGATCTGCGCTTTGAATTGTATAGTCCGAGAGGTGTGCTTGTTAATTCAGGGGAGTTTGATAGCGAAAGCCAATTGGATTTTGTTGTTGAAGTTTCGGGAGGCACATACTTTTTAGAGATATTTTCTTTAATTGAAGACTCTGATGATGAGTCTTGTAAAGTTCCAAATACTGTGGAAATTGAAGTTCTAGGCTTGCCACAAGTTGAATTTTCAGTTCCTGAAATCATTAATTTTTGCAGCAATTATGAGTTAAAGCCAAATTTTGACACCAATCAAAATTTGGAGTTTTCATTGATTAATCTAGATGATGATAGTGTAGAAGAATTAGTTGGAGCATCTTTTCTGATAGAAAAAGAGGGTAGGTATGCTTTAACGGGAAGAAGCTTAGACTTCCCTGATGATATTTGCCCAAGGAGAATTGAAATAGTAGCGACTAGCGTGGAACCTGTTATTTTTGAGGAGTTGTTTGTTTCACAAGATTGCCAAGGTAATCAGATTTGGGAGGTAGAGCTCCAGAATTACGCTCCTAATCAAGTAAATGTAAGATGGTTTGATCCCAGTGGACAACTTGTAAGCACAGGGCTCAGTATGCGTCCTGTGACTTTTGGTGATTACAAGGTTGAGGTTCAGCCCATCAATATTCTAGGGGCCTGTCCAGATTCATTTAGTAGTTTTTTTGTTTCTGAACCTGTCTTATCCGTAGATGTAGCATTGAATTCAACCCCGTTATGTCCATCTTTACCAGACGCAAGTATTTCATTAATTTCTGATTTCGATAACATTGGAAGGATAGTTTGGAGATTTTTTGGTAATGAGGGTCAAATCGAAGAATTGGTTTCTTTTGAAAATGAACCTGTGATTATTGGTTCAAAAGCTGGTATTTATGAGGTTGCTGTGTTTAATTCACTCAATACTGCATGTGAAATAGGGCGAACTTCCATAGAAGTTAATCAAAGCAGTGATTTGACTGATTTTGATGTTCCAATGTCATTATTAACTATATGTGAATTTTATGACTGGACACCTACAACAGATTTTGAACTTGAATTTCTTTTGATTTTTCCTGATGGAAATGAAGAAGTTAAAATGAAGGGAGATTCCTTTAGGTTGAATCAGGCAGGGGAGTATCTTCTGAGAGGAATTCCAGTAGGGCCTAGCAATGAGCCTTTTTGTCCAATTGAAAAGAGTTTTGAAGTTGCGCTAGTTAGTCCGATAAACTTTAGTCCAGAATTTATAGATAGGGATTGTGATGGTTTTTTTACTTACAGTGCTAACATTGGTCAAGTAGATGCCTCTTTAGCGACGTTTTACTGGAGAAATTCCGCTGGTGAGATTGTAGGCTCCAATCAAATTTTTCAAACAAATATACCTGGCATTTATACATTGGAAGTACAGCCTCTTGGAAGTATTCCTTGTGATGTTGTCCTTCAGAGTTTTGAAGTTGAAGAACCAGTTTTATCATTAGCAATAGAATTAGAGGCTGATCCTTTTTGTCCAGAGGCAAACTTTACACTCATTAGAATTAATGAAGTAGATTCTGAATTATATCAAGTGTCTTGGGTTTTTATAAGTCCTTTTAACAACATCGTCCCTTTAAATGAATTTGAAGGTGAAATAGAAATTGCAGTAAATCAAGAAGGGACATATGAAGTAACAATTCTAGATGATATTGGATGTGTTTTGGCCTCGGATCAAGTGTTGTTATTAAGAAGTTCAGACCCGATTCGACCTACCATTAAAGAGCGATATCAAATTTGTAGAGAATATGAAATTGGAGAGCTCATTAACCCTGGTAATTTTTTGGCTTACAGCTGGATATTGGGCGAGCAAATACAATCTAGTTCAAGTGTTTTTAAACCTCAATTGCCAGGTGAATGGAGTCTTATAGTTACCAGTTTGGAAGGTTGTGATTATCAAGTAGATTTTCTTGTGGAAGAGGAGTGTGAATTAAAAGTCACGTTACCGAATGCCATGATATTAAACGATCCTGCTAGAGATTTTCGAATTTACACAAACTATTTAGTTGATGAGATTGAGGTTTATATCTTTAATAAATGGGGTCAACAAGTTTTTCATTGTAAAAATAGTGACGCAGTTAATTCTATTACGGCATGTGAATGGGATGGTTCTTATGGAGGAGAGAAACTTGTCCCAGGGGCCTATGCAGTGAGAATTATATATAGAAATGTAGGAGAGAGTATTACGAAAAACCTTAATACCACGCTAACTGTCTTTCAATAGTTTAAATTAATTTTCATTCAGGCTTTTCATTTATAGTAATGCTTTTTTTTCTAAAAATAATAGCTATATTTGCACTCCAATTTCCTATACTAGCTAAATACACATATGTACGCAATTGTTAACATCGCAGGAAAGCAGTTCAAAGTAACAAAAGATCAGTATGTCTATGCACCAAAAATGCAAGGCGATGCTGGCGCTTCCGTGGAATTTGATCAAGTATTGTTGGCAGAAGACAACGGTACGGTATCAATAGGCGCTCCAATTATCTCTGGCGCAATGGTATCTGCAAAAATTGTAGATCACGTTAAAGGTGACAAAGTAATCGTTTTCAAGAAGAAAAGAAGAAAAGGTTACAAAAAGAAGAATGGTCACAGACAACAGTTTACTAAAATTTTGATTGAAAATATCACATTGTAAGATTTCTTCCGAAATCATAAACAACTAATATTATGGCTCACAAAAAAGGTGTCGGTAGTTCCAAGAACGGTAGAGAATCACATTCCAAGAGACTTGGTGTGAAGAAATTTGGTGGTGAGGCAGTAATTGCCGGTAACATCATCATCAGACAAAGAGGTACAAAGCATCACCCAGGTGACAACGTAGGTCTAGGAAAAGATCATACATTGTTTGCCTTGACGGATGGTAAAGTTCAATTCAAGAAAAAATTCGATGGCAAGTCTTACGTTAGCGTAGTTCCTGCTGAAGCTTAAGATTTCGAAAAACTTATATAAACCCTCTCCTAGTAGAGGGTTTTTTTTTGTCCTATCGTGTAAAATTCATTTGATTTTTTAGGACTAGGTACCAACTTTCCTTACGTTAACTAGTTCGATTGTATGAAAAACCCCAGAATTCTTAGTTTGATACTGTTGTTATTCCTTTTTCAAGGAGCAATAGCCCAACAAAAGCCTTTGGAATTGAAAGATTATTCCAAATGGTCCAGAATTGTATCTCCCACACCTTCCCCTGATGGGTCTTGGTTTGCTTATGCGCTCCGTCCCAATGGTGGAGACGATACCCTTCATGTAAAATCTGTTCAATCGGATGCCATAAGACGGATTCCTTATGCATCTAGTTTTTCTTTCTCAGATGGCAGTAAGTATTTCAGTTATTTTCTCCGACCAAATAAAGCAGAATCGGATAAGTTAAGGAGAGCAAGAAAGCCTATTACACAAACAGCCGTGTTAGAAACAGTTGACGGGACTGAGCTTTTCCGTGTAGAAAATGCTAACAGTGCAGCTTTTTCCAGTGATGAGCGCTTTTGGATGGTCCATAGGAAAAAGGCGGAAGATGATAAGACTTCCCATAAAGGTGCCGATTTGGTGCTTTTCGATATTCAGAAGAAAAGCTCATTTGTAATCGGGAATGTTTCGGAATTTTCTGTCAATAAAAAAGGAACGCATTTAGCCTACTTGGTAGATGCTCAAGATCAAATTGGTAACGGTGCTTTTTTGATGAATTTAAGTAGCAAAACTACCCAGATGCTGGATGGAGATGCCAAAACCTATCAATCACTCGTATGGGATGATCGCTTCTTGAACAAAACTGAGGCTGCTACCCGTGGCAATCAATTGGCGTTTTTGAAAGGTACATCTGTTGACTCCTTGGAGCAAGGGATCAATCATTTGTTGGTATTTGGTAATCTCTCAACAATGCCCCTTAGCTACGAGTTAGGTCCAGATCATCAAGAATTGCCCAAAGGTTTTGTCATCAGCGAAAAAGCACCTATTTCATTTATGCACGATGGAAAAGCGGTTTGGTTTGGGGTAAAAGAACAAACAGCTACATTCAAAGCAGACAAGGACACCCTTCCCAATGTAGATGTGTGGCATTGGAAAGATGATTATATCCAATCGGTTCAGATTGTGAGAGCCAATCGGAATAGAAATGAAACCATGCCGGCAGTTTTCCACTTTGCCCAAAACAAGTTTGTGCAATTGGCAGACGAGGAGATGAAGACCGTATTGCCTTCCAAACATGCTCGCTATAAAATTGGCAGAGACGAGAAGCCTTATATCAGTGATATCAATTGGGGTGTTTCTCCGGCAGATTTGTATCGAGTAGATGTGACTACCGGTGAACGGGTTTTGGTAGAGAAGTTAGTCAATAGAGCCTTGCAATATTCTCCGGATGGTAAATTTTACCTATATCAAAAAGATACGGCGCTGATTGCTTACAATTTGGAGACAAATGCCAAAATCAATGTTTCTGCAAAAGCTCCAATGGTATTTATGGATTTAGAGCATCCTTATCCCCATGAGAAGCCTCCTTATGGCGTGGCAGGTTGGACTAAAGATGGTAAACACGTAATCGTCAATCATAAGTATGATTTGTGGATGCTGGCGTTGGATGGGAGTAAGGCTACAAATATTACGCAAATTGGGGATGCCGAGGAAATCCGTTTCCGGTATGTCAATCCTGACCGAAGCCAAGATTGGATCGATACATCCAAGCCACTTTGGTTGGAAGCTTACGGTGAATGGACCAAGAAAAATGGATTTTATGAGTTGAAAGTGGGCAGCAAGCCCGCACCTTTGATGTTTGTAGACGCAATGATTGGTAATCCAATCAAGGCAGAAAATGCTGATCGCTATTTCTTTACCAAGCAGACTTTCGCGGAATTTCCTGACTATCATGTAAGTAACGGGAAGTTTGCTAATCCTAAACAGCTGACTAATGCAAATCCTCAGCAGGCTGAGTTTGCTTGGGGTAAGCGTAGATTGGTAGAATTCACCAATAGCAAAGGACAGCGCTTACAAGGTACCTTGACACTTCCTGCCAACTATGAGGAGGGCAAGGCTTATCCGACCATCATGTATTTCTACGAAAAAATGTCTGATCGTCATCATCAATACTCCATGCCGGTTTACGATGACCGACCGCATTTCTCCACCTATGCTAGTAATGGATATATGATTTTCATGCCGGATATTGTCTTCGAAGAGGGTAGACCGGGAACTAGTTCCTTGGATGCCATTACTTCTGCGGCGAATAAATTGATTGAGTTGGGCTATGCAGACAAGGATAATATCGGTTTGCAAGGACATTCTTGGGGTGGTTATCAAACCTCTTTTATCCTGACCCAGACAGATATGTTTAAATGTATTGTGACAGGTGCACCTCCGACCAATTTGGAAAGTTTCTATAATAATCTCTATGCAAGTACAGGTACGGTACATCATGGAATCATGGAAATTGGACAAGTGCGCATGGGTAAAGGAGTGACTCCATGGACTCATAGAGAAGATTATAATCGGGAAAACCCTATGTACCATGTGCCAAATATCAAGACTCCATTTATGATTTTACATGGAACTAAGGATGGTGCAGTAGATTGGGCACAGGGTTTGGAATTGTATAATGCAGCCCGCAGAATGGGCAAAGAAGTGATTTTCTTATCCTACCCAAATGAAGGCCATCACCTTGGAGTGGAAGCCAATCAAAAAGATTTCCAAATCCGCATGAAGCAGTATTTTGATCACCACTTAATGGGTAAGGAAGCGCCCGAATGGATGGAAAAAGGAATTCCTCACTTAGAAAAACTGTATGATCGCGTGCGATAATTGAACCGTTGACCTGAATGGAAAGCGTGGATGGAAGTCCACACTTTTTTTATAGGCTCTTTTGACCAATTATCATTTTTTATGAAATTTTTTATTGACTTCCACTTAAATTCCCTAATGAATCATTAACCTACATGCTATGAACAAAATATTACGACTTTGTTGCGTTGCACTGCTTTTTTTGGGGCTAAGTATGCTCCCTCAGGTGCAGGCACAGACCTACGATGAAAAATTATACGATGCTGTCCAATGGAGACTTGTGGGTCCTCATAGAGGTGGGCGCTCAGCTGCTGTTTCGGGAGTGATCGGAGACAGAAATACCTTCTATTTTGGTGCCACAGGTGGAGGCGTATGGAAGACGACGGATGGAGGGAGTACCTGGGCCAATGTTTCTGATGGCTACTTTGGAGGCTCTATTGGTGCTGTTACAGTAGCGCCATCTGATCCGAATATCATTTATGTAGGAGGGGGCGAAAAAACTGTCCGTGGAAATGTTTCCTATGGCTATGGCTTTTGGAAAAGTTCGGATGCCGGCAAAACTTGGGAAGATTTGGGAATGGAAGAAACAAGATTTATTTCCCGAATACGCGTGCATCCAAGCAATCCTGATGTAGTGTATGCCGCAGTATTGGGAGATATTTTCAAGCCTACAGCTATGCGTGGGGTCTATAAGTCCACAGATGGAGGAAAGTCCTGGGATAGAAAATTGTTTGTGGACTCCCAATCAGGAGCAGTTGATTTGATATTGGACCCCAATAATCCTGAAGTGATGTATGCTACTACTTGGCAGGTGAAGCGTACGCCTTATAGTCTTGAAAGTGGAGGTCCAGGCTCCAAAATGTTTAAAAGTACTGATGGGGGAGAAAATTGGACAGAAATTTCCAGAAATAAAGGACTTCCAGCAGGCTTGTTGGGTATCATGGGAATCACTGTTTCTCCTGTTAATTCAAACCGACTATGGGCAATTGTGGAGAATTTGGATGGTGGGGTGTTTCGATCTGATGATGGAGGGATGACTTGGGAAAAGACCAATGATGATCGTAACCTCAGACAGCGCGCCTGGTACTACACCCGTTTGTATGCAGATTCGCAGGATGAAAATACCGTGTATGTACTCAATGTGGCCTACCATAAATCTACCGATGGAGGTAAAACTTTCAAAAGTGCAAATGCTCCTCACGGAGATCATCATGATCTTTGGATAGATCCTTCTGACAATCAACGGATGATTATTGCGGATGATGGAGGTGCTCAGGTGTCATTTGATGGAGGAAAGAATTGGTCAACCTATATGAATCAACCTACGGCTCAATTTTATAGAGTGACTACGGATAATCACTTCCCATACAGAATCTATGGTGCTCAGCAGGATAATTCCACCATGCGTATTGCCCATAGAAATGAAGGTGCTGGAATCACCGAAAATGATTGGGAAGTAAGTGCTGGTTCGGAATCAGGCTGGTTGGCCGTTGATCCATTGGACAACGATATTGTG
The DNA here is from genome assembly GCF_014652135.1 of Mongoliitalea lutea. Taxonomy (GTDB): domain Bacteria; phylum Bacteroidota; class Bacteroidia; order Cytophagales; family Cyclobacteriaceae; genus Mongoliitalea; species Mongoliitalea lutea. The sequence goes on from NZ_BMYF01000006.1 coordinate 98,522, forward strand.
TACGGTGGAAATTATGGTGGATTGCTTCAAATGCTCAATCACAGAACGGGTGCTAAGCGAAATGTAAACGTGTATCCTGACAACCCTATGGGGCATGGAGCAGAAGGAATGAAGTATAGATTCCAGTGGAACTTTCCGATATTCTATTCCCCTCATGATCCAAAAGTACTTTATACTACATCTAATCATTTCCATCGCTCCACTAATGGAGGGCAATCTTGGGAGACTTTTTCTCCGGATTTGACCAGAAATGCCAAGGAAAAGTTAGGCCCTTCTGGTGGTCCGATCACCAAGGATAATACTTCCGTTGAATACTATTCCACCATTTTTGCAGCTGCTGAATCGCCATTGAAGCAGGGAGTGCTATGGGCTGGTTCCGATGATGGATTGGTACATGTTTCCAAAGACAATGGTAAAACCTGGGAAAATGTCACACCAAAAGAAATGCCTGAATGGACCCAAGTCAACAGTATGGAGGCTCATCCATTTGAAGAAGGTGGTTTGTATTTCGCTGCCACAGCCTATAAAAATGGAGATTACGCGCCTTATTTGTTCAAGACTACCGATTACGGAAAGACATGGTCGAAAATTGTCAACGGAATCGATGCCCAACATTTTACCCGTGTAGTCCGTGCTGACCCTGTCAAAAAAGGAATCCTGTATGCAGGAACAGAGACAGGTATGTATATTTCCTTCAATGATGGGCAATCATGGCAGCCCTTGCAATTAAATCTGCCGATCGTACCTATCACTGATTTGACGATTAAAGAAAATAACTTGATTGCAGCAACCCAGGGTAGAAGTTTTTGGATCATTGATGACCTCACAGTGCTGCATCAGTTGTCCAATGAGGTCGCAAGCAAGCCATTCCATTTATTCCGCCCTCAGGATTCCTATCGCTTGGATGGTGTTCGCAGAGAATCCAAGACAGCTGGTACCAATAGACCTGGAGGCGTATTGGTGTATTATCAGTTGAATCAGGAGCCGAAGGAGGAAGTGAGAATTGAGTTTTTGGATAAAAATAACCAAATCTTAAAAGCTTATTCTTCCAAAGGTATTGAGAAGGATACGCTCAAATACAAGATGGGCTCCAATGAGTTTAACTGGAATCTCCGCTTACCTGACGCCAAAGGTTTCGATGGGATGATCATGTGGTCAGGACCATTGAGAGGGCCAAAGGTAGTGCCTGGAGATTATACTGTGCGCTTGATTGTGGATGGTGTTGCTCAGGATCAGTCCTTCAAAGTATTGCCTGATTTACGTTATGAATCCACTCAGGAAGATTTGCAGGCTCAATTCGATTTCTTGCTTCAGGTAAGGGATAAATTGACAGAGACGCATGAGACTATTATACTCATCCGGAAGTACAGAGAGCTGATGGAGGAGATGATTGCCAAAGACAGCAGACAAAAACGCAGACTTGACCCGATCATTCAGTCCATCTCAGCAATTGAAAAGGAATTGTACCAAACACAAAATCGTAGCGGGCAAGACCCATTGAATTACCCAATTCGTCTGAATAACAAGCTGGCGCATTTGAATGTGATTGTAGGGACAGGAGAATACAGACCTACGGATGGCGCAGAAGAAGTTCGGGTAGAGATAACCCGTCAGATCGATGAACAATTGCAAAAATTCAGAATGATTGAGAAAAACCAACTCACTAATCTCCTGAATATCGGTGAAATCAAACAAAATTTGAAAATCAGCAGAGCACACTGATAAACTTACTTTCTCACTTACCAAATCCCTTGTCAGTACTGGCAAGGGATTTTTTGTTAATTATTCAAAATGGCCAATCAATTTGGTGCTGGTATTTAGGGATATGTAGATTTTTAGCCTTATTTTTCAGAATTAGATAATAGTCAACCAATTTGAAAATACAATTTACATGATGAGAACAAGCCAACGCTACCTTTTGCTCGCTATGCTGGCATTTGGAGTGGTGCTAATGCCCACTGATGAGGCATTTGCACAGAAAAAGAGCAAAAAGAATGCTCCCGTAGCTACTACGGCACCTGCTGCTGAGAAGAAGCCGGAGAAAAAGAAGTTGGAAGATGTAGTCAAAGGCCATAAAAAGTTTGAAGGTCTTTTTACATTCTACCAAGACACCACAAGTGGTGAGATGAAACTATTGATCAAAAAAGAACAGCTCGGCAATGAATACCTGTACTTCTCCCAAATAGGGGATGGCGTAACGGATGCAGGCACCTTTCGTGGTTCTTATGGAGACAACAAGATTTTCAAAATCGAGCGTTACTTCAATCGGGTAGAATTTGTACAGCAAAACACTTCCTTTTACTTCGATCCTGAGAACCCCTTGAGCCGCTCAGCAGATGCTAATATCAGTCCGGGAATCATGGCTTCTGCCAAAATCGAGTTTGAGGATGCTGAAACAGGCGTGATTGTAATCAAAGCAGATAACCTATTCCTGAAAGAAACTTTTGGTATGATCAAAAGACCTCCATTTCCGGGAGAGTCTCCGATGTCTTTTAAATTAGGAAACTTGGATAGTGAAAAAACCAAAGTGTTGGCTATCAGAAGTTATGAGAAAAATTCCGACTTAGCCGTTGAGTATGTGTATACCAATCCATCTGTATTGAATGGAGGATCGGATGCAGTGACGGATGGAAGAAATGTTTCCATCAAAGTGTACCATAGTTTGATTGAGTTGCCGGATAATGGCTATGAGCCAAGATTTGAGGATCCACGTGTCGGATATTTCACTACGAAAGTTACGGATATGACTTCTAGCTCCGCCACTCCTTACCGTGATGTCATTCACCGTTGGGATTTGAGAAAGAAAGATCCGAATGCAGCGCTTTCCGAGCCGGTAGAGCCTATCGTATGGTGGATAGAAAACTCTACACCTCATGAATGGAGAGAGACCATCAAGAATGCAGTGTTGGAGTGGAACAAAGCATTTGAAAAAGCTGGTTTCAAAAATGCTGTACAAGTAAATATTCAGCCTGATGACGCAGATTGGGATGCAGGTGATATTCGTTACAATGTGTTGCGTTGGACAAGTTCTCCAAATCCTCCATTCGGTGGTTATGGTCCTAGCTTTGTCAATCCTAGAACTGGGCAGATTTTAGGTTCTGATATTATGTTAGAATTTGTGTATCATACCAATCGCGTAGTGTATAATGAGCTCTTTGGGGAGACCGCAGCGAATGAGCCTGTGGTTGGAACCTGGCATAATGGACACTTTTGTACGGTAGGTGCGCATCTGCAAAACAGCATGATGTTCGGTCAGGCATTTTTGAGAGCAAGTGGTGCTTCAGATTATGAGATGGAAGGAATGAAGATGGAGGCAATGGCCGAATTGCTGATGCATGAGGTAGGTCACACCTTGGGATTGAACCATAACATGAAAGCTTCTCAATTATTCTCTCCTGCGCAATTAGCGGATAAGGACTTTATCCAAGGAAAAGCTTTGGCAGGTTCTGTGATGGACTATATGGCGATCAATATCGCTCCTGATAAATCCAAGCAAGGACATTATTTCTCTACAACCGTAGGTCCTTATGATGTTTGGGCAATTGAATTTGGTTACACGCCTGTGAAAAATCAGCAGGAAATGGATGCCATCCTAGCCAAATCAACCCGTCCGGAATTGACTTTTGGTAACGATGCGGATGATATGCGTGCGCCTGGTAAAGCGATTGACCCTCGAGTGATGATCGGTGATCTTTCCAATGATCAGATAGGCTATTCCATTCACATGATGGAGACATCCAGAAAATTGATGAAGGGTATCAAAGATAAGTACACGAAAGATGGTCAGTCTTACCAAGAGTTAGTACAGGCTTATGGTATCTTGATGAATCAATATGCAACTGCAGGTGGTGTGATGTCACGATTTATTGGAGGTGTCTATGTGGACCGTGCAATGGCAGGTCAGGAAGGTGCCACACAGCCTTACACACCTGTTAGCTTACAGGATCAAAAAAGAGCAATGAATGCGTTGAGCAAATACATGTTTGCGCCAAATGCGTATGAGATTCCAAATGATTTGATCAATTATTTAGCTAGACAGCGTAGAGGATTTGACTTCTTCTCTGGTCCAGAAGATCCAAAAATCCATCAGCAAGTCTTGGGAGCTCAGAGAAGTGTTTTGGCACACTTGACCCATCCAAACACCTTGCAAAGAATGGTGGATTCTGAACTGTATGGCAATAAGTATAATTTGGCTACCTATATGAATGATTTGACCAAAGCGATCTTTGATGCAGATATCAGCGGAAATGTCAATTCTTTCAGACAAAACCTGCAAGTAGAGTATGTGAATACCTTGAAAGGTATGGTGGCTGGTACAGGCAGTGCCCGCTACAATCACTTAGCAAGATCCGCTGCTTTGTATAATTTGAATTATATTAAAGGAAAAGTATCCAATGCTGGAGGCGATCTGTCTTCAAGGGCCCATAAAGACCATTTGAAGTTGTTGATCGAAAATAGCATGAAGGAGGTTAAATAATTTTTGAATAATTGAATCAGGAAAACCCCTTCTCAATTCTTTAGTAAACAATATTGGCTGATCATCCTAAAGAGGGTCAGCCAGTTTGGTTTTAGGAGGATTAAGTCCAAAAAACTGCTATTTAATAAATTTTAAGCCTTCACCTGTCAACCAAACAATAAAAAAAACGTCTATCTATATGACATTTGTCATAAATTTTAAGCTATAATTGGTATAATTTTGAATCACACAATAAATCCTTTTAAAGAGATGAATTACACAGAAAATTACCGAGGAATCAAGGTTGATGTACAAGCGCCACAAGTAGATGTACCAGCTGGATTACAAGAACAAATCAGAAAGTCAATTGATAAATTATTGAGATTTACACCTGTCATTAATGCCGTAGATATTTATCTAAATATCTCTGGTACAGGCAAAACAGCAGAAAGAACTTTAGGCATGCGTGTAGGTATACCAGGCCCCGATGTTTTTTCTGAAGAAAAGGCAAAAGATCGCTGGAACACCATGTTGAGAGCTGTAGTGGATAAAAATGTAAGGCAATTGCAGAAGGGGAAATAATTTACCTTCTAGAGGCTCTAAGAACTTTTGATATTAGTTGATATAGGATATTGATTGATATTGACCCTAGAAAAAGCTTCCGGTTAGAATAATCGGAAGCTTTTTAATTGTTCCCAAAACATCTCAGCACTTGATGGAAAAATCAGCAGAATGAATAGAATACCTGCGAGCGCCCCATACAAATGCGCATCATGGTTGACTCCGTCATGACCTTTTTTAGCCTGAACAATGGTGTAGATCAAAAACATCCCCCCCAAAGCAAAACCAGGTAGGCAAATCAAGCCAAACAAGCAAATATCTGATAAAGGACGTAAGACAATACTGCCAAATACGGCGGCGGCCACTCCTCCTGAGGCACCTAATGCTCGGTAATAGCTATTGCCCTGATGCTTCAGGAATGTAGGGATATCTGCGATTACAATCGCTCCAATGTAAAATAGTACATACGTAACTATACCCAAGCCATAACCTAAGCGATAGATTAGGAAATACTCAATCGTGCTTCCAAAAAAGTAGAAGGTAAACATATTGAAAAACAGGTGCATGCCATCCTTATGGATAAAACCTGAGAGTACGAAGCGATCCCATTGACTCCTATTTTTGATCAGGTAGGGGGTAAACATCCAGCGATTGAGCAAGTCTGACTTGTTCCACGCCTGATAGGAGGTCAACACGGTAATTCCTATCAGGACAAGCGTAGCAGTGATTTCCATATTATTTTTCCCGATTAATCAGGTCTTGGGTAATGGTACGCAAGTTTTGGAAAGCGGTTGGATTATCTGCCTCTACAGCGTCTAATTGTGCAAATCCTTTATCAAAGTATTCGTACATTTTGGCTTCTGTAAGGGACTGTATGCCTATACGATTATAAATTGCGGTTACTGCTTGGATTTTTTCCTCTTTATCAAAGTTTTTTGCATCTATCCACTGCTGTAAGGATGTCGCATCAGCACCTGTAGCCAGTTCTTTGGCTTTGATGAGGAGGAAGGTTTTCTTATTGGCGATAATGTCTCCGCCTACCTGCTTGCCAAACTTGGCTTTATCTGCATAGACATCCAGCAAGTCATCCTTCAGCTGAAACCCTATCCCAATATTGACCCCGAAGTCGTAGAGTTTTTGGCTCTCAGCCTCAGACTGCCCAGCCAGTAAAGCGCCGAATTGTAAAGCAAAGCCTAGCAATACCGCTGTCTTTTGACGGATCATATCGATGTAGGCATCCTCGCTAACCTGTGAAAGACTTTCAAAATTCATATCATGCTGCTGTCCTTCGCAGACTTCAGCTGCAGTCTTATTGAAAAGACGTAGACAGACAGGTAGTAAGCTTGGTACCATTTCCAACAGCATGTCATAGGCTTTGACAAGCATTACGTCACCTGATAGAATGGCTGTATTGGGATTCCATTTTTCATGGACGGTTGCTTTTCCTCTTCTTAGAGGTGCATTGTCCATGATGTCATCGTGCATAAGGGTAAAATTGTGAAAAACTTCCACCGCAGCAGCAGGAGTGAGGATTTTTTGGTAATCATCTTTATACAGGCTATACGCCATCAGTGTCAGCAGGGGACGTATTCTTTTACCGCCCAAACTCATCAGGTAGCCGATGGGTTCGTAAAGCTCTTGCGGTGATGTTCCGTACGTGTATTGTTGGATATGTTGTTCTAAATCCTTTAAAATCTGATTAACGTCGTTTGCGGGTTGGTTCATTATCGGCAAATTCCAGGTCTATGGTTCTTCTATTGATATCGGTAGCAACAACTTTTACCACTACTTTGTCTCCCAAAGTGATGATTTTTTTCGTTTTGCTACCAATTAATCGCATGTTTTTTTCGTCAAAATCGTAGTAGTCATCGTTCATTTCAGAGACTTTCACCATTCCTTCACACTTGGTTTCTGTGATTTCCACATAGACACCCCATTCTGTCACTCCGGTGATGATCCCTTCATAATCTTTATCTTCCGCTAGTGCCATGTATTCCACCTGCTTGTACTTGATGGAAGCACGCTCCGCGTCGGCAGCTCGTTTTTCTCTATCGGAGGAATGCAGGCACTTATCTTCCCAGTCGTCTGATTGTGGCGACTTACCTCCATCCAAATAATGTTGCAACAAGCGATGCACCATCATATCCGGATATCTACGGATAGGTGAGGTGAAATGGGTGTAGTGGCTAAATGCCAATCCAAAGTGCCCTTTGGGTTCGGTGGTATACTTAGCCTTAGCCATGCTTCGTATTGCTAATTGCTCTAGGATATTTTGCTCAGGCTTACCGATGATCTCATCCATTAACTTGTTAAGCGCTTTGGATATTTGAGGACCTTCTGCAATCTTGATTTCATGACCAAATCGCTTCGCAAATCCAGCAAAGGTCTCTAGACGCTCGATGTCAGGATTGTCGTGAGTCCTGTAGACAAAGGTATCTTTTCCTTTATTCTTGTGATAGATAAATTCTGCTACTGTACGGTTTGCTAGGAGCATAAACTCCTCGATCAACTTATGGATATCTTTTCGCTCCTTGACTACGAGACCCAAGGGAGTGCCTTTTTCATCTAGCTTGAATTTCACTTCTACAGTTTCAAAATTTACAGCTCCAGTGTCAAAGCGTTTCTTCCGTAGTTTTTTCGCCAGTTCATTGAGAATAGTCAATTCCTGATAGAAGTCTCCCGATTGCTTGTCAATGTTTTCCTGTCCTTCTTCGTACGCAAATCGTCTGTTGGAATGTGTGACCGTACGACCTATCCAAGAATTCATAACTTTGGCTTCTTCATCCATTTCGAAAACGCAGGAGAAGGTCAATTTGTCCTCATTTGGCCGCAAGGAGCAGAGTCCATTGCTGAGTCGCTCGGGAAGCATGGGGATTGTTCTGTCTACCAAGTACACAGAAGTGGCCCGCTCATAGGCTTCACGTTCTAAGGAAGTTTTGGGTTTGACATAATGAGTTACATCTGCGATATGTACACCGATTTCATAGTTGCCATTGTCTAGTACACGGTAAGATATGGCGTCATCAAAATCTTTGGCATCGTGTGGGTCTATGGTAAAGGTTGGTACATCCCGCATATCCCGACGATTATCAATTTCTGATTGAGGAATAGCATCAGGGATGGCTTCTGCCTCTTGTACAGGTTCCTCGGGATATTCAAAAGGTAATCCAAATTCTGCCATGATGGAGTGGATTTCCACTTCATGCTCTCCGGATTTTCCAAGAACTCGGATAATTTTCCCTGTGGGGTTTTTGTCATCTTCTCTCCATTCGGTGAGTTTGACTACTACTTTTTGATTATGTTCGGCACCTAGAAGATCTCCTCTGTGGACAAATATATCCTGATGCATTTTTCGGAAATCTGGCACTACAAAGGCAAAGCGTGGAGAAATTTCCACTCTTCCGACAAACTCATCACGCATGCGTTCGATAACCTCCAATACCTTTCCTTCTTGTCTGCCATTTTGTCCTCGCATAGGATAGACCATCACCCGTACTTTATCACCATCTAGGGCATGCTTCATGTCAGCCTCTTTGACCAGAATGTCTTCTTCCAGGTTATGCTTGGCATCGGGTTTAATAAAGGCAAAGCGTGGGTTGACATAATCCACTACCCCTTCTATAAATTCAGGCTCTTTGGTTGAACTGAAGTAGTTTCTAGGGTTTTTGGAAACAGAGCCAGCTGCCGCCAATTTGTGTAAAATTGGTTCTACTGAGCCTTTGTTTAAACTGTCTCTAATTTCTAGCTTTTTAGCTACTTGCTTGGCATTGAATTCTTGTCCGTAATGGTTATCTAAAAAATTCAATATTTTCTTAGCCAACTGAGCGGTGTCTAAAACCTTTCCGCTACTTTTTTTTCCGCGTTGGCCTTTTTTGTCTGATTTTCTTCCCATAAAAATGAGTATTTAATTTTGTGTTTAATATAACAATTGTTTTACCGCTTTGGTAAAAATATCGATGAAGCTTTTGTGAGATTCTCTGTTTTGGGTGCCCGGGTGCCAGCAGTGCTTTAAAAGAGATGCTTCAAGGAGGCTGTATTTTGTATCAAAGGTGAAAAACTTTTAGCTACTTACAAAAGGTGATTTTTTTGTAATTAGTTCCAATAGGTCCTTCACCATTAGCTAGTCCGTCATTGCTTGGGCCGAAATCACTCGGATGATACCCCAAAATCCTTCCAAGAGACCAACCTTCCTATGGACCTTTTTTGGGAAGCTGTCCCGCTATATATGAGTTTTTTGTCCAAATTGGGCAGTTGAGAAATAGTTTCAAATTTTGTCAAGCTGTCAAACATGTCTGATTTGATAGTTTGGGTGGCTTTGAATTCGATGATTTCCAAGTTTTCGCCATGGTCGACCAAGAGATCCACTTCATTGCCTGATACATCTCTCCAGTACCAAATGTCCTGAGCGTTGTTTTGGTGATGCATTTGTTTGACATATTCTGCAATCATCATATTTTCAAATACCGCACCTTTGATGGGGTTTTTGATTAGTTTTTCACGGGAATTGATTTTTAGCAGATGGCACAGCAATCCTGTATCGTAGAAGTACAGCTTGGGCGTTTTAATGATCCGCTTACTGAAATTCTTGTAATAGGGGTGTAATTGGAACGTGATGTAGCTTTGATCCAATGCAGAGAGCCATGCTTTGGCAGTCGGTTGACTGATTCCGCACTCATTGGCCAATCCATTCAGGTTCAAGAGCTGCCCAGCTCGCGTAGCGCAAAGTGCAATAAAGTTTTGGAATAACTTTAAATCTCTGATGGCAACCAATTCTCCAATGTCCCTGTTTAAGTAGGTTTCTATATAGTTGGAATAGAATACTTTTGGCGGGATATTTCGGTCGTATACTCCTGGGTAGAAGCCTTTGATTGATAGGTCTATAAAGTCATTTTTCATGAGTTGTGCCCCTTTCATTTCATTGAAATCCAAGGGGAACAGCTTGAAAATTGCAACTCTGCCAGCCAAACTCTGCGTGATGCTGTGCATCAAATGGAAGTTTTGAGAGCCCGAGAGGACATACAGCCCCATTTCTCGATTCCTATCGTCAACACTGCTTTGCAAATAAGAAAACAGTTCGGGGACTCGTTGTACTTCGTCGAAAATTACTTTAGAATGAAACTCTTCCAAAAAACCATTGGGATCAGTGGAGGCAAAGTTTCTGTTGTCGGGATTCTCTAAACTTATGTATCTAAAGTCGGGGAATAGCTCTTTCAAAAGTGTTGTTTTACCGGATTGTCTTGGGCCAGTGAGCGCCAATATGGGATACATCTGAAGGGTGTCCTTTATTGTCTGGACTATATGTCTGGTAATCAGTGTCATTTGTGTTTCAAATGTACACTGAATTTTGAAATATCACAAATTTAATTTTGAATTATCATACATAAAACTTTGAAATGTACGATATGTAATTTTGATTTTTACTATAAAATATTTTGAAATATAAAATAGTAAATTTTGAAATATATAGTACCTAATTTTGAAATATCACAAGTTTAATTTTGAATTATCATAAGTTAAATTTCTGTAAAACAATGTGTTATGTTTTTTTGATAAAAAGTATGAACGAGTTCAAAACTTGAGTTAATCATCGTCTCTATTGATGATTTCCATATCGAGGTCGGGAGGTAAGCCCTGGAAGGCGAGGTAGATTTGAGCAGTTACGAGGACATCTTTGAGACAGTAATCTTTGATGAGGTGAAGGTTTTTGTCCTGATAGTAGGTCTGATTGACTTGTGAACCATCGATGCTATCTTTGGAGGTAGGTATGTCAAAAACAGAAGCTAATAGCTCTAAGCGGGTATAGTGCTTGTAATCTCCAAATTTCCATAACTCCAGGGTGTCCAAATGTCGGATTTCCCAAGGTTTTTTGCCAGCCAACTGCAAGGGTTCGGGCAGTGGTAAGCGGTTGATCAGGATTCGTCTGCTCAGGTAGGGGAAGTCAAATTCCTTTCCATTGTGTGCACATAAAGTCCAGCGCTTTCTGCTGAGGAGTGTGCAAAAGTCTGCTAGTAGCTCATATTCATCATCTCCATAGAAGCTTTTGGTACGGAATTCCAGTTTGTCCTCACCCTTTACAAAATGGAAATAGCCAACACCTATGCAGATGACCTTTCCAAACTCGGCATAGATGCCCGCCTTTTGGAAGAATAAGCTGCCAGGTTCTCGCTCTTGTGTAGCATCTGCTTGAATAAGCTTTTCCTTTTTAAGCCATTCCTCTTGCAACCTAGGCGGGAGTGTATCAAAGCTTTCCTCCAAACTTGCTGTCTCGATGTCCAAGAAAAGAATTTCTGCTAACTGCCCAAAAAAATCGTTCATAGCTGCTCTTATTGATTGATTGAAATTAACGCAACTTGAAGAAGTTTCCTAGCCTAGTATGTAACTTAAGTACTTAATCTATCAGCTATGCAATACACCATCCAGGCCGAGCTCTTGGATATGTTGAATATGTTGGGGCTCCATGCTGCCTTGGACAAAGACAAACTTTTTGTCAAAAATCTGGTCGAGGATATAATAGCTGACCCAAAACTCATTGGTCAAAGCAAACAAGGCAGGGTCAATAGGTTCGATTTTGGCGATGGACTGGGCTCCTAGCTCTTTGATGACATGTCGGAGCGTAGAAGTCTTACGCTCTTCTCCGTCTATGGTTCCATACCCTTTAGAGGTGATCATGACCGTATGTAGCTCAATCAGGTTATGGTTGATGATATACACGCCCCACTCTTCCTGTCCGTTAACTTCCTCTTTGGCTATGGCAAGTTTCACCCCCGTAACCGGGTGAAAGGTGATGTCTTTTTTCATGCTGTAATTTAATCAGACCCCAAAGTTAGGGATTAGAAAGGTCAAGGACAATTGTGAGGTTAACGGATAGGTTTGAAAATTCTAACTAAGTTTATCAAACTCTCTACATACCTTGATGGATTCCTTCCATACCAACTTGGATTCAAATTGAAGTTTTTCTTCTAATAGTCTTCTTCTTTGAGATTGATTATATAAAGTTAATGCTTCTGAGACATATTCTGCCATCGTCATTCCCATTCTTTTTCGTAGTTCATTGGTTTCATTGAACTTACTCTCGTCCAAGTTTATTTCCACGGTTTTCATAATCTGCTAATTTACTCAAAACTCTAATTTCAAGAGCCTATAACTCATCACTGAAATCATCTCGATACATATTGTTAGTAGAAAGGTAGAGGCCCGCTTTGCCAACGAGGAAGTTATCTGAAGAATGTACTTCATAGGCTTCAAATAGGTGTTCTGCCAGGACATTCAACTCCTTATCCAAAACCATAATCCCTGTTACTGGTCGGGACCGCTCCATCAAGCGTAACTGAGTTGGATCTTAAAAATCCCGGTATTTAAACCTAAATTTTTAAATATTATTTTTTTATATGAAAGGATATAGTTATCATTACTGATCACTAAAAAAATAATAATGAAAAAAATCTATCCCCCCCCCTTAATTTTGCAATACTAAAGAAACAGGTTTTTGAAAAGCTTTTATTGTTTATTGTTTGTGTGTTGTTTTTATCATCTTGTTTACCTGAAAATTTTGAGGAACCAAACCTGAACAATTCAGAGGTTTTAAAAGCAAAACAATGGTTTGAGTCGCAAGATCTCAAAAACCTACCTGGAACAGAATCTAAAAATGCTAGAGTATCAAATTCAGCAACTCCTTATAGATGCGGGTTTCAAATCAAAAATGGATACGCTCAAAAATGCCGCAAATAATTTAGATTATGAAATTGGCTATAAAATGAACAGAAATTCTGATGGTACTTTTAGTTATGAGTACGTTCAAGGACTCCCTAATTCTGGCAGTCTAGATGGATTAGTAGTAAATTCCCCTTTAGATGGACTAATCCATAGTCATAACCAAGGGACTGATATGCTTTCTATATTTTCGTTAGCGGATATTTTTACGCTTGGAGCCTTAGTTCAAGGGAATTTGATCAACAATATTGACAATTTCGTATTTGGNGCCAAATACTGGAGAAATACTTTTTGATGTAAATTCACCTTTAGACGGATTCATTCATAGTCATTACCAAGGGACTGATATGCTTTCTATATTTTCGTTAGCGGATATTTTTACGCTTGGAGCCTTAGTTCAAGGGAATTTGATCAACAATATTGACAATTTCGTATTTGGAGTAGTTACCTCTACTGATACCTACCTTTTGAGTATAGATAATGTGAATAGCTTTTTAGGCTACTTCTCTGCAAATCAAATTGATCCAACTAATGAAAACCACTTAAATTTATATGAATTTGAATTTTTAATATTTGTAAATTCACAAAACTCAGCTCTTCAAAATGAGATAGGGCTTATAAATTTCATCAACGAAAAAAACTTAGGTTTATCTGTGATTAAAGGTGATCCCAATAGTTTTAATTCTTGGAATAAAATAAGTACAAATAGAGGAAAAACTAACACTATAATTGTAAATTGTAACTAATCATGAGAACACTCAAAATAATTTTAATATATTCCCTTCTAATTATTATAATACCTTTTAGCATAATTAATGCTCAAAGTATAACTGAGAAAGAAATATTATCAAGCTTAGAAGGAAAGTGGATTTATACAAATGATAAAATTGAATTCACTGTAATGCTAGTTCAAAAAAACTTAAAGTTTTCTGATTGGGAAAAAAATTATGTTTTAGGAAATTGTAAATTAAAAGTTGATGGAGAAATTATCTATGATTTTCTAAGCTTGGCTGATAGATATAATACTAAACCTTCCTTTGACTTTAATGAAATAATTGATCTAAAGTACCCTGATTTATTACCCAATATAATTCTTGATTTAAAAGATGAAAGGATCACTGGTAGTTTTATGGTATATGAAGTGACAAAACCAATAACAATGTCAGTTTCCTTTGATAATGAGAATCTTATTTGGGATTTTAAAAATTTCTCCTCTAAAGGAAAAATTGACCCTGACCACATTCCAAAGGTACCCTCAACTTGGGTATTGCAAAGAGTAGAAGAATAGAACATAACATCAAAAGTACCCTTAATTCATTTGGATTAAGGGTACTTTTTTATTCAAAATGAGCTATTCTCGAATTGTATGTCAGAAGCTTATAGCTCATCACCTCATCACTGAAATCATCTCGACTCATATTATTGGTAGAAACATACAGGCCCACTTTGCCAACGAGGAAGTTATCTGAAGAATGTACTCCAAAGGCTTCAAATAGGTGTTCTGCTAAGACATTCAACTCCTTATCCAAAACCATAATCTCTTTCAATGGTCGGGATCGCTCCATCAAGCGTAACTGAGTTGGATCTTAAAAATCCCGGTATTTAAACCTAAATTTTTAAATATTATTTTTTTATATGAAAGGATATAGTTATCATTACTGATCACTAAAAAAATAATAATGAAAAAAATCTATCCCCCCCCCTTAATTTTGCAATACTAAAGAAACAGGTTTTTGAAAAGCTTTTATTGTTTATTGTTTGTGTGTTGTTTTTATCATCTTGTTTACCTGAAAATTTTGAGGAACCAAACCTGAACAATTCAGAGGTTTTAAAAGCAAAACAATGGTTTGAGTCGCAAGATCTCAAAAACCTACCTGGAACAGAATCTAAAAATGCTAGAGTAACAAATCCAGAAACTCCTTATAGATGCGGGTTTCAAATCAAAAATGGATACGCTCAAAAATGCCGCAAATAATTTAGATTATGAAATTGGCTATAAAATGAACAGAAATGCTGATGGTACTTTCAGTTATGAGTATGTTCAAGGACTCCCTAACTCTGGCAGTCTAGATGGATTAGTAGTAAATTGCCCTTTAGATGGACTAATCCATAATCATAATCAAGGGCCTGATATGCTTTCTATTTTTTCGTTTTCTGATATAAACTATTTAAGTTACTTGTTTAGTGAAGGTTACATCAATAACATAGACAATTTTGTTTTCGGAGTTGTGACTGATGAAGGGACATATCTTTTAAGCATTTCTGATCCAAATGCGTTTTCAAATTTATCCTCAGAATTGAGTATTTTAGAAAGTATATATGATATTTATGTTAAGCCTGAGAACTCTGGATTACAAAATGAAATTGGGTTACTTCAATTTCTTAAAACTACAAATTCTGGGCTTTCACTGTACAAAGGTGATTTATCAAACTTTAACACTTGGAACAAAATTGGAACAAATAGACAGCATACAAACATTATCAACTTAAACTGCAACTGATCATGAAATACTCAGTAAATATATTATTAATAATTATTTTCATTGCTTTGCCTTTTGGTAAAAGCAATGCTCAATCTGATATACAAGAGGAAAAATTGAAAGATTTGGAAGGAACTTGGATTTATAGAGATGAGAGAATTGACTTTGAAGTTATTTTACGAAATAAAAAAATTAATGAAACACCTGAGAAACCATTTCTTTTTGGCTTTATTAAATTGGTAGTAAATGGACATCAAGTTTATAATAATTTAGAATTCGTAGAATTTTTAGAATCAAAAGGCAGTTTTGATTTTTATGAAATTTTCGATGGAAGGGGTGATCGGAAAAAAATTCCTACAGTTATATTTTCATCTGATGATAATGGAATTTCTGGAAGTTTTCAAATTCTTGATAAGGTAAAAGCTATTCATATCAATGTAAAAGTCAATGAAAATGAATTGATTTGGAATTTTAAACGTTTTGTGACCCCTGTTAATGAAGTTGACCAAGATCACATTCCTGCCGTCCCATCAACTTGGGTATTGCAAAGAGTAGAAGAATAGAACATAACATCAAAAGTATCCTTAATTCATTTGGATTAAGGGTACTTTTTTATTTAAAATGAGCTATTCTCGAATTGTATGTCAGAAGCCTATAGCTCATCACCTCATCACTGAAATCATCTCGATTCATATTGTTAGTAGAAAGGTAGAGGCCCGCTTTGCCCATGAGAAGTAAGATAGTTTTTTCCCCTGTTCCCAGTAATCCAAAGCATAGTAAACCTCATGCCATGTGGCCTTATCATTGGTTAAACTAGCACTGTAAACCAGTGATTGTTTTTGGATATCACTTGTACTCATCCGATGATGGTCCATGAGAAATGGCTGTGCCCCATGAACTCTATCATGAGATATAAAAAGTGGAATCATGCTTCCATTTCCTATATGAGAAACTCTATAGTTTCCCTCGGGTAAGGTCTGTTCCCAAAGCAATTCACCATTAAAATTAATCATGCCCAAAGCAGGAGGGTAAAATGTAACAAAAATGGAATCATTTCCTATTAAAGTTCCTCCAGTAAAGCGCCTTGACCGTTTTTCGTTGTCAAATTCAAGAGGGATAGTAAGTTTGAGTTTTCCTTCTGGAAATGAAGAAATCTGAAGTTTTTTAATGACATGATTGTAAATCATTACATGCTCTCCCGAATCTGAGTCAAAAAGGTGAATCATTCCAGGGTTGGAGGAGGCGAAGTCAATAGTCGGAACTTCTATGGTTTCGGGGGATAGTTTGATGGTCACCGCAGTTTTCTGATTGTTCCCCGAAGAACAAGCTGCCATAACTAGTAAAATCAGATAACGTGATAGATTTTTCACAAAAACTTCTAAAAATTGAGAAAATTGAATCATCATAAAATTTAATTTTTCTAAACTAAAAAATAAATGTCAAACTAAAAAATTGTTTCCTCCCTTGCGGCCTGGCCCCTCACTAAAAATGTTCACTGAACATTTTCTCAACGTTCGGTCCTCTAAAATCTAAAATCTAAAATCTGAAATCTCAAACCAACTCCATCCCAAACAACTCTACCAAGTGATTTCTGACTTTTTCCTTGACTTCTGACTCATCCACCGCTCTTCCCAATTCTAGATGTAAGGAAGTTACGGCCTTATCGGCGATGCCACAGGGGACAATATTGCCAAAATAAGAGAGGTCAGCATTGACATTAAAGGCAAAGCCGTGCATGGTGACCCAGCGGCTGGATTTGACTCCCATGGCGCAGATTTTCCGTGGATTCTTTTGTTCCACATGATCTAACCATACACCAGTGAGTCCATTAATTCTCCCAGCGGCTATGCCATAATCAGCTAAGGTCAGAATGATGGCTTCTTCCAGCAATCGTAAATACTTGTGGATATCGGTAAAAAAGTTTTCCAAATCCAAGATGGGATAGCCTACCAATTGGCCGGGTCCATGATAGGTGATGTCACCCCCTCGGTTGATTTTGTAAAAAGTAGCATGCTTTTCTTCTAAACCTTTTTCGTCCAATAAGAGGTGTGAAAGTTCACCGCTTTTACCCAAGGTGTATACATGAGGGTGCTCCACAAAAAGCAGGTAGTTTTCCGTAGCTACCTGTGCTTCTGGAGCTGCTTTTCTATTGTCTATCTTTTGGTTGACAATACTTCCAAAGATGGATTCTTGATAATCCCAACATTCTTTGTAGTCCTGTAGTCCAAGGTCTAGAAATTTTACTTTTTTATTGATAACTTGATTCACGGATTTGAAGGAGTTTTGGGAAAAACATGTGTAGGGATAGAATAGTTCTGACTTATCTCCACGAATTGTTTGGGTTTTATTTTCAAAAGTAACAATAATACCGATGGCAGCGCACAACGAGCAAGGAAAGCTTGCAGAAGAATTGACCAAGGATTGGTTAACGGGCAAGGGCTATATTTTCAGAGATGCCAACTACAGGCATGCTCATGCAGAGATAGACTTGATTTTTGAGTATCAAGGGCTATTGGTTTTTGTAGAAGTGAAGTTTAGAAGTGGTACGGGATTTGGCTATGCCGAGGAATTTGTAGACTACACCAAGCGGAAGCTCCTTGTCAAAGCTGCAGACCATTATATTCATCAAAAAGATTGGCATAAGGATATTCGCTTTGATATAGTCGGGGTGTACAAGGATCAAAGCAACAATTACCATTTCAAGCATTTTGAGGATGCTTTTTATTGACTATCTTCTTCTGATGGTCCTTTTTGGTCTGTGGGTTTGATTACTGATTCTTTGATTACTCCAGGATAGGATTTGATATGTAGGTCGCGCTGAGGGAAAGGAATTTCAATGTTATTTGTCTTAAAAGACTTGAATATAGCGCGCATGACTTCATCCCGGATGATGATCCATACATCAATATCATCCACCCAAAATAGCACTCGGAAATTTATTGAGTTATCTGCAAAGGTTTGTAAATATACTCTTGGTACAGGTAGTGTCAAGATTCCTTCTCGTGTCAGTTGCTCATAGATGAGTTGTGTGACTAGATCAGGATCTGATTGATAGCCGACTCCAATAATTAATTCAACCCTTCTTTTTTTATCTGAAAGCGTCCAGTTGGTCAGTTGTTGTGCTAGTAGGTCTCCGTTGGGGATAATGATTTCTGCCCCATCGTAATTTTTGATTTTGGATGCACGGATCCCTATATCACTTACGGTTCCTTCTATAGTGCCTACCTGAATGATATCGCCAATTTCTATGGGTTTTTCGAAAGCTAAAATAATGCCCGAAACTAAGTTATTGACAATAGTCTGAAGACCAAAACCAATTCCAACTGACAAAGCGCCCAAGACTATGGCTATTTTATCTACCGGAATGCCAGATGCTGCTATAGCAATCAGAAAGCCAACAGAAAGCACCCCCAGTCGTAATAAAAGGATTGCAGAACCCAGTCTTTTTTTCTTTGCCGCGGCATATTGTTGGTCTTTGATAGAAGCAAAATATGCTACGTTATTGGCTAAAAAGGAGGAAATATAGACCACTAAAATAAACACCGCTACTTGCCCAAAGGTAAAAGAGGCATTGAGGATGTTGCGAGGTTTGGCTAGGGAATTCCCGATTGCTTCCAAAAGCGTATCAAGCAAGGAAAGACTTTCAAAGAAATAATACCCCCAAATGGCGATGGCTAATAGGGAAAAAAGCTTGGTAATTCTTTGTTGGATATCTTTAAAATCAATCATGGAGGTAAACTCTGATTGATTTTTTCGACTGACTTCTATTTGGAGGTAAATCATTTCTTTGATTACGATCAGAAAAACCAACAAACTCACCGCATGCATGAGGCTGAGGGTTGCAGTAATCCCGAGCATTTTTGCTAAGCTGAATCTCCCCAGAATATTTGCTAAAATGGCTACTGCTTGGAAGCCAATGTATACGTTGGTGATTTTACTCAGATAAGGGGGAAGTGAGTTTTCTGCATCCGTTGCAATAACTTTTTTCAGTTGTAAGCCTAATAGGATTGCTATAATACCAAAGGCTAATAAATACCAGCGTTCATTGTAGCTAATCTCCCAATAAAGATTGCTGATTAAGCTAAATACAAATAAGATAAATAAACCACCCCATACTTTCAAGGCGGGTTTATTGATACGATTGGTGAGTAATATTCCTGAAAAAGAGACCATAAAGAATAGAATAACAGCAAAAAGTGTCACAGGTGGATTGGTGAAAAAGAAAGGTGAAATAGCCAATATTAGCAAAGAAGAAGCAACTAAGGTGAATTTGTGAATGTAAACCAGCCTTCCCAGTATGATAGAGGCAAATTCTTTTTCTTGTTCGATTTTTTTGATGTTCGTACTAGTCCACCAATAGAGTACCCCGATGGAGGTCAATAGGAAAAATAAAACTCCCATGTGGCTGGTGATGTAGCGGGAAACGATCAATCCGTTGAACCTTAGGGAAGCTTTGAAAATATCGAGGAGACGTTCTGTGTCTGGAAAATCCCTTTTTTCCCATAGGTAGTTGTTTTCTTTATCAAGTAAGCTCCTTTCAAGAGTTCTCCGTTGGGATTGTATTCGTTCTCCAACCAATGCTAGATTAATGCTTACTCTGGATATTCTGCTAAGGTAATTGGCATTGACCATGCGAGCTTCCTGAAGGGATTTTTCTAGTTGCCCTAATTTTTTAGAAAGGTCTTTCTTGGCTTGGGTATATTCTTCAAATCCAATGGTACTTTCCTTGCCCAACTGCCAAATTCCATCCGTCTTAATGGAATCAACGACTGTTCGAAATCCTAAAAGTTGCTCCATTTTAACCAAGACTGGCTTTTCGGCTTCATTCAATTGTGATTTGATACCAGAAAGTAAATTGTCCAAGGCATTGATGTAGCGAAGATTGATCCGAGACTCCTGACTGTCAAGCCGTGACTGAATGACAGTTGCTATTCGTTCGGCACTTGGCAAAATGTCAGCGAGTATTGTAGTGTCTACTTCAGCCTCCAAACCTCTGATGATGGAATTGATGGCAATATTGAACTGTTGAATTCTCTTAATATTTTGCTCCAAGCTAGCTTGAGGAGCTTGGACTGTTTCTGTATTTCCTTGGGTAAGGACTTGCTGAGATGATACCTGCCCCAACAAAAGTTGCTGAGCGAGTATTAATTGAAGGGTAAGGACTACTAAAAAAAGCCTTTGCAGCATATTTTTTTCTTTAAATGTAAACAGAATTCCACAAAGTTTTAAAATGTTAGAAACTTGAGCTATTATTTTTTGTTATACCTTAGCAACAATCGGCAAGCACTGTTCTCACGTTAAAGCTTGTTAAACTCCCTGACATAAAATTAAATTTGCTTGGTTTTTGATTGCGGTAGCTTAGTGATTTACGTACAAAATTAAGAACTTAAATTTACAGGATATGAATAAAGGTCAGTTTTTCCTAGGTATCATTGTCGCCTCTATGATCGGAGGCATCATAGCCTTGGCAGGGGCAAGCTACCTGTCCAAGCAAAATTCGGCAACCAATTTTACGGATAAGCAAAACACCAGTTTGGTCAATTGGCTTTCGGATGATAAGTTTATTGTGCCAGAAGGGATCAATTTTGTAGCCTCTGCAGAGCAAGTAACACCCGCAGTTGTCCATGTCAAAAGTTCAGTTACCGTAGCTCAACAGCAAAGAGGTATGGATCCCCTAGAGGAGCTTTTTGGTTTTAGACAGCCAGATAGAAGAGGCGCCCCTAGGCAGGGACAGAGTTCAGGATCGGGTGTGATCATCTCTGAGGATGGGTATATAGTGACAAATAACCATGTCATAGAAAACGCTACAAAAGTAGATATCTCATTATCTGACAATACGCGCTACACTGCACGTGTCATAGGTACGGATCCTACCACTGATTTAGCATTATTAAAAGTGGAGGCCAAAGGCTTGCCATACGTGAAGTTTGGAGACTCAGATCAGGTGAAGGTTGGTGAGTGGGTATTGGCCGTGGGTAACCCATTTGACTTGACATCTACCGTTACTGCTGGGATCATTTCTGCGAAAGCGAGAAATATTGGGATTTTAAGAGATTTAGAAAATAACCTTCAGATTGAATCTTTCTTGCAGACAGATGCTGTGGTAAATCCTGGAAACTCTGGTGGTGCCTTGGTGAATCTTAAAGGAGAATTAATCGGTATCAATACAGCGATTGCCTCTCGTACAGGTACCTTCAATGGCTATGCATTTGCCGTGCCTACGTCTATTGTGAAAAAAGTAATGGATGATTTACTGGAATACGGTACTGTTCAAAGAGGTATTTTGGGAGTTACCATCAGAAATGTCAACCCTGAGCTGGAAGAGCAATTGAATAAGACTTTAGGAGTCTCTCGAGGTGTGTATGTTTCTGGTGTCAATGATGGTAGCGGAGGTGCAGAGGCTGGTTTGAAGGAAGGTGATATTATCGTTGGTATTGACGGTGTGGAAACAGAATCAGTAGCCCGACTGCAAGAAATGGTTGCAAGAAAGAGACCTGGAGACAAAGTAGAAGTTGCTTACTTAAGGAATGGAAAAGAAACAAAGGTAAAAGCAACATTGAAAAATATTTCAGGTGATACAAAGATTATCAGAAAGGAACTGCCGAAGCGTGCAACGTTTGAAGGGATCATATTTGAAGATGTCAAGGACGACTTGAAAAACCGCTTGAGTATTTCTGGTGGAGCTAGCATTATCAGTATCAATAATGAGGAATGGAGAAAATCAGGTGCTAAAGTTGGCTTTATCATTACTTCTGTAATTGGTTCAGATGGAAGATATAGAATTTCTGGTGCCGAAGATTTGAATAATGTACTTGCTGACAACAAAGGAGAAGAAGTAGTAATCCTTGGAGTATATCCTTCTGGTCAGGAGTATTACTTTGAAGTTAAAATCAAATAATTGATTGCAAAGAAATAAAAAGGCCGCTCAGTTGAAGAGCGGCCTTTTTTTTATCCGAATCATATAGAAGGTTTCGTAATTGAAGATCTATTGCGTATGTTGGGTTTAATGTACTTCCAATAGCATGAATTGATATGGTTCAAAGTGAAGGAATTCATGATCCATTCCTACCTCAAGTGTGACTCCGTTCCAGAGATCCAGTAATCTTTCTGGCTTTTCGGTATATTCACGGAAAGCATACCAGCTGATTTGAGTAGCATACGCGCTGAAGTTAAAAGCACCAAAGAAGCGTTTTCCTTCATGTTCCCGCAAAAAGACAGTCACATGGTTGCTTTGAGGACTGGACCAAACTAAATTTTTGAGGTCAGCTAGTTGTGGGAGCTGTTTACGGATAGCAATCAGCTTTTGTGTGCCTAGGTAAATCTTTTGTTCAACAGTGCCTTCAAGTTGAATATTGGCAGCTTTTTCCCAATCTATCAAAGGCCTGTGCATCCAGCGGTTATCGTAACTTTTGGCAGGATCATCATAGAAGCTGTAATCGTTGGTATAGCCAATCTCATCCCCGTAAAATAACATAGGCAATCCACCCAAAACTAGGGAGTGCGCCTGCATCAACAAAATCTTCTGAATGGATTCTTCAATTTTAGAGGTGTTGTTTGTTTCAAGTGCTACTTCCAAACCACATAAGGAAGCCAATGTTCCGCTGATACGGGCATCCCCTGTTTTCGGATTGAAGGAGAATAATGCTCCTTTGGAAGGACTGTTGGGGTAATTCCCCGAATAAAAGTCCGTGATGAATTTTCGGTGATGATAAGGATTCTTACCGATGCTCCGGATCATTTCATCTGTATAACCCAACCCAATATCATCATGGCATCGGGTGTAGGTGATCCAAGAAGTTCCATAAGGTTTTTGAAGCATCAAATGCTGTGCGCTCATCAATAATTCAGTGTCCCCGGTTGCTAAAGTATCCCATTGCAAGGCCATATGCGTTGCGTTATAGGCAAAATCACATTCTTTGGCAGTATATTCACCTGTGCCAAAATACTTGATGATTTCCTGAGGAGCGACGATCGCCTCACCCAAGAGCGCCATGCCAGGTGCAGCTACCAATACACAATGTTTGATGAGTTGCAAAAGACTATGTACTTGAGGAAGGTTTTGACTGGTGGTGCCCGTTTGTTTCCAGATAAAAGCAGGAGCATCTACACGTAGTACATCTACACCCAAATTGGCATAAAAAAGAACATTGTCCACCATTTCTTTCAATACGATAGGATTCATGTAATTCAAATCCCATTGGTAATTGTGAAATACTGTCATCACCCATCGGTTGCATTCGGGAACCCATGTGAAGTTGCCCGGAGCTCCCTCAGGGAAGATTTCTGGCATGCTTTGTTCGTACTGATTGGGTATCCATCGATTATCGTACATGTAGAAGAAGCTCTGATAGTAGGGATCACCCGCTTTCGCTTTTTCCGCCCATTCGTGTTTGTGGGAAGTGTGATTCAGTACGATGTCCAACATCAGGTACATGCCTTTTTCATGCATGAGTTTACGCAACTTTTCCAAATCCTGTAAGTTTCCGAATTTTGCATCTACTTTTCGGAAATTGGAGACAGCATAACCTCCATCACTTTCTCCTTCTGGACTTTCAAATAGCGGCATCAGGTGTAGGAAATTTACGCCCAAATCCTCTAAATAGGGGAGTTTGGATGGCATATCTTGCAGCTTACCTGCAAATCTGTCCACATACAAGCTCATTCCTACAATTTCATTACTCAAAAACCAATGGTCTTTTGTTGCTTTCTCTTTATCTCTCGCTTGTAGATCATTAGCACGATTTTGACCCTGCTGAATGACTTGGACTATCAGTAATTCAAATTGCTCATCCTTTTGAGGGTGGGTGCTGTAGAGCTCATAAAATAGTTTGCCAATCACTTCCAAATGAGTTTCCAATCGTTGGATGATGGGAGTGTCTTTTGGATGGATGTTTAGCGCATATTTAGCAATGATTCGGAGAATGAAATCATTTTGGATGATCGTCGATGGCATAATTGATGGTTGGTAGAAAGAATGAATAGTGTTTAATTTTTTTTAATGTCCCCCTCCCATAGGGGCCTTGGTAGTATCTACGTCGTGCGTTTCTTTGATGCGGAGCACTGCCGCAGCCGCTCCAAGCAATAGTAGACCGGCAAATAGGATGGCAGTTCCCGGATCATTGCCCAAGAAGTGTTTGGAAATAAATCCAAAGGTCAATGTTTGTAGAATCATGGGGATTACAATCATCATGTTGATGATGCCCATGTACACGCCGTAGCGTTCTTTTGGAATTTCATTCACTACCAATAAGTAAGGAATTCCCATCATACTTGCCCACGCTATTCCAAATCCTGTCATTGGGGCAAATAGTAAATATTTATTTTCAATAAAGGGGAAAATCAATAAGCCAACTCCAGCCATGATCAAACAAACGAAGTGCACTTTTCGAGGCCCATATTTCTTGGCAACCCCCACGAGTCCAAATGCTGTAAGGAAGGTGACAATATTGTACCAGCCATTTACGAGACCTGTCCAGCCTACGGCCTCTTCAAAAAGCTTCATGTCAGCGGTAGGAGATGTTTTCCAGACAGATTGTGCAATACTTTTTGCTGCATTCTGCCAGTAAACAAATAGCGCATACCAC
This sequence comes from Mongoliitalea lutea, assembly GCF_014652135.1. Classification (GTDB taxonomy): domain Bacteria; phylum Bacteroidota; class Bacteroidia; order Cytophagales; family Cyclobacteriaceae; genus Mongoliitalea; species Mongoliitalea lutea. The sequence goes on from NZ_BMYF01000006.1 coordinate 123,313, forward strand.
TGAAATAAATACACCAAGGCAAGCTGCCACATCACTTTAGGCATGACAACTATAGAATTGACAATTTCCAAGTTTTGCCCAAAAAGCACAGAGAGTCTTGGGTTATTTTCGATCGCATCAATTTGTCTTTTGATCAGCCCGCGTGAAAAAATAGAGGGTATCAATAAAAGCGCGAAATAAATGTAAATCAATAAGGATGTGATGATAGACAAGAAAAACTGAATCACCAGGTTTGGTTTGCCTTCTTGATGTTTTCGTAATTCTTTCAATTCTTCTTCTGTGGGTGGAATTTCAGTGGTTTTTGAGATACTCCACATAACCGATGTGATGGAACAGATGGTCCCCAAAAAGAAGGAAGCATACACCCATACAGGCAAAGAACCAGCTGTACCAGGGATGTATTTTTGAAAAACAAAGAGAGAAACATTGGCCAAAGTAATTCCCAGCCCGGTGAAAAAACTTTGGGTTAGAAATCCTTTGGCAAATTGATCTTCGGGCATGGTGTCTGCAATTAAAGCCCGGTAAGGCTCCATAGCAGTATTGTTAGCAGCATCCAATACCCAGAGTAATCCAGCAGCCATCCAAAGACTGCTACTGAACGGATAAAGAAATAGGCAAATACTACAAAAAACAGCACCGATAAAAAAGTAAGGCTTCCTTCGGCCAAACCTTGAAGACCATGTTTTGTCACTCAAGGCTCCAATGATGGGTTGAATCAAGAGACCTGTCATGGGGCCTGCTAAATTCAGAATAGGAATTTCATGTGGTTGCGCCCCCAACATATCATAGATGGGGTTGACAGCACTTTGCTGCAAGCCAAAGCTGTATTGAATGCCGAAAAACCCGACATTCATGTTGATAATTTGACTAAAGGATAAACGAGCTTTTTGGTTCATCTTGGGTTGTATGGGTTTAATATGTGGTAGCGCATTGTTGGCAAGCCACTCAACCCTACCAAATTATAAAAAAATATTTGGAGTTTGATATACTTAGGCTTTTGAAAACCCCTAGAAAAGTGGCTTTAAAGCCTGTTTTTTAGTGAAAAATTAGGTTTTCGGGAAGTCTAAAACGTTTGCGGAGAAGTGGGGGATTTTTTAAAAAATTTAAATCTTTTTTTCAAAGGAACCATTGACTTCGTACTACGGTAGATAAATAGTTGTTTACTTTTTTTATAAAACATCTAAATTAACTTTACAAAAATCGTAAAGTTTAGTAAATTTAACCTATGGTAGTTGTGGAGGTATCTACTGGAAAAAGGTTGAAGGCATTAGTATTGCCTGTAGAAGCTAATGATTTTAAATCTTTAAATAAGTCAATGTATTTCTTTAATTGGAAAGAGGAGCGGGGTTACGAAATTTATAAGTTGATTATAGTAGGGCAATTAGAAATATTGGGACTTATTTCATTTGAGAAAATTCCCTTTGAATGGAGGTATCATATCAGGTTACTCTCAGCTTCTAAAAAAAATGTCGGAAAACAGAAACAGTATGACTATGTTATTGGGAATCTTCTTGCCCATGTGGGCAAAATTGCGGTAGCTGATTTTGGGGAAATGGCCTGCATTTCACTTAAGCCAAAGACTGCGATAATTGATCATTACAGGAAAAAATATAAGATGCAAGTCACTGGTTCAACGTTGAGTTTAGAGGTGCCTGAGTTAATTAATTTAATTAATGAGTATGATCATGATGAAAAATAGGAGTCAAAATAAAATGGATTTTGAATTTGGGATAGATTCAAGGTATTCTTCCAAGGAAGAAAGGGATGGCGATGCTATTATTTTAATGGAAGCACGGCTTAAACGCATGAAAAACCTTTCTAAAGAGGAGATTATACGTGCGAAGCTGATTCAGTTAAAAATTAAAATGGAGGAATGTCTTAGCAATGATCATAAAAATCAGAGTCAAAGCTTTAGTCAATTTCTAGCCCATTATGTAGACTCTATGTATTCGCGAAGAAATGATTTTGCTAGGGATCTCGGTGTGTCTCCAGTTATTTTAAGTCAAACAATCAATGGTCACCGGGAGCCTAGTAAAGAATTTATTTTAAGGTTGATGATTCATTCTGAGAAGGTTTACCAAAGTGTCACTAAGTTTAATCACGAAATTTGGTATCAGATTTTTTTGAATGAAAAGTTAAGGGAAACAATGGAGGCAGAAGATAGCTGGAAGTCTGAATTAGAAAATGAAGTTAAAATGCCTGAATTTATTTTGTAACGACTTAACCGACTCCTCAGCTGTAATGTAAGTGCCCTCATCTTCTTGCAATCGTTCTTCCAGATGAGTTAATTCAACCAACTCCCATCACATCAAGAGACTCTTCAAAATGCGATGGGAGTAGTTTTATCATTTAAACTTCGTTATTTAAGAGAATCGCATCTAAATCCTCTCCTGGCAGTGCGATGATGGATTCACTTGCTTCATCCCATGCTATTTTTCTGCCAATTTTATAGGAAAGCCCTGCCATGTGGGCCGCTATGGCTTCTTCAAATCCTTCCTGAATACCACAACTTGGCTCTCCTCCATTTCGGATACAGCTCAGCCATTCGCGTATATGTAAAAAGGTAGAGTCCACTCTTTTTCCATCCCGGTACGTCCATAATAAGCCTTTGTCCGCAAAGTATTTGGCTGTAGCGGAGGTGACGGCATCCACTCCACTGACTGCACTAGGGTCATATTGGAATATGGGTACGTTGGGGTCGATTCTTCCTTCCTCTATCAAGTCACGGTACTTGGTTGATCTAGGGTCTGCGTAGATGCTCAGCGTATTGCCTAGTTTCATACTGGCATCATGGCCCATCAATACGGTTCCTCTTTCGAATTGATTTCCTAAAGTAGCACTGTAGACGAGGGTCATGCCGTTTTCTTTCGATTCTCGCTGTGTTCCCCCCGTACTAAACTCCGGAAACTCCATGTTGACATGCATGACGTCGGGAACATTTCTGCCATCTCTGTGCGTGTAAATTCCTCCTGATGCTGTCACATATTTGGGAATGCCCATTTTCAAAATGCAATTGATTCGGTCGTAATCATGGGTCAATAAGTCGCCTGACAAACCGGAACCATAAGCCCACCACTTTCTCCATCTGAAAAAATGCTCGACGTTAAAAGGTACCTGAGGAGCTGTTCCCAAGAAAGCATTCCAGTCAATTGTTTCAGGAGATGCTTCTGGATGTATATCGTATTGCCAGGCTCCATTATCATCGTTACGGTTGGTAGTAGTCATGATCAGGGAAACATGTCCAAGGGTGTTTTTTTCCAGAGCATCCATAGCAGTGAGGAAACTTTGGGTTTGACGGTGCTGATGACCTACCGCAAAAACAGCTTTCGGATTTTTTCTGCAAGCTTCCCGCAAGGTGTATGTTTCCGCTATGGTATGTGTCATAGGTTTTTCTAAATACACATGAATTCCAGCTTCTATGGCTGCTTGGGCCATAGGGGCATGCCAATGGTCAGGAGTAGCGATGATAACTGCATCAATTTCCCCACTATGGATCATATCCAGGTAAGTATCGTAGCGCTTACAGGTGTTGTCATTGGTATTGAATGATCTGAGGGCATTTTCAGCCCTTACATCAAAGATGTCACAAATACCGCTAAGCTTTACGTTAAGGCTTTCCTGTGCTTTGAAATCTGCCAATCGCATATCATTTGGATTCTTGCGCTCATTTTCTGCCATCTCTTCCAACCACTCATTCGTTGCAAGGCCTAGGGAGCGCATCAACTGCTCTCCTCTGATACCAAAGCCAATCACCCCAATCCTTAAAGGTTCACCGCTCATGGGGCCACTTTCGGGTGGAGGGGTGGCTTTGATGTTGAGTTTTTCTAGTAGAAAATCTCGCTCTAGCTTGCTTTTTTTATCATGATTGACGCCTGCAAACCAAACTGCTCCTAAAATGGGAATGCCCCCAAGGCTTTTCAATAAATCCCTTCTGGAAAATCCTTTGAATAATTTTTTATCCTCTGCCATGGTCTTTGCTCGTTAGGTGGTGGATGGGGTGATTTCTTTTTTGACAAATAGCCGATCTATGCCAACAAATGAAGAAGTGGGAAACAGGAATATGACAAATAGTGCAGCTGCTTCGATCAGGTTTTTATTGATGATCCAATAACTGCCCTCACTAGGTCCTAGTGGATAGCCAGGAAATGGAGGGTGGGCCAAGTAATAAAAAAGCAGTAATCCTATTCCGATGAGACTGCCCCAGCTACTTTTAAATCCTAATAAGAGACTTACACCTACAAAGATCAAGGCAGCGATATTTAGGGTGTCGGTTACGGCTATCATGGAGTCTGAGGCCAACCAGCCAAAGAATCCTTCCATATAGGTTGCACTGAGCAGGTAGCCTTTGGCTGTCCAGGAAGGGTTGTACAATTTGATGACCCCTTCATAAAGAAAATGCCAGCCAATCAATATCCTGAGCAGGACCAAACTGACTAGCTGAATTTGGTTGAAATTGAGTTTATCGTTCATAGTCTGAGTAAATAGATTGAAAGTACGATATTACTGACTTTTAAAAACAAAAAACCTGATGAAAATCAGGTTTTTATATGATTGTGGTAGCGTTGGTTTACTTAATCTTGTATTTCAGTCACTCTTTTGGATAAATTACTGGTACGTTGAATGAATTGGTCAATGCTTCTTAACTCTGAATCGACAAAATGACCTTTATCCCTTAGGCTGCTGAGGTGCTGCCGATACTTGCTAAATGCCTCAATTGCTTTGTCAAATTCTCCCAAGCGTTGATAAATCAGTCCTTCTTCTTTGTAGAGTTCGGGGAATTCTTCCCAGGATTTCGCTCGTCCTTTTTCAATATATGCTAAGGCTAGTTCATTGGACTCCAAATCGTTGTATTGTTTTCTGATGATTCGGCTCATCAAAAAATAATCCATGTCTGTAGTCAGTCCATGATCTTCCAATCGTTGAATCATATGGTAAGCTGTACCATAATGTTTGAAGTGAAACTGAGTCCAAGCAGCAACACTGATGGCAGGTGCAAGTTGGGTTATAAAAGCCACTTCGTCATAATTGACAACTTCTGGATACGTGTGTAAAAATTTTTGAGCCGTTTGTTTGGCTATTATCCGTTGTGCATTGTTATATTCAGCCCCTATATTACTTCGGGTATTTCTCGATAAAAAATATACAGAAGCACCTAAATCTGCCGCCAATCCATAATCATGCCATCTTCCAGTATTTACTTCGTCTACAGCCATGGCTGTAGCAGCGGCAACGGCCGTGATGGTACCCCAGATTCGCGCATTTCGTTCTGCTTTCAAGGCTCTGTTAAAATTAATCAGATTGTGTTCCAACACCACATGGGCAATATTCTCAGCAAGTAATTGGATAAGTTGCTCCTCAGTTTGTAAAGTAGCCAATAAGCCTGTTGTCAACACAATCATTCCATTGTCAAAAGCAAAACTGCTTTCTTCAGGGGATTTCAAAACCAAAATACTGAAGTTCCGTTGACGCTCTTTGAGCATTTCGAACGGGTGAATGGCCAATGTCAATTGATATAAATAATCGCTTAGCAATTCATCTTCAAAAATTAAGTTATTCTTTAAAGCAGTAGAATAGTAATCCATGGCATCTTCGTACAATTCTTGCCGCTTTTCTTTTTCCCAACCCACTTTGGTGATTTCATCAGCACGGTTGGTAAACCAAACTTCTTCCCAGAAGTCCATATCAGGGTTTAAAATTTCTATGCGATCCTCATCAATAAATTTACGATTACCATAACTGATATACCCATACTGTTTGGTTACGCCATCAAATTTCATTCGTTGGGATACTACAGTAATGGTATCCCCTGCAGCATGTTCACCTGCTGACCTGAGTAAGACACCCTTTAATTGGATCATATCCTGAGCACTAATCAGCCCTGTAAGCAATGCCAGGATAAAAGAGAGAGAATACTTAAGCATAGCTTCTATTGTTTGGTTAAGTTGACTTACGCAGAACTAAAGATGCTAGTTGTTAAGTTTTGGAATTTTTATTAAAAAAATTCTTTGTTAGTTGCAATAATAAAACACCATCCTCATAAAAGTCATAAAATTTAATTTGGTTTAGAAAAAACGCTTTACTTATTCTTAAGCTCGTCTATAACTTACGAAGCTTGATAACCTCCTCATCGCTTCTTGTATTCCCTCCAATGGCTGACTGGAAATTACCATTCGATACCAGCCTTTTTCAGAATGCCCAAAACCGTTGGTTGGTGTTAAAAGAATGCCTGTTTCATGGAAAATATCCAACCATAATTTTTCTTCTCCTGCTGCGGAATGTTCTTGAAGGAATTCACTCAGATTGGCCCATACAAATAAGCTTCCGTAAGAAGGGGTGTAAGGAATCTTTAAAGATTTGAGGGTATGGATTATAGCTGCATAATTTTCAGTCAGAGCAGCCTGAGAATGGGTAATAAACCGATCCATAAATGCAGTGTCTGTTAATACTTCCTGCATCAGCCATTGGGTATAATTGGAGATCGCATGCGACAAACCAACATTTCGGTAACCCTTGATCAATTCTTGGTTGTGTGAGTACATGGCACCAACCCTAAAACCGGAAATTCCTAAATCCTTGGAAAAGGAATACCAAAAATGCAGGAAGGGACTTTTTCTCTCCTCAATTACTTGAAGGAATGAATGAAAACAGTCATCCGTTGGATAATCTTTTGTGATAGTAGGATGTTGGGTGTCTATCAAAGACATGCCGTATATCTCATTCACTATCATATGCACTTCATTCGAAATGCACCAATCCGCCAGCTGATTTAATTCTTGTAGTGTATAGATTTTTCCCGTAGGATTATCAGGCTGGGTTAAAATCAATAGTTTACATTCACTTCCCGAGGCTTTGATGGAACTTTTGGCTTCATCAAGTTTGACTAGAGAAATCGCTTTGCCCATTTCAACTTGTAGATCGTATCGTTCCACTCCCGAAAAAACTTGTAAGTCAGCCGTGTAAACCGGATAGCTGGGGGCTGGTATGACTGCTGTATCTCCTGGGTTTGCTAACAAAAAACTGCTCATTTCAATGACTGCCGTAGCCCCTGCTGAGCATGCTAAATTTGCTGGATCTAATGGTTTGACCTTCAAAAAGCGCTCAAAATAGCCACATACAGCCTCACGGAATGAAAGTACCCCAGCTGGGTCTCCATAACTCGAAGTCCAATCCGTCAACGTTTGCTGTCGGCATATGTGTTGGATTTTCTCATGTAATAATTCCCATCCTAAGTGGTTTTCAGCCATGTTCATTGGGATAGCACCTGTTGGATTCTTCTCAGGATGATAGGGGTTTTCCAGCACTTGGTAATATAAGTCTAGATCTACCCGCATGGCATTTGCTGCTGCTTTTATTCCTCGTTTACTTAGATTGTTTGCTTGTTTCATGGTTGATTGCTGGTTGTAACTGGTTTTTTGTTGAGGGTCAAGATAGCAACGGTTGCCAAGATCAAGATAGTTCCCAACCAATCCATGCCAGTAAATAGGATTCCTAACCAAAACACGGCTGTAATGGCAGCAGATAAAGGCTCTACGCTGCACAATAAAGAAGCGGTTTGGGCACCAATCAGATTCAATGAATGTAAGAATATGGAAAAAGGAATGACTGTTCCGAAAACTATGATAAAGCCGACTGCTCCATAGGTTTCTATGTCCCAGATTCCACTCCAATACCAAGGCTGTGTATACAGTGCAAAGGTCACACCTCCAATAAGCATGCCCCAGGCTGTGACCGTATTAGAGGAAAATCTCCGTAAGAGTTGTACGGGTTGGATGGTATAAAATGCTAAAGCCAAGGCCGATAAAATACCCCAGATGATTGCAGCTTTGGAAATAACCAAACTCTCAATGGTCCCATGGGTGACCAGTAAAAAGATACCTATACTAGCCAAAACAAGCGCAGCATACTCTCGCCAAGTGGGCCATCTTCTGTATTTGATAGCATAAAAAGCCACCACAAATACAGGTCCGACATATTGGAGGATGGTAGCAGTGGCTGCATTGGAAAGAGAGATGCTATAGAAGTAGGTGTACTGCACGGTTACCATACCAATAGCGCCAAAGAGGAAAAGCTCAATCCCGTCTTTGGGTTTTTTCCAAATATGCTTAATATCAGTTCCAGCCTTGTTAAATCCATAGCTCAATAAAATGACACCTGCGATAAGCATTCGCCAAGTAACCAGCCAGTCGGGAGCAATGGATTTTACTTCAAATAAAAATTGGGCAACTGTACCGGAGATGCCCCACAATACTGCCGCTGTAAGGGCCATGATATAACCTGATACAGCTTTAGAGCTGCTTACTCGGACCATGTGATTCAAATTTCAGCGAATCTAAGGATTCATTCCCTTAATTCATATGGCTTAATCTGTGAGAGCATTTCTTTTTTTGAAGCGATAAATTACTGCATAGGCAAGTGCTAATAAAACAGCTTGAATGGCAAATGAAAAGGAGATGATTTCCAATCCAAAATACTCTGCCAAAAAGCCCGAGCTTGCCGGTAACAAAGCACCTCCAACCATAGCTGCTGAAATTTGGAAACTGATCAAGGTAGGAGCGAATTTTGGTTCAAACAGTGTGGATGCTAAAGCAATCATAGAAGGGAAAATGGGTGCACAACTAAGACCGATGAGGGCAACTGAAGCATAGCTCAAATTGGCATTCACATCCCAATAGAGCATCATGCTTCCCAACACAATACCAATAGTTCCAAGGCTGAGAACTTTGGAGGTACTGGATTTCCGCAATACAAATCCAAAAAATATCCTTCCTAGAGTCAAGCTTCCCCAATAGGTGCTTACCCATAATCCTCCTGTATCTTCAGCAATTCCTCGGGACTGGGTTAGGATGGTGTAAAGCCATTGTCCAACGCCAATTTCAAATCCTGTATACAGAAAAAATACCAATATGCTGAGAAAGGCCATAGGCTGTTGGATACTCTCTCGAAAGCTTCCAGCTTTGGGGTCTGGGGATTCGGTGGCTTGATTTTTCCAAAGTTTTATGGTGGAAAGGAATACAATTCCTAATCCAATTTGAATCCCCCCAACAATAAAGTAACCCATTGTCCACGAGTCTCCTTGGGTAAATAAATAGGTTAAAATCAAAGGGCCTGAGGTTGCCCCAATACCATAAAAAGCATGAAGCCAGTTAACCACACTGGGAGAGAAATTAGCGGAGGCGAAGATATTAAGAGAGGTATCAATTGCTCCACCGCCAGCACCCAAGAAGTAGGCAGCAATCAATAGAAAAGGTAATCCACCTGCCCAAGTAAAAGCCCATAAACTTACTCCTGTCAGCATGCAGCTCCCTGCTAGTAGCCAGCCTAAAGAAATGATGTTGCTGATTTTAGAATTACTCAAGCTCGCACTCAAGTATCCTGCCACAAAGGCCATTAAAATAAGTCCAAGTTTTTCAAGACGGATATCGATAGCCTCACTGATAAATGGCCAAGCGATTCCTAATAGTCCATCAGGTAATCCCAAACTGATAAACGCTATAAAGGAAATGAATATAAGCAGGTTTTTTCGAGACTTCATACGATGGTCTTTTTTGGAAAAAAGGAATGCATTGTGAAGATTATTTCCTAAAATTAACTTTCAAATTTGAATTTTAAGCAATTCCAAAAATTATGATGGGGGCCAAGGGAGATATTGCTACTTATTTAGGTAAGCATTTTGTTCATTTTGAGGATCAATTGAAAAAAGAGATTGCCCAAGACGGGGAGTTGGTACTATTTCCAGCGGATGAACTGATTATGGATATTGGACAAAAAGTGGAGCAAATACCCTTGATTGTCAATGGTATCGTGAAAGTGTTTCGGGAAGATGAGCAGGACAATGAGATATTTTTATATTACTTGGAGCCTGGGGAAGCCTGTGCCATAACCATGATTTGCTCTGCGCGGGAAGGATATTCCAAAATAAAGGCTATTCCTGTGGAGGATACCACGGTAGTGGTCCTGCCTATAAGCAAGCTCGACGAATGGATGCCCAAATACCAATCCTGGTACTTCTTTGTCATGGATAGTTATCAGGATCGCTTTGAAGAACTGCTGAAAGTAGTAGATGCCATTGCCTTCCGGCAAATGGATGAGCGATTATTGGAATACTTACATAAAACTGCTGAGGCGAGTAATTCAAGAGTAATCCGTGAAACACAAACTCAAATTGCCCTGGAATTAAATTCAAGCAGAGAGGTGGTGGGGAGATTATTGAAAAAACTGGAACAACAAGGTGTAGTGAAGGTGAGCAGGACTCAGATTGAGTTGTTAAAAAACTAAAGAGAGGGCTGTCAAAGCCCTCTCTTTTTGGTTGTTTAGTGGTAGTATATCCTTATAGTGATCTTTTTGCCAGATAGAAATCAACCATTTCATAATCCGAAGCTTCTCTATCCAACATTTCTGAAACTGTTTTTGGTGGAGGGACGATTACTTTTTCTCCCGGTGTCCAATTCAATGGCATTGCGCATTTATTCTGATCAGCTGTTTGAAGTGCTAGTAATACGCGTTTGATTTCTTCCATATTTCTACCCACATTCAATGGGTAATACATGATCAATCGGATTTTTCCAATTGGGTCGATGAAGAATACAGCTCTTACAGCAGCAGTTTCACTTTCTCCCGGTTGTAACATTCCATACAACTTGGACACACTCATATCGATATCTGCAATGATAGGGAATTCAAATAACACACCTGTGTTTTTCTTAACATTGTTCACCCATGCGATGTGTGAGTGGATGGAATCTATACTCAAACCTACTAATTTGGTTTTGTGCTCATCAAAGAATTTTTGTTCCAATGCAAACCCGGACATCTCGGTAGTACATACTGGCGTAAAATCCGCAGGATGCGAAAATAAAATTGTCCAGCTATTGTTGATATATTCTGAAAACTGCATGGGACCTGTGGTCGTCATTGCTTTGAAATCCGGTGCATGATCCCCGATTCTTGGCATACTAGGTGTTGTTTGATCGTTCATATAAATTTTTGTTAGTGTTAAATTTTGATACTACAAATTACGCTTGTTAGGATAACTATGAACGAGACTTGTGTCACTATTGACTGTAAAAAACGATAGAAAAAAACTATTAATTAAATTAGGTTTTCTATCGGCTTGAATGCTGCTTAGTTTTAACTTGTGGACAATTAACCCAAATGATCATGAAATTATTTCAATACCCTCGCTTAATAGTGTCTTTTAGATTCATTTTTTTGGGGATGCTTTTTTCTTTGCTGGCATGCCAAGAAAAAATTCAGCCAGATGTGTTGCCAATAGGGGATGATGGACAAGTTTTTGCCATTGATGTAGGAGATAGCGAGATTCCTTATTTGGTCATCAATACCAATGGGGCTGATATTCCTTTCGAGCCAAGGATTCCAGCTACTTTGAAAATCTATGAAGGGAAAAAGCTCAAGCAAGAACAACGGATCGGGATTGAGTTTAGGGGAAAGACGAGCTTTAGATTATCCCAGAAAAAAGGCTTCAACATTGAGACCATTGATGGAACTGGCAATAGTGTGAATGTTTCTTTTTTTGGTTTGCCTGAGGAAGAAGATTGGCGGCTTGTTGGGCATGTGGTCAATCTTCAAGAAAAATACATGTGGGACCAAACGTTGATGTATAATGATGTAGGGTATGAACTTTCTAGAAGTATTGGAAAATATGCTAGTAGGACTAGATTTGTAGAACTAGAAGTCAATGGAGAATATCTTGGAGTGTATTCTTTTATGGAAAAGCTCAAAAGGGATACGCATCGTATTGATGTCAAATCTCTGAATGCGAATTCTACCAATTTATCTGGAGGCTATATTTTAACAATTGATAAAACATCGGTAGGAGATGCTGGTATTGGAAAGCCGCTATCGTATTTTTACTCTAATTGGGATGATGATGCGAGGTATACTCCCGAAAATGGATTTCGGAGTCAATATGACATTTTTGGAAATTTGATAGATTTCGAACCGTATGGGCCGCCCTATCATGCCAACATGTATTTGGAAACCTATTTTTTGTATGAGTATCCAAAAGATAGAAATATTACCCCTGCTCAAAAAGAGTATATATTCCGGTATATGCATGATTTTGAGACTGCGCTCCTTCAGGATGACTTTTCCAAGGGAGAACGTAGTTATGTAGCTTTTGTGGGTTTAGAAAGTTTCGCTGATTATTTTATCATCAATGAATTATGCCGCAATGTAGATGCTTATCGTCTCAGTACCTTTTTGCAGAAGGATAGGAATGGAAAGTTGGAAATGGGTCCCGTGTGGGATATGAACATAGGTTTTGATCAAGGTGATCGAATTCCTATGAATGGATGGGTGATGCGTTACAATAATTTTGTTTCCAATGATCCGTGGATGATTCATTTTTGGTGGCCCCGCTTGATGGAAGACCCGGAGTTTCGGAAATTGATCAAACAGCGTTGGACAAATTACAGAAATGGCCCGCTATCAGACATTGCATTGACCCGATTGGTAGATAAGAATGCAGATTACTTGGAAAAGAATGGAGCTGTACAGCGAAACTATGCCAAATGGGATCAAGGGATAGGTGTAAATTATCCCGATGCAGTACGGAATTTGAAAAATTTCCTAACCCAACGAGCCGCTTGGATGGACGGGGAAATTATGGGGTTTTAGAGAGAAGTTATAGTTAACTTTTTAAATATTCATTTACAGCATTCCCTAGTTTTTCAAAGGTTTGGCGGAAGGTGGATTCATCTTCTTCGAGTAGGGTTACGCGGAATCCTCGGAGGTCTGAACAGAAAGACGAAATAGGAACTACACAGATTTGTTTGGCTGCTAATAGGTAGTACACAAAACGTTTATCTAATGGCATATCGGGTTCCAGCCAAGAGTCTAGCTTTTCTTGCAGTGCCGTGTTTTCAATGGTTAATGACTGATTAGGTTTTAAGGCACCTTCTTCAAATACGATAGTGTTGTAAAATGCACCTTTGGTTGGGTTGAACTTGATGCCAGGAATTTTCCCCATAATCTCAGCCATGATGCGGCTTCTTTGTCCAATTTTTTCGTTTTCTGCTGCTCTGTATGCGGGATATTCTGAATGCTGCATGATTTTGGGTATAGACAGCTGGGGAAGTATAGTTGCGCACACCTCAATCATTTTGGCATTTTCCAAGGTTTGGCAGAGTTTAGCAAATTCTTTGGAAGAATTGCGGTTGTAAAATTCCATCCAACCGCAGCGTGAACCAGGCCAAGGGAATTCTTTGGAAATTCCTTTCAATGAAATCGCTGGGCGATTACCAATAACTTCTGCCAAAGAAATGGCTTTGACTCCGTTGTAAGTGATGTTTTGGTAGATTTCATCGGCTATCAGCAATAGATTGAATTCCCTTGCTATAGCTACAAATCCTCGCAATACTTCCTCAGGATAGACCATCCCGGTTGGATTGTCTGGATTGATTATCAAGATACCTACCACAGAGGGATTGTATTTTACCTTATTGTAAAGGTCCTCCATATCTGGCAGCCATTGATTGGACGGATCCAATTTGTAGGTAATAGGCGCTGTGTTGGCGTGTGCAGCCTCAGCAGAACTATGGGTGCTATAGGCAGGTGAAGGACCAATGATACGGGCTGTAGGAATAAGGAATTGATATAGTTTAGCAATAGCGTCCCCCAAGCCATTGAAAAAAAGAATATCATCTGCGGCGATTTGTGCTCCTTTTTTTTCATTGTTTAACCCAGCTAAAAATCGTCTCGTTTCCAAAACTCCCTTAGAATCAGCATACCCATAAGTCTTGTCATCCTGTACTAACTCAGATACAATCTGCTTCATCCATGATGGGATGGGATTGTTTTTTTGAATGGGGTCGCCGATATTTTCCCAGGTAATGGGGTATCCTAATGCTTCAATCTCCCGAGCTTTTTTAACAATACCTCGGATTTCGTAAGAAAGCTCCTCCGCTCCCGGACGTAAAAGTAAATTTCTCATATGCTGGCCTGTATTTCGTTGACAAAGAAACAAAAATCAGGTAGAAATAATGAAAAATTTTTAATTAGTCGTTCGATTTTTTGAATGTTGCTTTTTTCTCTTCAATAGGGCGTTCCAGAAAAGCAAGACAGATGCAGTAATTAATAAAATAGCACTGAACGAAGGCGGGACAGTAATCCCCCCAATAAATTTTGCTGCCAAGGTAAGACCAAGCAGGATGAAAATCACCGTGTATGCAATCGGTACATATTTTTTGGCCATAACAGTATGGGATTTAATTCATCCAAATGTAAAACATTTTTTTAGTTGAGTAATGTTGATTCTGATACAAATTATCCATTGTCTGAGTTTTTAATTGGCTGAACTAGGGTACCATTAGGTCCATTCTATAATTTTTTTGTCAAAATATTTTGACTTAATGTAAAGTATAATTTACATTTGGTAAAAAATAATTGACATATGATTCCAAATTTCTTATTTCCTCATTATTGCAAGTGGCTAGGCTGGATCTTGTTTGGCGCGGGTGTTCTTGGTCATTTGGTTTTTGGTTTTTACTATTTCTTACTCTTTTTATCTCTGGCTTTGTTGGGATTGTTTGTAGTAGCGTCATCCAGGCAACAAGTGGAGGATGAGATGATTCAGAGCATCCGTCTCCGTTCGTTACAAACTGCCGTATTTGTCCAAGTACTTTTCATTTTGGGTTTTTCATTATTAGATGATTGGAAAGGGGAGGGCTTGGTCAATTTGCCGATTCCGGCAGTTTTGGCGGGTATACTGTTTGTTGGGATTTATCTGCTAGTATTTCACTACAAAATTTATCGATTGGATCATGAAGAATAGCATCAAGGTAGAGCGGGCGAAAAAGAACATGACCCAACAGGAACTAGCGGAATTGATCCAAGTTAGCCGTCAGACGATAAATTCTATTGAAGCGGGAAAATATGTACCATCTACGGTGCTTGCGCTCAAAATCGCAAAGATTTTTGGACAACCTGTGGAGCTGATTTTTGAGCTGGAAGAGGGTGATTAAGAAACAGATAATTGAACAAAAATTAGAATACATAAGATATGAAAAAGTTAAAAATGATCGGATTTATAGCCATTATCTCTTTCGGGATAATGTCTTTTGTTTGGAAATTTGAATTGCTCAAGTTGGAAGGTCCAAGGCAGGAGTTGGTATTGGAGGAAATCAATGAGGATTACCAAGTGCGTGTCTATCGCGAAAAATTTATTACCGGGATTATACATAAAGGGTATGCGATAGGTCCAAATATGTTACAAAAATCAGGTGACTTACGAGAAGTCATTGGAGTATTGCTAGATGTGAGTAAAGTGGAACTTGCTGATACAGACAAGCGACAATACAAAATGGAAATCAATACTTCCAAACCATTGAAACTTGTACAGCCTGAAATTGCTGCATTTATTTTGGATACCTTGGGTTTTTCCGTTGAGAAAACTGAGCGACTGGTGCAAACAAAAAATCTAAGCGTTCAAGATTGGGATAAAGCTGTCCAAGCAAAAAAAGAAATGGGTCCGGGAGTTTTGACCTACAGGGAAGTGAAAAACAACAAAATGGAGCTTCTCGGTTACAGCTTGAATGAACTGAAGAAAGAGTTTGAGGACTTATTTCCTGCTACCTATTTTTCTGTACCTTCTGATCAGAGCAATCTACCTTTGTACCTTACATTTTCGGACATAAGAAAAATAGACCGTGTACTTGAAGATTTGGAAGCACAAGGACTAGTGATAGAGAATTTAGAGGAGATAAGAGATGTATATGTAATTAAAAGGAAGCCATAAATAAATTCAACACCTTTATGCATTGTAATGATTGAATCAATAAAGAATACCAACGTTAATAAATTAATCAAAACAATTTGTACCTATGAAAAAACTCGTTTATTTACTTTCATTAACATTTATTGCCTGCGTTAGTTTTGGGGCAATTCCTTTCGCTACTGCTCAGGAGTTAATTCCCAAAGAAGTACAGGGGTTTGAACTAGTGATTGAAAACTCAGAATCTGGGATTCTTATGAAGGGCAACTCAGGTACCGCTTGGGTGGAGTTGGGTTTTAGTCTTCGGTCCGGAAGAGTTCCGGTAGTAGATTCATTTGGAGTAACACAAGTAAAAGGCGATCAAGTATGGGAAGATGTTTCAAATGCTATTTTTTCCTTTAAGATTACACGAAAGAACAATCAAATAAATCTTACAAGCTTTCATGGAACGCATTGGACAGATCTCAGTTTTACTTTGCCTAAAAATGAAAAACTTGTAATTAACCAATTTGGTGTTCAGCCTCTTGAGGAGGTCTTTTGATATAGCGATTTAACCTAGTGCCACTACTTATAGAATCTAAATCCATCTTAATCAATACCCAAGAGAAGTCATGTGCTTTTCCTTTCTTGATAAATTTGAATCAATAAGGAAGTCATCACCAAAACCATGGCTACTGCACTTAACCAGCCTGATTTTATAATTGCAAGAATTGCCAACAAAGTAGCTACAATTAGTAATACAATTCGAAATTTCAATCCCCAGCTCATCGACTAATTTTTCTTTAAATATATTATTCTGGTAGTCAAAAAACAAACACCCTAGTGAAATCCTCTAGGGTGTTTAGTTTTCTGTATTTATAATATCCAAACTAAAATATGAATGGTATTAAAGGTATATGGTTGTAAAGCATTAAAATCGTTATCATTGCTGTTTTTCATTCGAGTAGAAATCCTGAATTGTGGAGTAAAAGGAATAAATAAAAAAGCACCCCAAAGTATTAACTGAGGTGCTTTTTTAAGAATAACTCTCTTTTCTACTACTGAAGTCTCTACATGGTACTTCGTATCCCGAGGATCGGGACAGGCATTGGTACTTGGTACATCCTATACTCTACCTACCTCAACTTCTTATACTTAATCCTCTTCGGAGTCAGATCGCCCAAGCGCTTTTTCTTGTTTTCCTCGTAATCTGAGAAGTTTCCTTCAAACCAATACACCTGAGAATCGCCTTCAAAGGCCAAGATATGTGTACAGATTCTATCTAAGAACCACCTGTCGTGAGAGATTATCACCGCGCAGCCACCAAAGTTTTCCAAAGCTTCTTCCAAGGCCCGCAGTGTATTCACGTCCAAGTCGTTGGTTGGTTCATCGAGAAGTAGTAAGTTTCCGCCTTCCTTTAACGTCATCGCAAGGTGCACTCTGTTGCGCTCACCGCCGGATAGTACACCGATTTTTTTCTCTTGATCAGATCCGGCAAAGTTAAACCTGCTGACATAAGCACGTGCATTGATTTCTTTGTTGCCTAGTTTCATCAGTTCATTGCCTTCGCTGATGGCCTGATAAACAGTTTTGTTTGGGTCAAGATTATCGTGTTCTTGATCTACGTAAGCAAGTTTGACGGTGTCTCCTACTTCAAAGTGTCCTGCATCCGGTTGCTCTTGACCAGTGATCAATTTGAATAGGGTGGATTTACCGGCTCCATTTGGTCCAATAATTCCCACAATGCCCCCTTGAGGCAAGTTGAAGCTAAGGTCTTCAAAAAGTAACTTGTCTCCATAAGCTTTGGATACTCCATTGACTTCGATCACCTTGGCTCCCAATCGTGGTCCTGGTGGAATGTATAGTTCAAGCTTTGCCTCTTTCTCTTTGGACTCTTCAGACACTAATTTGTCATAAGCAGACAAACGTGCCTTACCTTTGGCTTGACGGGCTTTTGGAGCCATACGAATCCATTCCAGTTCACGCTCTAAGGTCTTCTGTCTCTTGGATTCGGTTTTTTCTTCTTGTTTCAAACGCTGCTGCTTTTGATCCAGCCAAGAAGAATAATTTCCTTTCCAAGGAATGCCTTCTCCTCTATCCAGTTCCAAAATCCAGCCGGCCACATTGTCCAAGAAGTAACGGTCGTGAGTAACGGCAATGACTGTTCCTTTGTATTGTTGTAAATGTTGCTCCAACCAATGTACCGACTCAGCATCCAAGTGGTTGGTAGGCTCATCGAGTAATAGGACATCTGGTTCTTGTAATAGTAATCTGCACAAGGCAACGCGTCTTTTTTCACCACCGGAGAGATTACCGACAAGTGCATCACTAGGCGGAAGACGAAGGGCATCCATAGCTCTTTCCAGCATAGTGTCCAATTCCCAAGCATTGGCAGCATCCAATTTTTCCTGAACTTCTCCTTGCTTGGTGATTAATTTATCCATGGCGTCCGGGTCCTCCATTAAGGCTGGATCCATGAATTTTTCATTGATTTCTTCAAACTCTTTTAGCAAAGCTACGGTTCCTGCAACTGCCTCTTCTACAATTTCTTTAACCGTTTTGCTTGGGTCAAGCTTGGGTTCTTGCTCCAACATGCCTACCGTATACCCAGGAGACCATACCACTTCTCCTATAAAATCTTTATCGAGTCCAGCGATAACTTTCAATAAAGAGGATTTACCTGAACCGTTGAGACCTAGTACGCCAATTTTTGCGCCATAAAAAAAGGATAAATAAATATCTTTTAGAACTTTTTTCTGAGGAGGGTAGATTTTAGATACTCCCGCCATTGAAAAGATTATTTTTTCACTGCTCATTGTTTGCTTGTTGATTTGCTAATTGCAAAGATGCCAAAAAAATAGCTTTCTTAGGATAAATGCTTTTGAATTAATTAATTTGCAAAAAATTAGTAAACGCTACCACGCAACCAACCTATTAAACCATGGAGCATCCATACGGGTACATCAAAGATAACAAGGTTTATCTCAAAGGATTTTTGAATCAGCCAGATCGGGTGATTGGAGAAGTAAAAGAAGACGAAGCAAGTACGATAAAGTATTTTGAGGATAGGTTTGTGACCTTGACTGAGAAAATCAGTCAATTGAAACAAGACATCGAAGTAAACCAGAATAAAGGGTCATTTCTGATGAAGTTATTGCATCTGAAAGACTCTTTGTATCAATACGATGCATTAGGTGATTTTATTCCATTGATTGAGGACTTGGAGAAAGTACAGAACTATCTGGAAGATATCATTCAAAAAAACAGAGAGAAGAATCTAGAAATTAAAAAAGGGTTAATACTTGAAGCTCAAGCTCTACAGCATGATACAGATTGGAAAAATACTTCTGAGGAGTTTAAAAACCTAAAAATGCGCTGGATAAAAACTGGTCCTGTTGAAAAGGAGCAGGAAGCCAGTATGGAGGCAGAGTTCAACGGAATTGTAGACGCTTTCTTTGAAAACAGGAAAAATTTCTTCGAAGGATTAGCCTTACAGGCGGAAGAAAATATTAAAGTGTACGAATCCCTTGTGCAGCAGGCAAGAGATGCATTTGCTATGCAGGATCCGAAATTATCCTTTGAGATTTCCAAAAGAATCCAAAAAGAGTGGAAAGCAGCGGGTAAAGTTCCAGCAGAAAGAAGACAACCGCTATGGGATGAATTTTCTAAGTTGAATAATCGGATTTTCAGCAGATTTAAGCGTTCTATGCAAACAGAACCTGAAATGCGTCCATGGGAATTGATGAAGAAAATGGAGTCGATGCTGGAAGAAATAAAAAAATTGGCGCATGCTGAAACAAGTTTTGCCGTTATTTCGTCTGCGAAGAAACTCCAAGCTGATTGGAAGAGATTGCCTCAGCGAAAGCCAAAGGATGCAAATCTATTGATGCGTTCCTTTACGTTCTTCTCTGAAATGGTCTTTGAAAAGCAGTTTTTGGATAAGCTTGCAAATGGCAAGTATGCTGATTTCAGGCAAAAAGATATAGCGGAACAGAAGAAAATCAAATCTGCAATCTTGAGGGATTTAATCCATAGAGATGAAACTGAACTGGCTACTATCCGAGATAATGCAGAGAAGTTTCGGACCAATGAACCGGATTTCGAAATTATGCTGAGAAGAAAGTTGAGTGCCTTCAAAAGAAAAGTTGATGTAAAAAATCAGATCTTGAAGGAACTTTCAAATAAATAATTGGTTAACAGTTGAAAATTTAAAACAATTTCTATTTTTGCAAGCCGTTGAGGCACAAACAAAAAATTAATAAGCTATGTACTGGACACTAGAACTAGCATCTTATTTAGAAGATGCACCATGGCCTGCAACCAAAGACGAGTTGATTGATTATGCAATCCGTTCAGGTGCTCCACTGGAGGTAGTAGAAAATCTCCAAGAACTTGAGGATGATGGCGAGCCTTACGAGAATATCGAGGAAATCTGGCCTGATTATCCAACAAAAGATGATTTCTTCTTTAACGAAGACGAATATTAATAACAAAGCCTCAGCGATGAGGCTTTTTGTTTTTACAGACCAAGTACGTTTTTGAGTTTGGTATATCCCGTTTTGCTTACAGGGATTTTCTCGCCATTACTCAAGAGTACGATATAAGCATCTTTTTCATAGGATTCCAGCTTCGTGATTTCGGAGACCTTAACAATAAAAGATCGATGGACCCGTACAAACTCCAAACGAGCCAATCCTTTTTCATAAAAGCTGAGTGTTTTGTTTTTTAAGTGTTTTCCATGCGTGCTGTAAATGTTTACATAGTCGTCATTAGCTTCAAGGTAACGGATTTCATTGACCGGAATGATGATGATTTCTCCTTTTTCTTTTAATACGATTCTGCTGAGGAATTCTTCTTGAATATCGGTTCCTCCGGTAGCCTGCTTGAGATTGCCTTGCAGTTTTTCGATCGCCTTTGCAAACCTGCTTTTGGAAAAGGGTTTTAATAGATAATCCACAGCTGCATTATCAAAAGCTTTGACAGCGTATTGTTCATATGCCGTAGTGAAAATTACTGCGGGGGGATGGTCAAGTAATTCCAGTAGCTCTAGTCCATTGATTTTGGGCATTTCTATATCCAAAAAGATGAAGTCGGGCTGATGGGTTTGGATGGCTTTCATCCCATCAAACCCATTATGGGCAACCGCACAGACTTCTATAGACGGAAAGTCTATAAGGTATTCCTGAATCAAAGTTGTCGCCAAAGGTTCGTCGTCAATGATGATTGTTTTCAGTTGCATAATGTGGTATGGTTAGTTCTACCGAGAATGTGTTGGTGCTTTGCTGGATTTTCAGGAGGTCACTTCTCCCAAAAAGTAATTGCAGTCTTCTATTGACTGCTTCCAAGCCGAAGCCACTGCCTTTGGCTTGGCCAGCCTGCGGGTCAAAAGGATTTTGAATGTTGATAATGAGGTTACCGCTTTTTTCTGAAATCTGAACT
The DNA here is from genome assembly GCF_014652135.1 of Mongoliitalea lutea. Taxonomy (GTDB): domain Bacteria; phylum Bacteroidota; class Bacteroidia; order Cytophagales; family Cyclobacteriaceae; genus Mongoliitalea; species Mongoliitalea lutea. Next base: position 144,461 of record NZ_BMYF01000006.1, read on the forward strand.
GAAATAGGTACTTCCCCTGTCATTCCATAGAGGCCATGCTTGATGGCATTCTCCAATAAAGGTTGAATCATCAGCTGGGGAATCATTAGTTTCTTGGATGCTTCATCCTGACTGATTGTTACCAAAAGCCTACTTCCAAAGCGTACTTTTTCTATGTAAAGAAACTTTTCTATTTGGGAAAGTTCTTCCTCCATACTGATCCATTGATTTCCATCTCTTCGAATAGTCCCTCGGAGGAAGTCAGCTAATTCTACAACCATTTCCCTAGCCTGTTCCGGTTGGGATTTTACAAGGGCTGATATGGAATTAAGACTGTTGAAAAGAAAATGAGGCTGGAGTTGCTGTCTCAAATGATACATTTCAGCCTCTTTGGCGAGCTTTGCCGAGTTTGCTTCCGTTTCTTTGATCTTCTGTTGATCCTCCAGTTTACCTGCAAGAAGTAAGAGAATAGTCCAAAATTGGAATAATAAATAGAAGTAGGTGCCCTTTAGATAACTACTATTTTTAAGAAATTGAATATATGTTTCTTGACTAGGGCTAATCCATGTGATCACTGCATAGCCTAGAGCCGTAAAACCAGTTGCAAATACCAATGGTAAAGCGATACCAATCCAAAGTTGTCCTTTCTGAGGAATGTAGAAATAGAAAATATTCCCAAGCAACCATGCACCTGTCAAAATACTGATCGTTTGTAAGCAGGACTCTAGGATAGCATGAGATAAGCCTAAGCTATAAAAGTGTAACAAAGTGCCCACTGCAATAGTCCAACTGCTTCCGATCAGCAGAACGACCATCCAGTGGGTTTTGATTCCTTGTCGAAAAAGGTGCATAGCTCGGTAGGATTGGTGAAAACCCTAGGATGTTCACAAACAAACTCCTAGGGCTGCTTAAGTTACTAAAAGGATTTGATTTCAAGTCCTCCAAATACTACGGAGCCGTATATTTTTAAAACTTTGGTCTTATCTACTTTTGTTGGATTGTAGAAGCGCTTATCTTCTACGCCAGCGGCGAAGACTGTACCGATATTCACTTGCACATCCCAGTGTGGAGGCACAACCAATTTCACTCCTCCAAAAGCAACCTCTAAGTTGATGGCGGCTTCACCATCGATATCTGCTTGTGAAAAGTCGATTTCAGTACCTCCAAATGTGGCGGAAACCTTGCCTCCTTTGAAGTTTTTGGAGAAAATTCTGCGTTGGATTCCCGTAAACAGTGCTTGAGCATTCAAGACTTCTGCGTGGTCAAAGCCGGAGAAGTTTTGTTTGGACTCGCTAGCCTCAGGAATTATTGGCGTTTCGCTCAGCTCAGGGGTCTCCTTTTTAGGAGCATTGTAGTTTCTAAAGAAATCTTCATTGAATTTTTGGTTATCTCTGCTCCTTTTCAACATAAGGTACAAACCAAAGAGAATTAAGCCACCGGGAATGATGAAGGGTTTGAGTTCAAAGGGTAAGCTGAAGTATTTGCTTACTAGCGCAACTCCTCCAAATATCACCAAGAAGATACCAAAACCATTTTGGAAGTTATGTCTCGCCAATATCACCAAGCCGATAGCTATCAAAAGCATTGGCCAGGAAATTAACCAAAATGGAAATACAAAGCCTAAGGCCTTTAGCAGGAGTACCACACCTACCAAAAGTACGATCAAACCTGCGGTCAGGTCAGAGTTTCCGGAGTTGATGTTTTTAGTTGCCATTGTCGTATAGTTGAATGTTTGATGATTCAAAAATAGGATACTCAGCTAGGCTTTCTGAGGGAGAATAGGTCATTAGCAGGCAATTCTCGGTGAATGGCAGTTTTTTATCGGTGAATGTCAGCTTGTTTTTTCACCGAGGATAAAAGTTGCAAAGCGGAGATCGTCCTGTGTGGTCAATTTGATGTTTTCCAGATTACCGGGTATAAGACTTACCTGCCATCCTTGATGTTCGTAAACCGTCGCATCATCAGTAAAAGCTGGAGATTCTTCTGTTTCAAATGCTTGCTTGATTTTGGCTAATTGAAAAGTTTGGGGTGTTTGGACCAATCGGTATGCGGATCTATTTTGAAAGGTGGAGCTTCCGTTTTCTTCCACTTTTCGGATAGAGTCCTTTAACTCCACGACTGCTATGGCACTTCCTGTGATGGAAGCTGTCTGAAAACTCTGATGGATGACTTCCAAGTGTACAAAGGGCCGTACACCATCGTGGATAGCCACTAAACCATCAAGGCTTTGAATTGCATTGAGACCATTCTTTACGGATTGAAAGCGGGTTTGGCCACCTGCTACAAGTTGATGTGGAATATGGAAATCATATTCTTTGCAAAGGCTTTTCCAATAATCTGTGTCGGAACCTGGAATAACTAAAATCAAGTCCATCTCTGCATCAAACTCATGAAATCTTTGTAGGGTATGCATCAATACAGGCTTGGCGCCAATAGGTAGGTATTGTTTGGCTATGGGGCTTCCCATACGTGTTCCACTTCCACCGGCTACTATCAATGCATATTTTTTCATAAAACTTCAATTAGGTCGTCAAAAATAAGGCTTAATGTAAATTTAGAAAAGGGATAAACAAAAAGACCTGCCTTGGTTTAAGCAGGTCTTCGTTTGAATAGTTGAGAGATTAAAGGATTAACATTGCATCTCCATAGGAGAAGAATCTGTATTTCTCTTTAATAGCCTCTTGATAAGCTTTCATAATCAAATCATAACCACCAAAAGCAGCAGCTGTCATCAATAGCGTAGATTCAGGCAAGTGGAAATTGGTGATCAATGAGTTGGCAATTTTAAACTCGTACGGAGGAATGATAAACTTATCTGTCCAGCCACTACTCTCCTTCAGACGGGAATTAGCGGTTACGGATGACTCAATTGTTTTCAAAGATGTAGTACCTACAGCAACCACACGCTTTTTATTATCTAATGCCTCATTGACAAGATCGACAGTTTTAGTTGGGATATCGTAATTTTCAGAATCCATCTTGTGCTTAGTCAAGTCTTCCACATCGACTTTTCTGAAAGTACCCAAACCAATATGTAAGGTGATAGGGCTAACTTCTACACCTTTCAACTCCAAACGCTTCAATAGATGAGGCGTAAAGTGAAGTCCAGCAGTTGGAGCAGCAACAGCACCTACGTGGCTAGCGAAAATAGTTTGGTAACGCTCACGGTCTTCCAATTCTACTTTACGCTCAATATACTCCTTCAATAAAGGGGTTTCTCCCAAAGAGTCGATAGTTTTGTAAAACTCCTCATCAGAACCATCAAATAAGAATCGGATAGTACGTCCTCTGGAAGTGGTGTTATCGATGACTTCAGCCACTAAGTCTGAATCACCGAAATATAGTTTATTGCCTACACGGATTTTTCTGGCAGGATCTACCAATACATCCCATAGACGCAATTCTTGATTTAACTCTCTCAACAGGAATACCTCAATTTTTGCACCTGTTTTTTCTTTGTTTCCATACAATCTGGCAGGGAACACTTTTGTGTCATTGATGACAAATACATCTCCTTCGCCAAAGTACTCGATAATGTCCTTGAAAATTCGGTGCTCAATTTCACCAGTTTTTCTATTGACTACCATCAACCGGGACTCATCACGATTGTCTGTAGGGTATAAGGAAATTAACTTTTTGGGGATGTCGAATTTAAAGTCTGATAACTTCATATAGAATGAATAGAATTTTCGCTTTTTTTGAGTTTGAATTACTCTGTAAAAAGTGCAAAGATACAAAATAAAATTCCCGAAATCTATCTATATTGCATTTTTGTTTTAAACCAACTAGTTGAAGCCGTGCTCTATCTGAAATTAATTTGGGAAAGTATTCGATTTGCCATGCAGGCATTGAAATCTAACTTGACCCGTACCATCCTTTCCCTATTGGGAGTAACTGTAGGTATTTTTGCTATAATCGCGGTTTTTACTCTGGTCGATTCCCTAGAAAAAAACATCAAATCAAGTTTTAGCTTTTTGGGTACTAATGTGGTAACTGTTAATCGTTTTGATTTTGTAGGAGGTCCTGATTACCCTTGGTGGAAGTATTTCAGAAGGCCATATAATACCTATACCGAGTATCAGTTTTTGCGGGATAAGCTTAGAAATGCAGAAGGAGTTGCATTTTCGGCTGGAGCAAATAGTACGGTGCAAGCAGGTAGTAATGCATACCGAGGGACCAATATTACAGGTGTTACTTTTTCTTATCAAGACGTCTATGATGTTTCCCTAGAGGCTGGTAGATACTTTACAGAACAAGAAGTAAATGCTTCTAGGAATGTAGCTATGATAGGGGTGAAAGTCGCCAATACGCTTTTCCCAAATGCTGATCCACTTGGAAAGGAATTGAAAATCAAAGGATCCAAGTTTGTAGTCGTTGGTCTTTTTGAGGAAGAAGGAGAGGGACTTTTAGAGATTTCTTCTAAGGATGAGGCAGTCATGATTCCTTATGGAAGCTTCACTAAGCTATACTATGTTGGTCCTAATGGCATTGAGCCCTCTATTGCTGTCAAAGGATTGGATACGGATATTGGTTTGGTGGAATTGGAAAATGAGTTGATAGGTCTCTTACGGGCAAAAAGAGGCCTAAAACCAACGCAGGAAGATAATTTCTCCTTGAATAAGTCTGAGTTTTTAATGAATACCATCGGGTCTATTTTTGATGTAATCAGTACAGCTGGATGGGTGATTGGTGGCTTTTCTATTTTGGTGGGAGGTTTTGGGATTGCAAATATTATGTTTGTCTCAGTAAAAGAGCGGACAAGTATTATTGGAATTCAAAAATCCTTAGGAGCAAAAAATTACTTTATTCTCTTTCAGTTTTTGTTTGAAGCAATGTTTTTGAGTATGATTGGTGGGATAGCAGGGATAATCATTGTATTTGGAATGACGTTTATTCCTCTCGGAAGCTTAGAACTTGTGCTGTCCTTTAAGAATTTGGTTCTTGGCTTAGGGATTTCTTCTGTCATTGGAATTGCGTCAGGAATTGTTCCAGCTACCCTCGCTGCTAGAATGGATCCGGTGGAAGCGATTCGAGCTGTCTAATGTGTAGACTGAAGTATGCATAAAATAAAAAAGCAGCTGAATTTCCTTAGCTGCTTTTATAATGTGTATTTCGAATAATTTAATCTTCCAATTCAGGAGTTGGATTAGCGCCAATAATTAAACCAGATTTTTCTTTGATCTTTTTTTCCAATTCTTCCATCAATTCTGGATTGTCTAGCAAGAGGTTCTTTACAGAATCTCTTCCCTGTCCAAGTTTATTGCCTTCATAAGAGAACCAAGATCCAGCCTTTTTGATGATTTCAAACTCCACACCCAAGTCAATAATCTCACCTACTTTAGAGATTCCCTGACCATACATGATGTCAAATTCTACTACTTTAAAAGGAGGGGCTACTTTATTTTTAACCACTTTTACTTTGGTTCTATTTCCTAAGACATTGTCTGCACCTTCCTTAATTTGACCGATTCTACGGATATCCAAACGAACGGATGCATAAAACTTCAGGGCATTACCACCGGTGGTCGTCTCAGGGCTACCGAACATCACGCCGATTTTATCACGTAACTGATTGATGAAAATGCAAGCACAACCGGTTTTGTTGATAGCACCTGTCAATTTTCTCAAGGCTTGGGACATCAATCGGGCCTGTAAACCCATTTTGCTTTCTCCCATATCACCCTCCAATTCACCTTTTGGTACTAAGGCTGCCACGGAGTCTATGACGATAATGTCTATAGCGCCGGAACGGATTAAATGTTCCGCAATTTCCAAGGCTTGCTCACCATTGTCAGGTTGTGAAATCAATAAGTTTTCGGTATCAATGCCTAATTTTTCTGCGTAAGTTTTGTCAAAAGCATGTTCTGCATCGATAAAGGCCGCCAGTCCACCTGCTTTTTGAGCTTCTGCGATACAATGCATAGTCAAGGTTGTCTTACCGGAAGATTCTGGCCCGTAGATTTCGATTACCCTACCTCTTGGGATTCCTCCTATTCCTAAAGCCATATCCAAGCCCAAAGAACCAGTTGAAATAGCCGGTATATCCTGCACTTTGTTATCACTCAACTTCATGACAGTACCTTTTCCGTACGTCTTTTCCAGTTTGTCTATGGTCAACTGGAGTGCTTTTAATTTTTCAGTATTGGCGCTCATATCTGTGTTAACAATTCAATGATTTGCATGATTGAAAATAAAGATTCATACTTGAACCTTCAACGATAATCCGAGAGTTTACGTAATTGTTTCTCGAATCCTTAATTTATCTGCTAATATTGGAATAAGATTTGAAATGCACTTAGAGTAACCATGATTTTCATGAAAAATAGTCGACTATTGTCAGTAATTGTCACGCTTTGTTTCCTTTGCTTAAGTTTTCCAAGCATTGGGCAGAAAAATACTGCCTTTAAACCAGGAGAGGAATTGACATTTAAAGTCAGCTATGGCTTTTTGAATGCAGCTGAGGCAAAAATGGTGGTGGACCCGAAAGTGACTTCTTTAAATAATCGTCCAACCTACAAAATGGATGTGTTCGGTTCTACGTTAGGGGTATTTAAGCTATTTAAAGTGAATGATAATTGGGGTAGCTATATTGACACTGTACGGATGATTCCTCATAAATCCTACCGACATATAGAGGAGGGTAGTTATCGAAAGCATGAGCATGTCTTTTTTGATCATCAAAAAAAGAATGCCCATGTGAAGCTTTTTGATAGAGAAAATAGAGAGGTGGTGAGTACCAAAGATTACACAGTACCGGCTAATGTGCAGGATATTGTCAGTGGTTTTTATTACTTGAGAACCATGGATCTTAGTAAACTCAAAAAAGGAGAGACGATCCTATTGACAGGTTTTTTTGATAAAGAGGTGTATAATTTGAGGATGGTTTTTCAAGGGAAGGAAACAATTGATACCAATTTAGGAAAGTTTGAAACTTTCAAATTGTCCCCAATTATTCCCAAAAACAAATTATTCAGAGGAGAGCAACCTGTGACGGTATGGGTTTCCAATGATCAAAACAAAATACCGTTAAAAATTAAAGCAAAATTGATGGTTGGCTCCTTGGACATGGAGGTAATGGAGGTGAAAGGCTTGCGTAATAATTAGATGATATCTTCGTAACACTAGCTTAATATTTGCGAGCTTAATAAAAATTTAATGTTGTCTTTTGTGGCTAAAATCGTTAATTCTATTTTTATCAAGAGTCTTTTTTTAACTTAGCAATATCTTAGCGCTGCTAAAAACGCTATTTCTACATGAGCGATAAACCAAAAGTGAAAGTACTCGTTGTTGATGACGAGCCGGACATTGTCGATTTGCTGACATATAACCTGAAAAAGGAAGGCTACGAAGTAGAGTCTGCTGAAGATGGTATCAAGGCTGTAAAAGTTGCCAGCAAGTTTGTGCCTGACGTAATCTTGCTGGATATCATGATGCCTAATCAAGATGGGGTGGAGACCTGCAGGCAGATGCGGGAAATTCCTGATTTGAAAAATACCTTTATTATTTTTCTTACTGCCCGTTCGGAAGAATACTCAGAAGTTGCGGCCTTTGATGTGGGTGCAGATGACTACATTACCAAGCCAATCAAGCCAAGAGCATTGATGAGCAGAATTGCGGCTTTATTTCGCAGAGAATCCAAAAAGGAGCAGGAATTTACGCAAATCAAGATCAAGGATTTAATCATTGACCGGACGAGTTATACCATCGATCAACGTGGTACCATCATCACCTTGCCTAAGAAAGAATTCGAATTGTTGTATTTTTTGGCCAAAAACCCTAATATAGTGTTTAGTAGAGATGATCTCTTGCAGAATATTTGGGGTGCGGATGTGTATGTATTGGCCCGAACAGTAGATGTACATATTAGAAAAGTACGTGAAAAGATTGGCGAAGATTATATCACTACTGTAAAAGGAGTAGGTTATAAGTTCGATTTGAATTAAACTATGTTTACAACATCCCGAGGGATATCCTTTATTTTAGGATTAGCGATTTCTGCCTTAACTGTTGCGTTTATATCCTTAATCGATACTTCCACCCCTACCTTATTATTGGTAGCGGGTGGTATTTCTTTTTCAGTCTCATACATATTGATCAACGTAACGTTGGAGTTTTTGATTTTTAAGGAAATTAGCAATATCTACTCGGTGTTGGAGAAGATTCAAAAAAAGGATTACTCCATTGCTTCTGAAAAATTTGACGGCCTATCAATTTCTCCTTTGAAGCGGATCAATAAGACAATCAATTCGTATGCACAGGCCAAAAATCAAGAAATTGAGACGCTTAAAAAGAATGCGGAATTTAGGAAGGATTTTATCGCAGATATTTCGCACGAATTGAAAACTCCCATTTTTGCTGCTTTAGGATATATACATACCTTGCTGGATGGTGCTGTGGAAGATAAGTCAGTCCGTTTGAAATTTCTCAAACGTGCAGCTAAGAGTCTGAATGCTTTGGATAAATTGGTTCACGATCTTCTGACACTTAATCAAATGGAGAGCGGGGTAGTTAAATTTAATTTCGAGGTTTTTGACATGAAGGAGTTACTACATGAGGTAATTGAAGAGTTGGAGCAAAAGGCCAATAAGCGGGATGTATTGATCCGTTATTTTTACGATAAGGAAAAAGAATTTATGACAAAAGCAGATAAGGATAAGATATTCCGTGTTTGTCAAAATCTGATTTATAATGCCATCAAATACAATAATGATGGGGGGGAAGTAGAAGTGAACCTCAAAGCCCATAAGAACCATATTTCAGTTGAAGTCAAGGACAATGGTAAAGGTATTCCCCCGGAAGATATCAAGCGCATTTTCGAGCGGTTTTATAGAGTCGAAAAAAGCAGAAACCGGGAAGCGGGAGGCACCGGCTTGGGATTAGCGATCGTGAAGCATATTTTAGAAGGACATAAAAGTAAAATTTCTGTCAGTAGTACCGTTGGTAAAGGGTCGTTGTTTAGTTTTGATCTTCCATTAGAGAAGGTAGAAGGCTAGGCTGTAGACTTAGATTGAACCGTTGGTTTAGTTTTTTATTCCTTTACTCTAAGGGTTTCAAATCCTTTATTTTTTCCATTTATGGAAAACAAAAATTACCACTCCTATTCCTGTCCATAAGATTGTGTCCCAGATTTCTTTGGCTTGGGTGCCGGAGAGGAGCCAGAGGGTGGCCAGGATTCCGATAATGGCTAAGGCATTTCCGTATCGAACGCGGAAGTAATCTTTACTGGTAGAGGTAGAGCGAAGTTTGATCAAGGAGGCACAAACAAGTGCATATAAAATCAGACGTGCTATAACAGAGACTGCCAATGAATTCATAAAGCCCCAAACAATTGCCACGAAGGCAACTAAGCTAGAGAAGAATAGGATGGAAATATGCGGTGTAGCAAATTTTGGATGGATTTTTCCAAAAATCGTCGGTAACTGATCTTCACCGCTTAGAGCAAACGGGAGTCTTGAACCACTCAGGATTTGTACATTTAAAGTACCCAAAATAGAAATCACTGCACCAATCGTAATGAATGTGCCTCCCCACCATCCGAGCATCTGTCCGGCTGCATCGGCTACTGGTTTGTCGGAATTGGCTAAGTCGGGTAAGGTACCGATGGATACCACTTGGATCAAAATATAAAAGCTCGCGATGATGGTAGCTGCCATCATCAATCCAAAAGGTAAATTTTTCTTGGGGTTGACAATTTCACCGCTATTGACCAATCCTGCTTCAAATCCTCCAAATGCAAAAATCAAAAGCAAGGTGGAAGCTGAGAAATCTGTTAAACTTGGCATCGGTCCTGGCTCTAACAAGTCCGTGTTAATATAGAAGAAGCCAACGACTATAAACAAAGCCAGTGGTATCAACTTGGCAACGGTTAAGACATTACTTACCTTAGCAGTGTTTTTCACTCCAATCCAATTGAAATAGGTGATGATGCCTGTAATCAATAAAATCATTCCTATCCTTACTCCCTCCTGTGCAAAAAAGCCCGAAAAAAAGGTAAGGTATAGAATCAGTAAATTTATCAAAGTCGCGTAGCTGAAAAGCCGGGTCAGCATCAATAACCAGCCAATAATAAAGGCAGGAATGGGGCCAAATGCAGTATGTACATAGAGGTATGGGCCTCCTGTTTTGTCAAAGCGTGAACTGACTTCTGCAAAAACCAAAATCAGCACTACCATTACCAAAGCGCAAACCAAAAACGCAGCAATGGAATATACTCCTGATAATGCAAAAACCTTTGCAGGTAGTGCAAAAATACCAGCTCCTATTACGGAGTTGATGATGAGGAATACTAAATCCCAGCGCTGAATGCCACGTTTGAGTGAAGTTGGTTTTTGCTCCAAGGTAATTCGTTTTTAGAGGAAATCCACGTCTACACTAAATGGATATTTCATCAGGTATTGCAGCGCTTCTTCAATTTTAAGGTCTTCGAAAAGTACTTTGTATAGATTTTCAGTGATAGGAGCACGCATATTTCCTTTTCCTTCCAAAAAGGCTTTCATCACTTTGATTGTATTGATGCCTTCTGCCGTTTCCTGCATGGTTTGCTCGATCTCTGTCAAACTCTCACCCTGTGCCAATCTGTAACCTACGGTGTAGTTTCGAGAAAGTGTTGAATTACAGGTTGTGACCAAATCACCGATTCCTGCCAGGCCAATAAAGGATTTGATGCTGCCACCGAGCGCATTTCCAAGATAGGCCATTTCTACCATACCTCTTGATACCAAAAGACCTTTGGCATTTTCTCCTAGACCCATGCCGGCCAAAGCTCCAGCTGCAATCGCAATGATGTTTTTAAGCACCCCGGATAACTCGACACCTATGATGTCCGAATTTCCATAGACTTGAAATTTCTCTGAACGTAGCAGTCGCTGTCCTTCTAGGATTACCTCATTGTAAGGACTGGCAATTACGGTAGCTGCGGGATGTCCAAGCATCAATTCTCTTGCAAGATTAGGTCCTGCAAGGCAGCCTACACGTACAACCACGGTCTCTTTGAGAATCACCTCACTCATCGTAAGTATATTCTCCCGCTTGATTTTTGGCAATTGTTCCAAAGATTTCCCTTCTGGTAGGGAAAGACACAATCCTTTCGTACCATGGATAATCATGTGGTAGGGGTAGAGATAGGGTGCAAATGAGCGAATTACTGCCTGAAAACCAGAAGAAGCAACCATGAAAAAGAGTACGTCGCAGTTTTCACAGATATGTGCCGGGTCTTGTGTCGCCCGAATATTAGCATGAATAGTTTGCCCATCCACTGTATGTTGTTGGTTGATCTCATCGACTAAGTCTGTTCTTCGGACGAATGCGATCACCTGATTTTTTTCTGCAAGTATATTGGCTATGGCTGTACCAAAACTGCCCATGCCCACTACGCCAATTGCTTTGGGTTTAGAAGAGTTTTTCGAGCTCATATCCATGTAATCTATTGTGATAGAAATAAAGTAAATTCATGTCTTGGGTGACAATGTTGCCTGCTTGGTTGCGAATGAGGGGGCGCTTGGCATGGTACATACCTACATTGTCAAGTCCGTGAGCGATAAGCGCATCCATTTCTTGCATCAAATGAGGAGCAGTATTGACTTTACCTTCGGATTTCAGTTCCAGGATTTTCTTCAATACTTCTTCGCATCTTTGCTTGAAAAGCTCATAATCTAATTCAATTTCTTCTTCTGGTAATCGAAGTAAATTAAACAAATCAAGTTTTCTGTTTTCTGCTTTGATCATTTGAAAGGCAGTAAATGCTACTAAATGCGAACTGAACACCCGGTTGTTTTTATGGAATTCTTCTACAATCCGATCGGCAAGACGCTTGGTGTACTCTTCTTCCCGTTGTTGATCTACGTTGACTTTTCCATTGTAAGTGAAGTAGTCTTGGGTGTTGATGATCCGTCCATTTTTATCGTAACTATTACCCTCATTGTCTACGTAGTTACCCATGATGTCCATGGCTTTACCAATAGACACAGAAATGTCAGAGCCTTTGGTGAAGAACTTTACCAGGAATTTGGAGATTTTGTAAGAAGTAGAAAATTCATCCGTTTCCCGATAATACCGCTCCTGACCGGTGATGGTCAGATATTCCTGAATTAAGGAAGGGGCTTCCAATACAAAGTGATAGTTGATAGTTACAGGCACAATAAATACTTTCCCTCCGACATCTGTCAATCCTTTTTGGTAATTCATTCGCTGCGCTTCAATAGCAGTGCTTAGCAATCCCATTTTCAATTTGCTCTCAATCATTCCACTGCGAGAGCGCGTGCCTCCTGGGAAAAACAAACTGTGCGCTCCGTATTGGATAGCTTCCGAAGAGTAGGTTTTCAAGGTCTCCAAATACAACAAATTCTTTTTTCTTCTATCCACTTTATATGCTCCAAGTGCATTCATGAAATAGGCAAAAATCTGAATATTGAATAGGTTGAGTCCTGCACCATAGATAAAGGGTGGAAGTCCCAATACCGAGATAATCCAACCGATAAGGATACTATCCAAGTTGGAAAAATGGGTAGGAACCATCACAATGGTACCCTTGGATGCTAGTTCCCGGATTTCATCCGTAGCGCCAACAATTTGGATTTTGTCCTGAAGTGAATACTGATTACTGAAAAGAGATTTAAAACCTTTAACACGTGCAGCATTAAGCAATCGGCCAAAACCGAAAGTCACTATTCTTCTTGTCAACTTATAATGCGAGTGTACGAAGTTACTTGCGATTTCCTCAGCGTATCGGTTGGTGATTTTATCGAGAATACTGATATACTGCTCTTTTTTTTCTGCCTTTGATAGTGTGGTATCAGCGGATATCTGAACCAAAGCAGATTTGACATCATTCCAAAAATCGTAATCATCCTCTGGATCTACGTCCCAAGGGTTTTGTTTGATGCGCTGTTTTTCCCGGTAAAGGGTTGTCTCAAGCTCCTCCTTCAGCAAGTCCACTTGACCATTAGTAATTTCTAATATGGCTTTTTTACTGGATTCTGCAACCTTTTTGACAAAATCCTTACGGTTTTTACTCAAGCGGACAACGGGCCATTCATCTTTGAGAGGTAGAATAGGCTCGTATTTATGTTTGATGTATTCGGTTTCCAATGCAGGATTTCTTTTTGGGTAAAAACAAAGATAGTAAAAAATAGAAGCCTATGGATAGAACTTTTTGCTGAGAAGTTGATTTAACTATCAGATGTAATCATCTAAAATGGCCTATTAATCTATTGAAAAGTTGCAAAATCTTGCATTATACCCGATAAATATTCCAAGCGCTTTTTTGACAGTGCTTTATTCCGTTGTATAATTGCATCGTTAATTTCCTATGAAAGCTGACCTTAAGCAAATACAAGCACCCATTTCTTCCGAAATGGTGGAATTTGAGAAAAAATTCCGTGACTTTATGAAAAGTAAGGTCAAGCTATTGGATCATATTACCAATTACATCGTCAGACGTAAGGGGAAGCAGATGCGGCCTATGTTTGTGTTTTTGACGGCGGGAGTGTGTGGAGGAATTCAGGAATCCACCTATAGAGGTGCGGCTTTGATAGAACTGTTGCATACAGCTACTTTGGTACATGATGACGTGGTAGATGATGCCAACTATAGGAGAGGTTTTTTCTCGGTCAATGCCTTATGGAAAAATAAGATCGCCGTATTGGTAGGTGATTATTTGTTATCACGAGGATTGCTGCTTTCTGTGGACCATGGAGAGTTTGAATTACTTAGAATTGTTTCCCATGCAGTGAGAGAGATGTCAGAAGGGGAGTTGCTGCAAATTGCGAAAGCCCGCAAGCTGGATATCACTGAGGAAGTTTATTATACCATTATCCGTCAAAAAACCGCTAGTTTAATAGCCTCCTGCTGTGCCGTGGGTGCCTCTACTACCGGTGCATCGGAGGAAGTGATAGAGCGCATGCGTTTATTTGGTGAAAAAGTAGGGATGGCATTCCAAATCAAAGATGATTTGTTTGATTATGGAGAGGATGAAATCGGTAAGCCACTAGGAATTGATATCAAGGAAAAGAAGATGACTTTACCCTTGATATATGCTTTGAACCATGCGTCTTGGTTGGAGAAGAAGAAAATCATCTATCTTATCCGAAATAAAAACGAGGATAAAAAAGCTGTCAATCAAGTAATTGATTTTGTAAAGAAATCAGGTGGGATGGATTATGCTACGCAAGTGATGAATACTTACTTAGAAGAAGCCTTGGATTTATTGAAAGAGTTTCCTGAATCCGAATATAAAACATCATTGGAAGCATTGGTTCGTTACACAATAGAAAGGAAGAAATAGTTTTTTTTCATAAAGGTTTATCGTAAATTTATAGTCGATCAAACCTATTTTTCATGTCACACACAGATTCCCATAGGGCCGCCGCCCGTCTGTATACCAAATTAAAATACGGATGGGTCTGGGCTACCACCTCCTTTGCCGGTAACTTCATTCTGGCGATTATAACCACCTCATTATTCAGTAACCTTGGATATGGACAAGAGGTAAATTATGTCTTTTTCCTGGCAGTTTTGGCCGTGGGTCTTTGGGTAACCGAGGCTATTCCGCCTTTTGCAGTAGGTATATTTATTTTCACAGGGATTTTGTTGGGCTTTGGGACGGATTATATCTTGGAAGATGCCAAAAAGCCAGTAGAAATGTACCTTGGGACCTGGACCAGTAACGTGATTTGGTTGTTATTGGGAGGATTTTTTCTAGCAGAAGGGATGAGTATTGTGGGATTGGATCGCGATCTTTTTAAGATGACCATCAAGCGCTTCGGTACAGAGCCTAACCGCCTTTTATTAGGTTTGATGTTGATGACTGGAGTAGCCAGTATGGTGATGTCCAATACGGCTACAACAGCAATGATGATTTCATCCATTCTTCCGGTAGTCCGCATGTTAGGAAAAGACTCGCCTTATTCCAAAGCGCTTATGGTTGGGATTCCCGCAGCAGCTACACTGGGAGGTATGGGCACCATCATTGGAAGTACACCCAATGCAATTGCGGTAGGTGCGCTTCAAAAAGAGGGAATCAATATTACTTTTATCGATTGGATGATTTTTGGAATTCCTTTGGCATTTATCACCTTGTATCTGTTTTGGTGGTTTTTGAAAAAGACGCTCAAACTCGATGGAATCAAGCTGGATATGTCTGAAATCACCAAGTCCCGTCCTGATAATCGGCCAAAATTTGAAAAAAATGCGGTGATTTTCACGTTGATTGTGACAGTGACTGCTTGGTTAACCGAGCCTATTCATGGCCTGCCGATTGCAGCGACTTCGGCTATTCCGATCGTATTGTTGACCATGCTGCAAGTGGTACGGGCTGAAGATGTGCGTAAATTACCTTGGGATACCTTGATGTTGGTAGCGGGTGGTTTGGCTTTGGGTATTGCGATGGTGGATGTTGGCTTAACGGATATCATCATGAAAAGTATCTCCACGCTGCCTGTATCTGTTTTTGTGGTAGCCGCCATTTTTGCATTTGTTGGTGTATCTATCTCCAATATCATGAGTAATACAGCAGCGGCATCTATTCTTGTCCCCTTAGGGTTGGCATTACCAGGAATGTGGGGATTGGCTACACCACTGATAATTGCGATCAGTTGTTCCTGTGCATTATTACTTCCTGTGTCTACTCCTTCTAATGCCATCGCGTTTTCCACGGGCTTGGTAGAACAAAAAAGTTTCAGGCCTGGAGGGATTTTGATGATGTTTGTTGGGCCTGTTTTAGGGTTTGGATTGGTTCTAGTTTATGCCTTGATCTTTAAATAATCAAGAAAACCGCCATTGTAAAATTGTGATGCAATGGCGGTTTCATTTTTTATTCCTTTAATAGCTCCTGTACTAAAGCTTCATGTTCTTCGATCCAGCGCTCATAATATGTGCCTGTTCCGGGGCCGTTGAAGCCTGTATGGATTTTTCTGACTGTTCCCGATTTATCCAAGTAGATTAAAGTTGGAAACGCAATCACTCGATTGAGTGCTGGTAGAGCTTTAGAAGCTTCTTCTTTATTACTGCTGCCTGCGATGAGGAAAGTATAGTTTGCTTCCAGTCGTTCAATTGATTTTTTAACCCGCTCGCTTGCATAGGCAAAGTCGGCTTTGCTTTCAAAGGCCAATCCAATAATCTCAATTCCCTTATCTTTATTCCGCTCATACCAAGGAGCTAAAAAGCGAGTTTCATCCACGCAGTTTGGACACCAAGTACCAAATAATTGGATAAGTACTACTTTGTCCTGGAATTTGGGGTCATTGGAAGAAACCATCGTTCCGTTGACATCCGGAAATTCAAATTCTATGCGGTCATATCCTTCCTTAAGATAGTTCATGCTATAAGCATCGGGTAATTCAAAGGTGTCATTTCGCTCAGCAGAAAAGGTCTCTCTGTAGCGAGGCCCGCTTCTGAATATCCCTATTAATTCTCCAGCCTCCGATAAGGCAGCCTGAAATAAAAATGCATGACTTCCATCAAAGGTGCTTAGAAGCATTTCATTTCCCGAAACATTGCCTTCCAAAAATCTATAATCACCCAGAGGAGTAAGAAAGGTTCCGCTGATTCGATTGCCATTTTGCTCGAATAAACCGATCGCATCGTATCCATCTCCATCTGATTTGCTGAATCTAACCTTCCATCTGCCTGAAAAATCAACTGACGGTTCTGTACCTACAGGGAATCTGCTGTTAAAACCCTTAGATCCTAGTACAGTAATGAAGTAATCAGGCACAAAGTTTTTGATAAATCCTCCACTGATGGTATTCTCCTTTTCAAGTTTTAACTTAAGAATGCTATCAAAGACACCCATGGGAATGAAAATGGAGTCCTCTTTGATCAAGATGTCTTCAAAATGATGAATATCCCGATCATTTTTGATAAAAACCTCCCACTTTTCTCCACTTTCCTGAAAGGTAAGTTGAAATGGGATAGCATCTGGACTGATAACCAACTCCATACGCCAATCCCCGGATAGGTCTAAGCTTGATTCTTCGTTGGTTTGACAGCTGAAAAGAGCCCCAATCAGCAGTAAGGTTATAAACACATGATTTTTCATAGCAATTTGTAGTAAAACCGCCCAAAATTACTCCATTGCTGCCCAATCATCCTAGCAAACTAATAGGAATTATATGGAAGGTTTCTGCCACATTTCGTAAAAACTTCCCAAAAACTTCAAAAAAGTGGGAAATTCTCCCACTTTTCTCCCCATCTCCAAAATGTGTGTTTATTAGTTAGTTAAAAACCCTTGTTTTGATTGAAAAAATGCGTTTTTTTTGGATTTTTGACGCGTTTTTTTTAGCTTGACTAAAGGCCTCAAGCAACTGATACTCAAGTTAAATAATTGAGAATTTTTCGGAAAAAAATTGGGATATCTGAAACTTTTGAATAGTTTTATAAAAAAGTGGAGAAAAGTGGGGTAAAGTGGTGGATTGTGTAAAACCTTTTCTTACTTTTGTGATTACAGCAAACTCAAGATAAGCCCATGGGAATGTTCAACAGTAAGTATGATGTCAAGATCGACGCAAAAGGTCGTCTGGCATTGCCTGCCAAAATAAAGGCGGCAATTCCAGAGTCCAATGGCGCCGAACTCATCTTACGTTATGGTGACGATGGCTGTCTTGCGTTGTACACTCAAGTCAAGTTCAAAAAACTTTTGCACCAAGTTGAATCCCTTTCAGATAGAGATCCAATTCAGCGAAAAATTAAGAGGAGTTTTTTTGAAAGTATGGCTGAAGTGGAATTGGATAGTGCTGGTCGTATTTTAATTCCAAAGCCATTTTTACAATGGTCGGGAATAGATAAAGATGCTGTTGTTTGCGGCGTAAACGGATTGATTGAAATCTGGAGTCCTGGAAAATATCAAGACAATACCTTGGATCCTGCGGAGCTTTCCAAATTGATGGATCAATACCTCTCATAATTTAATAAATGACTATCAGAGATTATCATATCCCCGTAATGCTTACTCCTTGCATTGAAGGCTTGGCTATAGATCCGAATGGAATCTATGTAGACTTAACCTTTGGTGGAGGAGGCCATTCCAAGGAAATCTTGAAGAACTTGGATAGAGGGCATCTCTATGGTTTTGATCAAGATACGGACGCTGAGAAAAATGTACCGAATGACAGTCGGTTTACCTTTGTGCAGGCAAATTTCAGAGATTTCAAAAAGTATCTGAAGCTATATGGTGTGAAGCAAGTGGATGGTATTTTGGCCGATTTAGGGATCAGTTCCCATCAGATTGATGAGCCAAGTCGTGGGTTTTCGACCCGTTTTGACGGAGCCTTGGATATGCGCATGAGCAGTAATCTTGAACTTACAGCTGGAAAAGTATTGAATACCTACGAAGAAGGTCAATTACATAAAATTTTCGGGATTTACGGAGAGGTGAAAAATGCTAAAACGCTTGCACAGGCCGTAGTATCACGCAGAGCAATGAAGGCTTTTGATACGACAGCTGATTTCAAGGAGTTTTTGCAAAAGTTTGCCCCGAGAGGGAAGGAGTTTAAATACTTCGCACAAGTATTTCAGGCATTGAGAATTGAGGTAAACGATGAGATGGGTGCTTTGGAAGAGATGCTATTACAGACAGTGGAAGTGTTGAAGCCGGAGGGAAGATTGGTGATTATGAGTTATCATTCCTTGGAAGATCGCTTAGTTAAAAATTTCATTAATAAAGGAAAGTTTCAGGGAGAGTTGGAAAAGGATTTCTACGGGAATCCAATCAAGCCCTTGGACTCGGTAGTTCGCAAGGCTATCGTGGCAGATGCAGAAGAGATCGCTCGAAATAACCGTGCGAGAAGTGCCAAATTGAGAATTGCCAAAAAAAACTAAAATGACTGAGAATACTTTCAGAAAGCGAATCAAAGCGAATAGCAAATCAAAAGGCCCTCAAAAGAGTCTTTTCTCTCGTTTGGACGAAAAGCTGAATGTTACAGCCATTTTCGGAGAGGGCATTCCGGTAAAGTTTGTGCCTCCGATTTTGTACGCCGCTCTCATAGCAATGATTTATATCTGGAGCAATCACCGTTCTGAACGGATGATCAGGCAAATCGAGCGGGTGCAACTGGAAGTAGAGGATTTGAGGGCAGATGTCACTACGCTGGAAGCCGAATTTATGTACAGCAGTAAGCAATCAGAAGTAGCAAAAAAGATCCAGATTTTGGGAATAGAAGAAATTAAAGAACCACCATTTAAAATAATATCAAAAAAGTGAATATCAAAAGTTCTATAGTGTTACGCGTAAGAATCGCCTTCATCTTGGTGGCGATCTTTGCTATCGCTATTTTTTATAGAATTATGGTATTACAGGTGTCTGAGCGGGATGTTTGGGAAGCAAAAGCAGAGAATTTACACTATCAAATGAGACCTATCTCAGCCACGAGAGGTAATATCTATGCAGGTGACGGTAGTTTATTGGCTACAAGTTTGCCTTTTTACAGAGTTGCATTGGATCCCATGGTAGCCTCCGATGAAGTTTTCAAAGCAGGAATCGATACCCTTGCCAATAAGTTAGCTGCATTTTACAAAGACCAATCTGCGATAGCCTACAAGCGAATGATCAGTGATGCCCGCTCATCCAAGAAGCGTTACCTTATCCTCAATAGGACTCAGGTTGGGTATCAGGAGATGCAGGAGATGAGTTCTTGGCCGATTTTCAATAGAGGTAGAAATGGTGGAGGAGTATTGTTTGAAAAAGTAGAAAAACGTTATAGGCCCTTCAAGGATCTTGCCGGAAGGACAGTGGGCTTTGTTAATGAAGATGATTACGGAGCTGGGTTGGAATACAGTTTCAATGAATACCTTTCTGGGAAAAACGGAGAAGCATTGTTTCAGAGAATAGCAGGAGGTGTTTGGAAACCTGTATTCGATGCAGCAGATGTAAAGCCAGACGATGGATTTGATGTGATGACTACCTTGGATGTCAATATTCAGGATGTAGCCGAGTCAGCATTACTCCGTCAGTTAATTGCCAAAGATGCGGCATTTGGTTCGGTTATCGTTATGGAGGTAGCTACAGGGCATATAAAGGCCATTGCCAATTTGCAGAAAAATAAAAACGGGAGAGGATACGGAGAGAATTATAATTATGCCATTGGAGACCAAGGATTGACAGAGCCAGGATCTACATTCAAATTACTTTCCATGTTGGCTTTGTTGGAAGAAGGGAAAGTTGGTCTTTCTGACAAAGTAGATACAGGAGAAGGAGTGTACAAGTTTTACGATCGAAAAATGACCGATGCCAGAACAGGTGGATTCGGCGTATTGACTGTACAAGAGGTTTTTGAAAAGTCTTCCAATATTGGCGTATCCAAACTAGTAGAGCAGAATTTCGGTCATAATCCATCAAAGTTTGTCGGATACTTAGAAAAGGTAGGGTTGGATAAGTCAGTTGGGTTCCAATTGATCGGTGAAGGTGAACCGTATTTCAAAAAGCCTGGAAGCAAACTATGGTATGGCACTACCTTGCCTTGGATGTCTATAGGCTATGAAGCCAAATTGACACCTCTTCACACCTTGATGCTGTACAATGCGGTGGCCAATAATGGCACCATGGTCAAGCCCATCATTGTACAGGCTATCGCCAAAGGTGGTAAAGTGGATACAAAGTTTGAGACAGAGATTCTACGTAAAAAAATCGCATCCGACAAGACGATCAAGCAATTACAAGAACTGTTGGAAGGAGTGGTGACTAACGGAACGGCCAGAAATATCTATAGCAATGAGTATAAAATTGCTGGAAAAACAGGGACCGCTCAGAAATTGGTCGATGGAAGATATACCCAACGCTACTACACTTCTTTTGCAGGATATTTCCCAGCTGACAAGCCCAAGTATTCGGCCATTGTAGTGATTGATAGTCCGGTTGGTTTCAATGCTTATGGAGGAGATATTTCAGCCCCTGTGTTCAAGGAAATTGCTGACATGATTTTTTCTCAAGACATCGAGCTTAATCATAGAATTCCTTCTAAAATATTTAAAGCATCAGCAACCACATTTCCTGCCATCAAGACAGGTAAAGTGGACGAACTCCAAATGATCTGTAACAAATTTGGAATTTCAAATCATTTTCAGGGAAGTGCAGATGCTTGGGTGAGACCTGTTTCACAATCAAAATCCATTCAATGGCAGCAAAAAGCCAATACTGAAAAAACAGTGCCAGATGTGAGCGGAATGACATTGAGAGATGCATTGTATGTATTGGAAAATAAGGGTTTACGGGTTATTTATCAGGGTAAAGGCAAGGTAAAAGATCAGTCTATACCAGCTGGTGCACCAGTACAACAAAATAACATCATTAATTTGGTTTTGGGATAAATGAGAGTGCTGAAAGACATATTGTACAAAGTCTCCCTAGTATCTACTGTTGGAGATATGGAGCAGGTGATCGGGGAGATTCACTTTGATAGCCGTAAGGTGAAGCAAGGTGATCTATTTGTTGCCATACCAGGTACTCAGGTAGATGGGCACGACTTTATCCCTACAGCCATCGCTAATGGTGCGTCTTGCATCGTCTGCGAACAACTTCCATCAGAACAGTTGGATAAAGTTGCTTACATCCAGGTAGTCAATTCTCCTCGCGCTTTGGGGATCATGGCTTCCAATTATTACGAAAATCCATCTGAGAAGCTGAAGCTTGTGGCGGTGACCGGTACCAATGGTAAAACTAGCACCGTCACACTTCTTTTCCAGTTATTTATGGAGATGGGCTATCGCTCAGGGATGATTTCTACTGTAGAAAATCGCATCCACGACTCGATAGTGCCTTCTTCTCATACTACTCCTGATTCTCTACAATTGCAAGCACTATTGAAAAAAATGGTAGATGCAGGTTGTACGCATTGCTTTATGGAGGCGAGTTCTCATGCGATTGTGCAGGAAAGAATTGCAGGCCTTCACTTGGCAGGTGCAGTGTTTACCAATATCACTCATGATCACTTGGATTACCACGGCACTTTTGATGAGTATATTAAAGCTAAGAAAAAACTTTTTGATGAATTGGCTAAGGACGCATTTGCCTTGGTAAATGCAGATGATAAGCGGGGCATGGTGATGTTACAAAATTGTAAATCGACCCATCAAACATTCGCACTAAAATATCCTGCTGACTTCAAAGCCAAGGTACTGTCCAACACTCTTGAAGGGTTGGAACTGGATATCAACAATAAGCAGATTTGGTTTCGCATGATCGGTGAATTCAATGCTTACAATCTCTTGGGAGTGTATGGTACGGCAGTATTGTTGGGTGAAGATGAAGAAGAGGTGTTGATGCAATTGTCCAAAGTACGTGGTGCTCAAGGAAGATTTGATCAAATACATGTAGGTGGTGTTACTGCGATTGTAGACTATGCACATACACCAGATGCCTTGGAGAATGTCCTCAAAACTATCGCGGGTGTGCGCACCGGAGGGGAGCAGGTAATCACGGTTGTGGGTTGTGGTGGAAATCGTGACCGAAGCAAACGTCCTTTGATGGCAAAGATCGCTACACAATTAAGCGATCGAGTGATTTTGACTTCCGATAATCCACGGGATGAAGAGCCTGAGGCTATTCTGAAGGAAATGGAAGCTGGCGTCAATCCAGTGGACTTTAAAAAAACCATGACCATTGTGGACCGAAGAGAAGCGATCAAAACGGCCGGTATTCTAGCCAATGCAGGGGATATCATTTTGATTGCAGGAAAAGGACATGAAACCTATCAGGAAATTAAAGGGGTGAAATATCCTTTTGATGATCGCGCAGTAGCGCTTGAATTACTAGAACTATTGAAAAAAAATTGACATGTTGTATCCAATTTTTGAATACTTAGACCGAGTGCTTGATGTCCCTGGAACGGGAGTGTTCCGCTATATCTCTTTTAGAGCAGGTATGGCGGCACTCTTGTCTCTCATCATCACCATCACCTTCGGTAAAAACATCATCGATTGGATCAGAAGCAAGCAAATCGGTGAGACGGTTCGTGATCTTGGCTTGGAAGGACAAGCAGAGAAAAAAGGAACACCTACCATGGGAGGACTCATGATTATGGCAGGTATTATCATACCGACCTTGTTGTTTGCCAATATCAATAACATCTACATTATTCTTTTATTGGTAACCACTGTATGGTTGGGTGTAATTGGGTTCTTGGATGATTATATCAAGGTATTCAGAAGGAATAAAGAAGGCCTCAGAGGCCGGTTTAAAATTGCAGGACAAATCATCATCGGGATTATTGTAGGAGCTACCTTATATTTCCATGAAGGAGTTGTCGTGCGAGAATTCACCAATCCTGTGTCCATCGAAGAAGGTGTGGTAGAAACACCCGCTTACCGAGATGTTAAAGTTGCAAAAACAACCATTCCGTTCTTAAAAAATAACGAACTCAATTACGAAAATTTCCTTGGATTCTTAGGAGAAGGCGTTACGCCAATCCTCTATATTCTTTTGGTGATTTTCATCATTACTGCCGTGTCCAACGGTGCCAATATTACGGATGGCATCGATGGACTTGCAGCAGGTACTTCGGCAATTATTGGGCTAGCAATAGCCATTTTCGCCTACATCTCAGGTAATGCTATTTTCTCACAATACCTCAACATCTTCTTCATCCCGAATTCCGGGGAGTTGGTTATTTTCTGTGCGGCTTTTGTGGGTGCATGTGTGGGTTTCCTTTGGTACAATGCCTACCCAGCCCAAGTATTTATGGGAGATACCGGGAGCTTGATGTTGGGCGGAGTGATTGCAGTGTTGTCGTTGACCTTGAGGAAGGAGTTATTGCTACCGATTTTATGCGGGATTTTCGTGATTGAAAATGCCTCTGTAATTATTCAGGTGTCATACTTCAAATACACAAAAAAGAAATATGGTGAAGGTAGAAGAATCTTTTTGATGTCTCCGCTTCATCATCATTATCAAAAGAAAAATATTCATGAAGCTAAGATTGTGACGAGGTTCTGGATCATTGGAATTCTATTAGCCATTATCACACTCGCAACATTGAAATTACGATAAGATGCAACAAAGGATAGTCATAGTAGGTGCAGGCGAAAGCGGAATGGGAGCAGCAATGCTTGCCAAACAGCAGGGCTATGCCGTGTGGGTATCCGATGGTGGTTTTATCCGTGCAGATAGAAAAGAGCAGTTGAACCATGCTTCCATTGCTTTTGAAGAAGGGGGGCATTCAGCTGAACATGTTTTGGCAGCTGATCTAATTATCAAGAGTCCTGGGATTTCTCCTCAGGCGGAGATCATTCAAGCCGCAATTGCCAAAGGAATAGCAGTTATAGACGAGTTGGAATTTGCCAGCAGGTTTACGCAAGGAAAGGTGATCGCAATCACTGGAACCAACGGTAAGACTACTACCACTTTATTGACTTATCACCTCTTGAAAGAAGCAGGAATTGATGTGGGGTTGGCTGGAAACGTAGGTCAAAGTTGGGCAGGTCAATTAGCCGAAGGCAAAGATCATGCTTGGTGGGTGTTGGAGACGAGCAGTTTTCAGATAGATGGTTTTGTGACATTCAAGCCAAGTGTTGCGGTATTGACCAATATCACTCCGGATCATTTGGATCGCTATGCTTACGAGATTGATAATTACATACAGTCCAAGATGTCGCTTTTTGCGCGTATGCAGGCTTCAGATACTGCTATTATTTATGCAGCGGATGCATTGACCCAAAGAGGATTTTCTCTAAGTCAGGTCAATGCAAGTGTTCGGAAAGTGTCATTGGATTCCAAAGAAGGGATGGATGCGTATTTGGAAGGTGATGATACTATTCAAATACAAAATTGGTCGATTTCAGTTGCTGAACTTTCCATTCAAGGGAAGCACAATGTGCTCAATGCAATGATGGCGTTATTAGCGGCCAAAGCAGTTGGGGTTTCTGAGGTGAGTACTCGAAAAAGTATCCAAACATTCCAAAATGCTGCCCATCGAATGGAGCCTATCGGTAGCATCAATGGAGTGACTTTCATTAATGATAGTAAAGGTACCAATGTAGATGCCACTGCCTACGCTTTGGATAGCTTCAAAAGCCCTTTGGTATGGATAGCTGGGGGAGTGGACAAAGGAAATGATTACAGTGTACTCTATCCGATCATTGAAGGTAAAGTAAAAGCCTTGGTCTGTTTGGGAAAAGATAATTCAAAATTGAAGAAGGCATTTGGTGCACATATTTCACAGATACAGGAGACCGAAGATATGTGTGAGGCGGTCAAACTATCCATGGAATTAGCAGTGGCAGGAGATATTGTATTGCTTTCTCCAGCTTGTGCAAGTTTTGACCTCTTCAAAAATTATGAAGATAGAGGAAATCAGTTTAGAGAATCCGTACTGGCATTAGAAAGGGGGATGGTCGTATGAACGCACTGAAAGCATGGTTTGATAGAAATTTGAAAGGCGATCCAATCATTTGGTTCATCGTGATTCTACTTTCTATCCTCAGCATTCTGGTCGTGTACTCAGCGACAGGAACCTTAGCGCATAAAAGAGCGGGAGGGGATACCGAGAAATATTTATTCTCCCATGCGTTATATGTAGGTTTTGCGCTTTTCTTGATGTGGATAGCAAGTAATATAAAATATAAGTATTATGGTGGTCTCGGTAAGTTTTTGCTGATGCTATCTGTGCCTTTATTGCTTGTTACTTATTTCTTCGGCTCAGCTGTTAACGAAGCAAATCGATGGTTCCAAATACCTTGGACCAATATTGCTTTTCAACCATCAGATGTTGCAAAAATGGCTTTAATAGCCACATTGGCTTCTTTATTGGCCAAAAGACAGCGCAATATTGCCGATTTCAAGCAGTCCTTGATCCCCATGATTTTGGTGGTAGGTTTGATCTGTCTATTGATTGGGTTGGCCAATATGTCCACGGCAATCTTGTTGTTTTCAACTTGCTTGTTGCTGATGTTTATCGGAAGGGTGCCGTTGAAGCAAATCGCTCTTTTGTTGCTAGTAGGGGGTATTGCTCTTTCCGCAGCGATGATGTTGGGTCAGCGTGGTGGTACTTTCCAATCTAGGATAGCATCCTTCGCAAATAAGGAGGAAATTCCATATCAGGCTGAGCATTCTTTTATAGCCATTTCAACTGGTGGATTAACTGGAAAAGGTCCTGGCAAATCCGAGCAGCGCAATACCTTGCCTCACCCGTATTCTGATTTTATATATTCCATCATTGTGGAGGAATACGGATTGATTGGGGGAGTGGGTGTGCTGTTTTTATACCTGGCATTACTCTACCGTGGCATGCGCATCGTCGTATCGTCTACCAAACCATTTGGGGGATTGCTTTCTGCAGGTTTGAGCTTTGCATTGGTCTTGCAAGCCATGGTCAATATGGCGGTAGCGGTTGGTTTAGGACCAATTACAGGATTGCCTTTGCCCTTGTTGAGCATGGGAGGGACATCCTTATTTCTTACAGGATTTTCGATAGGAATTATTCTCAGTGTGAGTCGAGGTGATCATGAGGATCAACTGGATGCGGCACCGGATCAAAATAAACGAAGAAAAGCATTTCAGGCTGCCTAATGGATCAAGCAAAAGGAATATATCGCATCATGATAAGTGGAGGAGGTACCGGAGGGCACATCTATCCTGCTATTGCCATAGCGAATGCTTGGAAAGAACGCTTTCCAAGGACAGAGTTCCTATTTGTTGGTGCTGAAGGAAAGATGGAGATGGAAAAAGTACCTGAAGCAGGATATAGAATAGAAGGATTGAAAGTAGCAGGATTGCAGCGAAGCTTGAGCTTAAGCAATTTAAGCTTGCCATTCAAATTATTAAATAGCTTGAAAAAGGCAGGGCAATTGATTCAGGAATTTAAGCCGGATGCAGTTGTGGGAGTTGGAGGATATGCAAGTGCACCGGTATTGTATATGGCACAGCGTAAAAAAATCCCAACCCTTATTCAGGAGCAAAATTCCTACGCTGGTTTGACCAATAAGTTGCTGGCTAAAAAAGCATATAAAATCTGCGTGGCCTATCCGAATATGGAGCAGTTTTTCCCTAAAGATAAATTGGTCTTCACAGGAAATCCGGTTCGGAAGGATATTCTGAATTTGGATGGGAAAAAGGAGTTTGGCCTAGAAAAGTTTGGCCTAAGTGCCGATAGAAAAACCATCCTTGTGATTGGTGGAAGTTTAGGCGCACGCACGATCAATCAAGCGATGTTGGCAGATATGAAAGCTTTGGAGCATGCAGGCTATCAGGTATTGTGGCAAACAGGGAAGTTTTACTTCGAAGACATGCATGCACAAGTGCAGGCTGCTCAACTGAAACACATCCACCCGATGCAGTTTCTAAAGGAGATGGATTTGGCCTATGCAACGGCTGACCTGATTGTATCGAGAGCAGGTGCGTTATCTGTTTCAGAATTGAGTTTGGTGGGAAAAGCAGTAGTCTTTATCCCTTCTCCCAATGTGGCAGAAGACCATCAAACCAAAAATGCAATGGCTTTTGTACAGGCCCATGCTGCTGTCTTGCTGAAAGATGCAGAGGTAGTGGGGAATTTGAAAAACACGATTGATCAAATCCTGGGAAATCCTGCTCAGGTAGCGGAACTAGGTAAAAATATTCAAACGCTGGCGAAGCCGTCAGCAGCAGAAGAAATCATTGAAGCATTGGAATCAATTATTAAATGAACATACAAAGCATCCATAGGGTCCATTTCTTAGGTATCGGTGGTATCGGTATGAGCGCTATTGCCCGGTGGTTTAACCATTTGGGTAAGGTGGTGACCGGCTATGACCGTACGCCTTCTGCCTTGACGGATGCCTTGGAATTGGAGGGTATGGCTATCAGCTTTGATGATTCAGAAGCAGCAATCCCATCAGCAATCAAGGAGGATAAGGGATCATGCCTGATCGTGTGGACTCCAGCGATTCCAAAAGATGCTGTTCAGTTGAATTATTTTCTTTCCAAAGGATATGCATTGCATAAGCGTGCAGAGGTATTGGGTTTTATCACAGCAGGGATCCCTACTGTAGCAGTGGCAGGAACACATGGTAAGACGACAACTTCATCCATGGTGGCTCATTTGCTCAAAGTGGGAGGAGTGAATATATCAGCATTTTTAGGTGGATTGACCCAGAATTATCAGAGCAATCTGATTCTTCCGGATCAAGACCTTTCCGAGCCTGTGATAGTCGTGGAGGCCGATGAGTTTGACCGATCCTTCCTTCATCTGCATCCAAATACAGCGGTGTTGACAAGCGTAGATCCGGACCATTTGGATATCTACGGAGATGGTCAGGAAATGCTTCAAGGATTTAAATCTTTTGCGTCGTTGATTCCAGCAAACGGGAAATTGTATATCAGCGAAGGGGCTTCTCAAAAGTTGCCTTTAGCAGGTTTCAAGGTTCAGGATATTCTGGTATATGGACTTGGAAAAGTTGGGTATGCGGCCAGCAATATCAAGCCTTTGCCGGTATCCTTTGTATTTGACTATAGCAATCCTCAGACGGTTATTGAGGGCTTAGAATTGCATATGCCAGGCTATCACAATGTGGAAAATGCAGTAGCGGCCATTTCCATCGCCTTGGATTTTGGTATTTCAGAGGAAGCCGTAAGAGAAGGAATTGCTAGTTTCAGAGGGGTAAAGAGAAGATTTGAAATCTTGGTTCAAAAAGAAAACCAAGTATTTATAGATGATTATGCACACCATCCGGAGGAAATCAAAGCTTTCCTCGGTTCTGTGAAGGCGATGTATCCTCAGTACAAGTTGACGGCTGTATTTCAGCCACACTTGTTTTCGCGCACGCGTGATTTTGCCAAGGACTTTTCCAAAAGTCTTTCATTGGCGGACCATGTGGTTTTGCTGGATATCTATCCGGCAAGGGAACTTCCAATGGAAGGAGTGACATCAGCCATGTTATTGGACGATATTTTGTCCGATCAAAAAACCTTACAAACGAAGGAAAATCTGATTCCTTACTTGGAACAGCATAGACCGGAAGTGTTGGTGACAATTGGGGCGGGAGATATTGATCGATTAGTGGAGCCATTAACCAAATTTATGCAAGAAGGATGAGCACAGGCATGAAGAAAATATTGGTTTTTGCTTTTGCAGCTAGCTTACTAGTCGCTTCCATCGCCTTGGTAGAAAAGAAAGAGGCGCGAAAGAAGTTGGCGGGCTTGGAAATCAATATTCAGGGAGTAAGTGATGTGTATTTTGTGGGTGAGGAAGAAATCAGAGATTTAGTTTTGGGTGAATTTCCCAATCTGAGATCAGGCCTTGCCATGCAAGAAGTCAGTTTGTATGCGATTGAGAAGAAAGTTTCCAGTCATCCTTTTGTGAAAAATGCGGAGGTATTTACAGATGTGAAGGGGAATGTGACGATTGATATCCAACAGCATGTGCCGATTGCGAGAATTGTAAAACCTATGGAGGCTGATGCTTACATCTCTGATGAGGGGTTGGTATTGCCTACCTCTTCCAAACATACCACTCGGGTGCTTTTATTGTCTGGAAAATTTGCCGAGCAATTGACCCAAGAAGAGAATCTATTGGAGGCTTATCCTGCCATCATGAACTTGGTGAATTTCATCCAGGGTGATGATTTTTGGAGAGCGCAGATTCCTGAGATTGAGTTAGTCAAAGAAAAAGATATACGCTTGTATCAGCAAGTTGGACATCAAGTGATTGAGTTTGGTGATGCCAATGATTTGGAGGAGAAGTTCCATAAAATCACCCTGCTATATGAGCAAATTCTTCCCAAAAAAGGCTGGGATGCCTACAACAAATTGAATGTGAAATTTAAGAATCAGATAGTTTGTGAGTAAATGTTGATGCTATGGAAAACGATAAATTTATAGTTGGTTTAGACATCGGAACTACCAAGATATGCGCTGTGGTAGGCCGAAAGAATGAGTTTGGCAAGCTAGAAGTCTTGGGTATGGGCAAGGCTGTTTCCGATGGAGTCATCCGTGGGATAGTTACCAATATTGACAAAACTGTAAATGCTATTCAAAAGGCTGTTGCAGACGCGAGCGATATGGCGGAAGTCGATATCGGTAACGTGATCGTAGGGATTGCGGGACAGCATATCAAGAGCACCATTCACCATGGCAGCATTATCCGTGCAAACTACGATGAGGAAATTACTGTAGAGGATGTGCATAGGCTATCCAGCGATATGGAAAATATCGTCGTACCTCCTGGTAATAGCATCATCCATGTCATGCCTCAGGATTATACCGTGGACTACGAACCGGGTATCAAAGATCCTGTAGGAATGTCTGGATCCCGATTGGAGGCTGACTTTCACATCATCACTGCACAAACTACCGCTATCAATAATATCAATAGATGCGTCAGAAGAGCTGATTTGTATTCTAAAGAATTGATTTTAGAGCCATTGGCAAGTTCTTTGGCTGTTCTAAGCGATTTGGACAAGGAAGCAGGCGTATGCTTGGTTGATATAGGAGGCGGAACTACTGATATCGCTATTTTCCATGATGGCATTATCCGTCACACAGCTGTGATTCCTTTGGGTGGAAATATCATCACCACGGATATCAAGGAAGGCTGCATGGTTTTGCATAATCAGGCAGAGTTGTTAAAAACCAAATTTGGTAGAGCTATCCCAGAGGAAGCCAATCCAAATGAAATTGTTTCCATCCCAGGTTTGCGCAATAGACCACCGAAAGAGATCTCTATAAAAAACCTGGCAAGCATTATCCAAGCGCGTATGGAAGAGATCATCGAGTACGTTCAAAGCGAACTAGTAGCCAGTGGATACTATAAGAAATTGGCAGGTGGTATTGTATTGACTGGAGGAGGGTCTCAATTGCAGGGAGTGGCGCAGCTTTTTGAATACTTGACAGGCTTAGATACACGTATTGGTTACCCTAATGAACACTTAGGTAAATGCAAAGTAGAAGAAATCAAAAGTCCAATGTATGCAACTTCTGTTGGGCTAGTACTTGCTGGTTTCAAGTCTTTTGATGATCGGGAAGATTACTACAAGCAAAAACAAGGAGAAGATAAACGGTTAAATCAATCAGGTAGTAAAAAGGGGAAGCCTTCCACTCCATCGGGAAGTAATATCCTACTTACTATCAAAAATAAATTGAAAGACATTATTATCAGCGATATACCTGATAATAGTTACTAGGGCTTATCATATTGAGGGAGATGATAAGTAATACTTTTCATTTCCTTTTTCTTAAGCTGAAAAATGAAAATAGAAATATTCACCAACAAACACCATTAAATGTCAGATAACATGAAAGATTACAAATTTGATCTTCCTAAAAATCACAAATCAATTATCAAGGTAATTGGCGTAGGAGGAGGTGGTTCCAATGCAGTGAACCATATGTACAACCAAGGTATCAAGGATGTGGAATTCGTTGTAGTAAACACGGATGCTCAGGCCTTGAAAAGTAGCCCTGTTCCATTGAGACTTCAGCTGGGAGCCAACCTCACGGAAGGTTTGGGTGCAGGAGCAAATCCTGAAAAAGGTAAAAATGCAGCTTTAGAAAGCAAAGAAGATATTCGTGAGTTGCTTTCAGATAATACTAAGATGGTTTTCATTACCGCTGGTATGGGTGGTGGTACCGGTACGGGTGCTGCTCCGGTCATAGCTAAAATCGCCAAGGATATGGATATTCTGACGGTAGGAATTGTGACTGCGCCGTTTATGTTTGAAGGAAGGAAAAAAATGATCGCTGCACAGCAGGGAATTGAATCTCTTCGTGAAAACTGCGATACTGTATTGGTTATTTTGAACGACAAATTGAGAGAAATCTACGGAAATCTTGCCATCCGTTCGGCATTTGCGAAGGCTGATAACGTATTGACTACTGCCGCTAAATCCATTGCCGAAATCATCACGATCCATCAGGATGTAAACGTGGATTTCGAAGATGTGAAAACAGTTATGAAAGACGCAGGTGCTGCGGTAATGGGTTCTGCTACGGAGGAAGGCGAAGGCCGTGCTATTCGTTCGGCTGAAAAAGCAATAGCTTCTCCATTGTTGAACAATGTGGATATCAAAGGAGCGCAAAAGATTTTGCTTTCCATTATGTCTGGTGAAGATGATGAACTTTCTATGGACGAGTTAAGTGAAATCACTGAATACATTCAGGAAAGAGCTGGAGATGAAGCAGAAGTCATTTTTGGTCAAGGTATAGATCAAGACCTAGGTAAAGCTATTCGGGTAACAGTTATTGCTACTGGATTTGAAATGGATAAATTGACAACTGCGTCACCTGCCAAAAGCACTAAGCCTGTAGCAGAACAGGAGCCTGCCGATAATCAAAAGCCTGAGAGCTTCAAAGTGATTGATTTAGAGTCGGGAAAAGCAAAGCAAGTAGAGGAAGAAATTCAGCCTGTTGGGCAGATGCTTACACTTACGTTTGAAAAGCCCATTTTTACAGTAGCAAATGATGTAAAAAAGGAAGAAGAAGGCCCTATTCAGAAAGAAGAAGATGCCGAAGTCAACACTCCTAGTTATGAGTTTACTGAGCCTGAAATCAAAAAAGTAGACTTGGAACTTCCTAAAGCACCTGCTTATGAATATGAGGTTAAGCCAGTACATGAGCAGTCAAAAGTTGAGGCTAAAGTTAAAGAAGAAGAGCCTAAACCTTCCTATGGCAATGATTATTATGAAGAAATGAAGAAAAAGGCAATTCAAAGAGCACATGAGCGATTTGAAAAGCTGAAGAGCTTGAAAAACTATGGACAGAACCCTGAAGAATATAAAGAAAGTTTGGAGACTCCAGCTTATCTGCGGAAACAAGTAAAACTTTCTGATGTTCAGCATTCCTCTGAAAGGCAAGTATCTAGATTTAATTTAAGTGACGATAATGAAATCTTGAGAAACAATAAGTTTCTCCACGATAATGTTGATTGATTAGAAATCAATCAACATTTCCGCTTGGGACAGAAGTAATTCCATGTACAGCCTGTTGGTGAGCAGGTTATCTGACATATTTTCCTCAATCTTAGCTAGCTTTGGTTTGAGGGGAAGTACATGCATCCCCAAGTAATGGAAGATGTCGGTGAGGTGGCTCAATGCGATGCCACCCCCGCCAACTCCAGAGGATAATCCCACCAAAGCACATTTTTTATCACGGAAGTGGTTGGGATAATTCATGCCATCAATAAAGGTCTTCAATACGCCTGGAAAAGAGCCATTGTATTCGGGAACGATAAAAACAAATTTTTCACCTTCTTTCACCCGATCATGAAAGGCATTGAAAGCAGGATTTTTTCCATTGTTTTGATACAATGCAGAAAAAGCAAAATCATGCGGCAGCTCATTCAATTCCAAAATTTCTGACGATTCTCCTAGCTTCTGTAGGTTATTTTGATACATCAACGCTAACTGCTTGGATAGAGGATGAGGCCGATTGGTGCCTACAATGATTTTGATGATAGATTTTTCCATAGGATGAATACAAAGAAACGTTCAAAATGGTTTAAACATAAATGATTTTCTTATTTTGGAAAAAAATTCAAATACATGAGAGCAGAAGCCCAAATAGATTATTTAGAGCAAATAAATCATGCTACTAAATATATACAGGAAATTTACCAGAGTAATATAGATATAGGAATCATATTAGGTACGGGGTTGGGTCAGTTGATCCAAAATATACAGGTGGAACACGAGATTCCCTATGAAAATATCCCGTTCTTTCCGGTGTCTACTGTTGAAAGTCATAAAGGGAAATTAATTATTGGCCGCTTATCAGGCAAACAAGTCATCGCTATGCAAGGACGTTTTCATTATTATGAAGGCTACTCAATGAAAGAAGTGACTTTTCCTGTCCGCGTCTTGAAAATGTTAGGAGTAAATACAATGATTGTTTCTAATGCAGCAGGAGGCCTTGATCCAGTTTATTCTGTTGGTGATTTAATGATATTAAATGATCATATTGATCTATTTCCTGAAAATCCATTAAGAGGTAAGAATTTGGACACTTTAGGAGTTCGATTTCCTGATATGAGTGAGCCTTACAGTCATCGAATGATCGATATAGCAACAGCAGTTGCAAAGGAAGAGGCTATTCATGTCAATGTAGGTGTCTATGCAGCTGTTCAAGGCCCTAATCTAGAAACTAGGGCTGAATACAAGTATTTAAGAACTATTGGAGCGGATGCAGTTGGAATGAGTACGGTTCCTGAGGTTATTGTTGGCAGACATATGGAGATGGAGATTTTTGCAGTTTCAGCTATTACAGACTTATGTTCTCCAGGGAATATTAAAAAAGTATCCATTGCTGAAGTGCTTGCTGCAGCTGCAATTGCTGAGCCAAAATTATCTAAAGTAATAAGAGGGTTAGTAGAGCGATTATGAATTGATTCTAAGTTTAATAATACACATGAATGGATTAACAAATAATTTCCTAGCTTTCCAAATTATGAGTCGATGGCTAATTTTAACTTTTCTTGTAGTTACACATGCTCCTTTGCTTTTAGCCCAAAAGATTGAGCCTATATACACGCAGAAAGTTCAAGAACTGGTAAAAGATACCCGAGTCCAAGAGGCTTTTGCGTATATCCATGAGATTGATGCGCAGACCATAGTCGATATGATTACCTTGACGGAGATTGAATCTCCTTCTTTTCATGAGGCGGCCAAAGGGAAAGTGTTTATGGAGATGTTGCGTCAAGCAGGCGCAGATGAGGTGTGGACGGATGAAGTCGGAAATGTGATTGCTTTGAGAAAAGGAACAAACTCCTCCAAAACCATTTTGGTGGAGGGACACTTGGATACGGTTTTTCCATTTGGTACGGATGTGAGCGTTAAGCAAAGAGGTGATACGCTATTTGCACCAGGTATTTCGGATGCCAACCGTGCTTTAGCTGTGGTGGTGGCCTTGCTTAATACTATGCATGAGAAAGATATTCGAACTACCCATGATATTTGGTTTGCTGGTACGGTAGGGGAAGAAGGATTAGGTGATTTGTTGGGAATGAAGCATTTATTTAGAGAGGGAGCACATCCCTTGGCTGCACATATTGCCATCGATGGTGGCGCAGTGGAGGATATTGTTAATGCGGGAATAGGGTCTATCCGTTACAAAGTTACGTTTAAAGGACCTGGAGGACATTCTTATGGCGCCTTTGGTATTGGAAATCCTCATAATGCCTTGGCGAAAGCAGTGGCAGCATTTGTTCCTCAAGCCGATGCTTTTACCAAATCTGGCCCAAAGACTACTTACAGCGTCTCAGTTTTGGGAGGAGGGACTTCGGTCAATTCAATCCCTTACGAATCGTGGATGTTGGTTGATATGCGCTCCGAAAGTCAGGAACGCTTGCAAGGAATCAATCAGCTGTTTTTACAAGCCATGGAAGAAGGGTTGAAACAGGAAAATGAGATCATCCGCAGAGGAGCGCCTATAACACTCCAAGTGGAAAAAGTTGGAGATAGACCTTCTGGTACAGCAGACCCAAGTTCGGAACTCATCCAACAGGTCATGGCAGCCGCAAAATTCCTTTCTGGAAATGATCCGGTACTCAGTGCAGGTTCTACGAATGCGAATATTGCCTTTTCCAAGGGTGTTCCTGCCGTAACCATTGGGCGGGGTGGAATCGGAGGAGGTGTACATAGTCTGGATGAATTTTGGATCAATAAAGATGGATACTTGGCTATTCAGCATGCTTTGTTGTTGATTTTGATGCAGGGAGGATTTTAGTAGGCTCGCAGAAGGCGCCGAATACGCGGAAAATTTTGGAAGGAAGGTTGGCTGTGTCAGCTTTTCTTCATTTGGTTGAAATTGAGAAAGTTTACTGGTTTTGGTAATTCATAGATGCTTTTTTTTTGGTATTTTGGGTAACTATTTTAATTAGAATAGCTTAGAAGTGGCAGATGAAAAGTTAAAAATCTATAATCTCTCTTTTTGCCCAAAAAATCTGAAAGGTTTCATGAAGAAAAAAGGCTAAAATTTCCCTGTCAGTGAAATTACGAATGATATGACCGAAGGGTTAGGTATCCAAGGTTACCTCACCAAAATGCTGATATCCCCCGAAGGAAATTATGTAATTATTTCCTTTGGCTTGGATTGGCAGAGTTTTTTGAGGAATTATGTATTGTTATGAGTAATGAGTGCTGCCCCTTCAGGGCAGATTAAGTGAATTGGATACCTTTAGCCACGGGTCGAGACCCGTGGTTACTGTTTTGTTGCCCTTTCAGGGCAGGAGGTGGAACGGTTGAATCATAGTGAGTATATTGAATTATCTTTTCAGGGCAGAGTGAATGTTTGTAAAAATTGCAATCTTTTTAGGGCAGGGTTTTTGTACTTAGTTTAGTATTGAAGAGACCTTGCTTTCATCGGGTTCTAGGGTTAAAGATAGTAATTAGGATCTACCAATGGACTGTAAATCCCAAGTTGCTTTTCACTGAAATCCCAAAATTTGTTTCAGGTTTCCAAAACTTAGAAAACTAATCTATCGTGTATAAATCAATTTTAAGAAATTGTTTTTTAGGTAATTGATAATGGTATATGTATGATAAGACTAGTTGGAGCACTTGTGAGTGTCTTGTTGGCTTCTTCTTCGGTAGTTTGGGGTCAGACTTTTAAGCAAATTGCCAAAACCTCTGCTGCTGTAGAGCGGGCTTGGGCAAAAGGACAAACTGAAAAGGCACTAAAAAAATCCGAGGAGCTGTATGGGCAACGTAAGAGCTTTTTCTACAGCACCATGCATGACAGGTTAGTTAGGTTGATCCAACAAGATGAAAATCGGTATTGGTGGGATTATTTGGAAGCGCTATGGGAAAAGGCAGATGCCAATCAACAAGAAGCACTTGCACCGCTTTATTTATGGGGCAGGACTGTTGCAGCACAAGATGAAGAAGAATATGCCTTGATCAGGGAAGATTTGTTCAGGTTACAGGAAGAAAATTTCCATGAATACGGGAAGTTGGAACGCTACGCTCAATTGACACTTCAGGAGTTAGTAAAGAATAGTGCTGCATCTGAGGATTTCAAAAAGCAAGTTGTAGCAAACAATATTGCTCGGCTGCAAGCATATCCTTATCTAGTTGAAATACCGGAAGATCACTTGGAATACATAACGCGGGCTTCCAATCGCTTTCTACTTGCCTATGCATATGATTATCTGTTTTCACATATAGAGGAAAAAGAAGAATACCTAAGGAATGCAGCTGAATTTAGCCCAGATGAGTTGGATTTACTCAATACCTATAGTGCCTATCATGACGGTTTGCTATTAACAGGATTTAATCGGGTTCCTGTAGGTTTTAGGAGTAAGTATCATACCTATTTAGTAGAAAACAGCGGTGATAGGACCTCCATCGAATTATTGGCTGAATTTGCCTTCATACAGCCAACGGATGCTAATCTTAAAGCTTTGAAAGAAAGTTTTGTCAAGCAACATGGGGAAGAAGCATCATTTGAAACGTTTTGGAGGGAATTTATTACTAGCAAAGCTACAGACCTTCCACTGCTAAACATTCCTTTTGGAGATGAAGTATTGGAATTAGCTGCACCGAAAGATCATTGGACTTATATTTATGTTTGGGGAACTTGGTGTGTTCCATGTGTAAAAGATTTACCCAATTTTCAGCCTTTTTATGCTGATAACTTACTCAAGTCCACAAGTAATCTTAAAATATACACGCTATCCTATATGTCCCGGAACTTGGGAGGATTCATGAAAAAAAACGGATACACGTTTCCAGTCAGTGAAATCTCCAATGAAATGAAGGATACCTTGGGCATCTCAAAATACCCAACGAAAATGCTGATTACCCCAGAAGGAAAATTTATAGAATTGCCGATGGACCTGGATTGGCAGACTTCTTTGAGGAATTATGTGTTGCTTTAAGTAGCGAGTGCTACTGCTGCCCCTTCAGGGCAGACCAAGTGGATTGCTTACCTTTAGCCACGGGTCGAGACCCGTGGTTACTGTTGTTTTGCCCTTTCAGGGCAGGAGGGGGAAGGGTTGAATCAAAGTGTGTATCTTGTATTACCCTTTCAAGGCGGATTGAATTTGTCACTCATTGTTTATTTTTAGTAATGTTTCTATTAGTTGAATTATGGGTCTCTCAATTTCGGAAATATGAAGGGCCGATTGAGTAAAAGGGTATTCTAATCAAATCAATTCAGGGCTAAGAACCCTTGTAAAGGGTTCTACAATAGTAACCATGGGTTTTTAAAACCCGTGGTTCTGGAGAATGTATAATATTGGCCAAGCCTGAAGGGCTTGAACTAGCTCTCTGTGTGTGGTGAAGATTTTTAAATGATTGGGTTGAGATAGTGCTGCCCCTTCAGGGCAGATCAAGTGGATTGCTTACCTTTAGCCACGGGTCGAGACCCGTGGTTACTGTTGTGCTGCCCTTTCAGGGCAAGGAGGTGCATAGTGAGTATGTTGTATTGCTCTTTCAGGGAAGGAGGTGGAAGGGTTGAATCAAAGTGTGTATCTTGTATTACCCTTTCAAGGCGGATTGAATTTGTATCTCATTGTTTATTTTTAGTAAAGTTTCTATTAGTTGAATTATGGGTCTCTCAATTTCGGAAATATTTGAGTAAAAGGGTATTCTAATCAAATCAATTCAGGGCTAAGAACCCTTGGAAAGGGTTCTACAATAGTAACCATGGGTTTTTAAAACCCGTGGTTCTGGATAATGTGCAACATTGGCCAAGCCTGAAGGGCTTGTACTAGCTCTTTGTATGTGGCAAAATTTTTTTAGATAAGAGATGGGAGATATTGCTGCCCCTTCAGGGCAGGCCAAATGAGACTTTCGCTTGATTCATGGGTTGAGACCCATGGTTACTGTTTTGTTGCCCTTTCAGGGCAGGAGCAGGAAGGGTTAACTCATGTTGAGTATGTTTTATAGCCCTTAATGAATTTAAGTACTTATGTTCAGTTAGTTTTTAGGAGCTCAACAGCCTTTAGTTTATTTTAGATAAAAAATAGACCTATGAGTTCCTATCGACAAAACTTCTATCATATTATCATTGGAACAAAGTCCAGTGAGCGTGTAATCCCGGACAAATATTGTCTAGAATTACACAAGTATATCTGGGGGTTTACGAAAAATAAAAACTGTAAACTTTACCAAATCAATGGTACAGAAGATCATATTCATATTTTAACAGACATTCACCCAAGCATTAGTTTAGCGGATTTTATAAAAGGGTTAAAAAGAGCAGCAGGCGATTGGCTAAAAGAGCATCCAGAAGTTAGAAACTTCAAAGGGTGGCGGAGTGGATATGGTAGTTTTACTGTAAGCTTTAAGGAGAAGTCAGCTGTTATCCAATATATAAAAAATCAAAAGGCACATCATCGGAAGGAGTCCTTCTATGATGAATACAAAAAATTATTAGATGAGCATGGAGTTTCATTTGATGAAAAGTATATGTTGGGTGATTAAATGTACTATCTATTTTTAGTGCTGCCCCTTCAGGGCAGACCAAGTAAGACTTTCGCTTGATCCACGGGTCGAGACCTATGGTTACTGTTGTGTTGCCCTTTCAGGGCAGGAGGTGCATAGTGAGTATGTTGTATTGCTCTTTCAGGGAAGGAGGTGGAAGGGTTGAATCAAAGTGTGTATCTTGTATTACCCTTTCAAGGCAGAGTGAATCTTTGTAAAAATTGCAGTCTTTTCAGGGCAGGGTTTTGTACTTAGTTTTGGATTGAAGAGACCTTGGTTTCATCGGGTTCTAAGGTTAG
Source organism: Mongoliitalea lutea (assembly GCF_014652135.1). Lineage (GTDB taxonomy): Bacteria > Bacteroidota > Bacteroidia > Cytophagales > Cyclobacteriaceae > Mongoliitalea > Mongoliitalea lutea. The sequence continues at coordinate 184,051 of NZ_BMYF01000006.1, forward strand.
AGATAGTGCTTAGAATCTACCAATGGACTGTAAATTCCTAGTATCTTTTTGCTGAAATTTCATGGTTACCATTGCCTATATCGGCAATAATTTCAAACAATTTTTTATATTTAACAAGTTTTTTGCCGATAACGGCAAAAATTATTCATATGAACTATATTTCAGTCAATGAGTTTGCCAAGCTGAATAAGCTGTCCGCAAGGACGGTAAGGCATTATTGTGCCAATGGGAAGATTAAAGGAGCCTTTTTGACAGGGAAAACTTGGAATGTTCCCGAAGGTTCAAAAATCATTTCCACAAAAGAGAAAAGTAATAACACCTTACTTGGTATCCTGAGAGAACAAAAAGAAATGAGGTTAAAAGGGGGAATTTATCACAAGGTCCAAGTAGAATTGACATATAACTCAAATAGGATAGAAGGCAGTAAACTTACCCAAGACCAAACACGGTTTATTTTTGAAACCAATACCATTGGTGCTTTTTCAGAAAGTATCAATGTGGACGATATCATTGAAACAACAAATCATTTTAGATGCATTGACCTAATGATTGATAAGGCACACATGAAGTTATCCGAGTCATTTATCAAGCAGCTCCACTTTTTTCTAAAAACTGGCACTTCGGATAGCAGCAAGGATTGGTTCAATGTAGGGGAATACAAACGACTCCCCAACGAAGTTGGAGGCAACGAAACCTGTCCTCCAAAGGAAGTTGCGGCTAGGATGAATAAGTTACTCCAATCTTATCATAGAAAACCCAAAAAAACACTTGAAGACATCATCGGCTTTCACTATGAGTTTGAAATGATACACCCTTTTCAGGATGGAAATGGCAGGGTTGGGAGATTGATTATGTTCAAGGAGTGTTTGGCTAACCAAGTTGTTCCTTTCATTATCGATGAGAACCTTAAATTTTTTTATTATCGAGGACTACAAGAGTGGCCACAAATCAAAGAGTTCCTAATCGATACTTGTTTGACGGCTCAGGATAATTTTAAAGCGATACTGGATTATTTCGAAATCCGATATACGTAAGGTTTCTCGCAGAAGGCGCGGAATTCACAGAAAAATGGATGGATCAAGACCCTTGCTTTGACTTCGATCAGCCACCAAAGTGCTCTATGTTCACTGTTCATTGATCACTACCCACTGGTCACTGCCGACTGCTCACTGCCCACTGGCTTCGACTTCACTTAGCCTCCAAGGTGTTCGATATTCACTGCCAACAGTTCACCCACATTTCACTGTTCATTGCTCACTACCCACTGCTCACTGTCAACTGTTCACTGCTCAAAGCCCACTGTTTCACAGTTCCTCCTCTCTTTCCAGCATCAATATCGAATGCTGTGGGACGATGTAGTACTTTTCTCCTTCGTACATGACTTCGTAGCTTCCGTTGAGTAGAAAGATAGCCAAATCGCCTTCTTTAGCCTGTAAAGGAATGTACTTGATACTTTCTTCCCGGTCTTTCCAAGGTTCATCGTCTTCCATAGGTACAGGAATAGGATACCCTGGACCGGTTTTGATGATGTAACCTTGCTGAACTTTCTCCTTTTCCTGTACACCCGGAGGTAAGTACAAACCTGAGGAAGTTCGCTCATCTGATTTTCTCAACTTTATCAAAACCCGATCACCGACGATGATGAGTTTTTTTAATTTATTGTCAGCAGTTAGTTGCATTGGTAGTTCAATTTTCGGTTGATGTTCAAGAAACAAGAAGCTGTTAGTAGAAGCAAGAGACGAGATGCGAGAAGCTAGATAATAGTACCAAGTACCACGTACCAAGAACCAAGTAGGGATTCGCATGTCAGAACCGAGAAGCGAGAAGCGAGAGATGAGAAATTAGACTCTAGTCTCCTTCTTAATAATACTGGGTCTTTTTCATCCTTCATCCTTCATCCCTCATCCTTATTTCTAATTTCTCGCCTCTAACCTCTCGCCTCTACAAAAAAGGCATCCATAGTCTCGCTACAGATGCCGTTTTTTGTTGGTTTAGTTCTGAATTATTTTTTGTCTTCAGAAACTTCTTCGTAGTCTACATCAGATACACCGTCTCCGGCATTACCTGCGTCTGCACCTGCATCAGGTCCTGGCTGAGCGCCTGCACCTTGGGTAGCGTTGTAGATTTCCTGAGAAGCAGCTTCCCATGCTTTATTTAAGTTTTCCATAGCCGAATCGATACCAGCTAAGTTCTGAGACTGATGTGCTGCTTTCAACGCTTCCAAAGCGGAAGAGATATTAGCTTTATTGCCATCTGACAACTTGTCGCCATACTCTTTCAATTGCTTTTCTGTCTGGAATACTAAGCTGTCAGCCTGATTCAACTTCTCAATTTTTTCTTTTTCAGCTTTATCAGCAGCGGCATTGGCTTCTGCCTCACGCTTCATACGCTCGATATCATCCTGAGATAGGCCTGAAGATGCTTCGATTTTGATTTTCTGCTCTTTGCCTGTTCCCTTGTCTTTAGCAGATACATTCAAGATACCGTTGGCATCGATGTCGAAGGTTACTTCGATTTGAGGTACACCTCTTGGTGCTGGTGGGATATCAGAAAGCTGGAATCTACCGATGCTTCTGTTATCTTTTGCCAAAGGTCGCTCACCTTGTAATACGTGGATATCTACAGCAGGCTGATTGTCGGCAGCAGTGGAGAATACCTCGGATTTTTTAGAAGGAATAGTAGTGTTGGCTTCGATTAGTTTGGTGAATACACCACCCATAGTTTCGATACCTAGGGACAATGGAGTCACGTCTAGCAACAATACATCCTTCACTTCACCTGTCAATACACCCCCTTGAATCGCAGCACCAATCGCTACAACCTCATCAGGGTTTACACCTTTGGAAGGTTTTTTGCCAAAGAATTTCTCAACTTCTTCCTGAATTTTAGGGATTCTTGTAGAACCACCTACTAAGATAACTTCGTCGATTTCAGAAGCGGAAAGACCTGCGTCCTGTAGTGCCTTTTTACAAGGCTCCATGGATCTTCTTACCAAGTCCTCAGAAAGCGATTCGAATTTTGCTCTGGAAAGTGTTCTTACCAAGTGCTTAGGACCTGTTTGCGTAGCCGTGATATACGGAAGATTGATTTCTGTAGAAGCAGAACTCGATAATTCAATTTTTGCCTTTTCAGAAGCCTCTTTTAAACGCTGTAATGCCATTGGGTCCAGTCTTAAGTCGATTTGCTCTTCTGACTTGAATTCCTCAGCCAACCAGTTCATGATCACTTGGTCAAAGTCATCACCACCGAGGTGTACGTCACCGTTGGTAGATTTTACTTCAAACACGCCATCACCTAATTCCAAGATAGAAATATCGAATGTACCACCACCCAAGTCATACACAGCGATTTTCATGTCCTGATTTTTCTTGTCCATCCCGTAAGCCAGGGCTGCTGCTGTAGGCTCGTTGATGATTCTTTTCACTTCCAAACCAGCGATTTGACCAGCTTCTTTGGTAGCTTGTCTTTCTGCATCGTTGAAGTAAGCCGGTACGGTGATGACAGCTTCCGTAACTGTTTGACCCAAGAAATCTTCCGCTGTGGACTTCATTTTTTGAAGAATCATGGCAGAAAGTTCCTGAGGCGTGTACGAACGGTCACCGATTTTTACCGCTACTGTGTCGTTAGAGCCTTGCTCAACTTTGTAAGAAGCGTGTTTCTTTTCCTCAGAAACTTCCGAGAACTTCTTACCCATAAATCTTTTAACAGAGGAGATGGTGTTAGCAGGGTTGGTGATAGCCTGACGCTTCGCAGGGTCACCCACTTTTCTTTCACCGTTGCCATTGTCCAAGAAAGCGACGATGGACGGAGTAGTTCTTCTACCTTCTGAGTTTTGGATTACTACAGGTTCGTTACCTTCCATTACGGCAACGCAGGAGTTGGTAGTACCCAAGTCAATACCTATGATTTTTCCCATGATATATGTATGTCTTAATTGATTACAAATTGTTTACACTGCCTCTGAATCAATGCATGTGCCAAGGGAATTTTTAGGAAAAATCACGTCAGATTGGCAGAAATCGATGACAGAATCTATCAAAAGTTATGACAACAGGTAAGAAAATGGGATATATTCTGACAGGTGGAGTTGTTTTTCAGTACTCAAATACTAAGATCCCGGGTTCTCGATCAGTAGAAGTACCGTAGAATTTTCTTTGTTGTTCGTCAACCGTAATATTCAAAACCGCTTGGTCTAGAATGAAGCGCCTAAGAGGCTTACCATCAAAGTCAAGCACGAAATAATTTTTAAATTTATATATATCCCCAGTCATACCTGTAAAATCTTACCAGTAAAATTTGCCTGTGATTTCGAACTAATATCAAGAAATATCTATAAGTATCCGTTTGCAGATAAACGCTCGTTTATTCGCTGAGTGGCAAGAGTATCCGATAATCGAAGTGAATTTTAACCATTTTCAAACTAATAAGCTAATTTTTTTTCAAAAATGATGTAAAATTCCGTTGGGGAGGGATACCTTGCGATTGAAAAGATTCAAATATGGAAATGTTGTATCTTTAGGCCCGATAATGAGCCACTTTATGAAATTACAGGATATCTATATTTACCCCATCAAGTCCTTGGGAGGCATTCGATTGGAGGAAGCAGTGTTGGAGGAGCGGGGATTTCGCTATGATAGGCGATGGATGTTGGTGGACAAAGCGGGGATGTTTATCACCCAGCGGACGCACCCAATCTTGGCACTGCTGCAAGTGGAGATTGTAGGGGATGGACTAGTGGTATTTCATAAGCAGCATCCCGAGCGGCGCATGATCGTTCCATTTGAGCCAGTGTCCCAGCATAGGATGCAGGTGATAATCTGGGAGGATACGGTGGAGGGACAGGTTGTCCAAGGGGAGGTAAGTGCTTGGTTTCAGCAAATATTGGGATTGGAATGCGAGTTGGTCTACATGCCGCTCAGTACAGAGCGGAAACTGAAGGAGAAATATGCCGTAAATGGCGAATCCGTGAGTTTTGCCGATGGCATGCCTTACTTGATCATCGGACAGGAGTCTTTGAATGACTTGAATAGTAGGCTTGAAAAACCAGTTCCCATGAACCGCTTCCGTCCAAATCTGGTCTTTAGCGGAGGAACTCCTTTTGTGGAGGATGAATGGAAAGAAATCAAAATAGGAGAGGCGATATTTAAAGTAACCAAGCCTTGCGCCCGCTGCGTCTTGACGACTGTTGATCAGACCACTGCCGAAAAAGGTAAGGAGCCATTGAAGACGCTTGCAACCTATCGCACCTTCCATAACAATGTCATGTTTGGTCAGAATATGTTGTTACTTGAGGGGGAAAAGGTGCGTGTGGGAGATGTTTTGGAAGTCGTATTATAGGTTTATGTAAACACAGATTTCGAAGATTTTCACGGATTAGCACAGATTTTCCAAATGGCATAATCATGAGATTAATAGTTTCTTTTGGTATTGATTAAAAGTCTGAATCTGTTTATTTCACATTTGTATTCCATTAAAAAAGCCCACTGACATAAATCAGGGGGCTTTTTGTATGGGATAACAGTCCATTTAGAAACTAAAGCCAGTTGCCAATCTATAAAAGGATTCATTACCTTCATAAAAGTCTTTTCCGAAGGTGAATCGTACGAATGCCCCACCCTTTGGATTTTTGAATTGGATGTAGGGTCCTAACCATTCAAGTTCGGTAGAAGGAGCGGTAATATTGGAGCCTCCTGTATTGATGAGCTTCTCATAATGAGCTCCGAAGGAGAAAAATTCAGATGCTTTGAAGCCGTAATAAGCAAGGTAATGCAAGTAGTTGAGGGTAGTGCCTCCTACAGGTGCTTCATTTCGGAGTGGTGCATAATACCAAATGGTGGCTTCTCCTTCTGTTTTCTTCTTCTTCAGCGTGATTGCAAGATTTGGAGCAATACCATCTCCTAATATGCCAACACCATCTGCCCCTTTGGAAAGTAAGCTTCCTCCTAAAAGACCTATCTGCGGAGTGATATAAATGCCTTTAGCGGCTTCGAAACTTAAACCAACTCCAAATTCGGTCCAATTTCCCCAGGCACCACCTTCCCCAGCTGACCACATGACCCCATAAAAGGTAAAATCTAGTTTATTGTTCAGGCTGTAGGAACCTATAAAATAAGGATAGAATCCCCAAAATTGGTCCGAAATCAATTGTACGTCCATGCTGAACCTGTCTTCTTCTTGGGCGTGTAAAGGTTGTAAAGCTGTTATGAGGTAACATACTGAAGCGATGAGTCCAATTTTAGCTAATATTGCAAATTTGTTAACCATAGGTTTAAGTTGGTTTTTTAAGAGGGAATTGTAAATTTGATTTAACTATGCAAATTAATTGCATAAATATTTTCTAAGCTAAAAAGTAGACGTATTAACGGAGGTTTTTTAGCATTTCTATTTCAATAATCTTACAGGGATATACTTAATTAGGATAACTAAACGATACTCCTCTAACAACCCAAATTCCTTCGCAAAATAACTCAAAATCACATTCGCCACTGACATTGTAAGCGACTATAAGTAGGTTGGAGTTGTCTTTGAGTAAGCGACCTTTACAGTTTGATGGAATATAAAAAACCTCTTCGGATGGGAAATATCTGTCCGAAGGGGCTTTTTAAAATTCAGTTTATCTTTTTGAAATTAAGAAAACTATTTGTTCCAAAAATATCTTAATTGAAGGATTCCGTCTTGGAAACCATAAATCTCATAACAGAATTTTTCTAATGGATTATTAATGTTTGTTCTTGTAAAATACTCAAACAGTGGCCCTTCGTCAACTTCGAGTCCACATTGAGGACTTATCTTTTCAATAGAGTAATAATAAATGTCGCTTAATTCTCCATCATAATAATCATATAATTTTCCATCTGACTTAAATTCCCAAACCCAATTCGAGTCATCAGCGCTTACATACTTTCCTATTAAGTTTTCAGATGAATTTTGTTGATTAAATATCAAGTTGAATCCAACAATTAAGGTTAGGACAGTAACAGGTACACTTATTTTTATTAATAAATTTATCTTTCTCATGGATTGGGTTTTACCGGCAATTATGATTCTTATTGTCAATTTTCAATCAAATCTTTACAAGATCCTGTAGTATAAATTTGCACGCCTATACCCTTGATATTACTTACTTTGCTTATCCAATCAGTACTATCTACTAAAATCAAGGTTTTCTCAAATAGATTTGAATCATTTTCAAACCAATAAATAAATGGGGTTTTATTTTCATCTATTATGGTAATAGTATCTAAACAGAGCTTAGCTTTGTCAATCCAATAAACATCATCAAACATTGGAGGGCCTGGATGATGGGTAAATTTTAATTCAATACATGGATCTTTCAATAAAGGATATTTCTTTTTGAAAATTTCTTCTTTGATTACTTCACCATCAAATGTCCACTTTCTTAGATTTTTCTCAACATTTATATGCTCACTATTAAAAATGATAAGAATTGTATCCTGAGGATTACTTCGTTTATAATAACTCTTGCTACTTATACCTTCTTTATAATTAGTTGATATTGGTTTTATTTGACAGACTGCATCTAATTGAAACCCCAAACAAAAGAAAAGCAATACGATTATTCGATTAATTACAACTATTCGTTCCATATTTAGCTTTTTCAATGTGGAAATTAATTTCATCCTTTTCAACGGTAGTTTTATTCTTCCAACCTCTTACATTTTTATATTTTAGTCCGTCCCATGCTAATGCTTTGTAAAAATCTTTTGGAATTCCTGATGGATATGCCCACGAACTTGAAAAGTTATTAAGCTCCGAATATCCCAACTGCGGATGGATCCGCTCAAGTATGTCTGCCATTCTATCTACCCAATAATCAGCCATATAATTATGATGACTATCATTATCTCCAATAAATTGGCGTGTGTAATCTTCAAAAGTTTCCTTAAAAGATAAATCGGAATTTGTAGGGTTTTGTGTATTAAGCGCTCTGTACAATTCTGCATGAATCATCTCATGGATAATTGTCCTAGCGACTTCTAAGGCAGACCGGTTCATTTTTGCTTCATTGAAGGTGATTTCAATAGGCTCAAAAGGACCTCTCCACCATGCCTGACCATTTGCTGTAGGGTTTAGTGTTGCTCCTATTTTCAACACTACATCAAACTCAGTACCCAAACCTTCAAATTTGGATGCTAACTCTTTAAATCCATCGATAGACTTTAGTTTTTCATAAATGCAATCGGCAGTTGTATCTTCAAAGCTAGGATCCTTTATGATTTGCTCATCTGGAAAATCCGGTGTCAATTCATCACCCGGGAATGGGATACAGTCTTCGTGAAGTGGTTCACATGGTATTGTTTGGTTGGGATTGCCATTTGGGTCTCCGCTTCCACTACCTCCACCTCCTGAGATTGGGTTTCCGCCGGGTCCAGGGGGAGTTGCAGTTGAAGGAATACATATATAATCAATAACATTTATGCAAGTTATTTCATAGGCTGGTAATTCAGACGGGTCTTCTGATGGATATACAGTTCCATAACAGTGCCAATTTGAATAAGGTATGCAAGACATGCTATTGGTACTCAAATTTTCGTTAGCGGGGGAAGTTTTTATTGACTCTATTACTCTTCAACTTTCCATTGAAAAACTTTGTAGCAATGTTCCATTTAAACTGAATATGCTAATACGCCCATTCCATTTTTCACCTAATTTAGAATAATTAAAGCTCTTGCTTGACACATTCCCTGTTGATTTTGAAGGGTAATATCTGATCAAATATGCAAAAAAGCCTTCTTGTAATTGATTTTCAATTAACAGCAAATGAGTTTGGATAACAGTTCTGACATCTATCCTATCCCACTCTTTTTCAAAGTCTTTGGGGAAAATTAAAATTGCATTTTCGACTGGCACTTCAACAGCTTTTCTGCCATTTCGGAAATGATACTTCTGTGAATTTTCCCAGATAGCCTGAAAGTCATTTTCATCAAAATTGACCAAGTTTAGTCTAGCCGATTGCCAGCTTTGGTTATTCACAAGGTTCTTTTTGTTGGTTTCAAACCATTCTTTTGCAAATAAGATTTCTGAGTCTACAATTTCCTTGGGGTCTTTTTTTAGCAAGCTTTCAGAATCTTCAGGTATACAAGATAGTACAAAAATTGAAGTTAATAAAAGAACAGCTAACCAAGAAAAAGGCTTCAAAAGAAAGCTACTTTTTCTTTTGTCTTTTTCCGGCTTAACCAGTCGATTCAACAGATTCAACCTTGAACCTATCGAATAGGGGGGGGGTATTTTTTAGTTTCATATTGATTTTGTTTAGTTTCAAAAGTAAGGCCTAGCATCGTAAAAAAAAAATACCCAATTTTGGGTATTTTTCGATTGAAACTATGCTAAAACTTCCCTTTAGAAAAAGAAATCACTACCTATTTCTTCTCCAACAACCCAAATTCCTTGGCAAAATAACTCAAAATCACATTCGCCCCGGCGCGCTTGATGCTCAGGAGACTTTCCAGCATGGCCCTTTCCCCATCGATCCAGCCACGCTCGGCGGAGGCTTTGATCATGGCATATTCACCGCTGACATTGTAAGCAGCTATGGGTAGGTTAGAGTTGTCTTTGAGTAAGCGGATGACATCCAAGTAGGCTAGGGCAGGCTTGACCATCAGAAAATCTGCTCCTTCCTCCGTATCCAAATCTGCCTCAATCAAGGCCTCGTAATAATTGGCTGGATCCATTTGGTAGGTTTTTTTATCCCCCATCTTCGGGGCAGAATCCAAGGCATCCCGGAAAGGGCCATAAAATGCAGAGGCATATTTGGCAGTGTAGGACATGATGGACACATCGGTGTAACCGTGTTCATCCAGGACACTTCGAATATAACCAACACGCCCATCCATCATATCGGAAGGACCTAGGATATCAGCACCTGCCTGTGCTTGAGCCAAAGACATCTTGCCTAAAATCTCAAGTGTCTCATCGTTCAGGATTTTCCCATCTTGCACAAGTCCATCATGTCCATCCGAACTGTAGGGATCCATGGCCACATCGGTCATTACTACCGCCTCCGGAAAGGTAGATTTGATGCTATGAATGGCTTTTAAGTAAAACGTCTCCGGATTGTAACTTTCAGTAGCATACTTGTCTTTTCTGGCATCCGGATATGCAGGGAAAATATCAAAGGCACATATACCTAAGTTCATGCATTCCTCTATTTCCTTCAACATCAAGTCCAAGGAGAGTCGGTATATTCCTGGCATGGAGGAAACCTCTATTTTTTGGTTGACTCCGTCCACTAAAAACAAAGGGAAAATAAAATCTTTAACCGAAAGCCTGGTTTCTTCTATCATGTTACGGATAGCCTGTGACTTGCGGTTTCTTCTCGGTCTTCTATGCATAATCAGTTGATTCAGTCTTCAAAGGTACGTTCATTCATCCCTTTGCGAACAGTTTTTGACCGGTTTTTAGTTTCTTTTTGCCTGTTTTTTGACAAATGCTTCGGTTCGTTGGGTATTGGTAGGGGATGCACCCACAAAAGCCTCTGCTTTACCATTCCGATCAACCAAAATATGCAAAGGAATTGCTCTTCCTTGGTATTGCTTGTCAAAAGTATTGATAAAGGCAATGGCCTGCGAATTGGCAAAACTCATCTCATAATCAAATGTGAAGTCAGCTCTTTTCTTCAAAAAAGCATCATATACAGCTGTTGTTTCATTGGTGAATGCCAAGAAACGTATTCCTTGGTCTTTGTACTTTTCCACAAGTTCATTCAATTCGGGAATTTCCTTGATACATGGCCCGCACCAAGTAGCCCATACGTTGATCACCACCGCTTCACCGTCTTCAATTAAGGGCTGCTCACTGGTTTTCAAAAATTGATTGAGCTGTTCTTTAAATTCATTTCTGGGTTGCTCTATAGGTAGTATGGCACTGGAAAAGAACAGTAGGACGATAAAAGAAAATAAGCGAATCATAGTCAATTGTTTTTTTGCCCAATATACTCAATTGAGAAAATCTAAGCAATAAAAAAAGCAAGCCTACCGGGCCTGCCTTTCGAGTAAACTAAACTTTATAGGATTGGTGAATTAGTGATTGGTTGATTAAGTGATTGGTAGCTGAGCGAAGTCGAAGCTAGTTTTGGGAGGTCAACGGTCCACTGTCGACAGACCACGGCGCGATTGCGGTTGAAATACGATTATTCTTTTTTTATCTAAATTAAGAGTTAGCGTTGGCCGAAATTTTATCATTCGACGTTTGACATTCATCATTCGAAATTTCATTCTTCCTTCATCCTTCAATTCCCCTAGAGGATTACAAATCCTCATTATCTCTAATTCAAGATTGCAAATCTCGAACAGCATTATAGGAACACCGGAAGTCCTCTACACGCCCCGAGTCTATGGTCTAATGTCTCGCATCTCGCCTCTACTACTAAAAATTCACCTGTGCCTGCAAGCGCAGAAGACTTCCCGCTTGACGGTTATTCGGATTGAGTGAATTTTCAAATGTTCTATCGGAGATGGTGTACATGGCTACCAATTCAAAGGCTCTGTTAGGTTGCCATTCTACTCCGATTTCTAGTTCATTCACTCGGTGTCTAGTAGCATCCAATTCATGCTTTTTCCCACCTTTGTAGTAATGGTAACGGGTAAATGGAATAAAGACATCTTTTTCTGTTTTCAGCATGTAGGTTGCCATCACATAGCCCCCGCGGATAGGTGCATCTTCAATGTCATTGGTCTCAGGATTGTATTCTGGACCTCTACCCCAGTTGAACTCTGCTTGTAAGCCAAATGGTTGTGGGTATAGGACAAAGGTAGGTCCGTAACGATATTCTGAAAATTCTGTTTGGTTGATATCAGATGCAACCGCTCGGTTTATGACAAATTTGCCCGTATATCCTTGAAAAGAAGCCTCTACAAACTGCCCACTAGGCAATTCCCAAGGATAGGTTAATCGGGAAACTACGTGCATGGAACCGTTGCGTTCCGGCTGATTGGCTGTCTGACCATTGTAAATTCCCAATCCGAAAACCCCATAATCACCCGAACCTTTTAAACCAGAAGATACCAAGTAGCTAAATCGCTTGCGTATTTCCGCTGGAGCATAGTAAAACATCACCCCAATATCCCGTTCATTGGCTACGGCAGAGTTTAATCCATCGTTTCGGTCTAATGGAATACGGTTTTGGCTGGATTGTAGGTTTTCGAAGCCAAAGGGAACCTTAGATTGGCCGATTCTTAATCGAAACTCCTGCTTAGCATCCAAGCCCAAGTCAAAGTAAGCATCCCGGATTTGCCCTAAGTTCTTACCATCAGAAGCAAAGTCAGGTTGGAAATAGAGATAGACACGCTCATGGATTTGTCCATAGAAAATCAGACGGATACGACGGAAGAAAAACCCGCCATCACCACCCCAAGAGCGATCACACTGCGCACATTGGAGGTTGGGGTTGGTTTCCAACAGTCCATTGTAACGCATCTGCATATAGCCCCTCAACTGTATAGTCTCGGTCCAATGCTTCTTAATTGCTACGGGTTTTATCTCATCCGTAGCAAGCGAATCTTCACCAGCACCCCTTGCAAAAGTACTTGTGAAGGTGGTAAGTATTAGGAAACTTACCACTGCGAAATGTCTCCGCATAGAATTTTTTTTAAGTATTTACTACTTATTGTACAGCGTCACAAAATTGGGGCAGATATGTTTCTTTATGATGTAGCTACCGTTACGCTTTTGTTAACAGGGATGACTATGTGGGATTCAGAAAATGAGAAAAATAAGTCCTAAATGTGCTTAAACATGATTTTTGGAACTCGTCTAAAATTAAGCCAATGTTAAGTTTTTTGAGTTGTTAAGAAATGCTTAAAAAATTGTTACCTAAATCGATGGTTTTATTTGTTAAATAGACTATGGAGCTGTGGGATTTCTAATCCTTCATACGAAGTAATATACAAATTGCAGGGGGGCAATTCCTCTTTGGTGTGGGAGGAAAGCACACCTATCACCTTCATGCCTGCATTTAAAGCAGCAGAAACACCCGAGTAAGAGTCCTCAAATACCAAACAATTTTCAGGAGCAACACCCATATTTTGTGCAGACTTTAGATACACTTCCGGGTCAGGTTTGTGTTTGCGTACATCCTCACTGGCCAACATGGATTCCATATGGCTTTGAATCCCCAATTTATCTATGATCAACTCCATATTAGCCATAGGAGCAGAAGTCCCCACGGCTGTTGGAAGACTTTCTTTTTTCAAATCGTGAAAAAATGGCAAAAATCCGCTGATAGGCTCCACCTTGCTTTTATAGATTTCTCGGAAAAGGCTTTCTTTCTCATCCTCCAATTTGGCCAACTCCTCTCCTTCGACCGTTCTGCCCAAAAAATGGCTTAAGATATACGAATTGTTTTTGCCGTACATATGGTCTTTAAACTCCTCTTCTGTAGGATACAGATCACGTTTGGCAAAAAACTCTTGGAAAGCAATAGAATGGAAAGGATTGGTGTGGCAAATAACACCGTCCATATCGAAAATAACAGCTTGGAGCATGAGGGTAATCTTAATTAAATGAAGACAATTGGGCTAAAAAAAGAAACCTGCCAGGAATTATTATCAAGCTTGGTGATTGGGCCTGTTGAAAAAGCCTGGCAGGTGACATTTCAATAATTATTTCTCGAATTCCTTAACCACTCTCTCAATAATATCACAGCAATCATGTAACTGCTCTTCGGTCATCACTAAAGGTGGGGCAAAACGGATGATATTTCCATGGGTTGGCTTAGCCAGCAATCCGTTTTCGGCCAATTTCACACACATATCCCAAGCTGTACTGCTGTCAGGGCTATCGTTGACTACCACGGCATTCAGTAAGCCTTTACCTCTTACAAGTTTGAGGATGCTGTATTTATCTACCAATAGCTGCATGCGCTCGCGGAAGATTTTTCCAAGTTTGCGGGCATTAAGAGCCAGCTGTTCGTCACGTACCACTTCCAACGCAGTCATGGCAACCTTAGCCCCTAGTGGATTCCCTCCAAATGTTGAACCGTGCGTTCCTGGCTTGATAACATCCATGATAGGGTCATCTGCAAGTACTGCGGATACCGGATAGAAGCCGCCTGAAATTGCTTTTCCAAGAATCAATATGTCCGGTTTGGTGTAGCTTGCCTGTCTTTCGCAGTGTCTTTCGCAGGTACAATTCCCACATACAGCTAATAGAGAGCCTGTCCGTGCGATGCCTGTTTGGATTTCATCAGCTATAAACAGTACATTTTTAGCACGGCATGCTTCGGCTGATTGACGTAAGTAGTCTTCTGCCGGCGTATATACACCGGCTTCACCTTGAATAGGCTCCACCAAAAATGCCACTACAGTTGGGTTTTCCAAGGCTTTTTCCAAAGCGGCTACATTATCATAAGGAATGCGCTCAAAACCCACCATATAAGGACCGAAATTCTTACGGGCATTGGCATCTGATGAGAAAGAAATAATCGTGGAAGTTCTTCCATGGAAATTTTGTTCGGCAACGATGATTTTGGCTTGCCCTTCGGCTACGCCCTTTTTCTCATATCCCCATTTACGGGCGATTTTGATAGCGGTCTCCACTGCTTCTGCTCCTGTATTCATTGGAAGTACCTTGTCAAAGCCAAAATATTCCGTTATATATTTTTCAAATGGCCCTAAGACATCATTATAAAAAGCTCGGGAAGTCAGTGTCAAAGTACTTGCCTGCTCAATCAGAGCATCTTTGATGCGCGGATGGCAATGTCCTTGGTTGACCGCTGAGTAAGCAGATAAGAAGTCATAGTATTTCTTACCTTCTACATCCCATAGGTAGACTCCCTCTCCTTTGGCAAGTACCACAGGCAGCGGATGGTAATTGTGAGCTCCGTACTTGTCTTCCAGCGCAATGGCTTGTTTGCTTGAGTTTATTGTTTCCATCATAAAATTGGTAATTTTGTGCTCGGTTAAAGCAGATTTGACCATTCATTCTATTCTGACAAATATAGCAAATGCCTTTTGCATAAACGCATGAAAAGCCCAAAGAAGCCCCTACAAGCCCAACCGCTACAGCCCGGTGATTACTACCTCAATGATCAGGGATTGATGGTTTTTACTGCTCAATATCATTTAAAGCGGGGTTACTGCTGCGGGAGCGGTTGCAAACATTGTCCGTATAAAAAGTAGAAATTTTTTTGTGACAATTTCCACCACAAGTTTTTCTCCCTGTGGTTTAAATCTTAATTTGGAATCCCCTTAAAAATAGGATTGCGTATGTACATCATTTTTGATACCGAAACCACAGGATTGCCAGGCAATTACAATGCCCCCATGGAAGATTTGGACAATTGGCCGCGACTGGTCCAATTGGCCTGGCAGTTGCATGATGCTTCGGGTAAACTGATTTCCAACAATAATTTCATCGTCAAGCCAGAAGGTTTCACGATTCCATACAATGCCGAAAAAGTTCACGGGATTTCAACGGCCCGTGCGACAAAGGAAGGACATGATTTACAGGAGGTATTGGCCATTTTTCAAAAAGATGTAGATCAAGCGAAGTATTTGGTAGGTCATAATATCGGCTTTGATATCATGGTCGTGGGCGCAGAAATGCTGAGAAAGCAAGTGACCATGACGCTTCGTTCAAAGAAAGAATTGGATACCAAAGACCTTTCTACGGACTTCTGTGCTATTCCTGGTGGGAAAGGTGGCAAATTTAAGTGGCCTACCCTTACTGAATTGCATCAGAAACTCTTCGGTGTTGGATTTGGAGATGCCCACGATGCTGCTTACGATGTGGATGCGACGGCCAAGTGTTTTTTCGGCTTGATCACCCAAAAGGTAATTGCTCCCGAAGAAGGACTCAAAGCTTCCGATGTCATCTATGAAGCGCCCAAACTCGCAGCTGCAAATTTTGCGGCTGTAAAAGATGATACAAAAGCCGCTGCAAAAGAAGTTTTGAAAGCAGCCGGAAAAGCGGATATCTCCGATATGGAGGATATGCCGTTTACGCATTTGCATGTGCATACCCAATATTCGGTGTTACAGGCCACTTCGGAGATACCTGCACTTGTAGCACAAGCCAAAGCACTAGGTATGCAGGCATTAGCCATGACAGACCATGGGAATATGATGGGTGCATTCAACTTTGTGAAAGAGGCTTTCTCCAAAGAAATCAAGCCTATCATCGGTTGTGAGTTTAATCTTGCCAAGGAAAGAAAAAATAAAAGCCAAAAAGACGATGGTTTTCAGACAGTCTTGTTAGCGAAAAATAAAGCAGGCTATCATAATTTGGCTAAGTTGGCTTCTTATGCCAATATTGAAGGTTTCTATTATGTACCAAGAATTGACCGAGAGGTATTAGTTCAGTATAAAGGAGATTTGATAGCTACCACTGGGGGGTTATGGGGAGAGGTGCCTTACTTGATATTGAATGTTGGGGAAACCCAAGCTGAGGAAGCCTTTATCTGGTGGAAGGAGCAGTTTGGAGAGGACTTCTATGTAGAGCTCAACCGTCATGGTATTCCTGAAGAGGAAAAAGTGAATGAGGTTTTGTTACAGTTTGCCCAGAAATATGGCGTGAAATATTTTGCTGCTAACAATACCTATTACAATCAGAAAAATGATGCCAAAGCTCACGATATTTTGCTTTGTGTCAAAGATGGGGAGCTGGTAGAAAAGCCTAAAAAGTATGTAGGTAAGCGTGGACGGGAGTTTCGTTACGGTTTTCCAAATGACGAATTCTACTTAAAGAGCCCGGAGGAGATGAAGGCTTTGTTTGCAGACCTTCCAGAAGCCATTGCCTGTACCCAAGAGATTGTCGATAAAATCGAGCCATACAAATTGCAGCGCGATGTATTGCTTCCCAAGTTCGATATACCCGAGGAATTCAAAGACCCTCAGGACGACGTGGATGGAGGAAAGCGTGGGGAAAATGCATATTTGCGACACCTAACCTACGAAGGCGCCAAGCGCCGCTATCCTGTCATCACGGATGAAATAAAAGAGCGGTTGGATTTTGAATTGGCGACCATTGAAAATACAGGGTATCCAGGGTACTTTCTGATTGTGCAGGACTTTACGGGTGCAGCACGAAAGATGGGAGTTTCAGTAGGGCCGGGAAGGGGTTCCGCAGCGGGTTCGGCCGTAGCGTATTGTATTGGGATTACCAATGTGGATCCCATTGCATACGATCTCCTTTTTGAGCGTTTTCTGAATCCGGATCGAGTTTCCTTGCCCGATATTGATATTGACTTTGATGATGAGGGCCGTCAAAAGGTTATCGATTATGTGATCAATAAATATGGGGCCAATCAAGTAGCCCAAATCATTACTTATGGTACCATGGCGGCGAAATCTGCCATTAGGGATACGGCGAGGGTGTTGAATTTGCCATTAGCAGAGGCAGATAAATTGGCCAAGCTGGTACCTGATATCAAACTCAAGGCACTATTTGACCTCAGTAAAGACCGGGCAAAACTGTCGGATAAACTGAAAGGCAATGGGGAGGATATCTCCAAAGCAGATGAATTGATTCGGATTTCCAAAGGAAGTGATGAGCTCTCACGAACCATCAATCAAGCGAAAGTATTGGAAGGTTCTGTTCGCAATACGGGTATTCATGCCTGCGGGGTGATTATTACACCAGATGATATTACCAACTTTGTTCCGGTAGCTTTAGCTAAGGATTCGGATATGGTATGTACCCAATTTGACAACTCGGTGGTGGAGAGTGCCGGCTTGTTGAAGATGGACTTTTTGGGGCTCAAGACACTAACGCTTATCAAAGATGCTTGCAGGATTGTGAAAGAGAGGCATGGAATTGAGTTGGATCCGGATGAATTTCCCATCGATGATGTCAAAACATACGAGCTATTCCAACGTGGTGAAACGGTAGGTATCTTCCAGTACGAATCCCCTGGGATGCAAAAATACATGCGGGAGTTGAAGCCGACGGTGTTTGCAGATTTGATTGCCATGAACGCATTGTACCGTCCAGGGCCACTCGAATATATTCCGTCCTTCATTAAACGGAAGCATGGGCACGAACCAATCACCTATGATTTGGATGACATGCAGGAGTATTTGGAGGAGACCTACGGGATTACGGTTTACCAAGAGCAGGTGATGTTGTTGTCTCAAAAGCTGGCGGGCTTTACCAAAGGTGAGGCGGATGTCTTGCGTAAGGCTATGGGTAAGAAGCAGAAGGATGTCTTGGATAAGATGAAGCCTAAATTTGTAGAGCAGGCTTCTGCTAAGGGGCATGATGCAAAAAAACTCGAGAAAATATGGAAAGACTGGGAGGCTTTTGCATCCTATGCATTCAATAAATCCCACTCGACATGTTATGCCTGGGTAGCCTATCAAACAGCTTATCTGAAAGCCCATTATCCAGCGGAATACATGGCTTCTGTATTGAGTAATAACATGAATGACCTGACTCAGGTGACTTTCTTTATGGAAGAATGTAAGCGTATGGGGATTGCGGTATTAGGGCCTGATGTGAATGAATCTAAATCTGGATTCACCGTAAACAAAGATGGGCAAATCCGTTTCGGGATGGCTGCGATTAAGGGTGTTGGTTCTGCTGCGGTGGATGCCATTGTAGAAGAGCGGGAGACTAAAGGCAAATACAGCAATATTTTTGAGTTCTGTAAGCGAGTCAATACGCGAGCATTGAATAAGAAAACCTTAGAGTCTTTGGCAATGGCGGGAAGTTTTGATTGCTTTCCACAATATCACCGCAGACAATACTTAGAGGCGCCTGATGGAGAGGCACCTTTATTGGAAAAGGCTGTGCGTTATGCCCAAAAAGTACAGCAAGAGGCAGATAGTGCACAGGTAAGTTTGTTTGGAGGAGGTGGAGGTATGGAAGTGCCGCTTCCGTCCGTTCCTTCCATGGAGCCATTCAGCCAATTGCAGCAATTGAACATTGAGAAAGAGGTGGTTGGTCTATTTATCACGGGTCATCCGCTCGATCAGTTCAAAGTAGAGATTGAATCCTTTACCAATACTAGTTTACCGGAATTTACAGACATTGATGGTCTCAGGAAGAAAGGCGATATCAAAACTGCCGGCATGGTTACTTCTTTTGCTCACAGGACCACCAAGACGGGTAAACCATTTGGTACCTTGACCTTGGAGGATTATTCCGGTGGACATACCTTCTTTATTTTTGGAGATGACTATGTGAAGTTTAAAGAATACTTCATGAACGGGTGGTTCTTGTTTATCACAGGAGGAGTTTTCCAAAGTAAATGGAAGGAAAATGAATATGAGTTTAAGATTGGTACGATGGCTTTACTCAGTGAGGTGAGGGGCAAGATGGTCAAAGGATTACGGATCAATATTGATTTGGATGATTTGACCTATGATTTGATGGAGAAATTGGAGGCTATCACCAGCAAGTATAAAGGAGATGCAAAGCTGCATATCAACGTCATTGACTCCAAGGAGAACATTACCTTGGATTTAGTTTCCAAAAATTACAGGGTAGATCCATCCAATGAAATGATCAAGGATTTGGGGCAGATTCCAGAGGTAGTGTATCAGATTTTATAATCAGAGATTCATACCTAAAAATGAACCATTCATGAATTTGGAATGAACTTATTTTAAGTGAATTGAATTTATAAGTATATTCGAAAATCGAAGTACAATTAAAAGACATAGATAATGGCAAAAGCAATCGAAATTACTGATGCAAACTTTGAAGAAGTATTAAAATCAGATAAACCAGTGCTAGTAGATTTTTGGGCTGAGTGGTGCGGTCCATGTAAAATGATCGGTCCAATCGTTGAAGAATTGGCAGGTGATTATGAAGGCAAAGCAGTGATTGGAAAAGTGGACGTGGATGCAAATCCAGCGGTTGCTTCTGCTTTGGGCATCAGAAGTATTCCTACGTTGATGTTTTTCAAAAACGGAGAGTTGGTAGATAAGCAGGTAGGTGCAGTTCCAAAGGCTGTATTATCTCAGAAGTTGGACGCTCAATTATAAGAAGCTTACAGAATAGATAAAAACCACCAGGGAGACTTCGGTGGTTTTTTCATTTTTAAAAAAACCAATTGTAGCCAATACCTGCCACAATCCCAATAATGATAATCAGTGGAGAGCTTAATTTTGTAAATTGAAGCAAGAGGTACGTGCCAAAGATTGCAAGAATATTAAAAAGGTTAGCGTCAAGAGGCTCAAAAAGCAAATAAGCAGCAGCAATCAACATCCCACAGCTGACGGCATTGATTCCCTCCAAGGCAGCCCTTACAGGTCTATATTTTTTTAATTGGTCCCAAAATCGGATCACAAAGAAAATCAGGAAGGTACCCGGCAGGAAAATTCCTGCTGCGGCGATAAAGCCGCCTGTCAATAAACCTGGGATGCCATACTCACGCATAGACAAGGCACCGACGTAGGAACTGATACTAAAAGTTGGTCCAGGGATGCCTTGGGAAATACCATAGCCGGTCAAGAATTCCTGGGAGCTCAAGAATTTTTTAAATTCCACAAACTCGGTGTATAGATATGGGACCAATACTTGCCCACCTCCGAATATCAAAGAGCCATTTCGATAGAAATTTTCAAATAAGAGCACCGATTGATTTTTGGTAATAGCTCCCAAGACAGCTGCTACTACTAAAACACCTCCCCAAAGGAAAAAATTGGACCAATTGATCAGGAGTTTTTTATCCCCATCTTCTTTGGGTTGTTCTCTAAATTTGAGTGAAGTACTGACACCACCTACAACCAATAGTAAGGGGAAAACATAGGGGGAATTATAGAAGAAAGAAACAAAGGCAGACAACATCATCAGTACTGTTGCTTCGGAGGTTTTGACCATTTTAAAAATGGTTTTTTGGGCAGCATAGATGATGAAGCCAATAGCCATGGGCTGGATAAATTTGGCGAAATTGAGTGCTCCGGGAGTGTTTTCCTGCAAAAAATCAATCAGAAAAGCAGCAGCTATCATTAGAATCGTTGCTGGTAAAATCCAAACAAAAAGTGAGAGATAGGCTAGGTTTGGACCACCTATTCTGTATCCGATAGCAGAGATTGTTTGAGTGGATGTGGGTCCTGGAAGAATTTGGCAAAGTGCATTGAGCTCCCACAATTCTTCTTCTTTGATATAGCCCCTTTTTTTGACCATCAGGTCAAGGACCATGGCAAGGAATGCCTGAGGTCCTCCAAAAGCCGTTACGGAAAGTAGCAATACATCCTGTAAGTAGAGATAATACCGTACTTTCCGTACCGACATAGGAATTATTTTTTAAGTCCTAATTCTCTTAGACGCTCATCGAGGAATTTACCCGCTGTAGCATCTGCAAATTGTTTTGGATTTTGTTCATCCACACAGCTATCCAAGCAAGTCAAATCCATTTCCGAACGCGGATGCATGAAGAAAGGGATAGAGTATCTGCTTGTGTGCATCAATTCTCTTGGTGGGTTCACCACACGGTGGATGGTAGACTTTAATTTCTTGTTGGTCAGACGCTCCAACATATCACCCACATTCACGACCAATTGGTCTGGTAAGGCGGTGATTGGGATCCACTTACCATCTCTTCTCAATACCTGTAAGCCATCCGCAGAAGCACCCATTAACAGTGTGATCAAATTGATGTCACCATGCTCTGCAGCACGAACTGCATCAGCTGGAACTTCTTCAGGGTTTTCGATAGGGAAGTAATGGATTTGTCTCAAAATAGAGTTTCCATAGGCTACTTTATCCTCAAAGTAATCTTCTTCCAAACCTAGGTGCAAGGCGATTGCTTTCAGCATGTTTTTGCCCGCGGCTTCCAAGGTTTTGTAAATTTCTAAAGCTACCTCCTTGAATTCTGGTAATTCTGCAGGCCAGATATTGGCAGGGTACTCAGCTTTGATAGGGTCTGAATCCGGGATATCAGAAAGCTCCTGACCTACATGGTAGAATTCTTTCAAATCGCCCGTATTTCTTCCTTTGGCATGTTCTTTTCCTTTACCGGTGTATCCTCTCTGGAAACCGATTTCAGGTTTTTCATATTGCGTTTTCACCTCATCGGAAAAGGTGAAAAATTCTTTGATGACTGAATACAGACGATCCTGAAGCTCTTTGCTCAGACCGTGCCCTTTGATTGCTACGAAACCAATGTTTTGATAAGCGTCGCCAAGTTTATTGACAAAAGCGGCTTTTTTGCTTGCATCTCCGGAAGTGAAATCTGCTAAATCCAAAGATGGGATTTCATCATATAAAATCTCTGTCATATTTTAGGTTATATTTACTGTCGCAAGTTACGAGTTTTTGCGTTAAAATTAATTGTTCTATCGTTTAAGAGCTATTCTGTCATGAAAAGGGTCAACTTAGTTGTTGTTTTAGGTATATTGATAATTGGTTTTTCCTGTGATTCTTCCAAGGAAAAGCAAGAGGAAAAAGTCATTGCTCAAGAAAGTACTATGGAGGATGTGCCGAAGCCTGATATCAGTTTTTATTTTTATGAAGAGTCCAATGAATATCCTGATGCAATTATTGAAATGTATACACCTTTAGGGAATCAAGTCTTTCGACCAGGTAAAGTTCCTTTTGAGTTTAATATCAAAAATTTCCCTTTTGATGCAGGTTTGGGAGGGTTTCAGTTGAAGATGATTTTGAATAGTGGAGACCCCGTTGGGTATAATTCCCCTATTTTTCAGCGAGAACTCAAAGAGGGAACTTATCGGGTGGTTGCGTATCTGGTGGATGCCAACGGACTTGCTTTGAAATCCTTTGGGAATTATGTAGATCGGGATTTTAGAGTGGGTGATACCCGTCCTTTTCCATACCAAGCAGAACCATACATAGTATTGAATAAACCTACCAATAACCAAGAACTGATGGAAGGAGAGGAGTTGATTATTGATTTTTTACTCTTGGGCGGTGAAATGGATTTGGATCAGTTGAAGGTAGATATACGTTTAAATGATTTACATTATGAAGTAGAGCAGGTCATGCCTGTCCGAGTAGCGAATCTTCCAAAAGGAGACTATCAATTGACGGTGTCTTTGTTGAAAAAATCAGGTAAGGAATTGGATGGGCCATTTTCGTCTGCAAAGAAATCTATCCGAATAAAATAGACTACTGTCGAATTTCTTTTTCTAATTGTGTGGCAATGTTACGGATGATTTCTTCTGCATGCTCCAACTCGTCAAATCCTTCGACAATGATTGACATGATAAGGGTTTGATTTCCTGATTGTAAGATAGCTGCATCCCCACGTACATAATCAAGGGTGCCTGTTTTATTATAAGAAGTATAGGTTGGAACTGCTTCAGCGATAAGGCTTTTGTCTTCGCAGTTTTGTAACAGATTTAGGAAAATCACCTTTGATTCATCATTCAAAATCTCCCCATTCCAAACGGCTTCTAATAGCAAGACTAAATCCATTGCAGAGGTATAATTTTGTTTACCCTCTTCAATAGCTTGAAAGTCCATCATCAATCTATTGAGGGATGTTTGCTGTAGCCCATAATCTTGGATTCTTTGGTTGATCCATGGCATGCCAAGATAGTTGATCAGAATATTTGTAGCGGTATTGTCAGATGTCCGGATCATTTCAGCAGCTAAAAAGCCAAGCGTAACTGATTGATTGGATCCATGATGTTGGAGTTCGCCGGCTCCTCCAACAATTTCATCCTCTTGGATGATGTGTATGTCATCCATGGATAGGGTGCCTTGTTCTACTTTTTCTAAAAAAGCAGTAAGAATGGGGATTTTTATCAGGCTGGCAGATGGTGTGATTTTTGTACTTAATCGTGCTATGCCACTAGTAGGGCTTTCAAGTTTATGGACTACAAAGCTTACATTGATTTTTGGGTTTAAAGAATTGATATACTGATGTGTACTCGTTTGCGAAAAGCTTGAAGTGATGGTGGAAAAAAGAATTGTTGCTAATAGAAAACCGATTTTTTTCATGAGCATAGAGATTCAAAATTATACTATTGCATTAAATTATTTTGTTTAAATCATTAGAAAAGGGCATATTTATTGTTCAGCCAGTCACCGAAATGTTTAACCTATGAATTGCGGTTTCTACTAACCGATAACAAATCAAAAATCACTAGTGTCCGACTAAAGTCGGCCATTAGTGAAAATTGTTTGAAAGGAATAAATATAGCTACTCTTTCTGTTATGAATGAAAAGTAAGCCCCTATGTTG
>NZ_BMYF01000007.1 GCF_014652135.1 Mongoliitalea lutea
CTACCGCTACTCCGTTTAAGGTATCGTTATCCAATACATTAATGCCCGCATCTGATGCACCGGCAAGACCGTTGATCGGTCCTGCAGTATCATTGTTCGCAACTAACACATTGACAGGCTCAGGCGTAACCTCTGATGTATTGTTGCCCGGCGTAGGATCAAACTCAGTAGCAGTAATCGATGCAATATTTGTATAGTCTCCTGTCGCAAGAACTGTAGCTGTAATCTCCAACGTAGCTGTACCGCCGTTTGCAAGGCTACCGATAGTCCAGATACCCGTCACTTCATCATATGTCCCAACTGATGCAATTGCATTTACAAAAGTATAGCCCGAAGGAAGCTGGTCCGTAACAACAACATTCGTCGCTCCGCTAGGACCCGCATTGCTCGCCGTCAATGTAAATACTATATCCTCTCCGACATTTGGATTAAAAACATCAACTGTCTTTAGTATGCTAAAATCAGCCGATAAAGGAGTGATGATCTGATTATCCTGATTATTGGAAGGATTAGTATCAAAGGTAGCTGAGCTTAAAATTTCTGCTAAATTAGTAGCAGAAGGGAGGGTTTCGGCAATAATTTCGACATTGATTAATAGATTAGTGCTTGAACCAGCTGGGATATCTCCTACATTCCAGATGCCTGAAATTGGATCATATGCCCCGCCACTATTATCGGAAACATAAACCAGATTAGAAGGTAATACATCAGAAACAAAAACTTCAGTAGCAAGGTTTGGTCCAAGGTTTTGAACTAATATACTAAAAGTAACCACATCTCCAACATTTGGAGCAGCGTTGTTTACTGACTTAACAACCTGAAGATCTGCTCGTAACGGAACAACCAGAGCCGATGCTGAGTTGTTTCCAGAATTGGGATCTAAAACATCTGATGCTGAAATTACAACAGAATTTGTTACAGATGGCAAAGCATTCTCAGTTACAATAGCACTTACACTAAGCGTAGAAAACTCTCCGACATCTAATGATAAGGTTGACCAAAGGCCAGAGATAGGTGAATAAGAACCCTGACTTGCTTCATGCATAACATAATCCAACCCATTAGGTAATAAGTCAGTCAGTGTTATGCCTGTAGCATTTGCAGGCCCATTATTAAGCACCATAATCTCAAAATTTACAACATCACCAATATTAGGTGAAGGATTATCGACAATTTTGGTAACCTCTAAATCAGCTTTTGCCAACCCAAATACATTATCGCAACTAGCATTATCTACTCCATCAAAAGAAATAGCAAAAAAAGCTGGACTAGTTGTCTGTTGCCAACTGTCAATAATAGGAGATGCAAGTCTAAGGATGTAAGAAACATCAGAAAAATAGCGAATTTGGACATTGTCAAAATTTGCACCTCTCCCGTTATCTGCCATTCCAGCGTTATTAATAGTCCGGAACCTTACTGTTGTGGTAGATGAAACTAAGCTAGCAGGGATAGTAAATGAAAAGGATTGTGCGGTATTATTATTAAAAGATAATATTTGAGTCCAAGAAGCAGGGTTAGCTGATGCCGCAACTTCAACCAAAACAACTCTTGTTGTCTGATTATCTAGATTTACACCCTGATAATCAAATGAAATTATAGGTAAAGAACCCGGGCTAGTACTAGCTCTGGACAAGTCAAAGGTTCTTCTAGCACCTCTATTTTGGTTCCGTATCTCTAATCTATTATTTGCGACCCTAACATTACCGGAACCAAACCCATTAGTTTCTTCAATTTTTACCCATGGATTAATCCAATTAATAGTCCCATTACTTCCTGTAGCCGAACCATTTACGTCAAATTGATCCCTATAAGTCGAATCTTGAGGAAGAATAAATTGAAAATATCCAATATCATTCAAAGTTGAACTTAATGTAGTGGATTCTAATGGTTCACCTGCGTCTAGAATACCATTTCTATTTAAGTCTCTGAAAAGCTGAACTTCTATCCCTCCAATCCCTTCCTCCGCAACTCCTGGTATTCCATTTAAATCAAAATCTCCAAAAACATTCCCACAGATAGTATTAGCCCCATCAATAGTTGCTGGAGAAACTACAACAAACACTCTTGCAATATCACAAACGGTAGTTGCAGATCCCTGAGCACAAACCTGATACTGAAAACTATCCTCGCCAATAAAGCCTGGTCTCGGGGTATACCTAATTGTCCCGTCTAGATTGACAGTAACAGTACCTTCAGAAGGATTGCTGATAATCGCTACACTTAACGGGTCAATTAAAGTCAAAAATGCTCCATCATTTGTCAAAACATTAATATCAATAGGAGTACTTGGGGTGGTATTGGTACGGTCATCAGTTGCAAAAACAAGTTCCGTAAGACACTTTGGTTCCATAGTGTAACCCACATCAATCGCTGGATTTCCAGCAGGCGTTCCACCAAAAGGTCTTTGACCCCAAACAGATGCCATAGGTACATCATCGCAATTATATACAACAATTCCAGAGTTATCATTATTTAAACCAAAGATCAGTTGCGCTTGAAGAGCATTAACAGAAAATGATACATCATAAAACGCACCACAAGGACTTTGAAAAGGTCCAGTAGAAACATTGCCATCATACTTTACATAAATAGTGGTGTTTTCCGCAGGGGTAACCCAAACAGGGTTAAAGTTTCCTGAACCATCGGAACTACCGGGTGCCCATGCTAAAGTTGCAAATGAACTTAATCTACTTTCTGGAATCATATTAAAAGCCCAGTCAAAAGCAGCTCCATCATTATCGGCATCTACAATCCCAACCGCTGTAAATGATTCTCCACCAGCACTCCAAAATCTGGTACCTGTAGCAATATTCATGTTAAAAAATCTAATACCATTATTTGCTGGTATTTCAAAGGACCCAGTGCCCCCAGTTCCTCTTCTCCAATTTATTGTAATTGGAGTACTGTTAGGATTAACAAAATAAGCTACCACTGGGGCATTTGTGTTTGTAGAATATACAGGAGAAAAATAGGAAGGGCCATAGAACTGACTTGGTAAAACAGGAATATTCCGAGTTCCGTAAGAATCAATCCCTCCAAAAACCAAATCAACACCTACATCTTTGTTAGCTCTAAGTCTTGCACCTGCCTTAATATCATTAGCATTGTTTACATCACTAGCAACACCTGGTGTACTACCTGTTCCATTATAAAACCATACTTCCCCTTGGTTGAGCGTGGGAGAAATAACATCAAATGTCCCATTCCCATCATAATCTAGTTCCACAATGGTACCATCTTCCGATGCCCTAACGAAAAGACCCGTATATCTAAACACCGTGGTTGGCCCAGCAGTTACATTTTCTCCAAAAGGTAAAACGAAAAATTGACCGAACCTGGTATTGTCAGAAACATTCGTTTTAACATTTTGAACATCAAATAAAGGTGTGGGTCCTGAGAATCCAGCATCACCTGTAACTTTCGATACAGATATATTCGCTGTTGAATAAATCTTATCCTTTCCGTCAAAAACAATTGTGCTCGTGGGTCTATTCCATGGAAAACTATTATCTAATGTTATAAATCCACCTGGAGGAATAAGGTCGTCTGGATAGCCAGGGGCCACACCATTGGTTAAATCACCATCTCCCCACACTTGAGTGGTAGATTGCTGCGGATTTGTAATATCTGTCTCGTATCCATCTTCCCAATGGTCGTAAATGATTACTGTCCGAGGGTAGGGTATGGAGATGCTGACAATATTTCTTACGTTAGCTGTTAATAAGTTGACACTAGCTGCGCTAAGTAAACTTTGTCTTAGCTGAGTATTGTTTTCTGGAAAAGGTAAGAAATAAGTCTTGGCTTGATTAGCTTCAAAGCACGGATCATCCAAAACTTCTGTCACATCTATGACTACTGTTGCAGTCCTACATTCTACAGGTGAATTGGAACAAACTTGATATACAAATTCATCTTGACCTAAAAATGACCCAAATGAAACATAAACCATTTGTCCATTGACGTTGGTCTGCAAAAAGCCACCTACAGGCTGCTGAACAATGGTTACAGAATTAGGGTTAATATTACATAAATCATTTGCTAAAACATTGAATGCAATAGGACTCCCCTGAGGTGTCATGAAACTATCATCATTTGCAAAAATCACGTCCGTGGTAATCGTATGCGTAGATGTAACAGGGCCATTACATCCAGTAGCAGTTGC
The DNA here is from genome assembly GCF_014652135.1 of Mongoliitalea lutea. Taxonomy (GTDB): domain Bacteria; phylum Bacteroidota; class Bacteroidia; order Cytophagales; family Cyclobacteriaceae; genus Mongoliitalea; species Mongoliitalea lutea. The sequence continues at coordinate 4,163 of NZ_BMYF01000007.1, forward strand.
TGTTACAATTGATGTACCTGACCAAGAAGCTGCAAAAGTCACTAACCCTGTTGAAGCATTAATAGTATTACCAGCTGCTAAACTTGAGGCATCTAAACTGTAGGAAATACCCGTAGAATTGGCAGCAGTGGCTGTATACGTAAATGAGCCTGCCGCTCTACACCTCTGAGAGTCTCCACCTAAATTGAATACCGGAACTGAAACACTCGGGATTGTCTGAATGGTATGAGTTCCTTCGGGCTCTGTACAGCCCAAAGCTCTTGCTGTAATAACAGATGTTCCACTCCATGTTGGTGAAAAAAACACCTCTCCAGTTTCAGAATTGATGGTGTTTCCCCCAGCAAGACTCGGTTCATCAAGGGAATAAATAAAGGAGGACGCATTTAACGCATTCGCAGAATAAATAACCGATGAGTTACCCTGACAACGCTCTGAGGAACTTCCAAAAACAAAGCTTACTGGTCCAACTTCACACGTAGCAAAGGTGAAATATTGTCCGTTTGAAAAATCAAAATCTGCTTCCCAGTTATCCCCAACCAAAGTCATAGGTACAATCTGTACAGGTGATGAAAAGTTCGAAGAATTACTCACCAACAATACGATACCTTTTGAGGCTTCATCTGGCAAACCATTGGGGCTACTACTGTTTCCGACGCGAACTTTTACAGAACCAACCTGTCCTGTTTCTTGTATCTTCCAATTTCTTGGTAAAAGTTGATATCCAGCAGGAGCGCCCAAAGACGTCCAAGCATTTACTGCACCATTGTTATCTCCCCACAACATTGCGGAGCGATCAAGATCAAAAACTTGACTATTAGCTTGATTAGTTGAAGAAATGGTATTCCCATTACCAATGGTAATTTGGAAACCTGGATTTATTGATCTTGATTGCTTTTGGTTTAATGAAGTAACATCATCTCTTCCAATTCCCGCAATATTATTATTATGGGAAGCATTTGAAGTAGCATTCCAAAAAATAGTCGAACCATCTGCTGCTAAGTAGTTTTGAGGAGTTGCCTGAGATAAGGTCACTCCATATTTGATAGCCAAATAAGAGTTAATTCGCAAACGTTCATTAGCCGTAAGATCTCTATTATAAAGAATTATTTCAGGAATAAAACCATTAAAAAATTCATTCCCACCCACAGCTCCACCGGACCCAATTCTATTGTTAGTTCTATTTATAGTACTTGGGGTAACAAGAGCATTTGAAGATGCAATACTTAATCCATTTGAAAAAACATTTGCTGTTCTACCTATTTGACCACTAGTACCTCCCTGTACGCGGTAACCTAAAATACCTGTTCCATTAGTTGGACTTAATATTGAATTACTTGAAAAAAGAACACCTACATCACCTGGAGTTCCGGAGGTAACTTCAACACCTACGTCATTACTAGAGGCAAATCTAGTAAAGTTTACCATGTTAAAGTTCCCGCTAGTAGATAAATGAAAGATGCGCGACCAATTAGTTGTCGAACCAAAATTGGTATTAACGACTGAAAAAGCACTTACCCCTTGCGTAAAGTTGTTAAATCCTGTAGGAAGATTAAAGAAATTACTAGTTCCATTAAAAGAAACAGATGGGTTAAAGTTAATTCCCTGAGCACTACTTCCAGCTCTAAATTGAGGTTGATTGGTTGATGATGTGGCATTAGCATTGCTACCACTCGCATCCAGCCATGTATTTACTGCCGCTCCATTAGATGTAGTATTGGTGCCAAAATCGGCTTTTAACCAAAGTATATTACCAGCTACTCCTCCAGGCGATGAAGTTACTGTTGAGGAATAAGATATAAGAACTCGACCATTAGCACCATTACCACCAGATTGAGCAGCACCTAACAATCCAAGAATCCCATAACTCCTTGCCCCACTACCTCCTCCTCCGGACAAATTTCCCGAGTTACCTGTTGAACTTGATAAAGAATTAGGAGCCGTTCCTCCATTTCCACCTCCAACTGCAGCACCATTACCGCCGATTTCATTATTCGCATTTCCGCCAGCTCCATTAGATCCAGCTCCACCTCCTCCACCTCGTACACCATTACCTCCTGGAAATAAAACACTTCCAATTGAATTAGCAGTAGACCCTCCAACTCCTCCCGCCCCACTAGTATTGGACGCTCCTCCTAAACCTCCAGCTGCTCTTACTAACGGAGCGCTACCAAAACTAGAAAAACCTCCATTAGTTCCATTATTGTCCCCGGCAGCGCCACCAGACCCAGGAGCGCCTACTACAACAGTATAAACTTCTCCAGGGTTTACAGACAATACACTTCTTGCGTAAGCTCCTCCTCCTCCTCCTCTAGAATCGCGAGTCCCAATTAGGCCACCAGATATCCCTCCACCTCCACCACCAGCACCCCAAGCTTCAACCGTCAAACCAGTAACACCAGCAGGTACTACAAAAGTAAATGTACCGGGTGTGGTAAAGTTGCTTACAGTGGGAGATTGCGCTGTGGCAGGTCTTATTGCCACACCTACAGTTGACCAAGGAGCACTTGTGGAATTTGCTGTCATGGTAGTAGATGTACCGGAGCTTAATCTTACAGACGCTGAACCAGATACACTACTATTGATTGTAGAGTTCCATAAGGATGTCTGTCCAGCAGGAAAAGTATGTGTAGTACCATTATTAAATGCTGTAAGACTATATATTAATTGATCTTGAGCGGAACTTATGTTAACAGACGCGGCTGAACTTGAACCCGATGCAAAAGCAACAGGACCAAAAGGAGAAGTTTGATCGACTCCAGAAAAAGACGTAACCCCAATAACACCATTATCGGATTGGCTGTTATTGACAACAACATTAAAATTACCCACAGGCGGATTAACCAAATACCAGATATTTACTCTTGTCTGACTAGGGTTAAAATGATTAACAAGTGAAGTTAAAGGAATACCATTATAAGTTACACCCGTTACAAAAGCACCAGGTTGCTGCGCAGTTACTCCTACTATTAAAACTTTGTTTGCTCCCGTTGCATTATTAAATGGAATAGTAACAGTACTATTATTATTAAAAAATCCTGTAACAGAAGGGCTTTGTGAGATTTGAGCAAGCAAGCTTAAACTAAATACCAGAAAAACACTCGTTAAAATAATTTTTTTTGAATAAAAATATATAAAAGAACCGTGTCTTTTCATTGAAAAAGAAAAGGTGGCCCTTTTGTTTGTAGTCTTGCAAGTTCTCATACTTGATTTGTAATAAATTGAGACGTTTTCTTCTGATTTGTAGAATTTATTAAATTCTAAAATAAAATATAAATAAAGTATTTTACACTGTTTATTTAGTGAATTTATTATTTTTTACCCCAAAACATTGTATAAACAAAATAAATTTAATACCACTTGTTTTATCTTAACCACCTTTTGAAGTAATGTGGAAATTTTTAGTAAAAGTAACGTAATTCATAAAAGCAAACAAAAAAAAACAAGAATTATTTTACACGTAATGCTTTTTAATTTATTTAAAATACACTTTACTTATTTCAAAATAACAAAGCTAGGCTGTTAAAGAATATTTTAAGTATAAAAATCCTCCAAAAGAAGCGTCTTTTTTAAAAATTAGATCTATTTCAAATGGTAGAAAAACAGCAGATAGCAAACTAATTTTAGCCTATTTTATGCGAAAATTACTGTTTTAAAAATTAGAATTAAACTACGACTAGAACCATCTTGGGTTTTTGAGCTTAACATTTCGAGGTGTTAAATAGTATCCAACAGATAGTTCATGAGAGTTGTTACGAAAAGTATCTAATACATTTAAATTGGTGTCATAAGCGTAACCTAATCTCAAATTATCTGTTGCAAAAATTTCCGCAATAAAAGCTACAGCAGTTCTGTTATTTAGATTTCCTTCTAAATTATCATTCCACAGTTTTATGTTTGAACGGTAACTAGCTCCCAACCATAATCGATCGAAAAATAAAAACATTCCATTGATATCATAGCTGGTTGGAGCACCTTTAACTTCCTTTATCAAAAAACTAGGTTTGAACTCAATTTTTTCATTTAAAGGAATCATCATGCCCGCAGTTAGGTAGTAATGAAAATCATGAAATGCTAAAGATATATCTTCTCTTTCCAGCACTCTCTTTCCCACCATATTAAATGCACTAATACCAGCATAAAATCTGGGAGTATGGAAAAACAAACCAGAATTTAAATTAGGAGTAAAGAGGTTAATCCTTCCATCGGGAAGTAGTGGGTCATTCGCATCTACAGGATTAAGCATACTTCCATCTATCATATACTGACTTGCACCTGCGCTTACACCTAATCCAAGAAAACTTTCATTCCCTAATTGAATTCTATATGTGTAAGTTAACATTCCTGTTGAGGTATTAGTAGGCCCTATTTGATCATTCAACAAAGACAACCCAAAACCCATTTTGCCCTCATTAGCACTTAAGTCGGCAGTAACTGTTAATGTTTTAGGAGCACCAGGAAAACCTAGCCACTGATCTCTGTAAGTACTCTGTATATATCCTTGATTTTTATAACCAGCATAAGCTGGATTAATATGTAAGCCATTAAAAATATATTGACTAAACTGTGGTAACTGTTGTGAAAACAAACTTGAAACAGACAAAACTAAAACAAAAATGAGGAGTAATATCTTTTTTAACCAAACCCTCCAAAGCTCCATAAAAAGCCCATTTTCATAAACAGATGAGTACTTTATTATTGATGTCATTTATTTAAAATCGAATTTTCAAACCGCTCAAATTTCTATTTCTGAAATGATTTAGAAAGTTTATAACAAAAGCCTTAACATGATTAATAATAAATAATTTATTATGCCGTAAATATACATTTATTTGTATTTCAAATCCAACTAATAAAACTACTTTTTTTGAAAAAAAGATTTTTATTGAATGTATTCAACAATTTTAACGATATGAATTGATTTTAAAAACATTAAAAAGTAATGTCGAAGTCAATGCTTTTTAAGAAACCATACAATAAAATTTTAAAAAAAACCACTGCCAGGGTTACTGACAGTGGTTTAATAAAATTTTAATTTACAACCTTTAAACAATCTCAAAAGGCCAACGCATAATCCCACTGGCCAAATTATAAGTAGATTCAAATCCCATATCAGCCATAATTTCACATGCCTGACCACTTCTATTACCGCTTCTGCAATAAATGTAATACTTTTTATCTTTTGGAAGATTCTTTACCTGATTCACAAAGTTTGGATGCATGATATCTATATTTCTAGCACCTTTAAACTTTCCTGAATTGAATTCACCTGCTGTGCGAACATCCAGAATGACAGCATCTTTTTCCTGCATTCCTTTATGGAACTCTTCCGCACCTAAGTCTATGTAATTTTTTGGTTTTGTCTTAAAGAAGTTGAACATGGTTTATTGGTTTTTAATGATTATACACACAAAGGTATCATATGCTATCCCAACGAAAAGTAACCTAAATCACACTGACTATTCTGAACTCGTAGAAGAGGCTTCTTCCTTCTTTAATTTCCCTGTCAACTGTAAGTAAATCAACCGGATCAACAGTACCCATGGTATCCCATGAAACACAAAATCAAACCAATCCAAGAATTCCATACCCTTTGCTCCACCTAGAATCCAACGTACTTTTCCGAAAATATGAGGCTCTGGAACAAAAGGTGCCAGACCAAGAGTTAATGTCAATAAAATAACAAACCTCCAGTTATTGATAGACTGTTTCATAGTTTAACTTTTTGTTTTTTGTTGAAAGGATAGCTGACCTGTTGCCAGAAGGTTTTGGGATATTCTTCCATACCATCAAAACCTAAAGGTTCATCTCTTCCTTCGTGAGGAATATAGTTTGTGCCAAATATGTAATCCCAAACACTTAGTGTAATACCATAATTGACTCCGTATTTTCTATCTTTTGGCAACTCCTTGACATGATGCCACAAATGCATAATAGGATTATTCAAAATATACTTTAATGGACCGTAAGTAATTCTCAGATTTGCATGATTCAAATGCCCAATAGCGGTTGTGAATATATGCACGATAAAGAAATCAGTTAGACCGAACCCAATCATTGCCAAGGGGATATATTGAGCAGTCTTGTATAAAATGGTCTCCATCCAGTGGAATCTCAAATGTGCAGCAAAGCCCATTTCTTCCACGGAGTGGTGTAGTTTATGAAACTCCCATAAAGCAGGAACTCGATGAAGTAAGCGATGCACATTCCACTGTATAAAATCAGCAAGAATAAATAAAAGCAAAAACTGCCCCCATCTTGGCCAAGTATCAATATGAAGTGCAACAATATTTGTTATTCCAAATATCCCTAAGAAATCATTGAATGCCTCCACTGCTACATTGGATATTGCGTTGTATGCAATCAATGAAAAAAGGAAATAATTGAAGAACATGTAAAACCCATCCAGCCAAAAATCCTTTCGGAAAATTGCCTGCTGCTTTCTCCACGGAAACACGATTTCAAGCAACCAAACGACTACCGATAGCCCCAATAACCACCAGAAATAATTTTCCCAAGAAGGATAAAACATCTCATTTATCAGGTAATTAAAGTACCCGTAGTAAGAGTCTGCGATGATTTGAATGTATTTCGACACGGTATTAGTGATTAAGTGATTTGTGAACAGTTAGCAGTGGGTAGTGAACAGTTGAACAGTTAGCATTGACAGTGGGTAGAGCCACGATAGCTGAAGCGGAGCCGAAACCAATAGTGAACAATAAACTCATTGAGACTAAATATCCCTAAATCTGAAATCTACCCTCTAAAATCTTAAATTATCAAGAGTGAACAATTAGCAGTTAGCAGTGAACAGTGCACGATGCGTAACCAGATAATCGAAAGTCCCACACACGCCCTTGTTCTTGATTCTTGTTTCTGGCTTCTCGTTTCTCGTCTCTCGTTTCTTGCGTCTCGCTTCTAAAGAAAAGGGACAATCCACACGACTGCCCCCTTTCGACATTCCCATAAACCACAACTAATTATTTTTGGTTATATTCTTTAATATAGGCACCCATATCAATAACCTTGTTATCTTTTAATGCATTTTGAATAATGCTGGATCCAGCTGCTGAGCGATATCCGGTACCACAATGCACTACCACAGGTTTATCCGTTGGAATCTCCGAAATCCGCTGCATCAATTCCGGTAATGGAATATTGATCGCATTAGCAAACACCTGATGCTGAGCAACCTCTCCTTCATTTCTAATATCTATGATGGTAAACAAGTCAGGATTTGCATCAAAAGCATCTTTATTAAAGAAACTCATGGAATTACCATTCGATTCGGTATAAATGCCTGCACCAGCAATCAATAACTCATAACCTATTTTGGCTGCTTTTGAAATCAGTTCATCCAATGACTCCTGAGTTTCTGCTATTAAGTAATATCGTTCTTGAGGTGAAACCAAACTTCCTAACCAAGTCTCAAACTTGGCCCCTTTCATAATATTAATAGCCTCAGGTAAGTGTGATTGCTTAAAAATATCCTGATTTCGACCATCGATAATGGTTGTCCCTTCTTGTATATCATTCAAATCAGCCAACACCGGAACTGATTCTTTGGAATCAAGGTATGCGGGTGCACCTATTTTATTCAGATCTACATTATATGGGAAATATTGAGGAATAAATGGCTGATCTTGCAATAACAATTCCATAAAAGCTTCCTCACTCATCTCCTGCAAAGCATAATTGGTCAATTTTTCCTGACCAATCGTACTACTTTTGGCATCTGAAATAGCTTTTCCACACAAAGAACCGGCTCCATGCGCAGGATAAACAACCACGTCTTCATCCAATTTCATCAACTTCTTACGAGTACTGTAATACATCATCCGAGCTAACTCTTTGCGCTGCATCATAATAGCACCAGCAGACTCCCTTAAGTCAGGCCTTCCAACATCTCCTATAAATAAAGTATCCCCCGTAAACACGGCCATATCTTTTCCATCTTCACTCAACACAACACTGATTCCATCTGGTGAATGCCCTGGTGTAAACATAGCTCTCAGGGTTACTCCATTACCCAAATCGATGATATCACCCTCATCAAAAGTTTGATGAGGATAGTTGGCTTCTGCTAACTTACTAATGTAAATGGTTGCTCCTTTTTCATGGTGAATCTGTAGATGGGAGCTTACAAAGTCAGCGTGTGGATGTGTTTCAACAACACCAACAATGGATGCTCCGTGCTTCTCTGCAAAATCATAATAGGGTTGAGGGTTTCTTCCAGGATCCACCAAAATTACTTGATTACCAACAAGTATAGCATAGCTAAAATGTGCCAAGCCATCATCTTCAAATTGGTGAATAATGGTTTTCTGTGGCTGAGCAGGTTGAATCAGTGGTGTAAATTGGGCCTTTGCAAAACCGAAACTCAGAAGAAAACTTACTATAACTAATATGTATTTCATAAGGTGTGGTTTAATTCGAATAATCAAAATTAGGAAATCAGAGAGGCATTAATTGTGACTCAAGTTACATCTCAAGACAAGGAATATTGAATACTTTTGAAGACAACAATGAAATACTACTAACGAAAAACTTATGAACCCGGACTTTTGGAATGAAAAATTCTTAGCTGCAACCAATCTTTATGGCGTGGAGCCAAACACATATTTTAAAGATAAAATTGATCAGTTAAGCCCGGGGAAATTACTTTTACCTGGAGAAGGGGAAGGCAGAAATGCACTGTACGCTGCATCTTGTGGATGGAGTATTGAAGCTATTGACCAAAGTGAAGTTGCCAAAAATACTGCTCTATCACATGCAAAAAAGTTTGGATTGTCTTTCAATTACCATGTTTGCGATATTCAAAAGTTTATTCCAGAAATTGCCTGCTATGATGCATTAGGGTTAATTTATTTTCACCTGCCTAAAGACATTATCGAAACTGTTTACACAAAATTGGCAAAATCACTCAAAACAGGAGGAAAATTGATTGTTGAGGGCTTTGGAAAAAATCAGCTTCAATACACCTCTGGAGGACCCAAAAACATCGACATGCTGTATGAACTGAAGAATTTAAAATCCATGCTTCCAAACTTTTATTGGGAAGAGGAGTTTGACGGGATCATTGAATTAAATGAGGGAACTGGACATGTAGGGAAAGCACATGTTATTAGATTACTGGGAATAAAAATCAGTTAAACTGATTTTTATCAGCTTAAAAAATGCATTTATGCTGTATATTTAAGCATCAATAAATCCCAAAATTATGAAAATCCTTGTCCCGACCGATTTTTCCGAAAATGCCTCCAATGCGCTGACATTTGCAAAGAACATTGCTAGAAAACAAGGTTCTTCCATTACCTTGTTCTATGCATTTTATGCTGTGTATGATTTTGCTGCTCAAGCCACTGAAATCATCGCACAAATTGAGGATGATGCTAAAAAAGCCATGAAAAAACTGGTAAAAGAGGGCATAGAAGAAGGATTGACGATTGACTACAAAATCCAACATGGCTCCATAGCTACGGCTGTGACATCCTATGCCTACCAAAACGACTATGATCTTATTATCATGGGAACCCAAGGAGCCAGTGGAATTAAAAAAACTTTAATGGGCTCCAATACTGGTCATGTAATCAAAGAAAGTATGGTACCTGTTATAGCTGTTCCTGCATCTGCATCCTTACCAAAAGAAAATAAGGTTGCCGTGGCACTTGAACTCAAAAAAGAATCGAAAGAAAACTTTCAAAAGCTATTCCGTCTAACAGAAGCCCTAAGTTTACCATACGATTTTTTCCATGTGGGCGAAAAACTAAGCTTCGACCAAGAGATTGAATTCAAAGGACTGGAGTCTTACTTAAAAAGCAATCATCCAAATAAATCTTTTGAATTTACAACTATTAAGGCTTCAACCATTCAAAGTGGCATACAAAATTATCTAGAAAATAATGGAAACTCACTCTTGGTCATGTTTTCAAAACAAAAATCCTTTTTCGAATACCTTTTCAATAAAAGCGACACACTTGAAATGGCTTATCACACCCATACCCCTTTATTAATAATCAAATAATTAATATAATAAAAACATATTTGAGCTCCTTCGGATATTTGTTGTTTTCATGTCTAAAGACAAAGTTTATTCATCAAATTTCTAAAAATTTAACCAACTTGTGGTTTCGAAAATATTAACACATGATTAAGCGTAACAATAGCCTTCGGGCACAACTCAAAAATGGATTGGCCCTGCTGATTCTTGTAGGTTTTTTAGCATCCTGCGGTGGTTCTAAAAGTATCTTTGACAAAAACCCAGAAGCCATACAATCATGGGCACACCTAGACCCAAAAAAAGATAAAGTCCCCGGAATGTCTGTGGATAAAGCTTACAAAAAAATCATCAAAAATCAATCTGTAAATCAAGTTGTTGTTGCGGTGATTGATTCGGGAATTGACTTGGGGCATGAGGATTTATCCACCGTTCTTTGGACAAATACCAAAGAGATAGCAGAAGATTTGCAAGACAATGATGGAAATGGGTACATCGATGACATTCATGGGTACAACTTTTTGGGTGAATCCTATAATGAACAATTAGAGGCAACCCGTATCGTTAACTTGGGGATTGGAGATGCTTCTCTACAAGAAAAGGCCCGTGCACGCTTTGAAAAAGATTTGACCAAAGCAGCCTCATCTGCGGAAGAAATGCTAATGATGAGTCAAATTTTCCAAATAACGGATCAACTCATCAGGAACAAACTAGGAAAAAACTCCTACACAGTTAGTGACTTAGAAAACTTCCCTACAGATGCGGAAGTCACGCCCATGCACATCGAGCTGATGCAAGAGATTCTAACAGAAGAAGGATCTATTCAGGTGGTCTTTGATCAAATCGATGAGGCCATCAAATATTACAAGGACCAATTGGACTACAATCTGAAGTTGGACTTTGACGGAAGAGCCTTGGTAGGCGATGATCCTTATGACATCACTGATACCAAGTACGGCAATGGTGACCCTATGCATCGGGTAAAAGACGAAAGTCATGGAACCCATGTGGCAGGTATCATTGCGGCAGACAGAAACAATAACCAGGGTATCAAAGGAGTTGCCAATAACGCCCAAATCATGGCTATCCGAGCAGTACCTAATGGAGATGAATACGATAAAGACATTGCATTAGCCATTCGTTATGCAGCTGATAATGGCGCTAAGGTAATTAATATGAGTTTTGGAAAGCCTTTCTCTCCCAATGCAGAGTGGGTTTATGAGGCTATTAAGTACGCCGCAGAAAAAGATGTACTCTTGGTACATGCTGCTGGAAATGACGGGATGGACTTGGATGACCCTGAAAATCCTAATTTCCCGAACGATCACAAATTATTGAATGAGCCAGAATTCGCTCCTAATGTAATTACGGTAGGCGCCTTAGCTCCTTCGTGGGGTAAAAATATGATTGCTTCATTCAGCAATTATGGCCGATTGAATGTGGATGTATTTGCACCTGGAGCAAGAATCTACTCTACAATGCCTGAAAATGAATATGAGTTTCAGAGTGGGACCTCCATGGCTGCACCCGCTGTAGCTGGTATTGCGGCCAAAATCAGGGGGCTCTACCCAGAACTGACAGCTGTTCAAGTCAAGCAAATCATCATGCAATCTGGTATTAGTCCCAAGTTCGAAGTTTTTGTTAATGGAGATAACCCTCAAAAAGTAATGCTCAATCAAGTTTCCCGTTCAGGCAAAATCGCCAACTTATATGAGGCATTGAAATTGGCTAAAGCTGTAAATAGTGGAAAAGCTGCACTATGACACATAAATATTGATCGCATAATGTAGTGACTTTTCCAAGGTTTTGACAATACCTTGTAAGCCAATCAAGACCTTTCAATAAACTTTGGAAAAGCTTATCACAGCTATTAAAACTGATCATCTAGATTTTAAAAGCTTATAACACCCTCAACAAGTAGGCTTGGCTTATTTGGTTGAGGGGTTGTTTTTTTATTTAATGCTGACAGGTGACTCTGTATTTCCAGAACTTTTTCAATGTGTTTTTTGAACTTTCATGCTAATCAAGTGATTTATCAAGGGTGATGGAAAAATCCTTATCCATAAAAACAAATTACTAAACCAACGAATAGAATGAATACCGAACAGTATCTCGCTTACATGAATGCTATTGTCCAAACTAATTTGGAAGACCAAGTCGCCCCTTATGCTAAAGCTGAATATTTAGAATACACGCGGTTAAATACCAGCAGGCAATCGCGGTGGATGAAAACTCAGACCGTATCAGAAGACTTACAAACTGTCTTAAAAGAAATCAAAAGTCCGCAGCAATGGTTGGTAATCACCGAACCTTGGTGCGGAGATGCAGCTCATGTGAATCCATTTATCATGTTGGCAGCTAAAGAAAACAGCCTCATCAACCTCACATTTGAATTGAGGGATTCTGCACCTTTTAGCATAGAGAAGTATCTGACGAATGGCTCGAAATCTATCCCGAAATTGATTATCCGAGATGAGCATGGAAATGATTTGGCTACTTGGGGGCCACGACCTGCAGGTTGCCAAGCGGTTTACAATGAATTGAAAGAGCGCAATGCAGGTTTTGATGAAGTATTGACGGCTGTTCAAAACTGGTATAACAGCAACAAAGGTCAAGAAATCCAAGAGGAATTGACTAAGCTGCTAAATGAGGTAATGGTTAGAGTTAAAGCTGTTGAACTGAACTTGGTATAAAATAAATCCTAGTCTAGAATAGTTTCTGATAAACATCGCCTTGCAATTTAAATCTAAATCTTATCAAGTTAGTACTCTAAAATTCCTTGTGTCTTTGAGCCTTTGTGGCAATTTAAATTTGTTTATAGCCACAAAGGCACTAGGACACAAAGCGTTTAGCGCTAAACTAAAGCATTGTTAGTAAAACCATTTTTAAACATTACCTAAAAGAAAGCCAATTTTATCAAAGCAATGCTCCATAAAGCACCTCCACGGGATGCAAAGCCTTTCGTTGGGTACCGTCTGCGATCTGATGACGGCAGGAAGTTCCAGGAGCTACGATTATTGTCTCTTCATTTGCGGACCTCACCGCAGGAAATAAGACCATCTCCCCTATTTGCATGCTTAGTTCATAATGTTCTACCTCATAACCAAAAGATCCGGCCATGCCACAACAACCCGAAGGAATCGTTTCAACGGAATAATTCTGAGGTAGACTTAATAACTTTTGGGTCCAGTTTAAGGATGACAACGCCTTTTGATGGCAGTGCCCGTGCAATTTGATGGTCTTGGATTCTTTTGTAAAGGATTCAGCTGTGATATTACCAGCCGCAATCTCGCGACCGATAAATTCATCTATCAATAAGGTATGAAACTTGACTTTCTTAGCAGCCTCCACCAAATGCTTATCCACCAAGCGTGGGTATTCATCACGGAAACTCAAAATTGCTGATGGTTCGATTCCTACCAAGGGACGATCTCCGCTGACCAAATCTTTGAAGGTGTTGATATTTGCATTCGCATGTTTCTTTGCTTTTTCAAGCAGTCCCTTCGATAAAGCTGAGCGACCACTTTCTTCATGGTCTACCAGCAGCACCTCATAACCCAATTTCTTCAATAACTTCACCGTAGTAATGCCAATACTAGGCTCATTGAAATTGATAAACTCATCTACAAAAAGGTAAATTTCTTTAATCACTGGCTGTTTCACAGGTATGCTGCTGGCAGATTTTTTCAGCCACTGACGAAAACTCTCTTTGGAGATAGCCGGCAGTTCCCGTTGAGGCGCAACACCTAGAACTTTTTTCAGTAAGCCTCCGGTCAAGGAATTACTTAAAGAAAAATTGGTGAGTCCTGGAACCAACGAACCCAATTTATTCAATTCATTGATATGCGCAAAAGCTTTGGAGCGAAGTGGAACGCCATGCGTTTGCTGATATTGGTACAAAAATTCCGCTTTCATGGATGCCATATCCACATTGGAAGGGCACTCAGCGGTACAGCCTTTACAGGAAAGACACAAATCCAAGGCCTCTTTGATCTCGGGATGATCGAAAGGATTGGAAGGCTTGTCCTTGGTCAGAAACTCCCGTAAGGTATTAGCACGTCCACGGGTAGTATCTTTTTCATTGCGGGTAGCCTGATAACTTGGACACATGGTTCCACCTGAACTTGGTAGCTTTCGGCAATCTCCACTTCCATTGCACTTTTCTGCCATGCGAAGAATCCCTCCCACCTGAGAAAAATCCAAGGCTGTATCATGCTCTGGGGTTTGCATACCAACTTCATACCTCAGGGAAGTATTCATTGGAGCAGTATCCACTATTTTCCCTGGATTGAAAATATTATCGGGATCCCATGTGTATTTGATGCGTCTGAACAACTGATAGTTTTTCTCCCCAACCATCATTGGGATAAAAGGTGCTCTTACACGACCATCTCCATGTTCGCCGGAAAGTGAACCATTGAATTTCTTGACCAGCTTTGCGGAAGCTTCTGAAATCTTATAAAATTCCTCCACATCTTCCGCCTTTTTCAGATCCAAAATTGGACGCATGTGGATTTCCCCTGCACCCGCATGGGCATAGTGAACCGGATCTTGATTGAACCCTTTAAGGATTTCATCCAGTTCGTCAATATAATCGGCTAAGTCCTCGATATCCACTGCTGTGTCTTCAATACAGGCAACTGCCTTAGGGTCACCGGGGATATTTGCCAACAACCCCAAACCGGCACTTCGAAGCGCCCAAGCAGCTTTGGTTTTATCTGGACCAATAACTGGATAGGCATACCCTAAGCCACTAGCTTTTAAATCCTCAATCAATAATTCTCCCTTCGCCCTTGCTTCCTCCTCTGTTTTACCCGTAAACTCTATCATCAAGAGGGCCTTCGGATCACCTTCCACGAAGTACCGGTTTTTACTGTATTCAATACTCTCCTTGGTGCAATCCAAAATAATTTTATCCATCAATTCCACGGCAGTTGCCGGATGCTTCATGGCCACCTGGGCTGCCTTCATGCTTTGATGAATACTTTCAAAGTGAGCTGCAACGACGATTTCTATAGGATCTGGAAGCGGATCCAAACTGATCTTTATTTCCGTGGTAAATGCTAGAGTCCCCTCAGATCCACTTAATAACTTACAAAAATTAAAAGGTTCATCTCCTTCGAATAGCTCAGACTTGAGAAGTTCGTCTACAGCATAACCCGTATTTCTTCGATGAATACTTTTTTTGGGAAATTGTTCATGAATTTCTTTCCTGGCTTCTTCCGATTGGAGTTCTTCCCAAATCTGCTGATATACTTTTCCTTCTAGATCGGACTGATTTCGTTTTTGTTCAAATGCTTCCAAAGTCAGTGAACCAAAAACCGCAGGACTCCCATCACTCAAGAGCACTTGAAGTTCCATGACCTTATCTCTGGTAACTCCGTAAACGATGGAAGTAGTGCCGGATGAATTGTTACCCACCATCCCACCTATCATGGCACGGTTAGCGGTAGATGTGATCGGGCTAAAAAACAGTCCATGAGGTTTCAAAAAACGATTCAACTCATCTCTCACCACCCCCGGTTGTACACGAACCCATTTTTCCTCTGCATTAAACTCAATGATAGAAGTAAAATGCTTGGAAACATCCACCACAATACCATTGCCCACGCATTGACCTGCCAAGGAAGTTCCCGCTGTACGAGGAATCAGGGAGGTTTGGTGTTCTTTGGCAAAGGCTATAAGCAGCTGAATATCCTTTTCAGACTTTGGAAAGGCCACTGCCAAAGGTATCTCACGATAGACGGAAGCATCCGTAGCATAGAGGGTCTTACTCAAGGAATCAAACTTCAATTCTCCTTCCAAAGAAGAGGCAAGTGCTTGCAAAAAAGGCAATAGGTTTGTGGAATTTGTACTCATGTGTCAAAAATACACAGAGAATTTTGTGAGTATTGAAAATTAGGGAATTATTTCTCGAGGAATACTCGGAATTCACAGAAAAAATAGGATTGTTCAAGTCTAAAGACTTGGACTAAAATTATTGCAGTTTTCAGACTGCTGGTAAACAGTCTGAAAACTATTAAAAGTGTAGGCCAAAGACTAAGTCTTGAACCAATGTAAACTTACGCTTTGTTACTTTATGGTCTATTCAACTTATAGCTTTGTTTTTCTTAGTAAACTGCCTTATAAAATCGATATTAAAAGACTGAATTTCAGGATTTAATATATCTCAATCCATCAACGATAAATCAAGCGTTAAAAGAATAGCCAATTCATCAAAATATTATCCAAAAAAAAATAGAAAGGCTACATAAACCAGAAAGTAAGCCCGACTATCTATCTTACACTTATAGAAGTGCGCACACTTATAAAAGAGCGGAATAACTGAAAGGCATTCAGAAAAATTGAGTCAAGAGTATTTTTATTAATAGTACTAAAGACTCTGCTTCCTAATTTATTCTTCAATAAATTCATTTTTCAGGAGTTTAGTTTTTATTGATTGATTACATTTGATAATAAATCAACAACCTATGTTTTTCATACTATCTCAATTACTTAGTTTCTTGATAATGCCACTATCACTTGTGTTCATAGGTTTGATATCAGGATACCTATTACGTGCAAAAAAAACTGGCAAAAGATTAATTATCATCAGTATTTTATCCCTATACCTTTTTAGTAATCAATTTATTATCAATGTAGTACTTCTTCAATGGGAATATAAAATAGTACCAATGGCTGAAGTTCCTAAGCATGACTTTGCCATAGTACTAACAGGTGTTGTAAACCTAAGTAAAACAACAGATGACCGCACATTTTTCCATAAAGGAGCAGATAGAATAACCCATACATTGCAATTATATCAAGATAAAAAAATAGACAAAATACTGATTACTGGTGGCCAAGGATTTAACCCAATAAATGACAACACTGAGGCCAAGCTTTTAAAAGATTTCTTATTGATGGCGGGGGTTCCTCAAGAAGCAATCATTATTGAAGATAAGGCTAAAAACACATATCAAAATGCCATATTTACAAAAGAAATATTAAACGAATTGGAAATTCTGCAAGAAAAATCCTCATTCATACTAGTAACTTCAGCCTTTCACATGAAAAGGGCGAAAGCTTGTTTTGACAAAGCAGGAATAAAGACATTCCCTTTCCCCACTGACTATTACACCAGTGATGTAAAATGGGACCTGCCGCATCTTTTATACCCAGACCCAACGAGTATAGCTAAATGGCACACATTATTTAAAGAAATCGTTGGTCTAATAATGTATAAAATCGCTGGATATATTTAATTATGTTCTTAATCACAATCTTAAATCATATGAAAAGACCACTTATTCCCTTAATCATAATTTTCACCTTTATTATTATAAACACGAATGCGCAAACCCAGGAGACTATGAATTTGGACTGGGCTACGAAAATTGCGGATGCTGCACAGGAGAAGGCTGTGAATGAAAACTGGAATGTAGTGATTGCAATTCTGGATCAGGGAGGAAACCTTATTCTGCTCAAAAGGATGGATGGTACCCAGATAGGTAGTATTGAAATTGCTCAGTTAAAAGCAAAAACAGCCTTCGAATTCAAACGCTCGACGAAAGTATTTGAGGATATGATCAAAAATGGGGCTGTTCACCTGACCACCATGCCTATAACAGCTGTGGAAGGTGGCTTGCCGATATTCAAAAACGGAGACCTTATTGGCGCTATTGGTATCTCAGGAGTCACTTCTGCTCAAGACGGTATCATCGCTGAGGCAGCGCTGAAGGCTGTGGGTTTGATGGAATAGCGATACTTAATTGAAAACTAATTTTTGGAGAAAAATTCGATTAGGCGAGTATTTTCTCCAGTTTTGATTTCCACTTTTTCCAGTCTTTCATTTCCCTCGTCTGCAAATCTAAAAATTTTTGGGTGTGGTCATGGTAAACCAGATAACAAAGCTCATGAACGATAACATACTCAATACTTCCCTTAGGTGCTTTGATCAATTCGGGATTTAAAATTATTTTCCCTTTAGCTGTACAGCTCCCCCAACGTGTAGGCATTTCGCGAATAGACAATTGAATAGTAGGAATTGATAACTTATGACGAATTAGGAAAGAATCGATTAAGGGGCTAGCTATCTCTTTTAGCTTCTGCTCTGCTTTCTTACGATACCAGTTTTTGACTAATGATTCAGCTTTTTGTTTTTCTAATGTATACACCTTCAAAAAACCACCTTCTAATTTTACTCGTTCATTATCAATTCCTAATTCATCATTATTAATTAACAATCGGTACTGTCTGCCAAGGTACAAATGGGTTTCCCCGCTGATATATTTACGCTGAGGGGTTTTAGGATGGAAAGAAAGGAAATAGCTTTGTTGTTTGATGACCCAAGGTGCTTTCTTTCTGATTTTTTCTTTGATTTTGTCAATGCCCGTATTATAAGGAGCTTTGACGATTACTTCCATGTCCGGAGTCACAGTAATCCCTAGTGATTTTCTATCTGAATATTCCAAATGAAAGTCAATGGTTCTACTTCCAAATACAATCGTCTGTTTCATTATTTGTATCGGATTTTTGCCACTTCAATACAGTCGTCTGCAATTTTATCCATTTCTTGGAATGACAATTCAAGGTTGTATTTGTCTCTTACTTCATCGATCAGATGATCCCCAATATCTATCAGCAATTTGCCAGTGATATTGGTTTTAAACTGCCAATCAATAATTGGCTTGCCATTATCCAATACAGATTCTTGAATAAGGTTATCAATTTGTAAAGCTGTTTGGATTGAAACTTCCCGCAAAATTACATAATCATTCGTTTTTTCTTTAAGCGATTCAATTGTCAATCCATAAAAGGCCTTAGCAACATCTCTTGATTTTAATTGCTCAGGGATCTCATTATCCGTATGAGCCAAGACATTGTCCATGATCTCCTGAACCCTAGTCAGGTATTGTGCTTCATTGATTCGTTTGGCTTCATATTCGGCAATGGTGTCTTTCAGCATCTGGGAGAACTTTTTGTAGAAAGCAGGATCCTCATCCATTTTTTCTGAAATATGCTTGGCTGTTCTGCTGGCGATTTTATCTGCTTTTGCTTCTTTTTCAATAGTATTTTCGAGTTCCTGTTGGAATTTGTCCTTATCGAATATGTTTACCAGTTCTATAATTGTATCAATTTTCTCTACGGTAATATGGGTGTCAATCAATTTTTGAATTTGACCTTCATATTGTTTATAGTCAATTTCATCACTGTATCGCTCCACAACAGCTGCCCGTAGTTTCATAAACATCTTCAAATCATCCCTGTAACGGTTGATGGTTTTTTCGTCTACATCCTTGTGGAATTGAAGGGAGGATAAAGCCAATTTCAAACTCTTGGCAAATGCAGCGAGTTTGTCATAAAATAAAACCCTGATGGCTTCATCTTTCAGCAGTTGTTGGTAGGCCTCAGCATCTCTTTTATTGGCAATAGTTTTGAAAATATCCCAGAGGTCAGAATGCTTCTGGGGGAGTTTGTTGACTTCATCTGTGATGTTGGTAAGGGTGCCCGCCAAATCTTCTTCGTCGAAATCTTCAAAAGAGGAATACATCTTCAGAGCATCATCTAAGTTTTCAATAACCCCATAATAATCGATGACGTACCCAAACTCCTTGTCAGGATAGATTCGGTTTACTCTGGCAATGGCCTGTAAGAGTTTGTGGCTTTGTAAATTCCTTGTGAGATATAAAACGGTGTTTTTTGGTTCATCAAATCCAGTAAGTAGTTTATCTACTACAATAATGATTTCCGGGTCTTTTTGATTCTTAAATCGGCTGATGATATTTTTCTCATAGCTTTTTGCATTGCCATGTTCGTCCATCATTTTTTTCCAAAACCGATTTTCCTTTTCAGTTGACTTTTCATAAGCACTGTCTTCTCCCTCACGCTCATCAATGGATGAAATCAAGACTTCCGTACTCACAATACCAATTTCGTCAAGAAACTCTTTATACTTGATGGCATTGATTTTTTTGTCACAAACCAACTGGGCTTTGAATCCTGTCCCTTGCCAGTTGTCTCTAAAATGTCTGCTAATATCCCAGCAAATGGCATATATCTTTTGCTCCGCGCTATTCAATTGATCGTAGCGTGAAAATTTCTTCTTAAAGTCGGCTTTTTGATAATCAGAAAAGGGCTCCGTCACTAAATTAAAATACGTGTCCATGGGTCCCTCATTTACATGCTGTATGGCCACCCTTCCCTCATAAAGTAGTGGGACAACAGCTTGGTCAATCACAGCTTGGTCAACGGTGTAGGCGTCTATAATGCCTCCAAACTTTGCTGCGGTGCTTTTGTCCTTTTTGAAAAGTGGCGTTCCGGTCATGGCTATGAAACAAGCATTCGGCAAGGTCTTTTGCATGTCAATATTGAACATGCCATGTTGGGTCCTATGGCCTTCATCCACCAGCACAAAAATGTCATGACTTTCTAAGGGCTTACTGATTTTTTTTACAGCAGCATTGAATTTATTGATAATGGTGGTGACTACTGCATCGCTGTTACTTTCCAATAATTCCACCAATCGCTGACCTGTGGTCGCATTTTCCACAAATTTCCCGCACTTTCGGAAGGTTTTGGTGATCTGATCATCCAAATCTGTCCTATCAGTCACGAGAACAATTTTTGGATTACGAATACTTGGTTCCATGGCAATTGCCTGAGCCAGCATCACCATGGTTAGAGACTTCCCACTTCCTTGGGTGTGCCAAATAACACCACCTTTTCTTTTTCCCTCCTCTACATTTCTGACACGGTGAAGTGACTTCTTAATTGTAAAAAATTGCTGATAGCGTGCTACCTTTTTGGTGCCATTATCAAATAAAATAAAATTGAAGATTATGTCCATCAATCGCTCAGGACTACAGAGACCAAAAAGATAATTGTCTTGTTCTGTGGGAAGAATTTGTTGCTGTTCTAAAGCATCAAAATATTGGCGAACATACCTGAAGCGATCAGAAAACAATTGCTCTTTTACTTTCTCAGGTAATGGCTTATTCTTAAGAGCAAGTAACGTCTCACTATTCTCTTTTTCGTTTTCACTTTCTTTCCACTTTGCCCAGAATTTTTCAGGGGTTGCATTGGTGGCATAAGAAGCTTCTTGAGTGGCTATGCTCAAAGTCAATTGCGCATACACATACAAATTCCTGATGCCATCTTCCTGCTGATTGCGCAAATGCTGGCTGATAGCCTGCTTTAGAGGCTCCTTCATATCCGGACGCTTGCATTCGATAATGCAGAGCGGAATACCATTCACGAACAAGACCAAGTCCGGACGATAATGGTCCTTGGTAGTACTCCGCATCACACTGAACTCTTCCGTTACATGAAATTTATTGTGATGGATATTTTTCCAATCGATGTACTGTAGGGTAAAACTCTTTTTGTCTCCATCCACACTTTGTTCCAATGCATGTCACAAAGTCAGCAGGTTATAGGCTTTTTCACTGGCAGCAATGTAGCCTTCGTTCATGGGAAGGTTTTTCAATGCCTGGATGCCGCGTTCGATATTTTCATCCGTAAAAATACTGGTCTTGCTGGCACTTACCCGTATGCTGTTGATTTCTTTCAACTGTTTCCGCAGCACTTCTTCCAACAAGACATTTGTCGTTTTTCCACCCCTAAGACGGTCCGTTTCTACTGGATTTATGTATGTATAACCCAAATTCACCAGCATCTGCAATGCGGGTATCTGGCTGATATGGTCTTCTTTAAAGCTTGGTGTTTCCATAACTTTTTAATTTTTTAAAGAATTGGATACCTGATACAGAGAATCATTAACGGTATATAGATAATTTGTTGCTTATTCATTTCTTCAAATTGAGTTTCTAATTTCACTCGATTTATTAGAACCTCCTTTTTTCTAGTTCATTGTTTTTCAATTTTATAGCTACTTTTCTTATATCAACTTTCCCTTAAATCTTCTCTTAAATTCTCTCTTAAATTCTCTCTTAAACCATTACTATGTCACTTTTTAAGAGACCATTTTGGCTTACTAAAACTTCCTGTATTTTGAATCTTTTCTTTCATTCGCAACTCTGACAGCAAGTTCCCTATCTTATTTTTTTTCTGCTTTTCATCCATCCAATCCGGCAGCTTATTCCATAGCAACTCATCTACATCACTTCTTTCTAAACTTGTATGTTCTCTTATTGCTTTTTCAATTAAATCCAGATAATAGCTCTTATCAAAAGCCTTATTTTTAGAGTAAGCAGCTTTCTGACCTGTTTTTTCAACTACTTTTAATCCGATGTAATAATTAGGCTTTCTGCCTTCAATCAGCTTTTTGCTCTTTAGGTGCTTTTCTTCAAATTCAGTTAAAATCTGTTTTTTCTGCACTTTGTCCAGCATGATGATTTCTTCCAAAGTCAGGTCTTTGTTTCTGGCCAGCAAGCGAGCATATTCCATGTCAAGAATCTTACCGGAAATGGTCACCTTAACCTTACCACCGGAAAGATCGTAATCCGGCATTGGGAAAAAGCGTTCACGTTGGTAATTGAAAATCTTCTTAATTCCACCCCCGGCAGTATCAACCATTTTGAGGTTGAACATAGCTGAGGCCAAAAACCTATTACGGTAATGCTCTTCTGGAGCATCTTCTTTCACCACTTTCTCTACACTTCCGGGGATAAAAGACCCAAGATTGGTAAATATCAATTGATCATCCATCTCAACTACATTGATGCGACCATGTTTGGTATAATCCTGATGGGCTATGCAGTTGTTTAAGGCCTCTCGAATGGAGTAAGGCTCATATTGATTTACTTCGTCTGGAAATAATGTTCCGTCTTTGATGTAGCGGTATTTCAGGTTACGGATTTTAGCATATACTTTATCTACCGCCAAAATAAGTGGACAACCAAAAATGGCATAGTCTTTATCATTACCCTGGGCATCTTTCAACAGCCATCTTACTTTAGCTTCGGCAGGATTGATAAAATGTTCTGATTCTTCTTTCCCTAGTAGAATAATAGCTGTACGGGTAATCTTCCCTTTAATGGTAATTTTCGCCTTGTTTAAAAAAGTAATGTTGTCCCACACTTCAACCTCACTGGCTTTTTCAGGAAATTTATTCTTAAAATTTTTTCTGGCTAATGCAATGGCTTCTTCGTCTAAATCATCAATAGTAGCATCGGGTACCAAAGCCGCACTCCAGTCTTCAGTAGTAGCTTGTGCACGAATGCGTTCAATTTCTTCTAAATTCAATGGTGAAAGCTCTTCATCATCCCGGCCGTAGTAATGCCCATCAAAAGCAATAGGAAAACCTTTGGGAGCAGCCGGTATTTGAAACATCACTACACGACCATCAGGCTCATTTAGTTCATAGATTTCAATAAACGTAATTCGGTTGGTGGTTTTATTAGCTATCTCACTTTTCAGGCTATCCAAATCTTTTCGCTGTTGGCGAAACTGACTTCCTACTATACTATGCTTCTTATTTTCCACACCAAAAACTAACCATGCATAGGGCTTACCCTTTAGGTTGGCCTCGTTGCTCAAGGCAGAAAAATACTTCCCCAATTTTGTAAAGTCATAGCCTGTTTTGGCTTCCTTAAACTCCACAATTTCATTCTCTGCCGTGAGATTGCGGAGTGAGTCTAGTGTATGTTTTAGTTCTGCTATAGTCATAGGCATTGTATTTTTCGTTTTTACATAATAAAGCCAGCCACTTTTTTGTGCAGATTTTGCTTTATTATTCTGATTTTCATATCTCAATCACTTTATTTGGTTCAAAAAGCAAATGCTCGTTTCTCTGTACGTAGCCTAACTGATTGGTCAATAGCCTTGTGTCTCCAATTTGGAATGCAGCGGTATTGCTATGATGATGCCCATACACCCAAGTGTCTATTCTGGATGTATCAATTAGGTCGTACAGCTCCACTGCAAAGGCTTCATTGAGAATACTATCCTTGTATTGTTGAGGATAATTGAGAAAGGTTGGACAATGATGGGTAAAAACAGCTACCTGGTCCACTTTCCTGTCATTTAATTCATCGGTCAAAAACTCCAAACTTTCCAAATGCAGCTGATTGTATTTCTCCGCTGAAAGACGATAACCTTTATTTTTGATCACATGAAAATCACTCAAGCTACGTTCAATCTGCCATTGATATTCTGGACTAATATGACTCCACAGGGTAGAGAAAATAAGCTGCACATGATCATGAACTACCGAAGTATTGTTCACCAAAGACACGTTACTTCTAATGGTTTCATGCAACACACCACTTTTTTGGGCTATATCAAAATGGTAATATTCGTGATTGCCCGGTAGCCAATAAGTAGCTTTAAAATGATCCGAAAGAAAACTAAAAAACTCCTGATGCTTAACCATGAGCACAAAAGGGACAATATCTCCCGACAATACCAAAACATCTGCCATTGGCTGCAAAAGATTCCTCTTCAAAAATTGCTCGTTGGCAGGGAATTCTAGATGAAGATCTGAGGCATATTGGATTGTCATAGTTAAATATAATATTCGTTTAATGATTGATTATCCAATTTTTTCAATGTAACATTCAAAGTAAACCTTAGTCAATAATCCCCCAATGGCGCTTCAAGTCTTCCAATTTCTTACTATCCAAAAATGAACGAAGCCTAAAACGCATAGTTACCTCTTGACCATTAGTAATAAACGAAAGATGATTCCATGAACCACTGGACCGCATAGGATATTTAACCAAAAAGACATAACCTGTATTATCCCTTCCCTCATAGTCATAACAAATAAGTTTGGTTATTTTGACTTCATCTATCCTAAAAACTTCTCCATCTAAGTTAAATCTATCGGAATAAAAGTTCAATTTAACTGGAAATGATCCAAATACCTTTTCTTTTTGCCCCCATTTTAAAAACGCTTGAAAATAGCAAATTGAAAATATAGAAAGACCTATGGCCAATCCAACAAAGGCATAATCAAGTATGAAAAGTAGTACAGCTAGTAAAACGAAAAACCAACCAATTAAATTTTTTCGCTTATCCAACAACTCTAATCGTTCACTTGGCTTGAAAACATGAGCTTGAACTATTTCTGACATCAGATTTAACAAATCAATAAGATAAATTTTCAGAATAATCTAATATGCAAAAGATTAAATTGACTGAATTGAAATTCAGCAATTAAGCAACATCCACCTCCCGCAAAATCCTCCTTGCCTCTACTACCAAAGGTTCCTGTCTAGTCTTCCAAATTCGATAACCAACATAAGCAAAAATGAAGATTACTAACAAGAATAAACCGAAGACCAGCCAAAAGTTGACCCAATTTAAGTCGTCTCCTTTAGGATTGTTGACTACCAAAGATAATGCGGCTCCTATACTTAGCAATGGAGGAATGAGTGCTACAATTTGACTGCTCCGTATATCAAATCGCTGTATAATCAAGGGTAAAAGCTTAGCTGCAGCAACATCATAGCTGAAATTTGCCTTTTTTCTCTGCTCCCAAAAAAGATACCCTAGAAAGTAGCCAATTCCAAACAAGAAAGAATATGCAATTGCACGGTCATATGTACAATCGCAGGATTCAAGAGATACAACCCAAGTTGCTAAAAGTGCTATCCCTCCAAACAGGCTATACACCCACTTCATGGTTTTCGAACCGGCAGAATTGTAAGCATCTTCTTGCCTACAAGCTTCAATTAGCTTTTCTACAGATTCCGTCAAAGAAGTCTCATTTGAGTGCTGTTGATTCATCTCCCTATAATCTCACCATTAAAAACACAAACTAAATCCGAGTTCACGCAGCGGCCGCAACGACACGCGCTACGACCGCAGCATACTTCAATATACTCTCTCAAATAATTTTGACGATTTTCAAGTGTCTCTCGATTCTCGCCTCTCGCTTCTCGTCTCTCCCAACTCGATCCTGCTTGCAGCAGGCAAGTCTAGTATCTCAATGCTTCCAATCCCACACATCCATCTCCTCCAGACATGCTTTCAATAAGCGGATTGAATTTGCAATATCATCCTTATGCGCCATCTCAATCACCTGATGCAAGTGACGGGTGGGGATGGAAATAGCGCCTGCAATTGCTCCCTGTTTACCCATACGCTGAACACCCGCGGTGTCTGTCCCTCCGGCGGTGAGGATTTCGGGCTGCCATAGAATCTGATGCTTATCAGCAGTAGCTTTCATAAAAGCCACCATGCGGTAATCGCAAATAGTCATGGCATCCATGATTTTGATAGCTGTACCTTTACCCAATTCGGTCACCTTCTCATGTGGCTGTGCACCTGGCACATCAAATGCTATGGTAGTATCTAAAGCAATTCCAAAATCAGGATTGATCTGATGGGCTGCTACATTGGCTCCACGGATACCCACTTCTTCCTGCACCGTAAAGGCAGCATACACATCATAAGCAGGATTTTCCAATTGTTTCAATGTCTCCAATTGAATATACACAGCCACTCTATTATCTATAGACTTACAGTTCACACAATCCCCCATCTCAATCAATTCTCGATCTCGGGTGATAGGGTCGCCTATACTGATATACTTTTCCACTTCGGCTTTGGACATCCCCATATCTATGAAAAAGTCTGTCACCTGCGGCATTTTGGTTCGCTCCTCAGGAGACATCACATGGATTGGCTTGGTACCCATGACTCCAATCAGGTCTTCCTTTCCATGCACAATTACACGCTGAGCAACCAATGTTTTGGGATCAAATCCACCTAAAGTGTGAAATCTCAAGAATCCATTTTCATCAATATGCTTTACTATAAAGCCTATCTCATCCATGTGTGCGGCTAACATCACACGTTTCCCTTCAGGGTTATTGGATGCTTTTTTGATAGCAATCACATTCCCTAGATTATCCACTTGAACCTCATCCACAAATGGACTCACTTGCTCTATAATAAAATCGCGAATTCTTTTTTCAAAACCTGGAGCACCTGCGATCTCACAGGTTTTACTCAACAATGAAACATCTATATTCATGTTCTTTAATTTTTCTTGACCAACAATGATAAAAAAAAGCTCCGAAGATTAACTCCGGAGCTTCCTGTTTTTTTATTCTCCTTGTGCCAGACTATATCCTCTGACACCATCGAAGGTATATAAATGCTCTGTTTTGATAAAGTCAAAACCAAGGGCTTTTATTTGTTTCAATAATTCCAACACATCATCGTGAGAAATAGCACGCTGATCGTCTGTCTTGAATCTGCATCTCCAATGATCCGTGCAGAAAGTTTCAGGCTGTCCTTCAGGGAATACTTTCACACCTCTATTGGTGATTAAGTGCAACTGTAGGCCGTTTGCATTGGCTTTTCTCAATCCTTCACCGATTACATCCGGATTTCTACCGACTTCGTCCCAATCGATAAATACATCTACACCTACCAACTCTTTCTTAGCCTTAGTTACCGGTCTTAATTTAATATTGATTGGGGTAGTGTCTGATTTATCAAACTTAGCTGGAACCATATTCACAGGAACTTGACCCAAGCGATCAATTACTGCTTGCGCAAAAGCTTTAGTACCTACTTTCTGGGAAGAAAGCCCCTCTTGATAGATATCACCGGTATGAATACCATCTTCCAAAGTCTTCATCCAAGCATTAGCAACTTTCTCAGCCACCTCAGGCTGACCGATATGCACTAACATAGAAATAGCACCATTCAACAAACCGGAAGGATTGGCCATATCCATACCTGCGATATCAGGAGCTGAACCGTGGATAGCTTCAAACATCGCTACTTCAGCACCCACATTCGCAGATCCTCCCAAACCAACAGAACCAGTTACTTGAGCCGCAATATCAGAAATGATATCGCCGTACAAGTTCAATGTAACGATCACGTCGAAAATCTCTGGTCTTTCAGCGATCAAGGCAGAACCTATATCGATGATTTTGTGATCTGTTTCGATTTCAGGATATTCTTTAGCGATTTCGTCAAACGTTTTATGGAATAGACCATCAGCCAATTTCATGATATTGTCCTTCGTCATACAGGTTACTTTCTTTCTGCCATATTTTTTGGCATACTCAAAAGCATATCGAACAATTTTTTCAGAACCTGGCTGAGAGATCAATTTCAAGGTTTGATACACTTCTTCGGTTTGTCTATGCTCAATACCTGCATATAAATCTTCCTCATTCTCACGGATGATGACCATATCCGTTTTTGGGAAATGGGTTTTTACGAAAGGATGGTAAGCTTTACAAGGTCTAACATTGGCAAAAAGTCCAAAAGATTTTCTGGTAGTAACATTCAAACTTTTGAAACCTCCACCTTGAGGGGTAGTGATGGGAGATTTTAAAAAAACTTTGGTATCTCTCAAGGACTGGAACGCCTTAGGCTCCATGCCTGAACTGATTCCCTTCAAATATACTTTTTCACCGATTTCGATAACATCATATTCCAACTGAGCTCCTGCCGCTTCCAAGATATCCAAGGTCGCTTGCATGATTTCCGGTCCAATACCGTCACCGTAGGCTACTGTAATTTTCGTTTTTGAAGACATATATAATTGGGTTTTGTGATTTTTATTTGGCGCTGCAAAAATACAAAATTTAAGCAGAAAGGCAGGGTAAACCTATGATAAATTAGCAGTTAAACGAAAGAAATGTAAGGTAGCTGTTAATATTCATTTTAATCCGTTTGCTTCTCAATCATTGTATTTTTCTAAGAAATCCTTTGGGAATGCTCGCCTCACTCGTATATTTGACCTCCAACATTCACCTTTTATCATGGCTGAAAGTAAAAACATCTTATCGGAAGAACGTGACGGGATTTTATATTTGACCGTCAACCGTGAATCCAAATTGAATGCACTCAACTTTGCAACTCTTGAAGAACTACGTACAATTTTCGAAGAGGTTGTCGATAACAAAAACATTAAAGCAGTCATCATCACTGGTTCTGGTGAAAAAGCCTTTATCGCAGGTGCAGATATTAGTGAAATCGCAGAATTGAGTGAGCTAAATGCTCGAAAATTTGCTGAAAATGGTCAGGAGATCTTTAGCCTAATTGAAACTTGCCCTAAGCCGGTTATCGCTGTTATCAATGGTTTTGCCCTTGGTGGTGGTTGTGAATTGGCTATGGCCTGCCACATGCGTGTAGCAGCTGCTCATGCGAAATTCGGTCAACCGGAAGTAAATTTGGGTATCATTCCGGGATATGGAGGAACTCAGCGATTAACTGTCCTTGTAGGAAGAGGAAAAGCCAATGAGTTGATGATGACGGGAGATATGATTGATGCTACCGAAGCAAAAGCACTAGGTTTGGTCAATCATGTTTGCGATACCAAAGATGATGCAATGGCAAAAGCAGAAGAAATCATCCGTAAAATCATGAGCAAAGCACCGCTCGCCATAGGGATGATTGTCGATTGTGTCAATGCAGTCTACAGCACCAATGAAGATGGCTATCAAATTGAAGCCAATAGCTTTGCTCGCTGCGTGAAATCAGGGGATTACAAAGAAGGAACAAGCGCATTCCTCGAAAAGAGAAAACCAGTCTTTAAAGGGGAGTAATTTCCCCTTTTTTATTTTTAAACCATGGGTCAATTAAAAAAACTTGCTGGCCAAACGGCTATCTACGGCATCAGCAGCATCCTTGGCCGCACAGTCAATTTTTTACTCATACCTCTATACACTGCTTACCTTTCCAAGGACGGAATGGGTGCTTACACGGCATTGTATGCTAACATTGCGCTATTCAATGTTATTTTCACCTACGGTATGGAAACCACCTATTTCAGGTTTGCCACGGGGAAAGGTTTGGATCCTACCAAAGTCTATCATCAGATCCAATCATTATTGATTACCAGTTCGCTAAGTTTGGGCGCATTGATCTATTTTTCTGCACCCTGGTTGGCAGAGGTTATGAATTACCCGGGCCAAGAATACCTTTTTCAGTGGATTGCCTGGATTTTGGCAATTGATGCAATTTTAGCGATTCCCTATGCAAGACTCAGAAAAGAAAACAAATCCCTGCAATTTGCACTGACCAAATTCTCCAATATTCTTATCAACGTTGGTCTCAATATTCTCTTTATTGTAGTCTTTCGAAAAATCTATTTAGGCGAATGGCTTTCAGTCTTGCAGCCTTCCATCAGCAGTTTTTACAGACCTGATTGGGAAGTCGAATACATTCTCCTTTCCAATTTGATCGCCAATGCATTGATGATTCCAATACTTTTTAAATACATGGGGAAATTTAGTTTCCAGTTAGACCGCAGTTACCTATCGCCCATGTGGCATTATGCTTTCCCGCTTTTATTTATGGGCCTGGCAGGAGTGGTCAACGAGGCGATGTCACGAAATTTATTTGAATACTTGGTTCCTGAAAATTTCTATCCCGGACTTACAGGCAGAGAGGCTGGAGGGATTTTTGGAGCAAACTTCAAGCTAGCGATCTTAATGAATCTGATCATTCAAGCATTCAAATATGCTGCTGAACCCTTTTTCTTTAATCAAAGTGCAGACAAAAACAGTCCTGCACTGTTCGCTCGTGTCATGCATGCATTTATCATCTTTTGCAGCACCTTGATGATAGCTGTTTCGGTCAACTTAGGGCTTTTGGGCAATTTATTACTGAGAAACGAAGGCTATAGTATGGCTACCCATATAGTACCTGTTTTACTCATGGGCTACTTATTGTTAGGGATTTACTTTAATTTGAGCATTTGGTTTAAATTGACTGATAAAACAAAATACAGCTTCTACATTACGTTCATCGGTGCTTTGGTCACTATGATCATCCTATTTACAGCCATACCTATCCTTGGCTTTATGGGCGGTGCTTTGAGTACTTTAGGCTGCTACTTAGTCATGAGTATCCTGTGTTATTGGTGGGGACAAAAGCACTTCCCTATCCCCTATCAGACAGGTAAGGGGATTTTATATCTGCTACTAGCCTTTGGTCTAAGTTATGCGGGATATTTTATGAATTTAGAAAATCCAATCGTAGAATTCATCAGTCAAAATAGCCTCGTACTACTATTCTTAGTACTGGTACTTGTTATTGAAAAGGAGGAAGTGAAGACCATCCTCCAACGATTCAAGAAAAGATAAAACTCCTTTAGAACCTCATTTTCAATTTTAAACATATGAAAGTAAACGTAATCAACCGATCTAAACACGAATTACCTGCCTATCAGACTGAAGCTTCTGCGGGTATGGATCTTCGTGCCAATTTAGGAGAGCCCGTGATTTTACAACCGTTGGAAAGAAAATTAATCGGTACAGGTTTATTTATCGAGCTTCCTGTGGGTTTTGAAGCTCAGATCCGTCCTAGGAGTGGATTGGCTTTCAAACAAGGGTTGACTGTCCTCAATAGTCCAGGTACAGTGGATGCTGATTATAGGGGTGAAATCAAAGTGCTCTTGGTGAACCTATCCCAAGAAGTATTTGAAATACAAGATGGGGAGCGGATTGCACAAATGGTCATAGCCCGACATGAGCAAATTTCCTGGCAGCTAACAGACAGCTTATCAGATACCGAACGCGGAGCTGGAGGATATGGAAGCACAGGAAAATCCTGACGCTAACATCTTTTATGATTTTGCTAAACAAAAAGGCATTAAGTTTGCGTTAGAAAAGAAATTAAGGGCTATGCTGTACAAATGTCAATAGCCAAGAAACCATACTTAATAGTTGCTACGAGTGAAAATCCTTCAAATCAGTATATTTTTAATTATCACCCTATCATTTCCCTCCTTGCTTTCGGCGCAACAGCCTACACGGAAAGCCAAGAAAAAGGAATTGGAACAGATCAGGGCCAATAGGCTATTTATCGATGGTCAGCGCTACATGATGCTGGAGGACTTCGATCGTGCGTATTTTTATTTCAAAAAATCACTTGAAATTGCTCCAAAAGAGCCAGCCACAAACTTCAAGATAGCAGAAATACTATTACGTGCCAATCAAGTGGATGAAGCTTTGGATTATGGAATGAAAGCAGTGGCAGCTGATCCGGGCAACAAGTATTATCGTTTGGTCATGGCTGAAGTTTACACCAAGCAGGGCCAACCACTCAAAGCAGCAGAAATCCTAGAGGATTTGATGGCCAATACTACGGAAAATCAAAATTACATCTTGGATTTGGCTTCTTTGTACCTATCAGCTGGAGACATGGATAATGCCTTAAGTGCATTGGACAGAGCTGAGGAGTACTATGGAGTGATTGATCAGCTTATTTTCCAAAAGCAACGCATTTACTTAAGGAGGAATAATTTGAAAGCCGCTGTAGAAGAAGGTAAAAAGCTTATCAATTCCAGCCCAGGTAATGCACAATATGTAATCAGTTTGGTAGAAATTCTATTCAACAATGGCAAATCAGATGATGCCATAGCTTTGATCGAAGAAAATCTAACTGCTTATCCCAATCAGGCAGAATTACAAATGGCCGCTTATGCCCTCTACAGGGAAAGAGGTGATATACCCACAGCAGAAGATTTTATCAAAACAGCATTTGCTAATCCTGATTTGGATCCATCTATCAAAGCGAAGGCATTCGCCGAAATCTTGCAAGAAATGCGAACGGAAAGAAGAGAGCGTTTGCTGGATAATTTGCAAGAGTCTATGCTGGCACACAATTCAACCGATGCAGATATATTGACTGTGGTAGGTGACCGACTGCTCTTTTCAAACAAAAAAGAGGAAGCTCTAGCGCTTTACAGAAAATCTCTTCAGATCAACCCTTCCAATGCGCAAGTATTGCAAGGCGTTATTACGAATCTTTTTGAATCCACTCAAGATTTTGCCACGATAGAAACCTATACCATCATGGCTGTAGATGAATTTCCCGAAAGACCGGAGTTTTGGTTCTTTGATGGCACAGCAAAGCTTGCGCAAAAAAAAGGAGAGCCTGCTGTAGAATCCTTGGAAAAAGCGATAGAATTGAATCGTGGAAGAAACAAACAGCTAGAACTTCTGGCCAGGGCTTCTTTGGGTGATGCATTGCATCAAGCAGGAAAAAAAGAAGAAGCATTTGAAGCCTATGACAAAGTATTGGCAGAAAAACCTGACGATGAACATGTGCTGAACAATTACGCATATTTTCTTTCTTTATCGAAGCGAGACCTAGAAAAAGCAAAAAAAATGTCTGAAGGGTTAGTGAAACGATTTCCTAAAAATGCTACTTATTTAGATACACACGCTTGGGTATTATTTCAGTTGAAAGAGTATGAAGATGCGAGAAAATACATGGAGCGAGCCTTGGAAAATGAAGAGAGCCCCAGCGGAGTCATGTTTGAGCACTATGGGGATATTCTATACCATTTAGGCAAAAGAAACGAAGCACTTACCTACTGGAAAAAAGCAGAAGGTGGAGATGATATCTCCGAGTTTTTACACAAGAAAATTAGAGATCAAAAGTATTATGATTAAGCAGTGGTTTCGCGGACTTTTGATGTCCGGACTTGTATTAGTTATCTTCTCCTGCGCCAAAAAACCTAACCTCTACACCTCAGATGAGATTATGCAGGAGTTTGAAGGTATTTACTTTGATTTCACTTACCTGAGTTCAAGGGGCAGGATTGTATTGGAGGAATCCAATGGAAAAGTCACTAAAGGCACCATCAATTTCCGAGCAAAAAAGGATAGTGTGATTTGGTTTTCTGTCACCCCTGGCTTAGGACTTGAGGCCCTGCGCGGCATTGTCACCAAAGATTATATCCGAATCAAAGACCGCTTGAATGGAGAGGATGTAAACATGAGTTTCGCCGAGCTAAAAGATCGATTTGATTTAACTCTTTCTTTTGATTTGATTCAAAACTTAGCTTATGCCAATGTTCCCCATGAATTCAGCTACCGAGATCGGCTAATTCGTATAGGAAGCTCTTTTGATTTGACACAAGTCAGAGAAGGCGTACGCTATCATTCCAAAATCAGTACAAGTCATGGTAAAGTTACCGAACTAACCAGTAATCCTCTCAATGAAAAGGGAGGATTAACAGCAAGTTATCGTACCTTTGAAGATGTTGATGGACAGCCTTTCCCAAATAATATGCTTTTCAAATTGATGTTGGGAGAAGGCACTGATACGCAGAATACAATCGTACACTTGGAAATATCCAGAATCGAGCGAAGTAACAATTCCTTGACCTTTCCATTTCAGTTTAACTAATGAAGAAGCTTTTTCTTTTTCTTTTTTTGGTATTCCTTGGGTTCTCTATTCAAGGACAAAACATCGTTCAGACGAAAAAATCACGTGCAGAACTCGAACGGGAAAAAGCTGAGATTCAAAAAAAACTATTAGAATTTGATAAAATCTTAAAGAGAACAACTGAAACCAAAAAAGTATCTGTTGGACAACTGAACGCGGTCAACCGACAACTGCAAGCACGAGTCACCTACATCAACACCCTTAGCAGAGAAGTACAGCTGATAGATAGAGAAATCACCAATACCGAACTCAAAATCAAAGCCTTGGAAAATGAACTTCAAAGCTTAAAAGACGAGTATTCGAAGATGATTTACACAAGTGCTAAGCTCAATCAAGGGATGACCATGACTGCTTTTGTATTTAGCTCGAACACTTTTAAGCAATTTTATATGCGCTTAAAATATCTGAAACAATACTCAGATGCCCGTAAAAAGCAAGCAGAACAAATCGAAAAGGTTACAGACGAATTAGTAGTAGCACGCGAAAATCTGGCCTCTAAAAAAGAAGAAAAACAACAAGTTCTACAAAAAGAGCAACAGCAGAAACGAGAACTTGATAAAGCGAAGCAAGAACAACAGGGGATCGTAAATACACTCAATAAGCAGGAACAAGACCTGAGGCGACAAATTGAAGCTGCCCGTAAACAACAGGAGAACCTGAACCGATTGATACGTTCCATCATCGAGGAGGAAATTAGGAGAGCAGAAGCAGAAGCTAAAAAAGCAAACTCGACCGCTACACGAGCCTCCGGAAGTTCCATTCCGCTTACACCTGAGGCGGCAGCCCTTTCGACTTCATTTGCAGGGAACCGAGGGAAACTTCCATGGCCTGTGGAATCTGGCTTTGTTTCTAAGCGATTTGGTAATCAGCCCCATCCTACCCTCAAAGGTGTGGTGGAACCTAATGATGGTATTGATATCCAAACCACTCCAAATGCTAATGTAAGAGCAGTGTTCGATGGAGAAGTCACCAAAGTCGCTACTGTACCAGGTTATGGCGGTACCATCCTGATCAAACATGGGGAATATTACACCCTTTACAGCAAGCTGAAAGTCATTTCGGTCAAAACAGGTGATAAAGTGAAAGCCAAACAAGTGATTGGCCAAGTTTACACAAATAAGGATGGGGTATCTGAGGTCCATTTCGAAACTTGGAAGGGTCTATCTCCTATGGATCCATCCATTTGGCTAGCAGGACGATAAAATAAATAATCCGTATATTTACAAAAAAAGAAACAGTTGTGACAAGCTTTCCTTTGTGTTAGCTCTCTAGTTCTGTATCTTTGCAAGGAATATTCATCTAAAACAGATCTATTATGACTACATTAGGATTTATCGGAGGAATGAGCCCAGGTTCTATGATTCTCATCCTATTCGTGATTCTTCTTTTGTTCGGAGCAAAAAGAATCCCTGAATTAGCGAGAGGATTGGGTAAAGGAATCCGTGAGTTCAAAGACGCTACCAAGGAAATCCAAAATGACTTGGAAGAAGGACTCAATGATAAAAAGAAAAAAGACTAACGCTTAGCAATTATTTTGATTTTGGAAAAATTTCTTTCTTTTGACGATATACAAAAATCGCTGGAGAATGGGGAAACCTCTGTGACCGCGATTGTAAATTATTATCTCCAAAACATTCAGACGAAGGCGCACCTCAACGCCTTCGTTGAAGTTTATACGGATTCAGCCTTAGCTCAAGCAGCTGCGGTGGATCAAAAAATTTCAGAAGGCAAAGCAGGCCGATTGGCAGGTATGGTCATCGGTATCAAGGATGTGTTGGTCTACAAAGACCATGAGGTCAATGCCTCAAGTAACATCCTCAAAGGCTTTGTATCACAGTTTACCGCTACAGCTGTACAACGCTTAATCGATGAAGACGCTGTCATTGTCGGTAGACTTAACTGTGATGAATTTGGAATGGGTAGTTCCAATGAAAATACTTGCCATGGAAAAGTACTGAATGCAGCTGACGAAACCCGAGTACCAGGTGGTTCTTCGGGTGGTTCTGCAGTAGCCGTTCAAGCAAATCTTTGTACTGTTTCCTTGGGAACCGATACAGGTGGATCTGTACGCCAGCCAGCAGCATTTACAGGACTTGTAGGTATCAAGCCTACCTACTCCAGAGTTTCTCGTTGGGGTTTGATTGCTTATGCATCTTCGTTCGATACCATCGGTATTTTTTCAAGGAATGTCAAAGACAATGCCCTAGTCATGGAAATTATGGCAGGACCTGATAATTTTGACAGTACTTCCTCCAAAAAGCCCGTCCCTCCTTACAGTGAACTTTTACACTTCGATAAACGCGTAAAAGTTGCTTACTTGAGAGAAACTATCGAGTCTCCAGCCTTGCAACCGGAAATCAAGGCTAATACATTGGCTTTGTTGGATAAATTGAGAAAAGAAGGACATGAGGTAGAGGAAGTAGAGTTTCCTTTACTGAAATATGTATTGCCCACATATTACATCCTAACTACAGCCGAAGCCAGTTCGAACCTGTCCCGCTTTGATGGCGTAAAATACGGTTATAGAACCAGTGCAGCTCACAATTTGGAGAGCATGTACAAAAAAACACGCTCAGAAGGTTTCGGTGAAGAAGTTAAAAGAAGGATCATGTTAGGCACTTTTGTATTGAGTGCAAGTTACTATGATGCTTACTTTACCAAAGCCCAAAAAGTCAGAAGATTAATTAAGGAGTTTACAGAGAATTTATTGAACAAATTTGACTACATTGTTATGCCGACTACGCCTTCTACAGCGTTTAAGTTTGGAGAGCATAGCAATGATCCAGTAGCGATGTATTTGGAAGATTTATTCACTGTACAAGCTTCTGTTTCCGGAGTGCCAGCCATTTCTATTCCAAACGGAACAGACGAAAAAGGCTTGCCGATCGGAATTCAAATTATTGCTAACTCCTTTAAAGAAGCAGAGCTATATGCTTTTGCAGACTATTTAATGGACATTAATCAAGCTTAAATTCAATGCGCATGAAAAAATCTATCTATCTCTTCGCCTTGACATGGTTTACAGTTGTCTTGACAAGTACAGATATCCTTCATGCGCAGGAATTATATGGTTTCAATGAGATTGGCCTCGAGGAACCACTATTACAGCCAGTATACAGCTACGACTACATTCCTGATTTCACTTATGACCAAGTAGCCAAGCGCGTACGTGCCATGGAGACGAGTATGCCATTCGAATTGAATGAGCGGGTATTTGCTTTTATCAATTATTTCGTGGTAAGAAATAGAGATTATACCCGCATGGTCATGCAGCGGCAATACACTTATTTTCCGCTTTTTGAAGAGATCTTAGAGGAACATGACATGCCAGACGATATTAAGTATTTGGCAATTATAGAATCAGGATTAAATCCAAAAGCAAAATCCAGAGTTGGCGCCATGGGTTTATGGCAATTTATGCCAGCTACGGGAAAAATGTACAACCTGAATGCAAACCGTGACATTGATGATCGCATGGATCCAGAAATGTCCACAGAAGCAGCCGCCAAATACTTGAAATCGCTTTATCGTATGTTTGGAGATTGGGAGGTTGCCTTAGCTGCTTACAATTGTGGTCCAGGAAATGTACGAAAAGCAATTACTAGATCCGGTGGAAAACGTACATTTTGGGAAATCTACAACTGGCTTCCAAGAGAGACTAGAAGTTATGTTCCTCAAATCCAAGCTATGATGTATATTTTCCGGTATGCCGACGAACATAACCTGGCTTTGGAGAATCCGACCTTCCCTATTGCTTACGACCGTATCAAATTCAATCAGGAAATTGATTTGGAGCAACTTGCCCAATTGGCAGATATCTGCTTAAGTGATCTGGAAGCACTGAATCCGTCCATTCAAAATAAGCTCATTCCAAGCAGTAATAAACACATGGCAGTAAGAGTGCCAAAAACCAAATCCACCTATATCACAGAAAACAAATCGCTGTTTAAGGAAGCCATTGAGTTAAAACCTGAGCGAGCAGTAGCCCTTCGTACCTCCACGCCTGTGAATCCCACAGTCGCAGCTACCTCCACAGCAGGACAAACAAGAATTGCTTACAAAGTACGCTCAGGAGATGTGCTAGGGAAAATTGCTTCCAATCATGGTACCAGCGTACAAAACATTAAAAACTGGAACAACCTGAGTTCAAATACTATCCGTGTTGGGCAGACATTATATATTTACACAAACCAACCCACGAACTCAACCATTGCCGACAACTCACCCAGCGGCAGTCCTAAATTCTACACCGTTCAGCCAGGAGATTCCTTGTGGACGATATCCAGAAAATCCAATGGTTTATCCGTGGAACAAATCAAACAATTGAACAACTTACAAAACACTACCATCAAGCCAGGTCAAAAATTAATCATAGGTTAAACTAAAAAAATAGTAAAAAACTTTTTATTCCTCGGTTGATTCTTTACCTTAGAGCGGTAAACTAGTGTCTTATGAAAAAAATCCTTAGTATATCCAGTTTGTTGAGCCTATTCTTAGTAATGGGTCTTTTGAGTGCTTGTGAACCTGAAGGTGAGGGAGGGTCCTCCTCTACCAAGCCAAAAGCAAGAGGTGCCATCGGAGAAATCATTTTAGCCATTGATTCTGCTAAATGGGAAGGTCCCGTTGGAAAAGCGTTAAAAGAAGTATTCCAAGAAGACCAAAAGGGCCTCATCCGAGACGAATACCTTTTTGATGTTCGTAAAGTTGATCCAAGAGGAATGACCAGAATCCTCAAAATGGCCACTAACATTGTCTATGTCACCACTTTTGATGACAGAAGTTCAGCTAGTCAAAACATCAATGCTACCTTCACCAAAGAAGCGAAAGAAAAGGCAGCAGCTGATCCAAGCTTATACATGTTACGAAGTAAAGATGAGTTTGCACAAGGGCAAGAGGTGGTGTATCTTTTTGGAAGAGATGAGGAAACATTGATTCAAAATATCAAGGAAAACAAAACCAGATTACAAAATCTTTTCCAGGTTAGAGAAAGAGCTCGATTGGAAAAAATTCTTTTATCCCGTAAAAACTCTGCCGCAAAGGTGGCTGGAAGAGAATTTGGATTGGAAATCAATGTCCCTGCATCGTACCAAATTGCCAAATCAGATAATAATTTTCTTTGGTTGAGACAACCAACTCCCCGTAGCGACAAGCCGGATATTAGTCTGTTTTTCTACAGTACAGACTATACTTCTGAAGATCAGGTCTTTCCACAAAACGTATTAGCACTCAGGGAAAGTATTACGAAGCAACACATTTTTGGAGACCCCAGCAATCGCAACTCATACATTGTCACAGAGCGTGTAGATCCAAGCCCTGTTTTTAATAACTTCAAAATAAATGATAATTTTGCGGTCGAAATCAGAGGAGGATGGAAAACAAACAACCTAAGTATGGGAGGTTCGTTTCTAGGCTATTTACTGGTGGACAATGAAAATGGTAAAATGTATTACATGGAGGGTTTCGTGTATTATCCAAATGAAGCACACAGAGAAGCTATCCGTGAAATTGAAACTATCTTGCTAGCGACAGAACTCTCTAATCAGCTGGCAACAGACTAAGAAACTATCAAACAATAAACCTATATGGCAATTAAAATTCGTAAAGAAGACGCCCTTAATTACCACACTCAAGGAAAACCCGGAAAAATCGAAGTGGTACCTACAAAACCACTTTCCAGCCAACTAGACTTGGCTTTGGCTTATTCACCAGGAGTTGCAGAACCCTGTCTCGAGATAAAAGAAAATAAGGAAAACGTTTATAAATACACCTCCAAAGGCAACTTGGTAGCTGTTATCTCCAATGGTACTGCTGTACTGGGATTGGGAGATATTGGCCCTGAAGCATCTAAACCAGTCATGGAAGGTAAAGGGGTTTTATTCAAGAAATTTGCCGGTATCGATGTATTTGACATCGAAATCGATGAAAAAGACCCAAAGAAACTTATTCAGATAATCAAATCACTTGAGCCTACGTTTGGCGGAGTGAATTTGGAAGATATCAAAGCTCCTGAATGCTTCGAAATCGAAACTACCTTAAAAGAGGAAATGAATATTCCTTTGATGCACGATGATCAGCATGGAACTGCCATCATTTCGGGGGCTGCATTATT
Organism: Mongoliitalea lutea; assembly: GCF_014652135.1. Lineage (GTDB taxonomy): Bacteria > Bacteroidota > Bacteroidia > Cytophagales > Cyclobacteriaceae > Mongoliitalea > Mongoliitalea lutea. The sequence goes on from NZ_BMYF01000007.1 coordinate 44,365, forward strand.
GAATGCATTAGAAGTAGTTGGGAAAAATATCGAAGACATTAAGCTTGTGGTTAACGGTGCAGGTGCATCTGCTGTTTCTTGCACCCGTTTTTATATGAGTTTAGGTGTCAAAAGAGAAAATATTGTCATGTGCGATAGAGATGGTGCTATCCGTGCTGATCGTGATAACCTGGATGCAATTAAAAGCGAATTTGCTACTACTCGTGATGTCAACACACTTACAGAAGCATTAATTGGTGCTGACGTTTTTCTTGGTTTATCCGCAGGTAATATCATGCAACCGGAGCAAATCCTACAAATGGCTGAAAATCCAATTGTATTTGCTTTAGCAAACCCGGATCCTGAAATTGCCTATGATTTAGCAATGGCCACGAGAGATGATATCATCATGGCTACCGGCCGCTCTGACTTTCCTAATCAAGTCAACAATGTATTAGGATTTCCTTATATCTTCAGAGGAGCTTTGGATGTAAGAGCGACAGCCATCAATGAAGAAATGAAATTGGCAGCTGCTAAAGCAATTGCTGCTTTAGCAAAAGAGCCTGTTCCTGAAATTGTCAACAAAGCTTATGGCAACCAAAAACTTTCCTTCGGTAAGTTTTACTTGATTCCAAAACCATTTGACCCACGTTTAATCACAACCATCGCTCCTGCTGTAGCCAAAGCTGCTATGGAATCCGGTGTTGCCAAATACCATATCACAGATTGGGAATCTTATGAATTGGAATTACAAGAGCGTATCGGTATCGATCAGCGATTGATGCTTCGTGTGATTACCAGAGCTAAAAAAGATCCAAAACGTGTTGTTTTTGCTGAGGCTGATAATGTTAAAATTTTGAAGGCAGCACAACTCCTTTGGACAGAAAAAGTGGCTATTCCAATTTTGTTGGGTAATAGTGAGAAAATTGACCGATTGATCGAGGAGCATGGACTTGACTTATCAGGAGTCACTATTATTGATCCTTACAAAGAAGAAGAAAAGCTTCAGCATTACGCTAATATCCTACATCAAAAACGCCAAAGAAAAGGCTTGACTCCTAGAGAGTGTCTACGTCTGATGAGAGACCGTAACTACTACGGTGCCATGATGGTGGAATTGGGTGAGGCAGATGCCTTAATTTCTGGTTTGACCAAAGACTATCCAAAAACCATTCTACCGGCATTGCATGTGATTGGTGTGAAAAAAGGAACTGACCGTGTGGCAGGTATGTACATTATGAACACCTCTAAAGGTCCTTTCTTCTTCTCTGATACTACTGTAAATGTTAATCCAAATGCAGATCAATTGGTGGAAATTATCGGTCTGACAGCTAAAGGTGTAAGATTCTTTGATATCGAACCCCGAGTAGCTGTTTTATCCTACTCTAACTTCGGTTCTGCCAAGGGTGAGATTGCCAGCAAAACAGCAGAAGCAACCATCAAAGCAAAAGAGAAATATCCAAACCTCATCATAGAAGGAGAAATGCAAGCGAATGTTGCGTTGAATGAAGAAATTCAGCGTGAAAATTATCCGTTCTCTTCCTTGATTGGCCAAAAGGCAAACACCTTGATTTTCCCTGATTTAAGTTCCGGTAATATCGCGTATAAGCTACTGGCTGAACTTGGAAATGCGGAAGCAATTGGTCCAGTACTCTTGGGAATGAACAAACCTGTGCATATATTACAGCTTGGTAGCTCCATCCGAGAAATCGTGAACATGGTGGCCATCGCAGTAGTAGATGCTCAAAGTCAGGAACAATTATGATCGCCTATCTCAAGGGAAAATTAGCTTACAAGGATCCAACATTTGTAATCATTGACATCAACGGTGTCGGTTATCAAGTCAAAATATCCTTACAAACATATTCAAAGATTAAGGATGAGGAGCAGGTGATGCTCCTCACCTTTTTACATATCAAAGAAGACGCCCATACGCTCTATGGGTTTAAAGAAGAAACAGAAAAAAAACTTTTTTTACACCTCTTATCTATTTCCGGAGTTGGCCCTAATACAGCCTTGATGATTTTATCTTCCTTGAGTTCAGAAGAACTGGAAGTTGCTATTATTCAAGGGGATGTACGAGTGATTCAGGGAGTAAAAGGTGTAGGTGCAAAAACTGCACAACGGATTATTTTAGAACTCAAAGACAAAATAGGAAAAGAGACGAGTTTGGATACTGCAAGTCTTGGAAAAGGATTTGACGTAACGCATACGAATTTGAAAGAAGAAGCGTTACAAGCCTTGGTTACTCTTGGTTTTCCAAAAGCTGCCGCCGAAAAAAATATTGCCTCTGTACTCAAAAAAACAGGTTCAAATATTTCTTTGGAAGAATTAATTAAGGCATCTTTAAAGACAACTTAACATCTCTTAACATTTCGAGTCTTTTGCATTACCTAGATTTTTTTTTAAAAGACAGCTTCGCCAAGCATCCATCAGTACAGATAGTATTGTTGGCATGTATGTTTTTGTGTATTTCAACCGAGACTTTTGCCCAACAAACAAACGTAGATAGTCTGAATATCAGTAGAGTAGACTCTCTAGAACGAGGAAGAATCCAACTACGTGAGCAAGCGCGCAAAGATTCTATTGAGAGAGCTGCCCTCGAACGAGCGAGATTAGACTCCTTGGAAAGAAGAACACGCATTCCTTCTTACCTACTATGGCCTACGTATAGAACGAACCCTTTATTCCCAAATACCAATCCTTATAACCCAAGTTTTTCACCTTTTTATCCGAATTCTTCATTTGAACAACGTGTTCGTGTAGAAATAGACTCCACATTACTATACAAAATTCAAGACGAATTGGATAGTTCCCTTGTCAATCAAGGGGTCATGTATGATTTTGATGAATTTTCGAGGATTCAAGAGTATAAAATAAGGCAGGAATATTGGCGTAGTAGAGCTAGAGGTAGAGATGGAAATAGCCCTGTGGGTGGATGGGATTTAATTCCTCCTTTGGTAATGACCCCTGAATTTGACAGACTTTTTGGAGGGGATGAAATCAATATTACACCGAATGGATTTGTCAATCTAGACTTAGGTGGGATTTTTCGGAGAATTGACAATCCCGCGATTCCTATACGGCAACAGCAGAACGGGAACTTTAATTTCAATCAGCAAATTCAAATGGCTGTCACAGGAAATATTGGAGAAAAAATCCGATTAGGTGCAAACTTTGACTCCAACAACTCATTTGACTTTCAAAACCAGCTGAAATTAGAGTACAATGGCTTTAAGGAAGACATCTTGAAGTCAGTAGAAATTGGTAATGTGAGTATGCCTGTACAAAACAGTTTGATTCAGGGAGCTCAAAATCTCTTTGGGGTAAAAACTCAAATGCAGTTTGGCAATCTCTTTGTCACCGCCGTTGCGTCAACCCAACGAGGCCGGAGGGATGAATTGGTATTGGAAGGTGGTACGCAAGGAAGAATGTTTGAAATCCAAGGCTCTCAATACGATGAAAATAGACACTTTTTCTTGGCTCACTTTTTTAGGGATAATTACGAGCGTTGGCTGAGAGGCTTACCGCAGATTCTTTCAGGTGTAAACATTACTCGTGTAGAGGTATATGTGATGAACCGCGCAAATAATACTGAGACCCTTAGAAATTTCATGGCATTTATGGATTTAGGGGAAGGTCGAAGAATTTTCAACCCTAACAATCCAAATGTGGGGCAAGGTACTCCTAACGCACCTGCTGGTAATTCCGCTAATTTACTTTTTCGAAACTTAACAAGTAACACTGCATTTAGACCTTTTGATACAGGAGCTGGAGCAATTGAAAGCAATTTAAATATTATTAGGGGGGTTGATTACGAGCAAGTAAATGGCGCACGACTTCTCGCACCTTCTGAGTATATTTTTCATAGGGAACTAGGCTACATAAGCTTAAACCGAAGACTTCAAAATGATGAGGTTCTTGGGGTTTCTTTTGAATATACCTTCAACGGACAGGTTTTCAAGGTAGGTGAACTTTCTGAGGATTATCAAAGCAGACCTGCCAATGAAGTGATTTTCTTAAAAATGCTTCGTCCCGCAAGAATCAATATACGCATCCCTACTTGGGATTTGATGATGAAAAACATCTACAATCTTAACGCCAATCAAATACAGCAGGACGGTTTCCAGTTGCAGGTAATCTACAGAGATGACCGTACAGGTTTGGATAACCCTACCCTATTGGAAGGCGAAAATGTAAGAAACAGACCATTGATCCGATTGATGGGTTTGGACCGGTTAAATCCTCAAAATGACCCCGCTCCTGATGGAAATTTCGACTTCATCCCAGGTATTACCATTTTCCCTGATAGGGGTTTAATTGCTTTTCCAGTACTGGAACCTTTGGGTCGAACTCTCAGTGATCTATTCCTACCAAACGAAGCCAATTTAGTCGATAGATATGTCTTTGACACCCTATATAGGACAACTTTGGCAGATGCAGAGTTGGTAACCCGATTGGATAAATTCTTTATCAAAGGAAGATTGACAGCAGGTTCTGCTTCAGAAATCCTACTACCAGGTTTGAATATTTCGCCTGGTTCTGTCATTGTATCAGCTGGTAATATCCCTCTAACGGAAGGAGTTGACTACACTGTTGATTACAATATAGGCCGGGTAAATATTATCAATGAAGCAATTTTACAATCTGGTAAACGAATCACTATTGGTTTTGAAAAAGCAGATTTGGTTTCTTTCCAAACTCGAAGCATGCTCGGAACACGTTTGGATTATATGGTCAATCCAAAACTTAATGTCGGAGGCACCTTCCTTTACCTCAACGAACGGCCAAACATTACCAGGATTGCTGTAGGCTCGGAAACACTTCGCAACAGCATGTGGGGCCTAGACGCCAACTTCAATGATGAATCGCGATTCCTGACAAAATTAGCGGACGCCTTGCCGTTTACTAATACCAAAGAAAAATCCATCGTACAATTCAGTGGTGAGTTTGCACAATTACTCCCAGGAACATCTGTACAAGTACAAGGCGAGCCTGCCATCTATATTGATGACTTCGAAACGGCAATTACACCGTTTGGACTGGGAAGTGCCGCTGCTCAAACATGGCATTTGGCAGCAACTCCCAAAACAGATAATGATGCTTTTGATCTCAGTAACCAAACAGAAGATAGACTTGGAAATGCATACAGAAGAGCTAAAGTAGCCTGGTATAATATCGATAACATCTTCTACAGGGAAGGAGGACAAGGCGTACCCGGAAACCTAAATAGAGAAGATCGGCAAAATCATTATGTACGAAGGGTTATTCCACAGGAAATTTTCCAGCAACGGGATCGTGATCAGATTATAGTTCCAGAGCCTCTTTTTGAATTAGCTTATTTTCCTCATGAAAGAGGAATGTACAATTACAATCCGGCATTGACCACTAATGGACTATTACCAAATCCTAGACAAAATTATGGAGGAATAACAAGAGCTATTACCACAGAAGTAGATTTTGACAGAACCAATATTGAATATATAGAATTCTGGCTTCTAGACCCTTTTATTGAAGGACAAAACGGCCGCGTTTTGGATGGGATTTTCAATCAAAACAACACTACTGGAGGTACTTTACGCTTCAACCTAGGAGAGATCTCAGAAGATGTCATTCGAGACGGTAGACATGGATTCGAAAATGGATTGCCTGCCGATGGAAATCCACTCGATGCCAATACCACCGAATGGGGGCGAATCACCAGAAATCAGTTTTTACTACCGGCTTTTGATAATTCCCCTGAAGCTCGAGCCAATCAAGATGTGGGATTGGATGGTTTACGAAATCAGGACGAAGCGGAATTCTTCCGTGATCGATTTATTAATCGATTAAATGTCAGTCAGCAAGCTTTACAGGAAATTATCCGTGATCCTTCGGCAGATGATTTCAGATATTATCTAGATGAGCGCTTTGATCAAGAAGACGCAAAAATTCTTGAAAGACATAAATTCTTCAACGGTATGGAAGGCAATACTCCTGTTGCAGGAAATGTCAATCTAGGCTTTACCCCAGCAGGATCCAACTTGCCGAATAATGAAGACTTGAACAGTGACAATACTATCAATGACTTAGAAGCATACTATGAATACGAAATCGACCTCCGCCCAGGACAATTAGAAGTAGGAAGAAACTACATTGTAGATAAAGTAACTACAGTACCCATCAATGGACAACAAGTAGACTGGTATTTATTCAGGATTCCTATCCGTACCCCTGACCGTGTTCAGGGAGATATCAGCGGTTTCAAGTCGATCCGATTTATGAGAACCTACTTGACAGACTTTGAGCAGCCCGTGGTATTGCGTATGGCCAACTTCCGTTTGGTAGCAAGTCAGTGGCGTGTATTCCAAGAGTCCTTGTTTGAAAGAGGTTTCTTTGAAATCCCTGAACCGGATAATTCCAACTTGGTAGTAGGTGTGGTCAATATTGAAGAAAATAGCCAAGGAGGTCCTGGACAAAGTCCTTATGTACTTCCTCCTGGCATTGTCCGGGATAGAGACAACTTAGCGGCAGTAGAGCGGCAATTGAATGAGCAATCCCTTCGCTTATGCGTTGATAATCTACAAGCAAGGGATGCCCGAGCTGTATTCAAGAATGCCAGTTCCTTGAATTTGGTACAGTATGAACGTCTACGGATGTTTTTTCATGCAGATTCTGATGATGCGCAGGATGGTGAATTGACCGCCTTCTTACGATTGGGAACGGATTACACAGACAATTACTACGAAATTGAAGTACCGCTATTGATCACACCAAGAGGGACACGAAACCCGCGTGATATTTGGCCTTTAGAAAACGAAATAGACTTAGCTATTTCTGAAATTGTCGGAGTCAAAGTAGATCGTGATGCTCAACGGGTACCATTGAATTTGGCCTTTACACAAGATATAAGACAGTACAAAGTAACTGTTGTGGGAAGGCCTGAATTGAGTCTTGTACAGGCCCTAATGATAGGTATTCGAAATCCCGGGGAGACTGGCACAGCCTCACGTTCAGTATGTGTTTGGGCTAACGAACTACGCGCCACAGGATTCATTCAGTCCAGTGGATGGGCTGCAAACGCTATATTAAATGCCCAAATTGCAGATGTAGCTACAATTTCGACATCCATTCGCCATAGTACAGTTGGATTTGGTGGCTTAGAAACTCGACTTTCACAACGGAGCTTAGCAGATATGACACAGTATGATCTATCCGCTAACGTTAGCATTGAAAAGCTTTTACCAGAAGGGTTGAATATGACTATCCCTATGTATCTAAGCTTAGAAAATTCCATAATTAGACCAGAGTTTGACCCTCTAAATCCAGACGTCCCTTTGAATTTAGCCTTGAGCAAATTTGAAACAGATTCAGAGAGAGCACTATACCGGGAATTAGTTTTAGACCGTGTAAAACGAAGAAATATAGGTTTCTCAAACATTCGAAAAAATAGAAACCCAGAAGCAAGCGGAGCTCCAAAGCCTTGGGATATTAGTAATTTTTCGGTATCCTACGCTTATGGTTCGGTTAGACAAACCAACATAAATACAGAAAGTTATTCATTTGAAACTTATTTGGGGAACATTGCTTATATCTACCAGCCTAAACCACTTGTATTGGAACCCTTTAAAAATTTCAATATACTCGGTGGAGAAAAATTTAGACTAGTCAGAGATTTTAACTTCAATTTTGTTCCAAGTTCTATTGCAGTCCGCGCAGATGTTGATCGAAAGTTTATGCGAACTCAATTCCGAAACGACCAATTAACTACGGATGGGGTTGATCCATTTGTTCAAAAAAGCTTCTTTTTAAACAGAAGTTATAATCTAAATTGGGACTTTACTAAAAATCTCCGGGTTGACTTTTCATCAAGAGTACTTGCAGTCATTGATGAGCCTGAAGGAGATGCCTCAAGAGATATAGCGAGGGATTCCATTTTAGTTAATCTAAGAAATTTTGGCAGGCCAACCAACTATAGCCATAACCTGAATGCAAACTATAAACTTCCCTTGGATAAGGTTGAAGCGACAAACTGGATCAATGCAAATTACCGCTATGCAGCAAACTATGCTTGGCTGACAGGAGCTATAGGACAGCGAGATACTTTAGGAAACGTTATCCAAAATACGCGAGAACAATCGATTGATGGAAAGTTAGATTTTGTGAAACTTTACAATAAAAACGCGAAAATCAGGGCACTAAATGCTCCTAGGAGACCGAGTATTCCTGGAAGAACCGTGGTCACAGCAGAGGATACCATTGGCACCCCATTTACTAGAAGGTTGCTGAAATTCGCTACTATGGTAAAAGATATTAACTTTAGGTACTCTGTGATTGAAGGGACTTTTCTACCAGGTTTTATGCAAAACACTGGCTTAATGGGACTTGATAGAAGCTTTTTGAACCCTGGTCTAGGTTTCATTTTTGGTGCACAAAATCCAGGAGTAAGAACAGATTTTGCAGACAGAGGAATTATGGCTCCAAGTCCCGAGCTAACTCAGCAGTTTAGGCAAAACATGACTAAAAACCTCAATATAAATGCGCTGGCAGAACCATTTAGGGATTTTAGAATCACCCTAGAAGCTGCGAAGAGAGAAACTGGTGAATATTCGGAAATATTTAGAGCTTCCGAAGAATTCCCAGGGGAATTTAACTCTTTGAGTCCGAATAGACTTGCTGGATACAGTATTAGTTATTCTATATTACGAACTACATTTGCCCGAGATGATAGGAATAACAACTCTCCAATTTTTGAACAGTTTGCAAGAAATAGATTTATTATTCAAGAACGATTAAATGCAGCGAACCCTGGAGGGGAGTTTACCCTTAATGGTCAAGATGTCATGACATTAGCGTTTCTTTCAGCCTATTCAGGTAGAAATGCTAACAAAATAGAATTAAACCCATTCCCTCAAATCCCAATTCCTAATTGGAGAATAGATTACAAAGGTTTATCAAACATCCCTGCATTGCGAGAGTACTTTTCTAGTATCAACTTAATGCATGCTTATCGGTCCAGCTATGAAGTTAGTAATTTCAGTAGCTCCCTCCTCTACCGAGACGGCTTAGAATTATTTAATCGTGTGAGACAGATACCTGGGGCTACACTAACCAATGAGTTTGGTGAATTTATTCCTGTTTTTATTCTGAATCAAGTGATCCTTACAGAAGGATTTTTCCCTTTGGTACAAGTGGACTTATTAACCAAGAGTCGACTCAACATTACCATGGAATACAATACAGAGCGCACCTTAGGTTTAAACTTCTCTAACGCGCAAGTTACAGAACAAAGCAGTAGAGATTTTGGATTTGACTTGGGATATACCAAAGCTGGTGTTAAAATCCCTTTTAAAATACAAGGTAGACAAGAAGTATTAAAGAATGACCTTCAAGTTCGGTTAAATACCCGTATTGTGGATACCAGACAAATACAGAGAACATTAGAAGAGGGATCAACAGTCACCAATGGAAATCTAAATCTTCAAATAAAACCTACGGTGAGTTATATAATTAATCAAAATCTAAATATCCAATTTTATTTTGATCGAATCGTCAATGATCCACGAGTTACTACTGCCTTCCGAAGAAGTTCTACTGCCTTTGGTGGACAATTGCGATTTAATTTAGCACAATAGGTTTTTAGATTTGTTTTATCCTTGTATTTTTGGAGACCTTAAAAAAACCAAATATGAATTTTCCTCAAGAACTAAAGTACACCAAAGACCATGAGTGGGTACGAATCGAAGGCGATGTGGCTATTATTGGCATCACAGAGTTTGCTCAAAGAGAATTGGGTGATATTGTGTATGTAGAAGTGGAAACTGTAGGTGATAGTATTGCCGCTGGAGAGGTATTTGGAACTGTGGAAGCAGTAAAAACTGTATCTGACCTCTTCATGCCATTAGAAGGCGAAATCATTGAATTCAATGAGGAACTAGAGTCTTCACCAGAAATGGTAAATGAATCCCCTTACGAAAAAGGGTGGATGATTAAAGTCAAAATCACAGGAAATCTTCCTGATGACTTATTGAGTTCTGAAGAATATACTGAACTCATTGGGGCTTAATCAGCAACGAATCAAACCATACGTGGCAATTGGTTGGCTTATTATTGTCAACCTTTTGCTTCTCACACCTGGGCATAATCTCCCGAAAGGACCTTCTATACCTCATTTAGATAAAGTTGTGCATATTAGTGTTTTTGCAGTTCTAACATTCTTATGGGCACAGGTGGGTACGGTGGATTCACAAAAAAAAATCATTTGGGAAAAATTATTGACTAATTTATTAGTATTTACAATAATCTTTCCTATCTTTGTTGAGTACGTACAGGCTTATGTTCCAAATAGGTCGTTTGAGTATGAAGACATTGTTGCCAATTTAATTGGCGGTACAATTGGGTTTATTGGTTTCATAATTTTATATAAGGTCAAACCTTCGCTTGTATAATTGAAAATTAATAACTACAATTGTTATTCGTAACCGTGAAATTATTAACCTTTATAAAGTACAACCATGGAAGCTAAAAAGACGCCACAAGCGGATTTATCCAAGAAGTCAAGTATGTTCTTGAACTTGGGACTTCTAGTAAGCGTTGGTATCGTTCTATTTGCTTTCGAATACAAGTCATATGATGACAGAAATTTGAAAGACTTAGGGCAGCTAGACGTTGAAATAGAAGAACTGTTAGACATCCCAATCACAGAACAACCACCACCGCCACCGCCGCCAGTAGAGCAGCCTGTGATCCAAGAGATTCCAGATGAAGTGGAAATCGAAGAAAAAATCGAAGTTAATTTCGACGTCGATGTTAAAGAAGAGACTGTAATCAGAGAAGTTGTTATTGCTGATGCTCCAGTAGTAGAGAAAGCAGACGAAATCTTCGATGTAGTAGAAAATGCTCCTGAATTTCCAGGAGGTATGGAAGCTTGGTATCAATACTTGAGCAAAAATCTAAAGTATCCAACTCAAGCTAGAAGAATGGGTATTGAAGGTACAGTTTATGTGGTATTCGTTGTAAATACAGATGGTTCCATCCAAGATGTAGAATTATTGAGAGGTATTGGAGGCGGATGTGACGAAGAAGCAATTAGAGTAGTTTCAGCTGCACCAAAATGGACACCTGGTAAGCAAAGAGGTAGACCTGTACGAGTTCGTATGAGACTCCCTGTGAGATTCAAACTAGGATAAAAAAAGAGGGGTTTTGAAACCCCTCTTTTTTTTATAGAATATTCAAAGCTTGCTCTTTGATTTTTTCGAGCTCATCTTTCATAATAACCACTGATTGCTGCATCTCTGCATCATTCGCTTTTGATCCGATTGTATTGATCTCTCTTCCGATTTCTTGTGAAATAAAACCCAACTTTTTACCTTGATTCACTTCCTCTATCAGATTTTTCTCAAAATAGTTCAGGTGCATTTCCAATCGGACAATTTCTTCGGTAATATCAATTTTCTCAAAATAGTAGATCAATTCCTGTTCGAAACGATTTTGATCAAAACTATTTTCCTCTAACCAATCTTTGAAGTTATTACGAATCCTTCCACGTACACGTTCTTTCCTTATGGGGTCTAACACCTTTACTTGCTCTAGATTCTTTCGAATGATAGCCACATTGGAAAGAAACTTCTCCTGAAGGGAATGTCCCTCATCAATTCTAAACTTATCACAATTGAGCAAGGCTTGATGAATTGTACTTTTAAGACTATTCCACTCATCCTCAGAGGATGACTTCTCCACTACTGAGGTCATTACATTAGGAGATTGTAATGCTAATTTGAAAAGATCTACAACCTCTACTCCACTCCTCTCACCCATTTCTTGGTACTTCAGAACATAGGATTGGAATAATTCATGATTGAATGAAACTGGAAGATCTACTCCAGCTTTTTGAACCAATTCAATAGTCAAATTGACTTTCCCACGGTCCAATACCTGTCCAACCAAATTCCTAATCTCTAACTCTTTGTCAGAGTACTGACGAGGACTTCTGATGGTTAGGTCTAAAAACTTTGAATTAAGTGTTTTTACTTCTGCGGTGATGATCAGTTCATCATTTTCATACATTGCCTGGCCGTAGCCAGTCATAGATTTAATCATAAGTGATAGGGGTAACTTAGAAATTATACCCTAAGGTAACATAAAATCTTACATTTTCTGTTTCAAAGTTCCTTACAGGTCTTGCTACATCTAGCTTACAATAATAATTCAAGAAGATGGTACGCAAACCAGCTCCATAACTTTGTAACCACGCATTACCAAAATTATTCAATGTAATGACAAATGGAGAACCTGGAGTTCGAATAATTTCTGTATTTCTGTCGTTGTTTCTTTCCCAAGGAGCGGCTTCATTCCATGCAGATCCGACATCATAGAATGCAACCATCTGGAAATTTTTAATAAAATTAGAAGTTATGTTACCTCTCGATAGATAAGAGAATAGTGGTAAACGCAATTCACTGGTAAAGGTAATTACATTTCTTCCCCGGATTTCGTCAAAAAGGAATCCTCTCAAATCCACAAACTCCGCAAAAAGAATATTAGAATTTTCTGCTCCCTCTGGATTACGAACAGGGGACTGTTCTGGCCTATTGGCAGGCGGTGTTCTAAATTGATTAAACAACCAATTATTCATTCCTCCTACAAGGTAGTTCTGAGGATTTTGCCCAAAGAAAGAGCCGGCAAATACACGAGAAGCAAAAATTATGTTTTTATGGATCTTTTGATAATTTCTAAAATCAAGATAGAAGTTCGAGAACGAACGCTCCCCTAAATTGAGCCCTTGATAATGTCTGATACCAACCTTACCCTTCATACCTTCTTGAGCAAAGAGACCAATTTGTTGGGTTTTATCCAATACAAATTCAGCTGTACCCCCCACATAATTTACATCCAAACGATTTCTATCGGGGAACTGTCCACGCAAAATAGAATCAGGATTCAAATTGAAATATTGGGTGCGAGCCAGGAATGGAGCAGCAGTAAATCTTGCATGTACACTTACTGGGTAAGAAAAACCAAATTCTGCTTTATTCAATACGTATCGTTGGAATGTCAAATCACCTTGGCTAACCTGAATTGCTCTTCGGTCATACCGGAAACGGGCATCTACCCGTTGCTTCAAATATTCATATTCAAAAGAAATATCACTTCCTGATCTAAAGTCCAAAGGAGTCATAATTGAACCTCGGAATACATGGTTATCCAATAAATCGGTCATTTCTCCATTTAACCTAATACCAAAGCCACGTAGAGGATCTACTATCCAATCAGTATTCAAACTGCTGGTGATAAATTGCTGTTCCATTCTTCTCGGTCCAATCACACGCTTTTGCAGACCTTGTCTACGGAAACTTTCCAATAAATTACTTCTAGCTGTTGTTACTTGATTTCTAGAAGCTTCTAATAAAGTAGTTCCCGATGGAATCGTGTCAAAAACATAATTATCAGTGTCAATAGCACCACTTCTTTCAAATCGTAGTCGATCTACATTAATACTACCTGTTAAATTTTGAGGAATTGGCAGGGAGTCTGTTATTACAGGAGGAATTGTATCAGTGAGTGTAGTGACAACTACTCTGTCTCCTTGGCTAGTCACCCTTCCACTCATAATATCTTCTAGTGTTACATTAAGTGTAGAATCTGGTTTTACTGTACTGGGACGTACATTTCGCTCAAACATGGGTCGTTGTTCTTCAACCTGTGATCGCTCTTCTGCATCCATTTCCGTTCTCCTAATGGATATACGTTCGGATAAATTTTTAGCCTGCAATAGCTGAACCCGAGGAGTACTTGGTGTAAACTGATCTGCATTGGAAAAACTCTCCAAAATTAACTTACTTTGATTGCCATCCCTTACAGCATAAGCAATTCTATTGATTCTCGAGCTGTAATCAAAGGCTTCAATACTTTTATTGAAAGCAGAAACCTGACTCATTATTCCATTAGATATGGTCAAGCGGTTCAGGTTCATAATACCACTTTGATCACTTAAGACCAAAATATTGTTACTATTCAGTACCTTGGGTTTACTATTGATATTGTTCTGATTAGTCAAGCGCTGCATCTGATTGGTCGTATCATTCAGATCTACCTTGTATAGATTAAAATAATCCGGCAACAACTTCACATCAGGTGTGCGCGTGAGCACAGAATCAGGTAAATCTGTGCGATTAGATGCGAAAATTACTGTAGAATCATTCAGGAATACAGGATAAATATTGTCAAACACATCATTGGTCAGCCTTCTACCCACCCCGCGAATATTGAGTGTATAAATATCTGTTCTTCCATTGGAGATGGCAGACAACACCATATTCCGTCCAGTGGAGTTGAAATCCAAATTGAGGATTTGAGTAATATTTCGTAGAAAAATTCTGTCTTGATAAGAACCATCGATTGCTCGTGAACGAAGGGTGGTAGTACCTCTTCTAAAAGTGGCAATAGTCAAGTTTAAGGTATCTCTCCAAGCAATAACAGGCGAGGTTAGATTAGCAGGTTGGTCTGGAGTTGAAGATCCTCCTGAGAAAATCGTCCGCTCTCTTCCTGAGGATATTTCCCTTACTTGAACTCTATATTTTCCACCATTATTAATCACATATGCTAAGTGCTTTGCGTCAGGACTGAATTTTATATCGTTGATTGCTCCTGTTACGTTTGGTTTGGTGACATTAATCTGATTGGATTTATTGATATCCTTAAAGGAAGAAAACACAGGCTCACTTGTAGAAACATAGAACTGTCTCCATTGCTCCTGAAAAGACTTATAGTTTAAGCCAATCGTATTGGCAATCGAATTTTCTTCATTTCTATTAATTCTGCTTAAGTTAAGAATACTTGAAACATAGCGACGTCCATATTTTTCTACAATAAAGTTCCAAACCGATTGCCCAATCAAGGCTGCTTCTTTTTCTTTCAACTTATGAAGCTTTATGTTTTTGTTTCCTTTAAAATAATGTCGGACGAAATCATCCATATCGCTACTCCACCCATAACCTATGTATCTGGCTGCTCCTTCAATATACCAATCTGGGAAACTATTGATTAAATTTGATTGAAATGCATCTACAATAGTGGAACCGTAAAGCATTTCTTCAATAATAATTTTAGAAGTAGTGTATAGGAGGTCTTTTTTAAATTTTTCCCAGGTTCCTTCAAAGGCTACTTCTCCTATCAATCGGCTAAAATAGGTCTGCCCATCAATCGTATACTCATCTTTATTAAGATTCAAGTTACTTTGGAGTAATTCCTCAGGAGAGTTGTAGATAAATACCTTAGGTTTAGTATAGGCAACGTAACCAATCATCTGGGTTAGTCGATCGAATTCACCTTCCAAAAAATCAATCGCCATTCTGGCATTATTCATTCCTCCACCAAAATAATATACCTCAAAATTATTAGATGAGTACAAATACCATTCGATATTTTTGTGCTGCACACGGTTTTTACCAAAACGCTCTCTATCAAATTGGGCTAAGACCAAGCTTGGAGCAAGGAAAAATAGAAGTATGAAAAGAGGTAAAGTTCTTTGTTTCATGTACCAATCACATTGACTTTTAAATATACTTAAAAAATCCACTTATGTTTATTTCCAACGGCTAATGTTCACTTCTTTTTCAGGATTCTTTCCGCGAAGCAATAAATCTGCCATAACCCAACTGAAATATGGGGTCAAAGATACGCCTTTAGCACCAAATCCATTGAACATATAAACGCCTGAATGCTCGGGATGTTTTCCTAAAAAGGGCTTTCTGTCTTTTGTAGCAGGACGAATACCCGTACGGTGCTGCATAAGCACTTTTTCATTAGAAATAATTAATTTGTCCAACTTCTCAAAAATCTCTTCTTTCGCTCGTTCAGTAGGCCCAATGTCCAAATCATGCCAAGTGTATGTGGAACCTACTCTCAGTTGCCCGTTTGGTAAAGGAATTCTGAATACCCCACGATTAATAATTTCATCTGGAACAAAATCCTGTTGCAGGTCCAAAATCTCCCCTTTTACTGGAGCAAACGGAGCGTTTGGAAAAAGCTTGCTTTCCATAGCGCCTAGACCATTGCAGTAAATGACCCCTTGAGCATGAATATCTTCATATACAATTCCTTCAGATAAAAATTCAAGTCTGGATTCCTCAAATTTCTCTTCTCTGTATGCGTCAAGTTTGATCAAATAATCCCTGTAAGCATCTAAATACACAGGAATATCCAAATATCCTGACATGGAAAGTAATATACCTCCAAAAGGATTGAGTACTTCTGGAAACAAAGAAGTTTGATAGATTTGTTTGAAATATCCTCGGAAACTCTCCTCCCCACTGTAACCCATCCACTCATTTTGTTCCTCAATGGATAAAAAGGGTCGATAAATTGATTTTTTGTATAAAAACTTAACCCCAAGCTCTTTTTCAAGTGCTTCATAAAAGGGTTCAATTACTGGAAATAATTGATCTCCTTTCCATGTTTTGACCATTTTCTTACCTGTAATAGGATTGTATAAGCCTGCCGCAACCCTACTGCTCTTATTTTCATGCGGAAGGTCCATGACCATCACTTTACAGCCTTCTTTGATCAATCGATAGGATAGCGCAGAACCCGCTAGTCCTTGCCCAATGAGTAAAAAGTCAATTTTCATACCCAAAAATAGATGCTTTCTTCGTTATTTTGAGTTTTCTAAGAAACAATTGTCCATGCTCTATCTTAAATCCTTCACATTTAATCCCTTTCTGGAAAACACGTACATCGTATATGATGACAGCAAAAAGGCCGTCATCTTTGATCCTGGCTGTTATGAAAAATACGAAAGGGATGAGTTGACATTTTTTATCCATGATCAAGAATTAGAAGTAGTCGCTTTGATCAATACCCATTGCCATATAGATCACGTTTTGGGAAATGCTTTTATAAAACAGACTTATGGAGTCCCTTTATGGATTCACTCCAAAGAAAAACCTGTTTTAAAGTCGGTTTCTGTATATGCCCCAAGCTATGGTTTTCATGCCTATCAAGAAACAGAAGCCGATGAATTATTGGATAATCATCAAACCTTCAAAGTAGGCAATGAGGAATTAGAAATAAGGTTTGTGCCAGGTCATGCTCCTGGTCACTTGGTGTTTCACCATGCTGGTACAGGCATATGTATTGCAGGTGATACGCTTTTTCAGGGAAGTATTGGTAGAACGGATTTACCTGGAGGTGATCATCAAACCCTCTTGCAATCAATCCGACAAGAAATGTTTACATTGCCAGATGAAACCAAGGTATATCCTGGTCATGGTCCTTCAACTACCATTGGATTTGAAAAAATCCATAATCCTTTCGTAGGCAAAAACGCACGATTTTGAGCATCAAAAAACATATCCCCAATAGTTTAACCAGTTTAAACCTATTTTCAGGCATGGTAGGTATATACTTTGCCAATACTGGAAATTTGGAATGGGCAGCTTATTGCATTTTTATTGCAGCGGTTTTTGATTTCTTGGACGGGTTCGCCGCCCGATTGCTTAGCGTGAGCAGCGAAATAGGCAAGCAATTAGATTCGCTAGCTGACCTCGTTACGTTTGGTGTACTACCAGCATTTATCTTATTTCAACTTATCCAAACTCAAACTTCCATTGATTATTTGCCCTTTGCAGCATTTCTAATTGGAATTTTTTCAGCTATCCGATTGGCGAAGTTTAATATCGATGAGCGGCAATCGGATCGGTTTATAGGTGTACCTACCCCTGCTAATGCCTTATTGATAGCAACCTTACCATTTTTAATTCAGCGATTTGGAGCTAGTGTTTCCTTTTTGGAAAACCCCTTTGTACTAGTGCTACTAGCGGTTATCATGTCTTTGTTATTGGTGGCAGAATTGCCCCTAATTGCGTTGAAATTCAAAACAAAAGGATGGAAAGGCAATGAATTTCGGTTCATACTGATTGGCTTAGGAGGATTATTTCTTGTCAGTCTAGGCTGGGCAGGTGTTCCTTTACTAATTATTACTTATATTGTGTTGTCTGTAGTGGAGGGAATAGTACATAAGAATGCACAGTAGCTTACGATTTTGTTTCATAGTTTGGGCCTGTTGGCTAGGCACCTTGGCTAGGGCTCAGGAAGTTTTTGTGAAATTTCCTGTTACGGCAGAAGGCATGTATGCTATTAGCTTGGATGATTTGCGCCAACAAGGCTTTCAAAACCTATCGGAAGTAGGTATTTTTGGTCAACATGGACCCCTTGAACAATTGATAACGGAAGAATTCAGGGAACTGAATCAACTCCCAAGCCAAATCTTGGGGAATAGAATCATTTTTTATGCACAAGGACCTCACCGGATTGAATCTTCTGAACACTCACTGCATCTTCATGCTAATCCATACTCAGACACCTTATATTACTTGGTAGGCAGGACAACTCAACCGAGAAGAATCACCCTTGCAGCAAGCCCCATATCTAATAGCCCTGCAATCAGTCAGCTTTCTTTTGTTCAGTTTCGGAAATGGCAAGAAGACAACATTCTAAATTCAGGCAGAAGTTGGTATTCCCGTCCTTTCTTTGGTGGACAGACTTTTACGTTTACACTAGCTCTGCCAAGCAAGCTGGGGAATACACACCAATTATTCGTGCAATACTTAGGACAAGCGATTTCAGAGAACCGTTTTCAAATAAGTATTGCTGGTCAAAACTTTGAAACATTTACCATACCCCCAATCCCAAATACTACCTTTGGTATAAAAGGTATTGAATCAAAATTTCAACGTCCAGTAACTTTTTCAGGTCAAGAACTTCAGGTTCGGACACGTTATGAATCTGCTGACTTCAATGGTGCCGGCTTTTTAGATTTTGCTATACTGGATTCACAGACGCCAATTAGTAATCTTACCAACGCCGTCTACTGGCATAGGGGAAGCCCGGGTAGAATTGTTACTTCTGAGAATCACATTTTTTGGAAAATTCGCCCAAATTTTGATGTATCATTAATTGAAGGTGAAGCCGAATTACAAACAAATGACCGTCTTGCTGTTTACCAAGAAAATCAAATTCCAGTCATTCGAAACTTTGTCAAGGTAAATATGGAGGCTAGAAGATCGCATCAACAAGCCGAATTACTAATTATCACCCATCCAATCCTTTTAAGTCAAGCTAGCCGATTAGCCAATCATAAACACAACCGGGGTGTGTCTACATCTGTCGTATTAATTCAAGACATCTTCGACGCATATGCTTATGGAAATAAAGATGTCACAGGTATTCGTAATTTCATAGCTGATAAGTACCATTCAAGTGGCAATGTCAGCAATGTACTGTTTTTTGGTAAAGGCACTTATGATTACAAAGGACTCTTTCAAGGTAGACCAAACTTGATCCCAATATATACCTCAAGAAATAGCTTAAACCCCCTGACTACCTATAGTTCAGATGATTACTTCGGTATGTTAGAATTAGGCATGGGTGCTTGGGAAGAATCAATAGCAGGAGATACACCCATGCAAATTGGTGTGGGTAGAATACCTGCTATTAATACCCGGGAAGGACGGGAGGCAGTAGATAAAATTATTTCCTACGAAAACCCTGAATTAGCGCTAGGCAATTGGAAAACTCAACTAGCTTTTGTGGCAGATGACGGAGATAACAATATCCATGTAACAGATTCAGAAAACCATATTCGTTATTTGGAAGAAAACCATCCTGAATTTTTTATACAGAAAATCTATTTAGATAGATTTGAACAAACCCAAGATGCGTCAAACAGGCAGCGATCCCCTCAAGCCCAAGAAGCCTTTAGAGAAGCTATTGAAGATGGAGTTTTATTTTTAAATTTTATCGGACATGGAAATGAAAACACTTTAACAGCAGAAGAGATTTTTACTGTTTCACAATTAAACGATTGGAGAAGGCACCCCCACTTCCCTTTGATTATTACGGCTACCTGTGAATTTGGCAGGCATGATAGTCCGCTTTTACGTTCTGCTGCTGAAGAACTACTATTTGCTGATGGTAAAGGAGCTATAGGCCTATTGACCACCGGCAGACCTGTATTTTCTTCCATCAATTTCCGCTTAAATAGTGCATTTATCCAAGCAGTCTTCAAACAAGATGATGGAGAATGGCGTGATTTAGGCACCGTTTTTAAACTAACAAAAAACAATAGCCTCAATGGAACACTCAACAGAAACTTTTCTTTGTTAGGCGACCCGTCCCTCAAACTAGCTTTACCTGAATTGAGAAGCCGGACTGAACAAATCAATGATATCCAATTGGAAACAGAAATATCAAGCGTATCTGCCGGGCAATTGATTAGTGTTAAAGGTTCTATTGTAGATCCTTTAACCAGTGCTCTCATAGGAAATCAACATGGAGCATATGAGTTATTGTTCCTTGATAGAGCTTCTGAGTTTAGTCTTTTAGGGAATGAAAACCCACCAATGACTTTAAAAGAACGAAATAATTTTCTTTTTCAAGGGAAAGGCCAGATTATAGATGGAAGATTTAAAGCAGAAATTTTTATCCCAAGCCATATGGATGAAACATTAGCGAATGGACAAATAAAAGTATTCGCTAGTTTAAACAATGGTATGGAAGCATTTGGCCATGACGAAGTGGGTTTAGAAGGAAGATTTAAAAATGATGGTGATAAAGAGGGCCCTCAAGTGGTCATGAAGTTTGGTCTTGAAGAAGACCCTTCTGTCCGAGTCTTTGAAACAGCATTTATTCCAATATTGATTGAATTGGAAGACCAAAGCGGTATCAATGTACTCTTTACAAACCCAACAAAAAATATCGTGTTAACAATTAATGGGGATCGATCTATCATCTTAAATTCTGAATATAGGGCACTGGATAATCAGTTTAGGAAAGGTATTATCCGGACAGCCTTAAATGGTTTAAGAGATGGTATAAATGAACTGCAATTAGAGGTCTGGGATAATGTAGGTAACCAAACAATTTTCAATCTATCAATAGAAATTAAAAACACCAACCAGCTTAGAATAATCGAACTACTGAATTACCCAAACCCATCAACAACATTTAGTAGATTTAGAATTGTACAAAATAGACCAGGCGAAAACCTAATTCTAAATTTGCGTGTTTATTCTTTGTTGGGACAAGAAATATATACCGAGGAAAAACGTTATATTGGAGCTGAATTTGTGATCGATGATTTGGAATGGAAATTTTTCCAAAGACAGACAAAATTTCCAGCGAAAGGAACTTATATTTACAAATTACAGCTGACCTCTGAACTCGATGGTAGTTCTGACAGTAGGTCTGGAAAAATACTGATTAGATGAAAATAAGTAATAAATCATTTCTGAAGGGTTGGATTTTTTTTGGAATCACATCACTTTCTTTTGCTGTGAAAGCACAAAACTCTTCTTTGATTTCGGGGCAAGACCCAAATAACCGCGTTATTACAACGGCGGTTCCATTTTTGAATTTTGCTCCAGATAGCAGACACTCAGCAATGGGTGATGCAGGTGTAGCATCTTCCCCAGATGCATTCTCTGCTCATTGGAATGCCGGTAAATTAGCATTTATTAATAATGATATGGGATTTTCATTGTCTTACTCGCCTTGGCTAGGAAGGCTTGTTAATGACATGTCTGTAAGTTACTTAACTGCCTATAAACGTATAGACGAGGTATCTGCTTGGGGCTTAGACATACGTTATTTCAACATGGGTGAATTACAACTCACTGACGGTAGAGGAAATGAATTGGGGGAGTTTACTCCAAGAGACATTGCAATTGGAGGAACATATTCAAGAAAACTTTCTGATAAACTTGGCTTAGGGCTTTCTGCAAGATTCATTCATTCGAACTTATCCGGCAATATTTCATCAGCGGGTGGAGCTGAAAGTAGACCAGGTATTACCGTTGGTACAGATGTGGGGCTTTACTACTCCAAAGACATCTATCCAGGCGATAAGTCAGGCACCTTTTCTTGGGGTTTGACCATTTCAAACATAGGTCCAAAAATCACCTATAACAGTGCTGAGGATTTGGATTTCATTCCGACCAATCTTAGAGTCGGCGTAGGTTACTCCATCAACATGAATGATTTCAATAAAATCACCTTCTTATTTGACGTAAATAAATTGATGGTACCTTCTCCTCCTATCTTTAGAAGAGACGAGAATGGCTTGATTATCATGAGACCTGATGGTACCCCTGATATAGAAGCAGGAAGAGACCCTAACAGACCTTTACTTTCAGGTATGTTTGGTTCATTCTTTGATGCTCCTGGTGGATTCAGAGAGGAAATTCAGGAATTAATGATTTCTGCAGGAGTAGAATTCCTACACAAAGAAATGTTTGCATTGAGAACAGGGTACTTTTATGAAAATCCAAATAAAGGTGGGAGACGTTTCTTTACTATGGGGGTAGGTTTTAAATACCAAGAAAAATTCAACTTTGACTTCTCTTATTTGGTTCCACAAATTCAAAACCACCCGCTTGGAGAAACATTGCGTCTTTCACTAAGCTATAATATTCCTACTAGATGAGTTTAGACAGATCTATTGCTCCTGCATTTGTCATACCGGAGGAGATATCATTCATACAACCGATGCAAAGGACTCTACCCAATGGAGTCCGTTTGTATTTTAACCCTACACCTTCTATTGGAGCTGTAAGGATCGAAGTTAACGCAGAGTCTCTTCGAGGTGAACTGAAAATTGCTAAAAAACTGGTTTCTTTCTTTACCCTCCACATGTTGTTAGAGGGAACTAAAACCAAGACAGCTTCCGAATTGGATGACTTTTTTGATTACTATGCATCTGAAGTCGAAATTATATCCAGCTTTGAACATCAAGGCCTTGCCCTACTGACTACCAAAAAACATTTTTCTCAAGTTTTCCCTGTATTTAGAGAGCTGATGACTGAGGCTGTTTTTCCTGAGAAAGAACTTCAAAAGCGAAAGTCTCAAAAAGCACTTAACATCAGCATACAATTCGAGAAGAATGCAATCCGAGCTTCTCACCTGTTTCGCCAACAGCTCTTTGGCGACTCTCATCCGTATGGGATGATTTCCACTGAACAAGATGTGGAATTGATTGAGCGAGAAGATTTATTGGATTACTATCAAAACTATTTATGGGTCAATACAGAGATTTTCGTTACTGGAGATTTATCAGAAACCGACTTACAGTTGATTGAATCCATGCTGGGAGATTTACCTGTGCACATGTATGACAGCACTCCATCGGAATTCAGCAACATGGGTAATGAAATCTTTATTGAAGCTCGTGAAAAGTCCGTACAATCAAGTATTCGGCTAGGGTGCCATTTAATCCCCAAATCTAACCCTGATTATCATGCATTAGCTGTATTTAACACTTTTTTGGGAGGTTACTTTGGAAGCCGATTAATAAAAAATATCCGGGAAGATAAGGGGCATACGTATGGCATTTATAGCAGTATTGGTAGTCTTAGAAGTGCTGACTATTGGTTAATTGCAGCAGACGTTAAAAAAGAATTTACATCAGAAGTAATCGATGAGATTTACAAAGAAATCGAAATCCTTCAGCATCAAGCCATCCCAAAAGAAGAGTTGGAAACAGTCAGAAATTACTTGATAGGGAATCTGCTATCTTCCTTCAGTTCCTCATTTGAACTCATCACCCGATTTAAAGGAATTCATCAAGCTGGATTAGATTTGAGATTTTATGAAGATCGCTTTGAATTTTTGAAAAAATTCACTGGAGAGGATATTCAAAAAGTTGGAAAACGTCTGATTCAAAAAGATTGGTTTGTTGGAACTGTGGTAGGTTAACTCTTCCACAGCCTTTGCTTCCACTCTATCACTAAAGATAGATCCCATTGAATCTGGCTTATCAATCGGTACCCTAGCAATTGAAGGCTGGGTATACCTAGCTCTTCGGCTAGTCCAATCAAATCTTTCGCAACTTTAAAATTCGCAGAAAAAGCTGCCATTTTCAATTCATACATCACACGAACTTTTAGAGCTTCCTGCTCTTCCTCATTTCGATTCATCGCTAGGATTTTTCTGCAAACTTGATAAGTAGAAGGTAACATCTTAGACTGCCTTGCCTGGTACTGCTGGGAGGAAAAAGAAAACGGATGGATGTTCTTCTTCACACCAATTTCTCCTGTATAAAAAAGAGGATACTTTCTGCTCATACGCACCATCAAATCAAAATCTTCGTAGTTCAATGATTCATCATAAAACCCTTCTTGACGAAATTTCTCCGAGGAGATAACCAAGGATACAGATGATATGGGATTACCCTTAACAAGAGATTGATAAATATCACCTTCAAGAACTATACTATTCAACGTACAATCATAAAACAACTTGGTTTGCTTTGTTACTTGATTCACTAATTCAACATTGGAGAATACAGCCCAAGCATTAGGTTTTTCAAGTAACTTCTTGACAGATACTTCTACATGTTGTGGAAATAACATATCATCCCCAGAAAGGTCAATAAAATAAAGACCTTTAGTTTTTCTGAATACATTATTAAATGAGTAACAGTAGTTTTCAGTATTTGAATATGAAATTATTGAAAAGCTTATTGTTGAAGGACATTCTTCCAGTACTTTTTGGCAAACATGTATACTGGAATCACTGCTGCCATTATCTATTACAAATAATTCAATCGAAGGATAGGATTGATTAAAAACACTCCTCAAAGAAGCTTCAACAGTCTTTTCTTGATTAAAAACAGTACAGATAATAGATACAAGCGGAAGCTTTTGACTCACAGGTTCTTGCTCCATATAGATTTTGTTTGATAAGTATTAGAAAATTTACTTTTAAAAAAAATTAGGGAATGATTTGCATGTTTACCCAAATCAGATGAACCCAGGTCTATAAAATCTACTTTAAGGGTCTTGCCTAATTGAACTAAATACTCTAACATATATTCTCCTAAATTTTTCACAGGAACATTAGAATCAAAACCCGAATATGCATAATAAAGTGAATTTGAAGTTAGTTGGACAGCAAGTGTATGTGCTACCATGTTACCTTTATAATTAAGCGAAATGTGGAAGTACCGCTCTGGAAACTGTGAAATTTGAATTGCCAAAAGTTCTATTGGAATCAGCGAATCATATCTTTTTTGTTGATTCCATAATTGTATCTGATTCAAAAATTCCAAAGATATTACTGGCCCATATGAAATTTCAAGTTTTTCATTTCTAGACAGTTTTGAACCAAATTCTTGCGCAAGCTTCTGTACATTTTTTTTCCCTTCAATCATTTGATGTATAACCATGCTTTTGAATTCAAAGCCTTGGATATGAAATATGTATTGGATTAGGTCTGAATGATGCTCATAAGCTAAAGGAGGCTGTAGAATAGTAAGCTTTTTACAGGATAGATTTTTAAGTTCTTGGCAAATATATGCCAACCAGTTCTCCAAAATTAAAGAACCTACTTTTCCGATAACCCAAACCCCTCCAAAAGGAAGATTTGGTAAAGAAATTGCTTCTTTTTCAATAGAAATAGAGATGTAGCAAAAGGCCCTCACTTTTCCATTTTTCACTATTGTAGCCTTGTAAAGTGGTTGCGGACTAAATTGGATAAGAAAAAAATCTTCTTTTTGATTTATTACCTTTTCAAATTTAAAATCAATTCCAATATTCATAATGCTTCTTTAATTGAATGATATTCTATTTTCTTCAATACAATTATATTCCTCAAATCGCAGATCATATTCAGCACTAAAAGAATACCAGATTTTCTTTCAAAGATGAAGGTACTCCTCAATAGTACCTATTGGAGGAACTTTAATCCAAAATTTCAGATTTGCTGTCATATTAACCAAGTTTTCTTTTCTATAAATGAGATAGATCCTATTGCATTTGCTTAATGAGGAAAGTCAATCAAGTAAGGAGTTTAAAACTTAATTCATAGCTTAAAATTACGCTTATCAGAGAATAAATGGCTTAAAAAATTCTTAATTCTTACTTTTGCATGCACCAATTATCAAAGCCTTGGAAGCAACAGATAGTTACCTAACCTTAGCAGGCACATCCGAAGCCATTTTCAAAGAGAAGGGAAGCAAGTTTCTTGCCTTTGCATTTCCTGTAACCTCAGAGGATGACATCAAAGAAGCCTTGGAAGACCTTCGAAAAAAATACTTTGATGCAAGGCATCATTGCTATGCCTATATGCTAGGGCAAGAGATGAAAATATTCCGGGCAAATGACGACGGTGAACCCAATCACTCCGCAGGCGACCCCATTCTTGGACAGATTCGTTCACATAATTTGACTAATGTATTGATAGTGGTGGTCAGGTATTTTGGGGGTACAAAATTAGGAGTCAGCGGATTGATTCAGGCTTATCGTACAGCTGCTGCCGATGCAATAGCAGCAAATACCATTATCACAGAAATCGTCTGTGCTACCATTACTTTTTCCTTTGATTACATTGAAATGAATGCCGTTATGAAAATCATCAAAGACTATCAATTAGAGATTATTGATCAGATTTTTGATAATACCTGTCAAATGAAAATCAAGGTGAGGGAGGCATTAGAAGGAGAGGTTCTCGCAAAACTTGAAGAAATTGCTAGGGTAGATTAGCGATTAAACAAGGTATCTAAATAGCCTTGGTACTGCAATTTTTTGTAAATCTCCAGACATGCCCAAGCATCTGTTGCCGCGTATACTTGCTGTTTGCTTGTCAACTCTAAGGCTTCCCAGTTGGACACCTGCTCATTTTTACTGATCCGGATATTCAAAACCATTCCGCAGAGATTTCTCACACCTACATTTTCAAAACCAACTTTCTTCAATTCTTCGTTGAGGTCAAAAAAACTCTTGGGCTCAAAACCAATGGAAATTTTTTTCAAGGCCCGCAGGTCATCTAAGACCGCTGCACCAACTTTGACAATTTCAGGATTTTCCAAAATTCGTTGGATGGGCTTGGGAAGCCCAACTTTATTGAGCCTGAAAAGAAAAGCCTGATCTGTGGTAGCCAATTGTAACAAGGAAACCTGATACTGAACTCCTTTACGGAATGCAGGCCTTGTCTCCGTATCAAAACCCAAAATTTGTACACCTCGAAGCTGTTCTAAGACTTCCTCTACCTGATCTAAGGCTTCGACAAGGATGATTTCACCTTCAAATTGACCAAGGGGTAATTCATTAATCTCCTCTTTGCTGATACGCATAGGAATCATACCGCAAACTCTTTTTTAATCTCCAACATTTCCTCCTCCGAGTAATAGTTAATTCCCAATTTCAAATACCCATAAAGAATTGTCATAAAGGGCGATATGATATTGAAAAAACAATAAGGTGCATAGGTTAGCGTCGCTACTCCCAGCACAGAGGCCTGTGTAGCTCCACAGGTATTCCACGGAATCAATACAGAAGTTACTGTAGCCGAATCTTCCAAGGTACGGCTCAAGTTTTCTCCTTTCAATCCTTTTTTACGATAAATATCTGCGTACATTCTTCCAGGAACCAAAATCGCCAAGTATTGATCCGATGTGGTGACGTTGAAAAACATACAAGTAGCAGCTGTAGAAGCAATCAAGGAACCTATGGAGTGCACTTTTGCGATCACGGCTTCTGCCAGCACTCTCAACATGCCACTTTCTTCCATAATCCCTCCAAAAGCCATCGCACACAAAATCAACCATATAGTATTCAACATTCCTGACATACCTCCCGTCACCAACAATTCATTGACTACCTCGTTACTCGTCACGATACTAATCTCTCCGTACAATGCCATCATCACCGCTTTGAAAGAGTGAAACGCATAATCCACCGCTTCTGTATTGGAAATTGTCAGGATAATTTCGGGTTGGAAAATAATGGCAAATACACCACCTAATACTGCACCCGAAAGTAACGCAGGAACGGCAGGTACTTTTTTGATAATCATCCCCAACACCACCAATGGCACAATAAATAGCCATCCATTGATATTGAAGGTATCCACAATGATGGCTGAAATTTCTTTTACCTGATCCACAGAGCCCTCTGCACCTGCTGTAAACCCAATTACACCAAAAATAACCAAGGTGATTAAAATGGATGGGAAGGTAGTTTTGGTCATATGGCGTATATGGGTAAATAAATCTGTTCCCGCCATAGCAGGGGCAAGATTGGTGGTATCCGAAAGCGGGGACATTTTATCTCCAAAATAAGCACCGGAGATAATCGCTCCTGCTATAATCCCTTCTCCAAAACCCAATGCTTTCCCGATTCCTAAAAGTGCTACTCCAACTGTAGCAACTGTGGTCCAACTACTTCCTGTAGAAATCGATACAATCGCAGAAACGATACATGCAGCAATCAAAAATATGGTAGGATTAAGAATCTGCAAACCATAGTAAATCATCGCAGGTACTATTCCACTCAATAACCAAGTACCCGCCAAAGCCCCTATCAATAACAAGATCAAAATACTGGACATGGCTGAAGAAATACTCTTAACAATCCCATCCTGCAGATGCTCCCACTTGATTTTCAATCGGAAAGTAGCAACCATGGCTGCTACTGCTGATGACAATACGAGTACCACTTGATTGGAACCCGACAATCCTTCTGTACCAAAAATCCAGATGTTGACTACCAATAAAATGATCAAGAATAAGATCGGAAAAAGCGCTTCCGACAAGGTGGGTTCTTTCCGTTGAACAGCCATTCAATAGGTTTTAAAATTTTTGAAAACTGAAATTAATAAAATTTTACCAATGTAACACGATTAAAGTAAATCTACCAACTCACTTGCTGTCTGCCAACCGATCGCCACACCCATTCCACCAAGTCGTACAGCACAGAAGGTGCGCTCATTAATTTGTTCAATGATAGGCATTTTGGTAGAGCCAAAAGCCATAATACCTGTCCACTCAAGATCTATCTCTATTGATTGATTGGGTAGAATTACTTCATCCAGGAGTTTGACCAAATAATCATGAATAAGCGGATTAATTTCAAAATTTTCTGTTTGTTCGCCTGTATAGTCCTTGTTTCTTCCTCCTCCCAGCAGTAATCGATTGTCAATACACCTAAAATAAACATATCCTTTATCATAGTGAAACGAACCTGACCAAGGCAATGGATTATCTAATGGCTTGGTTACAAAAACCAGCCCTCTTCCAGGAACAAGTTCCAAATGGCTTAGAAATTTCCGCGTAAATGCATTGGTACAAATCGCAAGTTGATTCGCTTCAAAAGTCCTTTCTCCGCCATTCGCCTCTTTTACAATCAACAGTCCTTCCTCCTGATCAATATCCATTACCTCGGCACCAGTAAGAATAAAAACACCCAAACGCTGAGCTTCCTGCCAAAGACTTTGGATAAATTTCCCCGTGTCCAGCTCTCCTTCAAACTGATTTTTGACTACAGCTCGGACAGAAGGACCGAATCTAAATTGCCCGATATTTTCCACCTTTGAAAAAACATCTGCTTGAAACAGCGGAAAAAGAAATTGATTGATTTTCTTCATGCTATCCAAAGCAGGCATTTCGGCATCGGTAAAGAGTTCAAAACCACCTGTATGCTGATAGCCCAAGGATTCATCTCCAAATCTTTCCCGAATAGCACACAATCCCTTGTATCTTTTTTCTACTGTGGCCAGTACCAACTCATCATTCATCACCTGCAAGTCATCTAGTATCTCTGTGAGACTGCCAAAACAAGCAAATCCCGCATTTTTGGTACTTGCCCCTGTTGGCAAGAGGCCTCTTTCCAGCACCAAAACCTTTCTTTGGGGATACTTTTCCTTATATTGGATAGCTGTGGACAAGCCAACAATGCCGGCACCTACGATCACCAAATCGTATTTTCTAAAATTTTTCCATTCCCAATAACTCCACATACAGCAATATATTTCAATTTGTAAAGGTGATTGTTTAACTTGTAAGCTATTCTACAAATAAACTCAAAATCACCTGATAACCCATGAGAAAAATTGATGATTTACTGCATGAATATGGTTTAAGTCACCAAAACGAAACCAATAAATTAATCCATTGGATATGCGTGCCTGCTATTTTCTTTAGTATCGTTGGTTTGATTTTCTCGATCCCAGCAGGGCCTTTACCAAATCTACTCCCTTTCTTGCACGGCTTTGCTAATTGGGCCACGATTACCTTGATTATTGTCCTTTTTTATTACGTGTCCATTTCTCCTCCATTAGCTTTAGGAATGTTATTCTTTTCAGCTATTTGTTTAGCATTAGCCAACTTTATCCAGCTTTCACTTGATATTCCACTATGGTTAGTCAGTGTAATTATTTTTGTACTAGCATGGATTTTCCAATTTTACGGCCACAAAATCGAGGGGAAAAAACCATCGTTTCTAAAAGACGTGCAATTTCTCTTAATCGGCCCTGCATGGTTAATGCATTTTATCTATAAAAAATTAGGCTTGGCTTATTAAGCCCATTTAGTAAAGCTGCAATAAGCAGTAAGCCTGGTAGTTTACATCATAGAAGAGGACAATAAGCTCAAAATTCTAAGTAGAAAACTACCGGGGTTTTTACTGATTTTTTAAAATTCGAAGATTTATCCTGCACAGATTAGCCTATTCCCCGAGAAAGCTTGTATTTTTAACATTAGTAACCACAAATTTTTATTGCATGCTACAATTAATACTCGCAGCCGCAGAATTACCCATGCTTTCAGATCTAGTATGGATCTTTGGATTAGCTACTTTGGTAATCTTGGTCTTTATGCGCTTCAAGGTACCTACCATTATTGGCTTTTTATTTACAGGAGCTCTCGCAGGGCCATATGGCTTATCACTCGTACAGGCGTCAACGACAGTTGAGGTACTTTCAGAGATAGGAGTCATCTTATTACTATTTGTGATTGGAATGGAGTTTTCCCTCAAAAGCCTGATGGCCATCAAAAAAGCAGTTTTTATTGGGGGGTCCTTGCAGGTATTTATCACAATTGCTGTGACCACCTTTGTATCCTATTTTTTAGGATTTGACTGGAATGTGGCTGTTTTTATTGGCTTTTTGATCTCACTTAGTAGTACCGCGATCGTCTTAAAACTCTTACAAGAAGCAGGGCAAGTCAATACGATTTCGGGAAGGACAACACTCGCTGTTCTCATTTTTCAAGATATTGTCATCGTACCTTTGATGTTATTAACTCCCATGCTTGCTGGAGAGTCTGATAATGTGGCTTTATCATTGGTATTGATGCTGGTAAAAGGAGTTGCCGTCATAGCAATTACCATCTTAAGTGCTAAATACTTAATGCCTCAATTGCTGTTCAGAATTGCCAAGACAAGAAATGAGGAGTTATTCCTATTAAGTATTATCGTCATCTGTTTTGCTATTGCTTACTTGACTTCTTTGTTGGGATTGTCTCTAGGATTAGGAGCATTCCTTGCTGGATTGATTATTTCTGAATCGGACTATTCCCATCATGCTACTGGTAAGATCTTACCATTTAGGGAGGTATTTCTCAGTTTCTTCTTTGTATCTGTGGGGATGCTTTTTGACATTACTTTCCTGTATTCCAACATTCTAATTATTTTAGGTTTAACTGCCCTGACATTCTTCGTCAAATTTATCATTGCAGTAGTATCGGTCAAGTCAATCGGTCAAAATCTGAAAGATTCTCTCATCGTCGGTTTTTCAATTTTTCAAATCGGTGAATTTTCCCTTTTGTTAGCAAAAGAGGGTATGCGGTATAATCTCTTAGACCCAGAGACCTACCAGTACTTTTTGGCTATTTCCATTCTTACAATGACCCTGACTCCATTTCTCCTCAATAACCGGGAGAAATTAGCCTTCAAAATTATTAACCTACCTGTTTCGAGCAGACTTAATAAACGCTTCAATATCAATCCAGCAACCACGATTGCCATCAATGAGGAAGAACTGAAAGATCACTTGGTAATCATAGGATATGGCTTAAATGGAAGAAACCTATCTTTGGCAGCCAAATCAGCCAAAATCCCTTATGCCATTATTGAGATGAACCCGGAAACAGTCAAGGTGGAATCTTCCAATGGTGAACCTATTATCTATGGCGATGCGGGCAATGAAGCTGTATTGGAGCATGTAAATATCAATAAGGCTAGGGTAGCAGTCATTGCAATCTCAAACGCAGATGCAACCAAACGGATTGTAGCCACCATTCGACATATGACTTCCAATCCTTATATCATCGTAAGGACTCGTTATGTCAATGAAATTGAAGAAAACATCAACCTTGGTGCGGATGAAGTGATACCAGAGGAGTTTGAAACATCCATTGAAATCTTTTACAGAGTTCTGGATAAGTACTTAGTGGCCAGACATGACATTGAAAACTTTACCGAAGAAATCCGCTCTCATAATTACGAGCTTTTCCGAACTCCCCTTAGCCCTAAACCTCAAATGAAAATCGATCTTCCAGACATTAATTTTGTTTGTCTGAAAGTTGAAAAAGATAGTGGTCAATACATCAATATTCCCTTGAAGGATGCAAGACTACGAGATAAACTCGGTATCAACATCGTAGCAATCAAGCGAGATGGGAAGACGATTACGGATATACAAGCTGACCAAGAGCTCCGCTATGGAGATGCCGTGTATGTAGTTGGCAAACCAGATGCTATTGAGGAATTGGAAAATGAACTTGAGGTAGATTGATTTAATCCATCCACTTTACTTCTGACACCCTTCTGAGGGATGCTTGGTTGAATGGATAATGAATCGTTTCCAAGATTGATTTCTTTTCCTGTGCTGTTAAGCGCCAGTTTAGAGAAGCCCGTTGAATGTCTCGGAGATTAGTGGGAACCTCACCACCAGCATCGACAATCCCTCTTTCTCTTAAAAACTCTTCTGTGGAGTATTCAAACTCTATACGTTGTATATGAAAAGGGGCTTTTTCTTTAAATCGCGTAAACAAGGCTTCATTATGGAGTGTCTGCACGTTATCCCAATTCACATAGATATTTTGAAGAGGTGTGAATAACTTTTGAAGAAACCTTGGGTTGGGCTTTTCCTTGATTTCTGTAAATTTCTCAGAATCCCTGATGGTCACTAAGATTACTCCTGAAGTATTTTTGGTAATCCAATCTCGAAAGATATGCATAAACTTCAAGGCATCCTGTACACCGAAATTATCAGACAAGCCAGCGTCCATCGTCTCCATCCGAGGATTAGTAGGTAACTGCACATTAGGTGTGATAAAGGGAAAAGAAGCGCCCATGCGTAAAGCAGAAATGAAGCGTAGCTGCATCGCATCCTTTTCAACAAAAAATCGCTGAAAATCTATTCCCTGATTTTTTTCATTCCACCCTTCCAAGCGTTCATCCGAAATCGCCAAAAAAGACATGGGGGTTGGTGAAATAATGAGTTTTCTTCCATCATTGGTAATCAAAGGGGTGATCGGCAATAAAGGAATAAGCGCTTGCCTTTCCGGACCTTGATAATCCGAAATCGGCTTATCCAAGACCCCTTTTGTATTGATGCTCAACTGATTTTCAAAAGCAAAGCCTCGATCTTTTAAATATCGCTTCCCATCAAACTCAGCATATTGAGTTCTGAAAATCAAATCATTGACCAATAAAGAGAAAATGATAGGATTGAGATTATCTGCTGCAATTTGATCCAAAAACTCCGGTGTGAGATAGGAACTAGTAGGATTTAATTGGTGTCTCAAATACAGTTCTCTAAAAAATGCCGCTCCAATCATGCCACCTGATGCGCCAGTGACCATTTGGGTATGCTTAAAAAGATTTTCATCAGAAGCGAGCTGCATCTGTTGCAATACATGCAAAGTCCATAAGGCTGAACGCTGCCCTCCCCCGCTTGTAGCAATAAAAACCATTTTGGGATTTTTATCCGCAGGAAACTTCCCTCTCCAATTATTCAGAACCTTCAACATGTACTCCTTATCTAATTTGACGGAATCCTCATGTAAATGTGCGCGGATTTGGTCCATATTGTATGCTAACGGCTCACCGCTATAATCCATCCCGAAAGCAGCATGTGGACGATTGAATAAAGGGATGTCAGAAAAATAATTGAATAAAATCAACGCTCCCAGTACGGCAGGAATCGCCCAACTTCTCAGCCAAAATGTAATCGCTCCTATCATCATGGTCAAGATAGCCATCAATAAAATAGCGCTCGCAGCAGCAGGAATCTGAACATATGGATTTTCCCTAAAAATACTCAGCAGGAATATGGAGCTTATCAATACTGTCTGTATAATGACCAGGTTTAGGTGATTTTGATCAAAAACTTTCAACAATTTTTGAGCTTCAAACTTGGACAAATCCTGACGAACAGGAATGAAGTTAAAACTGATATCGAAATAATAAAGTACTTTATCTCTGCTATGTTGCGTATCTTTAATTCTACGGAGCATATTCGCTCGTGGTATTTTAGTTTTCCGCAGTCTTTTTTCTACCGAATCTGCAAATAAGATGAAAAAATCTTTGTTGGTAGCCCCAAAATAGACAAGCAAGATGATGTAGGTAAATAAATTACCTATAAGAAAGCCTAAGATCAATTTCCAAACCGCTTGTTGGGTATCTACCTCATTATTTTGCTGAAATTGAAAAATCGCGATCAAATAGATGACATGAAAAATTACAGGGATTATAGAATTATTCAGACAAAATTGTAAAAATGGCCGATTAGAAACAGCCAGAAACTTAAATCTAGCACCATCCAAAATATAAGTAGTCATCTGAAAAGCCATGGTAAAAATGGCAAGGGTAACACCCACAATAAAGAAGCTTCTCCATGAAACCTCATTGAGGTATTCAGGATCTAAAAAGAGGAAAGGAATACCTAGCACCGTCCCAAAGCTCTGTACTACAATTAGAAACAGTACAAACCAAAAAGACAGCAACAGCAGGTTCTTTTTTAGGTGTAAAAAGAATAACTGCACAGGAAAACTGTATAAAAACTTATCCCACATGTACACTTTTGATCATATTGGAATATACGAGAAAAGTTTAAAATAAATCTATTGGATTCCTTTTGTTTTTCATTGTGGCTTTTCACATTATGCCTTACCTTCGCTTCCTTAAATGAATAAACATGAGAGTCTGGTTTTTGTGCAAGGTAAAATACGCCAAAGAAAATGAACAAGGGTTGCTTAAAAATGTCTCTGAGCAATATTTGGTAGATGCAGTATCATTTACGGAGGCAGAGGCACGTATTTATGATATGTTGGGTTCCACTATCCGTGGAGATTTTCAAGTCACCAATATCAGTAAAAGTAATTTTGTCGATGTTTTTCCTTATGAAGACATCGATATTTGGCATAAGTGTAAAATCACCTACACCGTAGCAGACGGAGATAGTGGAAAAGAAAAAAAAGTAACCCAATACATGTTGGTTACCGCTCACGATGTGAAAGAAGCGTATGAGCGTATTCACGAAAGTCTCAGCAACATGTTGGTTACATTCCGTGTACCCGATATTACTGAAAGCCCAATTGTGGAAGTTTTCCCTTACGAACATGAGGATGAAGAATTATTGCCTCCTCCCCCATCCAATTTGAAGCCTTTGAGCGAAGTGAAAGCAGAGCAAGAGCGAAGAGAGGCAGCAAGGCAAGAAACACAAGAGCGTTTGGAAGCTATAGAAGAGCCAAAACTCGTTGAATATGAAGAAGAAGAGGAGGGAAATTTAGATAATTGATTTTTCGTCCACCTATGAAAAAAAAGGGAGCTGATTGATATCAGCTCCCTTTTTTAGTTACTCGTCTTCACAGCAGATTTTTTGAACTGTGGACGTTCGTACACAGAAATTGGATCAAATTTATCATCAATATCAACTCCTGAAAGGTAATCGTTCAAAAACTCCCTTACCTCTTGGAAAGATAGGTTATGAAGAATCTTGCCATTTTTTGCTAATGAAACCTGTCCTGTTTCTTCGGACACTATCAATACCAAGGTATCTGTAGCTTCAGACATCCCGATTGCTGCCCTATGACGCAATCCAAACTGTGCAGGCACATCCCGCTCAGTCACCGGAAGAATACAGCGTGCTGCTTTTACCTTTCCATTGTAAATGATTACGGCACCATCGTGTAATGGACTGTATTTGTTAAAAATGGATATTAGCAAACGCTTGGAAAGAATAGCATCCATCAAGTCTCCACTTTCCGAATAAAACTTAAGCTCAGAGTTTCTGGAAAGTACCATCAAAGCCCCTGTATTGGTTCCTGAAAGTGACTTAGTGGCTTCTATAATCGGACTGATATTAAATGCATTAGACTCCCGCTTTCTCCAAAATAACAATTCTTGCCAGATACTTTCATTGGACAGAAAGGAAGACTTTCCGATAATTAATAAGAACTTCCGAATTTCCGGTGCGAATATGATAATGGCAGCAATCACACCCACTCCCATAAACTGCCCTAAAATGATGGTAAGCAGCTCCATTCGAAGGGCATTGACAAATAAATAAACCAAATAAATGGATAAGAATCCAAGAAAAATCTTGATGGCTACGCTTCCACGCAACAGCTTATATACTTGATAAATCAAGATACTGACCA
This sequence comes from Mongoliitalea lutea, assembly GCF_014652135.1. Taxonomy (GTDB): domain Bacteria; phylum Bacteroidota; class Bacteroidia; order Cytophagales; family Cyclobacteriaceae; genus Mongoliitalea; species Mongoliitalea lutea. Next base: position 80,756 of record NZ_BMYF01000007.1, read on the forward strand.
ACGAGATATCAATAAGATTCACGATGGAGATTTCTAAAAATCCTATTTTAAATAAAAAGATCAATGGTATACTTGTTTATATAATTCAATGGTTTGTTTCGCTTCCAATACGTCGTGTACTCTCAAAACTTGTGCCCCACTTATCAAAGACACCATATGAAGTGCAGTAGTTCCATTTAACGAATTTTCAGCATTCACACCTAATTTTTTGTAAATCATAGACTTCCTTGAAAGCCCTACTAAAATTGGCCGTGAAATATTCTTAAAATAAGATAAATTTTTCAGAATCCAATAGTTTTGCTCTAAAGTTTTTGCAAATCCAAATCCTGGATCCAAAATTATATCCCGAATTCCTGCTGCGATACATTCCTGATTTTTTTTGTGAAAAAACAGCAACATCTCTTTTAGAATATCCTCATATGTTGTCAGGTTTTGCATGGTCTGAGGATTGCCTCGCATATGCATAGCTATATAGGGAACGTTCAGCTGACCAACTGTTGGGATCATGGCTGAATCCAATTCTCCGGCAGCTATATCATTTACGATATCTGCACCTGCATGGACTGCTTCTTTGGCAACTTTGGCACGAAAAGTATCTATTGAAATCCATTTTTCTGGAAATTTTTCTTTGATCAAGGATACCGCCCAAACTGTACGCTGACACTCTTCATCTTCTGAAACCTCTGATGCACCAGGACGAGTACTGTATCCACCAATATCGAAAATATCAACGCCCTCTTCAACCATTTGAGTAGCTTTCTGTAAAAGTGCAGCTTCTTCCAATTTAACTCTACTACCTTCAAAGAAAGAGTCAGGAGTCAGATTTAGAATCCCCATTACTCTGGGCTCATCCAACAAAAAAAGCTTTCCTTTGGATTGAAGTGTTATTTTTGATGTAAAAGATTTATCTTCGATTTTCGAAGAAAGAAGAGAATTTGAACCCATTAAACTGAAAACCTTTGAAAACGCAAACTATCAGCGAATATAATGAAGTTATCACCCATTGTAAAGAACTTTTTAAGAAGAAAACCTTGGATTATGGAACTGCCTGGAGAATCCTAAGACTTCCATCTATTACAGATCAAATTTTTATCAAGGCACAACGTATCCGGTCCATCCAAGAAAAAGGAAACCAAAAAGTAAATGACCCGATTGCAGATGAATTTATCGGCATCATCAATTATTGTATCATCGCATTGATTCAATTGCAACTCCAACAGGATGAACGCTTGGAAATTCCTTTTGATGAATTGGAACCACTTTATGACCATTGGGCCAATGCAACCCGAGGCTTGTTAGAAAATAAAAATCATGATTACGGAGAGGCTTGGCGAGATATGCGGGTATCTTCCATTACTGATATCATCTTAATGAAATTGTACCGGGTAAAACAAATTGAAGACAATTCCGGTAAAACCTTGGTATCAGAAGGCATTGAAGCCAACTACCAAGATATGATCAATTATGCAGTTTTCTGTTTAATCAAATTGAAAGACCATGCTTAAAAATACGGCAATCTTACTTGTACGCTTATTTGTCGGAGGCGTTTTCATCTTCTCAGGAATGATCAAAGTCAATGACCCTGTGGGCACTGCCATTAAGCTAGAGGAATACTTCGATGTATTTTCCAATGACATTGCCTCTTTCTTCCACATATTCAAAGATATCGCCTTACCATTAGCAGTATTTTTGGTGGTATTGGAGGTTGTATTAGGGGTCATGATAATCGTAGGTTCACGGCTAAAATGGACTTTGTACACGTTATTAGCTTTGACAGTCTTTTTTACATTTCTGACATTTTACTCTGCCTATTTTAATAAAGTCACCGATTGCGGATGTTTTGGAGATGCCATCAAACTCACTCCTTGGGAATCTTTCACCAAAGACATCATACTTTTGGTCCTACTGGGTTTTCTATTCATTTTCAGAAAAGATCTAGGCAACAACAGTCCTACCTGGGCATCCTGGACCACACGAGTAAGCTTGGTGCTTTCGTTTATTTTAGCAATCACCGCCATTCGAAACCTTCCATTCATCGATTTTCGAGCATACAAAGAAGGGGTAAACATTCCTGAAGCAATGTTACCGTCTGCTCCATTGCAATACGAATATGTTATGACCAAGGATGGAGATGAATTTGTATTTGAATCTTACCCTATGGAGGACGGATACGAGTTTGTTGAAATGCGCCTTGTAAATGAAGATGCACTACCAAAAATCACTGATTTTGCTATTTGGAATAGTGAGGGAGATTTTACGGAAGCGATTCTGCAAGGAAATCAAGTCTTGATTTTGATTGCTAATAGTAGGAAATTAAATGTTGCCGACTTAAGAAAGATGAACGATTTGGTAGAAGAACTCGCCAATAGTCCCATTCAGGTTTCGCTGATTGCTGCATCTTCTCAGGAAGAAATAGATGCGCTCATGCGTCAGATGAAATGGGATATCCCTACCTATCAAGGAGACGCTACTGTAATCAAAACTATCATGCGACCCAATCCAGGAATCATGTTGCTTCAAGACGGTACAGTTTTAAAAAAATACCATCACAGGAACACTCCTTCTGGCTATGATGTCAAAAGTCTATATGTTCAATGAATCGACCAACCCTTAAAATCGTTTTGGTAGGCCTTCCTGGCTCAGGAAAGTCGACTTTTGGAAAAAAATTGGCGATGGAGCTCAACTTCGCCTTTATTGACTTAGACGAATATGTGGAGGCGAAAGAAGGTAAAAGCATTCCAAGTATCTTTTACGAACATGGTGAAGGTGCTTTTAGAAATCTAGAAACTAAGTATTTAAATGAAACATTAGATTTAATTGAAGGCTTTGTTTTATCAACAGGTGGTGGCACGCCATGTTTTAATGACAATATGGAGCTCATCAATACAAAATCAATCTCCGTTTTCTTAGATATTCCGATCGAAACAATTCACAAGCGACTATTGCATTCAGAAGGTGACCGCCCACTTTTTAATGGTCTCGACAGTACCGAACTTAAAACCAAGCTAGAAGACTTGGCACAGATACGAACACCTTATTACAATCAAGCAAAAATAAAGCTCAGTGGAGAAGAAATCTCTACTGAGCTTGTACTATCTGAGCTTTTAGGATTTTTTAAAAGTTGATTCCGAAAGTTAAACTTCCCGAGTTGATCGTATTCCTAATTTCTGTTATTGGACCTATGTTAATTCCGTTCTCAATAAAAGGAAAGGAATTATACAATTGATCAAACATCATGACTGAATACGAGAAGTCAATATAAAACTTATTGAATCGTACGCCAGCACCACCAGAAAATTGTTGTGCAGATCTATCGAAGTCTGAGGTTCTAAATGGATCTCCATAGAATCCATAACCACCTCTTAATCGGAAAATATCTTTTCTAAATTCCCCACCGAAACGGTAATTCACTGTCTGACCGTATAAGCGTCTTATCTCCAAATTGTCATCTGATGGATTAAAATCTCTGGAATTTATTCTGGCTGTACTATAATCTAAGAAATCAACGTCTGCCGTCAAAAACCCATGCTTTCCAACAAAGAAGGTAGCTCCACCGCTCACTCGTAAAGGAGTATTCAAGTTAAAAGTACCCAAAACTATATCTGTCCGCGCCTCTTCTCTTCCAAGCGTAATGTTTTCAGGCTCAAAAAAGAAGTTGTCAAACAAATTCACCATGCCTGCTTCATATTGCTCATTGAATCGATACCAAGTAGGTGATTGGAAATTAAATCCAATATTCACTTGATCTATCGGCTTGTAGATTGCACCAAAATTCAAACTCACTCCACCTCCGGTCATTTCCAGAAACTCTGTAAGGGTTGAAGTAATCAATGGTTCATTAAAGAATTCTTCTGTATACCTTCTATCTCTTCGGAAGTTAGCAGCTGTAAACATTACCCCTGCCCCTACGAACAGTTTGTTGTAAAAATTGGCTCCATACGAGAAGGTCGTTTGAGAAGTTCTACCCGTAGTTATGATCGTTTCATCCTGAAATGGAAAGCCGAGGACAAATGAATCATACTGAGTAGGGTTTGTGATAGGACTACCACCTTGATCCACAGTTATAGGGTTAATCAAAAAAGTTTCGTAAGCTAGGCCTGTTAATCCTGCATTTTGGATCTGGCTTTCAGGAATTCCATTAGACCTTTGTAGGAAAAAGTCAATGATTGAAATATCCCCTTCAATATCTGAGAAATACCCAAAGTCTGTATTGAAATAATTACTTCTATTGAAGCTGATACCAAAGGAACCACCTCTAAATGCTCCGCTTTGTAAGGGACCTTTTGGGTTAGCAATGACTACTCCAATATTTGGTAAGGCAAAATTGCTTGTTCTATTTTCCTGTACTTGATCCAAAAAATTGGATTCTGTGATCCAATTATTGATCGTAGGAGTCATACTGAATTCTGATCTTCTAAAGAATCCCAAACCTGCGGGATTCATATGAATATTAGAAATATCTCCTCCTAAGGACATTTGAGCTCCTCCTAAGCCGTTGATACGGGCGGAACCTGAGGAACGAAACTGACTGAAACGTAAAGCATCTTCAAAATATCCGAATTGTGCAAATGCCTGTTGATAATCAAAGACATACATCACAAGGATCAAAAAAAAGATTTTTAAGATTCTCATATAGGTTAATGAATAGTATTGGTTAGTTTTCTTACTTGTTGGGGCAAAATTCGAGCCAAAAAAAGGGGGAATTAATTCCCCCTTCCTCCTCGTGAGCCTCCGCCACCGCCGGAGCTAACACCTCCGCCGCCACTTCTCATTCCGCCACCGCCGGAGCTAAATCCTCCGCTGCTTGCACCAGAACTTCTGGATGGAGCAGAACCAAACGATGAGCTTCTATTAGAAGGAGCTGTCATACCTGATGACCTGGAAGGTGCAGCCTGTCTTTGGAAGGAATTGGTATTTCCTCTATTGTACGAAGGACTTGCACTTCTAGTGTTTGTTCTATTATATGAAGGACTAGCTGAACGGTTTGCTGGCATAGCACCTCTATTGTTAAATCCTGTGTTATTACCTCTTGCAGCCGCTGGATTAACAGCTGAACCTCTGTTTCCAGCTGATCTAGTATATGCTGGATTAGCGCTATTTACTGCTGAATTTCTGCTTGGTCTAGTTGCAGCAGCTGAACTAGTAGTTCTATTTCCTGCTCCCGGAGCACTAGCTACTCTACTTCTATTGCTGTAAAGATCGTTTTGAGACCTTGCGAAATCTCTGTTAGAGTTCACTCTATTATTAGGTGTGGAAGCGTTTGCGCTACTTGCAGCATCTCTTCTTGCAGCTCTAGCAGTAGCTGGAGCGCCAGAAGTTGCACCTCCTCTATAACCTGGAGCCATAGAAGCACCTGTTCCTGGACGAGCACCTCTTACAATCCTACGCTGTCCTTCAGCACCACCCCATCCTGGATTTACTACGATCAAACCTGGAGCTCCCCAGCCCCATCCTGGGCCAAAGCCTCCCCAGCCAAAGCCAGGTCTCATCCATGGGTTACCCCACATACCGCCCCAACCAAAGCCAGCATGCATACCCCAACCTGGTCTCATACCCCAGCCCCAACCTGGACCAAAGCCCATGCCGAATCCAGGACCGAAGCCCATACCAGGCCAGAATGGATCCCAGAAAGGATCCCACATGCCCATCATGCCCATGCCTCCCCAGCCCATGCCAGGCATCATCCATGGATTGCCCCACATACCTCCACCAAAGCCAAAGCCAAGACCAAGGTTGAAGTTCATTCGGGGTTGATTCCATCCCATGCCATTAGCACCGGCACCATAGAAATTATTGTAGACATTTACATTTGGAGCAGCCTGCGTTTCAACGTCATCAAAATAAACAGTCTCATTGTCTTGGACATTTTGTTCTGAATAACGTGCGATGTACTCAGGATTCACATTTCTTGCCGAAAAATTTTCTTGCTGAAAACTCTCCTGCGTCAGAGAATTGAAAGATCTGAAGTTTTCTGGATTGTTGTTACGTACAGCGAATTCAGTTGCCACACGAGCATCTGAAGCCATGAAGTAAAGGTCGTCAGTTTCACCACCTTTCATGGCATTGAATGAAGTACTACAGGATGTTAATGCGATCACTGCAGCTACTCCAAAGGGCAAGAAATTGTTTAATCGTTTCATTTGTTTGGCTTTTACTTGTACTCTTTTTATACGAGGCAAATACCTGAGGGTTGTAATATTTCCCATATATTTGCCTGAAATATAGTTGAGCGAATATAAATAGATTTTTCAAATCAAAAAAATACTATGAGCAAAGGATTGCCAAAAAGAAGTGAAGACTACTCTTTGTGGTACAATGAATTAGTAAAAAGGGCTGATTTGGCAGAAAACTCTGCCGTCAGAGGATGCATGGTCATCAAACCTTATGGCTATTCTATTTGGGAAAAGATGCAGGCTGAATTAGACCGGATGTTTAAAGAAACCGGTCATACCAATGCCTACTTCCCTCTCTTTATCCCCAAATCATACCTCTCTAAAGAAGCTAGCCACGTGGAAGGCTTCGCAAAGGAGTGCGCTGTAGTCACCCATTACAGACTCAAAAACTCGGAAGATGGTAAAGGAGTAGTCGTCGACCCTGACGCTAAATTGGAGGAAGAACTGATCGTAAGACCAACTTCTGAAACAGTTATTTGGAGTACCTATAAAAATTGGATTCAGTCTTATAGAGATTTGCCTTTATTAGTAAATCAATGGGCAAACGTCGTAAGATGGGAAATGAGAACCAGGCTATTCTTACGTACGACTGAATTCCTTTGGCAAGAAGGTCATACTGCACACGCCTCTAAGGAAGAAGCAATAGCTGAAACAGTACAAATGATGAATGTCTATGCACAGTTTGCAGAAGAATTCATGGCACTTCCTGTCGTGAAAGGTGTAAAAAGTGAAAATGAGCGCTTTGCAGGTGCAGAAGACACCTATTGCATTGAAGCTTTGATGCAGGATGGAAAAGCATTACAGGCAGGGACTTCACATTTCTTGGGACAAAACTTCGCGAAAGCATTTGATGTAAAGTTTGCTACTAAAGAGGGTGGATTAGACCATGTCTGGGGTACAAGCTGGGGAGTAAGCACACGCTTGATGGGTGCTTTGATCATGGCACACTCTGATGACAACGGATTGGTATTACCTCCTAAATTAGCTCCTATTCAAGTAGTGATTGTTCCTATTTATAAAGGAGAAGAAGAACTACAAAAAATCTCTGAAAAAGCTCATGATATCATGAAGCAACTCAGAAGAGTAGGTATCACAGTAAAGTTTGACGATCGGGACACGCACAAGCCAGGATGGAAATTTGCGGAATATGAACTAAAGGGAGTGCCTTTGAGAATTGCGATGGGACCTAGAGATCTGGAGAACAACACAGTAGAACTTGCCCGAAGAGATACATTGACAAAGTCAACACTTTCTTTAGAAGGTATTTCTATCACAGATTACATCTTAGACTTATTGGATGAAATTCAGGCAACGATTTATTCCAAGGCCTTAAATTTCCGCACAGAAATGACTAGCGAAGCCAATTCTTGGGAGGAATTTCAAGAAATATTGGAATCTAAAGGTGGCTTTATCGCTGCCCATTGGGATGGCACAACCGAAACGGAAGAAAAAATTAAAGAACTGACCAAAGCAACAATACGCTGCATTCCAATTGATGCAAAAGAAGAGGAAGGCGCTTGTATTCTTACAGGTAAACCATCAAATAAGCGAGTCCTATTTGCAAGAGCTTACTAATCGTATTCGGTCATAATTAAGACTACATATTCAATTCACGCTTTAAAAAATTAATTCAATTTAAACGCCGGACTTAAACGTCTGGCGTTTTTTTTCGGATAAAATCCCTATATTGGATTGCTTTTCAAAACACGTCGTGTGTTTCACCTTTAGTTGACTGAAAATGACTTGGTTTATTTTAATTAGCCTTTTATCAATTGGGCTAATCTTGGTAGTAGCAGAAGTTTTATTTGTGCCGGGCACCACACTTGTTGGTATCTTAGGTGCTTTAGTAACGATCGCAGGTGTATATTATGCCTTTATCAGCTTGGAAAAAAATATTGCTTACGCAGTAACAGCAGGAGCATTGACAGTTAATCTGGCAGCCCTAGTCTACGGTTTACGTTCAGGGGTTTGGAATAAATTTGCGTTAAAAAATTCCATGCAAAGCAGAGCTTTTGACAACCGTTTGGATGGTTTATACGTCCAAATGGAGGGTGTTGCCACATCCGACATCAAACCTATTGGAAAGGCAGAATTCGCCGACAAAATTTATGAAGTGAAATCCGACGCAGGATTTATCCGGGTCGGCACCAAAGTTTGGATTAGTAAATTAGAAAATAATACAATCACCGTAAAAGTATAACTTATGGAAATAACCAATTCAGCATTTATATTATTTGCTGCCTTTGCAGGCTTAACCCTGCTTTTTATCTTCTTGTACTTTGTCCCTGTTAACCTATGGATTACAGCCATATTTGCCAATGTAAAGGTAGGTATTGGAGAATTGATCGGGATGCGTATCCGAAAAGTACCACCAAGTGTAATCGTAAATGCTATGATTACAGCCACAAAAGCAGGGCTTGATTTGACAACCAATGACCTTGAAACGCACTATTTGGCAGGAGGGAACGTCCCTAATGTAATCCGAGCACTGATTTCTGCAGATAAAGCGAATATCAACTTGAGTTTCAAACAGGCTACCGCTATTGACCTTGCAGGTAGAGATGTATTCGAAGCGGTACAAATATCTGTAAATCCAAAAGTAATCAACACGCCTTCAGTAGCGGCAGTTGCAGCAGATGGTATTCAATTGATTGCCAAAGCTCGTGTAACCGTTCGCGCTAATATTGCTCAGTTGGTCGGTGGTGCCGGTGAGGACACCATATTGGCAAGAGTTGGTGAAGGTATCGTAACTTCCATCGGTTCTGCTCAAAACCACAAAATGGTTCTTGAAAACCCGGATAAAATCTCCAAACTAGTTTTGGAAAGAGGTTTAGATGCAGGTACCGCTTTTGAAATACTTTCTATTGATATCGCAGATATCGATGTGGGTACCAACATTGGCGCAAAATTACAAATAGATCAAGCCTCTGCTGACTTAAAAGTTGCAGAAGCCAAAGCAGAAGAAAGACGTGCGATGGCCGTTGCATTGGAGCAGGAGATGAAGGCTAAAGCCGTTGAAATGAGAGCTAAAGTTATCGAAGCTGAGGCAGAGGTTCCAAAAGCTATTTCAGAAGCCTTCAGATCAGGAAATTTAGGAGTAATGGATTATTACAAAATGGAAAACATCAAGTCTGATACTGAAATGAGGTCATCAATTGCTGACCCGGGAAGTAGCAGTTCATCTTCTTCCTCTACTTCCAGTCTAGACCCGAACAAATAATAGTTTCTACCTAGATTAAAAAAAGCCAGTCAAATAAAAATTGACTGGCTTTTTTCTTTTTAACAACTATACATTTGGATTACGAACCCTTTCTTTTTCTTCCTTGAGTTGATGGAGCAGCAGTAGCTGCGTCTTCAACTTGAAACTGATAGGAATCTTCCGCAAGAATCTGCTGGGAGCCTTGATCGAAAATGATATTCCGATAATAAAGTGGAAGCAAAAACTCTCCATCTTCATTTAGAATTCCAAACTTATCTCCTTGCCTGGCAATTATCCGATCAAACTCTTCTCTTCTAATCTCCTGAAAGGCCGTCTCTGCGATAACTTTCCCTGATGGTGCTAGCAATCCAAGCAAGCCGTCTCGCTCTGTTAGGTAATAATTGCCTTCGGTTGGAAATATTCTATCAAACCCATGCTCAAATAACAGCTGTCCATTACTATCCAAGAGGTTAAATAGACCTTGATCCTGCACAATCGCAACTCCTTGGACAAAGCCTTGACCTTGATCAAATCGAAAATCCGTTAACGTTTCTCCTTGGGCATTAATAAACGCCCATCTACTTCCAGAGCGTACAGCTGCCTTCCCTTGATTAAACTGCCCTGCCTGATCGTAGGAGGGCTGAACTACCCATCGCCCTTGTTTGTCTATAAAGCCTACTTTGCCACTTTTATATGCAGGGTATAGCCCTTCTGAACCGGGAAGTATTTTATCAACCTGCGAAACTGGGCTGACCTCCCAACCTTTTGGTCCTAAAAGCCCGATTTTAGCATCTCTTAAGCGCACATTGTAATGCTTCTCTCCTACGCTTGTTACTTCCTCCATGCCCACTTGATCTAAAAGAATCCCATCATAATTCATGACTCTTCTAAGCTTACCGTGGATGTATTCCAATATCACATCATTTTCTACTGTAATCTTGTGGTAAGAAGTGTAACGAATATCTGCTTTTCCTTCCCTGCCTCTTATCAGCATGTATTGATTACCGTCATAACCAAAAAAATAATCCCCGTTCAAATGCTCCAAACGATCAATTACAGGCTCTAATACATAATCCCCCTCTCTATTGATCAATCCATACCCGGTGGGTTGCTGAACAAACAAGAAATTCTCATTGACTTGGGTGATATTTTGAAAGCTTCTATCAGGATTACTCGATAAAGGCAAGAAGTACCCCTGGGAGTTTTTAGCAACCACTTGCCCATTTAAAGCCATAAATGCTTCCTCGAATACCCCAATCTGCTTAGTTTGCTTGGTCGCATGATCATATACAAAATACCGATTCCCTTTTTTTGCAAGTACTCTGGTGAAATAGGTTTGAATATCATCATAGGTAGTCGGGAAAACTTCAATTCCATACTCATGAAATGCTCCCATACCTTCATTCCCCTTGACTACGATCCATGGCTGATCGTAAGCAATCACCTGATTTGCTTTTAAGTCGAAATAGGGCTTGTACTCTCTACTCAATAATTTCAACTCATTGTTGACTGTACTGATGCGTACTGCCTCTCCCAAAACATTGATTTGGTCGTATTCTACCCTGAACTTAAGCTTCAGGTCTTTATCAAAAACCTCGTATGTCTGAGCGTAAGAAACGAACACCGACGTCCACGCTAACAGCACCAATGATGCTTTTTTCAATCCCATAATTCCTATTCTGATTAAAAAGTAAAGAAACAAGATTGCCGTGGGATTTCAATAAAAAAACTGGAGAAGCTCCAGTTTATTTTTTCTCATCTGAGACTTTTTCCAAATCAAATAGATCTGTAATGATATCTATCATCTGATCAGCATCATCTCGTTGACATGCAGCTCTTAATTGTACCACAGGTACCTTTAAGATCTTTTGCATCATGCTTTTTGTAACTTTCTCAATGATAGCAGCCTCTTTCTCGTCTACATTTTTCAGGTATCTAGACAACTCTTCTTGTCTGATTTGCTCTAAGGCATTTTTCAATTTATTGATGGTAGGGAATACCATCATTTCTTTTTTCCAATTGAAAAAGTCAGCAACAGACTCATCAATGATTTGTTCGACCATTGGGATAGCTGCCAAGCGCTTTTCTAAGGTAGCGGAAGCCTTGCTTCTAATATTATCAACATTGTACAACAATGCTCCTGGAACTTCTTCTATAGATGTTTCTATACTTCTAGGCACAGAAAGATCTACAAATAGCTTGTAACTAGGGATGTCCAAGGATTGAACCAATGCTTTGGTAATAAATGGCTCAGATTTCATGATAGAACATACGATAACATCCGCCTCTTGCACATAATCAAAGCACTTGTCGAAAGGCACTACTTCAAAGCCTAATTCATCTGCCAAAGCCTTTGCTTTTTCAAAAGTCCTGTTGGTAATGGTAACTTTTGCTTCAGGAATATGCACCATATTTCTGGCAACATCTTCACCAATCTCTCCCACTCCTATAAGCAAAACTCTAGGTTGGTAAGTATTGGATGTAATCTCTTCAATCAATTCAACAGCAGCATATGAAACAGAAGCAGCACCATCACGGAAAGCTGTCTCTTGAACTACTCGCTTGCTTGTATAGAATACGGAATGCATCAAACGATGCAAGAAAGGTCCAGCCATGTCCAAATCCGCAGATAACTGATAAGCTTTCTTCACTTGACTTGCAATTTGCTGATCACCTACTACCTGAGCTTCCAATCCCATAGACACTCTAAATAGATGATTAATAGAATCTTGATCATCGTTCATCACCTTAAAGTAATGCTGATATTCAATAATATTAGTCAATCCCTTTTCTAAACCAATTAGTTTGATGATCTCAGTACTAAGATCCAATTCATGAGAATAGTAAACTTCTGTGCGGTTGCAGGTAGATAAAATCAAGGTGTCCTGAATACTGAAAAATTCTTTAAATTTTACCAAAAGTGAATGAATAGAACGTTCATCTAAAGCAATGACCTCTCTTATTTGAACAGGAGCACTCTTATGAGATAAACTTATAGCTCTAAACTTATTGGACATTTGATTAATTTTTAACATACAAATTTATATCAGAAAGATGAGAGAGGAAAACCGAGAGTATTGTATTACACAATTTATAATTTGTCTAAATAATTATTCCTGTTCATAAATTCTGTTTTGAGATACAAAATTCGTGAAAATTGGAAAATTATTCCAATTGTATTAACTTATGACTCATAGATACGAGCAATGATGGGTGATTGGATTTCCAACTTCTCAATTTTATGAAAAACAAACTGCTTTTTTGGCTTAAAACCTATCTAGGGTTTTCCAAACGGGAATCCCAAGGCTTTGTTTTAGTTTTGCCTATTTTAATAGCTCTTTACACAATTCCTAAAATTTACGACAATTATATCCTCCACTCAAGTGAAGCGGATTACCTAGTCTATCAAGGGACCGTCGACAGCCTTTTGAAGGCAGGATTTGTAATTTCTCCCATTAAAACTACAGAGCCCGGACAAGACAGCAGTAGAAAATCAACCTCGTCTCCTAGGCTAAGAACAGCTACTCTAAATAAACTTGATTTTAATGAAGCCGACTCTATAGTCCTGCAAATAGTACCCGGAATAGGTCAAACAATGGCGGGAAGAATTGTTAAATTCAGAGAAGGACTTGGCGGCATGTGGGAAAAAGAGCAACTCTTGGATGTATTTGGTATGAGCCCAGAAGTGATGGAGCGTGTTTTTGATTATTTTGAGTTTTCCCCAGGCATCTATCGAAAAGTAGCCATCAATGAATGGGATGCCTCTACCCTAGCCAATCATCCTTATATCACTTATGGTGCTGCTAAAGTAATTGTAGCCTACCGTACACAGCATGGCCCCTATCAGCAAGCAGAGGATTTGATGAAAGTGAAAATTTTCACAGAAGATTGGGTGGAGAAAGTGAAGCCTTACTTAGAATTCTAAGCAAAATTCAAAACAGCTTCTTCATCCCATTGCAAGAAAACAGCATCCCCTATAGCAAAGACTCTAGACTGATCCTCTAAACGCCACTGAACACCATCAGCTAACTCTACAAACAACTGATTATAGTGAATCAAGTATTGCACATCGGTGACTTTAACTTTCAGACCCTTTGTTTTGAATAAGCGCACTTCGGATGGCCGTATATAAGCGTCCTTAGTATTAGGAATTGGATTCAAATGACTGAATAAATGCGCTGCATATTTATTGGCAGGAGACTTAAAAATCTCCGCAGCAGTCCCTCTCTGTATTAATTTTCCATTTTTTATCAGCGCCAGTTGGTCGGTCAATTGCAAGGCATCATCCAAATCGTGAGTAACGAATACCACAGTCACACCCAACTCCCGAAACATAGTCTTCAACTCTACTAAAAGCTCTCTGCGCTGAATGGTATCCAAACTTGAAAAAGGCTCATCTAAGAGAATCAGTTCAGGCTCCAAACTTAGTGCCCGTCCAATGGCTACTTTTTGTTGTTGCCCTCCTGACAAGTTACGGGGTAACTTATCCTTAAAGGATTCAAGCTTCAACAATTTCAAAAGAAATTTCACACGCTTTTCACGATAAGCTTTGTCATACAACAACAGGGGTCGTGCGATATTCTCCTCCACCGTAGCATTGGGATAAAGCTTATAATCCTGATACACCAACTGCACTTCATCATATCCCGGAACCAAGCGCTCCGAAGGATTAGCTATTTTTAAATCGCCCACATAGATTGCTCCTGCATCCTTGTTTTCCAAGCCCGCAATCATTTTCAAAAGGGTGGATTTCCCCGACCCACTTTCTCCAATCAAGGCCAACAAGGCTGATTTTTCAACTGTTAAAGAAAAATCCTTGATAACGCCTTTCTGATTAGGGTAATCTTTTTTTACATGCTGGATTTTCAGAAAACTCATAGATTGAAAAGTTCTTGTTGGAGTTTCTTAGGTAGCGATTTTACGACTAGTTCATAGGAGTGGTCAACCAACTCTAAGATTTTTTTATCAGAGACTGATTTATTAAAAAATACAGTATTCCAGTGTTTTTTACTCATATGATACCCTGGCACGATGTCTGAAAATTGCTCCCTAAGTGCAATCGCATATTCCGGTTCACATTTTAAATTAACGGATTCGAAAAGCTCAATATCAATGATTGCAAATATTTTACCTACCACTTTAAAACATAGCGTATTAGCATCGAAGGGAGTATCTTCGGTAGCACCTTTTTTGCTGAGGCAATACTCTCTGAAATAAACTATATCCAATGGATTTTAAGCTAGTTACAAAATCACTTTTCGTATAAAGATAATGATCAGGGCGCCTAAAAACATCAAAATAGAAATTTTATTAATTCCATGCATCATGCGAAGGTTGAAATTACTTGGCTTGGATGGATCCGGTTTTTGAAACATCCTGATAAAATAGTTGCCTACTTCTCCTAGTTTGAAAAACTCTTTCACTCTACTATTTGCCATGGGATTATTGGTTTAATTTTTTTAAGAACAAATACAAAACATACTTCTCAATAGTTATGTTTCACATGTGATATATTTCTTTTGGTACAAATGTACTATAAAAGATCAAGGGAAAATCAACCAAACACTTTTTTAGCTCATATGCTTATGGCTGTCAGATATGCAATGAATAACAACAAGCAATGATTCAAACAGATAATTTTAAAAAAGTGGAAGTCAGTTCCCAACAGGACCTGAGAATTTGGCTTGAAAAACATCACCAAAAAGAAGAAAGTGTCTGGTTAGTAACCTTTAAAAAATCAGTTCCTGAAAAGTATGTATCTACTTCGGAAGTTTTGGACGAATTACTTTGTTATGGCTGGATTGATGGCATCCGAAGAAAGCTTGATGAAGATAGAACCATGCAATTAATATCACCCCGTAAAGCAGAACACTGGGCAAAAAGCTATAAAGATCGGGCGGCAAAGCTAATGGAAAATGGAAAAATGACCGAAGCAGGCATGAAATGTATAGAACTCTCCAAGCAAGCAGGGTTATGGGATTTCATGGATGATGTGGACAAGTTAATTATACCAGAAGATTTGCTGAAGGGCTTAAATCAATATCAGGGAGCTGAAGAATTTTTCCATTCCATCAATGACTCCAGCAAGCGATTTGTCCTGAGATGGTTGAAACTAGCAAAAACCGAAAAAACTCGAAATACTAGAATACAACAACTCTCGGAACTCTCTGCCAAAAGAGAAAAACTCAAGGGGAGCTAAGGATGAGTTGGAAATGCCCAACGTAAAATACCTGCAAACAAATGTCCACAGGTATTTTAAATTTATTCATAATATGTGTAGGATAAATCAAAAGCTTTTTCAAGTTTCTATTTAAACCTCCGGCTCTATCCACATACCATCTTTTCGGATAATCTCAATCAATTCATCTACTGCTTTTTCGGAAGGAACAGATTTCTTCACCACTTCTTTTCCCTTGTAGAGGGTAATTTTTCCTTTTCCAGAACCCACATATCCATAATCCGCATCGGCCATTTCTCCCGGTCCATTGACAATACACCCCATGATTCCAATTTTTACTCCCTTTAAATGATCGGTACGCTTACGAATCATTGCTGTAGTTTCTTGTAAATCAAATAAGGTTCTCCCACAAGAAGGACAGGAAATGTATTCGGTTTT
The DNA here is from genome assembly GCF_014652135.1 of Mongoliitalea lutea. GTDB lineage: Bacteria > Bacteroidota > Bacteroidia > Cytophagales > Cyclobacteriaceae > Mongoliitalea > Mongoliitalea lutea. Next base: position 96,744 of record NZ_BMYF01000007.1, read on the forward strand.
GGACATTCGTGTTCTTGCTGCCTGTAATACTCCAAAGCTCACAGAATTATGCAATTTGATCTGAGCTTCTTTTTCAGCCCTCTCTACATCATTATAGGTATCCGCACTGATGAAAATCCCTTCGCCCAAACCATCAATCAGCAAACCTCCTACATCCGTAGCCGCATGCAACATGGTTTTGTCTTGAGGCTGTATAGCATACTGCACCTTCACGACTACAGGAGTCATCAAATGCGCTTCCATCATGCTCACAAATGCTCGACGAAGTGCAGGTAAGTTAGGGTCATTATCACTACTTAAGATAACTACAACATCCTTACGATTTTCCAAGACTGGGATAGCCGCCTCAACTTCAGTATCCTTGATAGCTAAGAAATTTAATCCGTAATGGATTTCTTCCGCTTGTTTAAACTCTTCCAGTGAGAACAGTGGAAACTTGTTGGTTTTATCCTCTACAGACTGCCAAACAGCGTAATCTTGGATTTCCTTCATGCCATTTGGCAACATGAAAGGAATAGAACTTTTCCCCGAATACACATAATCAGCTCCCTGATCGTTCATTTTCCACTTATCCAATTCAGGTAGATAAAAATGTCCCACCGCCTTCATCTCCTTCTCAGTAATGTTTGGCATGATGGAAATATCCGTGATCACACGAGGAACATTTCCCCCTCCAAAATTGAATACCTCTACACTCTCACGCTTGTTGTATTCAAAAGGAGTAATTGGATAATTGACAATCGGCTTGATAACGGCATGATTCCCTCTATCTAGGTAGCGATCCACTAATGCTTGAGCAACCGGAGGCTCAAATTCTGGATCTTCTGTCAAGGATACACGTACGGTATCTCCCAAACCATCCTCCAACAATGCCCCGATACCTACAGCAGACTTGATTCGTCCATCTTCTCCATCTCCGGCTTCCGTCACACCCAAATGCAATGGATACGGCTTGAATCCTCCTTCTTCTAACTTCTGCACCAACAAACGATAAGCCTGCACCATCACCTGAGTATTGGAAGACTTCATAGAAATGACGATATCATGGAAGTTTTCATCCTCACAAATGCGTAAAAACTCCAAGGCAGATTCCACCATACCCAGCGGTGTATCACCATATCGGCTCATGATTCTATCCGACAAGGAACCATGGTTGGTACCGATACGCATTGCGGTACCATGTTCCTTGCATATTTTCACCAATGGCAAAAAGCGTTCACGGATCCTATCTAACTCCTCCTGATAGCTCTCATCCGTATATTCAATGACTTCGAATTTCTTCTTATCCGCATAATTACCTGGATTGATACGTACCTTCTCAACTATCTTGGCCGCAATCTCAGCAGCATTTGGAGTAAAGTGAATATCGGCAACCAAGGGCGTTTGAAAGCCTCTTGCACGGAGCTCTTTTCTGATTTCACGAAGGTTTTCAGCCTCTTTGATGCTTGGGGCAGTAATTCTGATCAATTGACAACCTGCCTCAATCATGCGAATACACTGCTCCACAGAGCCCATGGTATCCATGGTATCCACCGTTGTCATGGACTGAACCACGATAGGATTGTCTCCCCCGATGACTACATCTCCCACTTTGACAGGAATGGTTTTTCTTCGCGAGTACTGCGTAAGGCTATTACAATACTTAATGCTTGCTAAAAGGTCCTTGGTGTGCATAGGTTTATATATCTCCTAATTGAGGTCTAATGATCATTTCTTCAACTACTGAATAAGCAGAAAGGTTATACGCCGCCCAAACAGCCTCTGCAACATCCTCTGCTTTCATAAATCGATCCACAGGCAACTCTACTCCTTCCCAACTAGCTGTGTAAGTAGCTCCGGGAAGAATAGAAGTCACTCGGATATTAAATTCTTTCAACTCTTGTCTGAGGCATTTGGTAAATCCTAACATGGCCCACTTCGATATGGCATAAGAGCCACCATTGGCATATGCAGTAATTCCTGCAATGGATCCTATGGAAAAGATATGTCCAGACTTTCGAGTAATCATGTCTTCAGCAAATGCTCTAGTCAAATGATACGCAGAAAAAAGATTGGTCTGCATCATGAATTCCAGATTACCCTCCGGTTCATTATGAATAGACCCTGGTAAAAAAACGCCTGTGTTATTGACCAAAATATCCGGAGTAGTCAGTTCTTTGACTGCTGCTGCAAAAGCTTTCACCTCATCCATTTTAGATAAGTCAGCTTTCATCGTAAAAACCTGAATAGAAGGAAACTGAGCTAACAGTTCTTGTTTCATAGCTTCCAAACCTGCCGCATTTCGGGCGCAGGTGTAGATATCGTAACCCTCTCGGGCAAATCGCTCGACGATGGCGCGGCCAATACCTTTGGTACCACCGGTAACGAGAATTGATTGAGGCATTTGATTAGTGCTTTAATAGTTAGTATAACAACTATCTTCAGGAGACAAAGTTACATTTTTTTAAAAACTTCCCACATTTAAACGTTTATTTCCCCGCGCATCCCAAATCCATTCCTTAATTTTAGTCCATGGAATTTGAACTGACCGATAAAATTGAAGTTGCTGCCCAATTTGTCAACAGCACCAATCGCCCGATTTTTCTCACCGGAAAAGCCGGAACGGGTAAGACTACCTTTTTGCGAAAGCTCACCAGCATCACGCATAAAAATTTCATCATCGTAGCTCCGACTGGTATTGCATCATTAAATGCCAAGGGTGTAACCATACATTCTCAATTTCTTTTGCCCTTTGGTTCCTTTATTCCAAGTAAAGAACCTGAAGGAAATTTCTCCCAATCAGGTAATTTTTATTCACAATTTACTTTGGGAAGAAGGCACGCACTCAACGGAACCAGAAGAAAGGTTTTAAGGTCGGTTGATTTAATTATCATCGATGAAGTATCCATGTTGCGGGCAGATATTTTGGACGCGATCGACTATCGTATGAAAAGCCTCAAACGTAATTTCGATGAGCCTTTTGGCGGCGTGCAGGTATTGATGATTGGAGACTTGTTTCAGCTCCCTCCTATTGTAAAAAATGAAGAATGGGCTGTGCTAGGGAAATTCTACAAGGGCATGCACTTTTTTGAAGCATTGGCTATACAGAATTCAGGGATGGTTTATATCGAGTTGGACAAAATTTTCCGTCAAAAAGACCAAACCTTCATCGATATTCTCAACAAACTGCGACTGAATAAAATCGAGCGCTCGGATGTAGACTTTTTGAATCGCTTTTTCAAAACTGAGGCAGAAATAGAAAAGGAGAAAGAAGTCATCACCATCACCACCCATAATTACAAAGCAGACCAACAGAACCGGAAAGAATTAGACGCCCTACCTGGTAAACCTCAGTTTTTTGAAGCAGTGGTGGAAAAGGATTTCCCGGAATCCTTGTATCCCGTTCCTTACAGTTTGGAACTCAAGGTTGGTGCCCAAATTATGTTTATCAAAAATGATTCCAGTGGAGAAGGTGCCTATTACAATGGGAAAATGGCCACAGTCACCAATATGGATGATGAAGGCATAGAGGTAAGGATGAGTGACAGCCGAATAACCTATTACCTAACGCGCGAGGTATGGGAAAATAAGCGCTATGCCGTGCAAGATGACACCAAGGAAATCCAAGAAGAAGTCATTGGGACATTTCAGCAATACCCCATCAAATTGGCTTGGGCAGTCACGGTACACAAAAGCCAAGGGCTGACGTTTGACAAGGCCATCATCGATGTGGGGCAGGCATTTGCACCGGGACAGGTGTATGTGGCCTTATCCCGCTTAAGGAGTTTGGATGGGCTAATCCTCCGTACCAAAATCCAACCAACAGTTATTTCATCAGACCCAGAAGCCAGTCAATTTACCAAAAGTACCGAAAGCCAAGAACCCTTGGATAGTTTATTGAGCAAAGGGCAACAGGCATATATGTTGGATATCTTGGAAAAGACATTCAATTTTTACGAAATCATGTTAGGTATCCAAGAATTTCAAAAGGATTCGGACAGTAGCCTAGCCTTTGAAGATGAGGAAATGAATACAGCTATCCCTCAATTGCTGAGTTTATTGGCTACTGAATCTGAAAACACACTTAAATTCCAACGGCAATTAGCTTACCTCGCCCACCATCAACAGCACGATCATTTGACCGAACGGTTGGAAAAAGGAAGTGCGTACTATCAGAAATTCCTCTTGGAAGCACTTGCTGCCCTTTACAAGCATATGTCCGAGGTGGAGCGCTTTAGTCAGACCAAGCAATATTTGGAAAAACTGGAGGAAATCGATGTATTGATTTTTAGAAAACTTTTGGAAATACTCCGAACCAATACACTCGTGGCATGCATCATCAATGGGGAGGAAATTCCAAAAATGGAACATTTCTCCCGGGAGCTCAGCAACCAAACCAAGGACATGCGAAATGCAGCAAAGGAGACTGCTAAGGCCAATCCAAAATTCACCAAAAACAAAACTGGTAAAAAGAAAAAAGAGGGCGGTCCCAATCTCAAAAAAGTCAAAGGAGAAACGTATGAAATCACCTTTGAACTGCATGATGCAGGTCTCAATTTTCTTCAAATTGCCGAAATGCGGGGATTAGCTGAATCCACTATCAAAACTCACTTGGCCAAAGGAATCCAAGAAGGACGCGTGGATATCTCCCAACACTTTTCAGAAGAATACATTGACGAACTCAAAAAACTACTCGTCATTCATGACTTTGATTTGTCGGCAATTCGACAAGAGTATCCAGGCAAATATGATTTCGGGAGTTTGAAAATGGTCTTGGCTCACATCAATCAGGAAGAATAAGGGCTTTAAATGGTTTTTTGCTGCTTTGTATGATTGCTTTTGCAGAGCGCTCAGATTAGGGGTATATTCCCACTTGTAATTGTAATCTGAAGCAATCATGAAATTCTTACTAAAAATTGTTTGTGCCATTCTCCTTGTTGGGAGTTTGCAAGCCCAAGAGATGGGCTACTATATGCAACCTTCCATTCATGGAGAAACCATTGTATTTGTGTCCGAGGGGGACCTTTGGAAAGTATCCACTACTGGAGGAAAAGCAATCCGCTTGACCACTCACCATGGGGAAGAATCCTCTCCAAAAATCTCTCCTGATGGGAAATGGGTAGCTTACGCCGCTTCTTATGAGGGCCCGACCGAGGTCTATATCATCCCTATCGATGGAGGCTTACCCAGAAGATTGACTTACGAAACAGCAGCATCCATCCCAACTGCCTGGAAGTCTGCAGAAGTGGTTGCTTACACCACCAATCAATACGCCACCTTACCCAGGTTACAAACGGTAACTGTGAACATCCAAACCGGAAAACGTGACATCCTTCCCTTGGAGATGGCGGCAGAAGGCAGTTTCACAGAGGATGGCAGCACCTACTTTTTCGTTCGGCCAACCTTCCATAACAATGTCACCAAACGCTACGAAGGTGGAACAGCCCGTCAAGTATGGAAATACACGGAAAATACTCCCGAAGCCGTTAAACTGACCAAAGATTACAAGGGAGAAGATCACCACCCTACTTTTCATCAGGGAAGAGTGTACTTCATTTCCTCCCGTGATGGTATCCAAAATGTATGGTCCATGACAGCCGATGGTGCAGATCTCCGTCAACACACCAAGCAAGAAACGTATGATGTGCGAGAATTTTCCCTTTATGGCAATTCTTTGGCTTATCGAGTAGGCGCAGATATCCATGTAATGGACCTGAGTGCCAATACCGACAAGCAACTTGCCATTCACCTGAGTTCTGATTTTGAGCAAATGCGGGAAAAATGGATCAATAATCCTGAATCCTATATCACAGGCATTTCAGTCAGCAACGATGGACAACATGTAGCCTTGACTGCAAGAGGAAGAAGCTTTGTACTACCTGCCAAAGAGGGTAGGATTGTGCGCTTGGACAGGAAGGATGGGGTGCGCTTGAGAGACGCAGAGTTCTCCCCGGATGGCAAGAGCATTTACGTATTTTCAGATGAAAGTGGTGAATTTGAAATCCATCAGTACGATAGTAAAGGTATGGACAAAGGAAAGCAGCTGACCAAAGACGGTAGCACGCTACGGTTTAACCTAACTCCCTCTCCTGATGGAAAGAAACTTGCCTTTACAGACCTGAACAGAGATTTATGGATTTTGGAACTTGCTACGGGTAAACAAGTAAAAGCCTCCACCAATCGAGAAGGCATCAGCGGATCCATGGCTTGGTCTCCTGACAGTCAATGGCTGGCATTTTCCCAATCTGCTTCCAATACTTTTAATCAGATTTTCGCTTATGAATTTGCTACAGGCAAGCGCATTGCCATGACTTCAGATCGGGCCAATAGTGTCAGTCCACAATGGAGTCCTGATGGCAATTGGTTTTATTTCCTCTCTGATAGAAATTTCGAAACCAAAGTGGGTTCGCCATGGGGTACCCGTCAGCCGGAACCTTATTGGCACAAGCAGATGAAGATTTACCACATATCCTTGAAAAAGGGCCTCATCTCCCCTTTCCATTTCAATCATGAATTGAAAATAGAGGAGAAAAAGGCAGAAGGCCCAGTAAGAGTAAGCATTGATGAAGACGGCTTGATGCAGCGATTGAGAGAAGTGCCCGTACCTGCCGGGAATTACCGTAATTTGGTGGTTACCGACAAGGCCCTTTATTACCTCAACGATGTCAACGATGATGGTAAAAACAACATCACGATGGTTACCATCGGTTCGAAGGTAGAACCAAAGACTTTCATCGATAATGTCAGAAGGTTTGTCACTTCGGCAAATAACCAATATATGTTGGTGACGGTAGGTAGTAATCACCATGTGGTAGAACTCAAGACCTCCCCTATTTCTAATTTGGCTGAATTTAAATTGGATTTGAGTAAGTGGAATTTCTCCATCGATCCAAGAGAAGATTGGATTCAATTATACACCGATGCTTGGAGAATGGAAAGAGACTATTATTATGACCCCAATATGCATGGCGTCAATTGGGATAAGATGTATGAAAAATATTTACCGCTTGCCAAGCGCGTAACAACTCGTTCAGAATTATCCGATGTCATGGGTGAATTGATTGGTGAATTAAGTGTATTGCACGCAAGTGTTGGGGGCGGGGACCTGAGAAGAGGTCAAGATCAAGTGACCATGGGATTATTAGGTGCTAGGCTATCAAAGAATGAGCAACACCAAGGCTTCCAAATTGATTACATCTATCAAACCGATCCTGATTACCCAGATGAACAATCTCCACTTTCCCATCCGGATATTGATATTCCTGTGGGCACCATCATTACGCACGTTGATGGTCAAGCAGTTGCGGGAGCCTACGATCTGAATTATTTCTTGAGGGATAAAGCCGGCAAGCAGGTAAGGCTATCGTTGAAAAACAGTACAGGAGCCACCTTGGATGATAAAATTCTAATACCCATGAATGCTAGGGCCGAATCCAACCTACGCTACAACGATTGGGAATATACCCGTAGACTGGAAGTAGAAAAGGCCTCAGATGGAGCGCTGGGCTATGTGCATTTACGAGCTATGGGAGCCAGCGACATCAATCAGTGGTTTAGAGATTTCTATCCACAATTCAAAAAACAAGGCTTGGTCATCGATGTCCGACATAACAGAGGAGGAAATATTGACAGCTTTATCCTATCAAGATTGATGCGAGAAGCCTTCTTCTATTGGAAAAACCGGGAAGGTGAGCCTTACTGGAATATGCAATACGCCTTCAGAGGACATTTAGTACTGCTAGTGGATGAGTTTACGGCTTCCGACGGAGAAGCCTTTGCCGAAGGTTTCCGAAGACTCGAACTAGGACAAAGCATCGGTGCGAGGACATGGGGCGGAGAAGTGTGGTTATCTGGGGTCAATACCCTATCCGATAATGGTATTGCCAGAGCGCCAATGATGGGGGTCTATGGGGAAGAAGGAGAATGGTTGATTGAAGGAGAAGGGTTTATTCCAGACATCGAGGTAATCAATTTGCCCAAAGCCACTTTTGAGGGAAAAGATGCTCAACTGGAAGCAGCCATTGAGCATTTGAAGGAATTGATCAAAAAAGACCCACGACCGGTGTCAAACCCTCCAGCCTATCCAGATAAGTCGTTTAGGAATAATTAGTCAATTAAAATTGAAATAATTTCATCTAGAAGCTGGGACCTTTTCCTAGCTTCTTCTTGTTTAAAGTGACATTAAACAAAGTACAAATAGCAAAAGCCACCAATTGTTTTAATCGATATTTATTAGTTATTTTGGATAAATCGTAAACGTGTGGAAGAGCTACTAGATAGAATAACAATAGACCCTGAAATTTGTCATGGAAAACCAACCATTAGAGGGCTAAGATATCCCGTCGAGCACATTTTAGAACTAATGGCAGCAGGAATGTCAATTCAAGAACTACTAGAAGATTATCCAGACTTGGAAAAGGAAGATTTCCTCGCATGTCTTCAGTTTGATTTTTAAATTAATTGAAAGAAGTGATCTAATAGAAATTAATAGAGAAACAATTACAGAACAATAACAGAATCTCCCAAAAGCTTATTTTATATAAGATAATTTAAATTCTTCTTCAAAACCCATAAAATATTTTAAAATGACTAGGTTTTTGATTATGTCAATTTTATTAACTTTCTCCTTTCAAGTATCCTTTTCTCAGTCACCATGTAACCCACACCCACTATTCAACATACTACCCAATCACAGCATATCCGGATGTGAAGAAAAAGAGTATGACAAAATGAGGATGGAGTTTACTGATAAAGACGGTACTTGGATTCAATATGAAAAAGCTGGATATTTTCTAAAAACCTATTACAGCTTCGATGGAGATTGGGAAAAGAGACCTTCCAATGCAATGATTTTTCAAAATTATATCCAAGCTGTTGCATCCAAGGGTGGCACAGTGATTAATGAATCTAAATCAGTAGTCTTGCTAACCCTAAAATCTGGCGGTGATACTTGGTGGATACAGATCCAAAGTGACCAAAGTGGAACTTTCTCGGTTAGCACTGTAAAAGAAGAATCGATGCACCAGTACATTGTTCTTTCTGCAGAAGACATTGCTAAAGAAATGAAGGCTAATGGTAAGGCTACTTTTTATGGGATCTTTTTCGATACAGACAAATCAGATATCAAGCCTGAATCCAAGGAAACTTTGGAGCAAATGGCTAACTATTTAAAATCGAATGCACAAGTTAATGTCTTTATAGTAGGTCATACAGATAACACCGGCGCTTTCGAACACAATCAACAATTATCCGAAAAAAGAGCTGAAGCAGTGGTTAACTATTTAATTGAGAATTATCAAATTGCTGCAAATAGATTAAAAGGTTATGGCGTATCTTCTCTCTCTCCAGTTTCAGCCAACACCTCGGAAGAAGGGAAAAGCAAAAATAGGAGAGTGGAGATGGTGTTAAAATAAACTTACATTTGAACTTAGCATACCACATTTGTCCAATAAGAAATCCATTTTAATATTGCTTCAAAAAGCCTCTGATGTATAAAAATTCAATTGCAAAGATTTGCTTCTATTTTTTATGTTTTTCAATTGTGCTTCAAAATTGCACATCTAAAAATCCTGACCTACTAGCTCAACATAATTTGGGGTTTGAAGTCTGGACTAATAAATCGGATTTATCAGATGGTTGGAGTACCTGGGGAGATAAAAAGGTAGAAATCGACTCTACATTTTCTTATGAAGGGAAATATTCGGGCAAAATTTCATCAATTTCGGATAAAGAGTCTTTTGGTGGAATAGTTTATAAAATCCCAATAAAAGGCATAATAGGTGACAGTGTTCGATTGGAGGGGAAAATCCGATTTGAAAATATTTCAGAGGGTTTTGTTAGTTTAATCCTTAGAGTTGAAGATAATGGAAATACCATATACTTTGAAAATCTTCAAGACCTAAATCTGAACGGAACTAAAGATTGGAGCACTTATCGAATTACATTACCACTTGGATTTGGAAAAGATAATTTAACAATAGCAGGTATTATACAAGGAAAAGGAACAGCTTGGTTTGATGACTTTATGGTTGAGATAGATGGTAAGGATATCAATAACTTCGAAATACCTAATTTAAGACCAGAAATTTTTGAATCGGATTCTATTTTTGATAAAGGATCTGAAATTATTTTGAGCCAGATCACGGACCAACAAATTAACAACTTGGCAATCACTGCCAAAATATGGTCTTTCCTTAAGTACTATCATCCCGAGGTGAATGCAGGTAAGTTTAATTGGGATTATGAGTTATTTAGGGTTTTACCTGAAATACTTAAAGCAAAAAATGATAAACAGAGAGACCAATCCTTTTTAAAATGGATCAAAAATTTAGGTGCCGTGCCGACATGTGGCCCTTGCGTTGAAGTATCTCCTGACTCTTTTTCTATTGGGAATTTTGATTGGGTTGAGCAGGAAAATATTTCAAATGAGTTGAAAACGGCTTTAAAATGGATTTTTAAAAATAGAACCAGTGAGGAAAAATTTTATGTCGGACCAGCAGAATATGGTCCTGCCCCTGTCTTTACAAATGAGTTAGATTACAAACAGTTTGCATACCCTGATGATGGGTTTAGATTACTTGCCCTTTTTAGATATTGGGGAGTTATTGAATACTTCTTTCCTTACAAACATCTTATGGATGAAGATTGGAATATTGTCTTAAAAACATTTATCCCTATTTTTCTAAATGCCAAAAATGCTCTCGAATATGAATTGGCTTTGCTTCAATTAATCACTATGATTAATGATAGCCATGCAAGTTTGAATACAAGATTGATTGATCGAGAGCTCCGTGGAGACTATTACCCACCATTCAAAGTGGATTTTATTGAAAATAATTTAGTTGTAACCCAGCCATTGGTGGATAGCTTATCCCATCTAAGTGGTACAGTGGTCAGCCATTTCAATGGCAAAGAAATCCATAGTATTGTGGACAGTATAAGACCATTTTTTCCAGCCTCTAATGAAGCTGCACTGAAAAGAGATATGGCTTGGCAAATTCTTAGGAGTAAAACGAAATCATCAACTATCACTTTTAAAAAAAAGGGATTAGCAACTATGGATTTTATTCATGCTAATTCATTCAACTCGATTTATTCGAATAAAAATCCAGATCCAGAGTCATTTAAAATGCTAACTCCTAATATTGCTTACTTGAATATCAAAAAATTAACTCCTACTGAGTTAGCGTCTGCTTTTGAGAAAATTCAGTCAACAAATGGGCTTATCATCGATTTAAGGACTTATCCTGAACATACCTTGGTCTATGATCTTGGAGCATTCCTAGTCAAAACTCCCAAGGGATTTGTCAAAGGGAGTTTGCCCCAATATAATACACCAGGAAAATTCTATTTTACACAAATACTACAAATTAATCCTAACCCAACAGCCTTTTACTTGGGTAAGGTCATTCTTCTAGTAGACGAAAACACTCAAAGTGCTCCTGAATTTCATGCAATGGGGCTTCAGGTTGGAGAAAACGTAATGACAATAGGTAGTCAAACGGCAGGAGCAGATGGAAATGTTGCAACTATTAAAATTCCAGGCGGCTATTCAACTTTTTTCTCAGGAGTAGGAATCTATTACCCTGATGGAACAGAAACCCAAAGAGTCGGAATCAAAATAGACTTAGAGGTAAAACCTACCATCCAAGGTGTCAAAGAAGGTAGAGACGAAGTACTGGAAAAAGCGATTGAACTCTTAAAAAAATAAAATTATGATAAAATGGTTCCTTTAGCAACTAATTAATATTAACATCAAAAAAAACAAGCACAGGATTTCCTTCAATTTCATATGAATCGATGACATTTCGAACTTTTTCATTTGTTAAGTTTTGATCAGTAATTTTACCTTCCAAATCTAATTTTTTAAGATTGTTTAATACCGGATCTGGTCCCCTCATAATAAACCTGTTTCCAGAAACCCCAATTATTTCACCTACCAAGCCAAAATTAATCTCGCTAGAAAGGTTACCAAATGATATATAATCCTCTGACAATAAGGATACAAAACAATGAAACAACCGTCCCCCCTTCTGTCCTTGTATAAATAAAACCTCGTTAGTAGCAAAAATATTCCTAAAGCCTATAAACAAATTTTTATCTATAGCATAATTTGTGGCTTGTAACTGATCACTTTTAAACCTCTTTAAATAGTTTTGTGGAATTGATTCACCGTCAATCAGTATCTCATACGACCTTAGAAATGAAGAATCAGTTACTTTAAATATTTCATTGGAAAAATTTTGATACAAAAAAATACCTTGGTCATTTTTGGACATATAGTTAGTAGAACTGTAGGAATTGTTTCTTCGATCTTTCTCTTGAAATAGATATTGATATTTCCTTTCTAAAAAAACACTATCCCAGATCACTACATTAAATTGATTAGTTTTATCATAAGCATCATTTAAATGCCCCACCCAATTACCATTTAATGATTCAAATTCATTGATATAATTCTTATTTGTATCAAGAACCCCTATTAAATTACCATTTAAATCGTAAGTAAATACAGATGATGAAGGATTAGTTAAGACCAGAATTTCGTCCTCCTGAATAAAAAAATCTGAAATGCCATTATATTTCCCAGGACCATCACCAAAATCATCGATTTTTGAAATAAATTTCCCGCTAAAATCAAACAAAAAAATGGCTTTTTGAATTCTACTAAAAATAGCTATCAAATTCTCATTAGTTTCAATTTTTGTAATTTCAGCAATCAAACCATTTGAGTTTGATTCCAAAACAACGTAATCTAAATTTTTTCCAATATCCTCAAATTTCTTTTCAGTAGATGTTAACTGTAATCTTCTAAAGTCCTTTGCATCAACCAAATCTTCATCATAATCTGGTTTGGAGCATGAACCAAATAAGACAAAAATAAAGGAGAGCATAGTAAATGTTTTCCCAAAGCAAAATTTAGTGGTTTTCATATTTTCACCCAATTTTGATGAAGTAAAAGGAGCAAGACACGCCCAAGTTACAACGAATAATAAAACACCCTACTCAACTTAAAAATTCAACTGAAGTTGAACCATTAACGATCTTGCGGGCAGCCAGGTATTAGCATCGGCTACACCTGAAGCGTAGTATGCATAAAATGTCTCCACATGGTCGTCAACATTCCAAACAGGCCTCCCATGTAGGCGTGGCTCTGGGTCCGCACCTGAAAATCGGGTGAGGTAAAACAAATTGTTTCCAATCACAGACAGTTTGCTATTAATCTTAGTACGTCCGAAGGTGAGGTCAAAACTTAGTGAGACAGATAAATATTGAAGGTTAAGAAAACTGGAATTTTCTACAAAATACGAATTGAAGGTATTTTGGTCTGTCAAACCTAGATTCACTAATTCTTGGGAACTCCTAACCCTATTTAATGCGAAAAAGTTGATATTTCCATAGCGATAATTCGTTTCATGGGCCAAGACATGGCCAAATACCCCCCTGAAAAAGGCATCCATAGACCATTTTCCAAAGCTTAATCCATGATTCCATCCCATCCACCAACGAGGAATCACCCTTCCTGTAGGTCTGTATGCATCTTGCCAATTGGTACCACTTGGGTTTTGATTGAATACCCAATGCCCTGTATTTCGATCAATTCGCTGAAATTCTAGCGCACGTACTGTCCCAAGGGCCTCCCCTGTGCGGAGCGTATTGAATTGGAAATAGGGATTACCCCCAACTTGGCGGCTTACGCCAACATCTCTTCCCTCCCAAGAGACTAGATCAGCGTCCAAATTTGTCCATTCGGAATGCATCCAAGTAAGATTCAACCCGGATTGATACTTGAACCTTTTCCGCTCTATCAACTTTAAAAGCCAATAAGATTCAAAACCATAGTTTTCTATGGATGCAAAATTTTGGTAAGAAAAAGATACAAAGGATTGCCCTTGAGAATCGAAAATGACCTCATCAGGAACCAAAGCCATATGGCCTTATGCTTGATTTCGGAAGATGGTATTTCGTGCCACAACCTTTCCCTTGGCAAAAACTGTTTTAAAAAAAGAACTTTAAATTTCTCCATTGAAGGCTTCCCTTAACCCAAAAATCATTTCGAATGGATGAATCAAATCCAAGTGACATCGGCACGGACGAAATCTTATCCGTCGGATTCAGCCCTTGGCCCCAAAGATATCACACCTCATCCAAAGTCCCGTAAGGATGAACAACACTACACTTAATATCTGTCATGCCTGCATTCTGAAGGAAGGCTTTTGTCATTATGCTCGGAAAATACTCCTTAACCACCTAAACCTTGCTTTTTTTTCCTCAACCTCTGCATAGCGGAATCCAATTAGATATTTAGGTAAAAAAGGTGGAAATATGGTAAAATGGCTAGGTGACAAGGAAAACCTAAGAATATCTTTCCCCCCTGACTTTTCCTGATACAAAGCCAGCTTTTTTTGAGGAATATCATTGATATCAGCTGTAAAAGCTATGATTAGGTACCCAGGAACAGCTAACATGTTTTCGCCTGAGACATCAATAATATTCAACCCATCTTTTAGGTTATCTAATACAATAGTTTTTGAAGTCAGTTCATTTAATCCATTTAAGGACATGTTCTTAGAAAACTCTGGCTTATCATCTGTACTGAATACCCTCATGTATAGTTTATCAGGAAAGTCTGTACCCTTGAAAAAATGAAAGCTGATATCGTTAAGCTTAATCATTTTTTTCAACCTGAACGCATTACCATGAAATTCTCCACTACTATTCAGTTTCATCATCATTGGTAGAAAACCTTCATTTTTATCAATAGAGCCATACAGTTTCAATCCATCCGAATGCTCATTCCAATTGATTTCCCCTTCTTTAAGTGGCACTACTTCTACTTCACCTAATTCAAAAATCCGCTCCTCCAATTTTATCAATTGTGCATCTTTTGTACTTTGGAGGTAAATATTTTGATAATGATAAGCAGATGCGCTTACATGAACATATAGAGAATCAATATATTCAGTCAATTGTATTTTAAAATTTCCATCATTATCAGAAATGGCACCAAGATTTAGATAATCAATTGCCCTAATTGTAGCAAAAGAAATCCCCTTTCCGGTTTGACTGTCTAATATTTGACCGGAAATAACATGTTGAGCTTCACTAGTTCTAATTCCCAACAAAAACACAAATAAAAAACAAATAACTTTCATGGTTTCTCAAGGTTTTCGACAACACTTTTGAAATAATTAAAATGGTTTATACCAGATTTAACAGCTCCGTAGTTCAAATAGGTTCCTTCGCTATGATGATAAAACACAATATGGGGAAGTAAAACCAAATTCTTAAAATCATCTTTATTTTGAATAACGAAAAATCCTTTTATTTCTGGATACCGCCGCTTAAGGTCTAATAAATAATTATTGTTAGTATTTAATCCTAAAATGTATTTATCTACAGAAATATCCCATTCTAAGAATTTGTTAAGTTCTCTATCCAAACAAGAATGACATGTATCTCCTGGGAGTAAAAAAATCAAAGCATCACCTTCAATAAAGTAATTTAGATTTCTATAACTAACGAAGTCATGCACCTGAATCTTATTCAAATTGAATTTTGCTCCTAATCTCCATGATTCAATCAAGCTGCTCATGACTTCTTCATATATCATTCTTTCTTCCTGAATTGAGGACCTTGAACATGCCGCCACAGTAATTAAGCAAAGCAAAATCAAATTGCGAATAATCAATTTGTAAATATTCATTTCAAATAGAATTTAAATAAAAACAACTTTTCTTTAAAATCTGGAAATTCAACATCAGCTGCATTTTGTCCCAAAACCTTAGATATCAATTCATAATCAACTTTGGACAAATACCCCACACCGTAATAAAAACCATCCCCTGAGCCATAAGGCACAGGTACATTTACTTCACTAAATAATTCATTCCATGAAATTGAAACATTGTCTCTGAAATCTGATTTATTGACTCTTGCTAGGCCATGATTTTCTATTCCACGGTGGTAAAGGAAAAAATAATGTTCACCATACTCCATTCCATTGAAAGTACAGCACTTTTTTTCAGACTCTTGGATATATGCATTTACTTCATAAATGTCAGTTGTTTTGAGCATCTTGGAAGGAATCCCTTCCCCGTCGAATAATACCTGGAATAAAGGCATGAATTCATCATTACTGTCATCATAACGTACAAGTTTGTCTTCCAAGGAGAGGTGAAAAATACGGGAATGACTGTTGAAAAACCTAGGTTCCATTGAGAATGGAATGATAGGAAATTTTGTGTATAATATAGGTTCTAGTTTACCTTCTATTTTCTTGAAGGCTAACACATAACCATCTGGTTCTTTGATTAGATCATCGGGAAACAACAATAATCCTTTACCCTTTTTCAAATGGGCAATATTGCTGTAATATTTATCAAGCTTTTCTGATCCTATAAAATTGAAATTAGAATCATAATAAACTAATTTTAATAAGGATCGATCCAAAATCAACATTTCATTCCTAGCATCATCAACGCTAAAAATGTAGGGACTATTAAACCCTTCAGGGGCATCATTAACAGAATTAATCTCGGCAATAAAATTTCCTTGAAGATCAAATTTTACAATCTTCTTACCCTGAAACTCATCCATTAAATAAATGTAATCCCTAACAATTTTGTAAGAATCGATATTTCCTATCCAAAATTCTTCATCGCTAAACTTTAGCTCAAAAAAATCAATTTCCCGAAAGAAATCCTTAAAGTTCATTTTAGAATTTTCCTCTGTGAGCTCAACTTTTTCAAACTCAATTTGCTGAGTTACTTTCCAGCAAGAGTTTAAAAATATGACCATTATAGAAAGTAAAATCAAGTTTCTAATTTTCATGATCTTAATTTTTTGTCCACCAATACCCTAAAATTTAAAATTACTTTCAATTTAGGTTTAAAACAAAGTAGGATATCTCGTCAGGGATATCCTACAAAACCTAAACAAAATATTTACTTTACTATAATTGGACATCTAATGATGATACAATCATGGCCAGGCTTATCTTTACAACCCGATAAACTAAATAATTTATTTTTTGATTCTGGTTTGTGGAAAGGTTCAGTGCAACCACCTGCCATAACATTTCCAATCGTAAACACCCCTACATTAAGTAGAAAGAATGTTAAAAGAGATAAAATAAGTTTGTTTTTCATAATTGAATAAATTTTGTTGTGAAAATTGATTTTCTAACCTGGGAACAATACAAATTTACCCCCCCCCACAACAAAATTTAGTTAAACTAGATTAAAAAAGAACTTCAACTAGTTGAATAAATCATAGTTTTCTTTCAGCTTTTAATTTCGAAATATATTGGGGAGTGACGTTGAAGAAGGTAGCCAGATGTTTTTGGGGAATTCTTATCCATAATGCTGGATAACCCTGTTTAAAGCTTTCCCATTTTTCAAGAAACAACTTCTTCCCATTGATCAATTTCCATTGGAGGTTATATTGGTATTTTAACATGGAGATTTCTTTGAAAACCTCCAGCAAAAGCCGGGGCTCCAAGTCCCACTCTTGGAAAAAAACCATTGAAAAGCTTATTATTTTACTGTCTTCCAATGCTTCAACTGTAAATGAAGACCTGAGGTGAGCTCCAAAATAAAATCCCGTCAAATAATAATTACCTTCAAAAATAAACGAATTGGTAAACTCACCCTCCCCTTCTTGATGATACTCCCTCAAAATCCCAGATTCCACGAAAAACAAATGTGTTAATTTCTGTCCTTGTGAAACCAACAACTGTCCTTTTTTTACTTCGATTACATCCATCCATCGGTCCACATGATCATTTGAGAACCTTTTTAAAACAAAATCAAAACTTTTCATAAAAATCAATTTAAAAACAAAACTAATATATGAAAATTAGTTGAAACCAAAAATTCATAGTCTTACCAAATCTTAATACAGCCAAACATTTATCTATTACTAAAGAGGACACCTCTTTACAGATAAAATTTATCATTGCTTATCCCAGAAACTCTTACATGACTAACTCATTAATTCTTAGCAAGTTTCTCACATTAACGATTTGAAACCAAATTTTCTTCTTACCTTTGCACCTTAATTCAATTTTACAATGCAGAATATTCGGAATATCGCGATTATCGCACACGTTGACCACGGTAAGACCACCCTGGTGGACAAAATTATCCACGCTTCTAAAATCTTCCGTGAAAACCAACAATTTGACGATTTAATCCTGGATAACAACGACTTGGAAAGAGAAAGAGGAATTACCATTCTTTCCAAAAACGTATCCGTTCGATATAAAGACCATAAAATCAATATCATCGACACACCTGGTCACGCCGATTTCGGTGGTGAAGTAGAGCGTGTATTGAAAATGGCCGATGGAGTTATCCTGTTGGTGGATGCTTTCGAAGGTCCTATGCCTCAAACCCGTTTCGTTTTGGGTAAAGCCTTGAATCTTGGCTTGACTCCTATCGTAGTAGTCAACAAAGTGGATAAGCCAAACTGTCGCCCAGATGAAGTTCATGAGGCTGTATTTGACCTGATGTTCAACTTGGATGCGACTGAAGAGCAGTTGGAATTTCAAACTTTATATGGTTCTGCTAAGCAAAACTGGATGGGACCAGATTGGCAAAACCCAACTGATTCTATCCTTCCACTATTGGATGCTATCATTGAACATATCCCAGCACCAAAAATTGACGAAGGTTCATTGCAAATGCAAATCACTTCCTTGGACTACTCCTCATTCGTGGGACGTATCGCCATTGGAAGAGTAAAAAGAGGAACCATCACAGAAAATGCTCAATTAACCTTGTGCAAGGCAGATGGGGTTTTCAAAAAAGTTCGCGTAAAAGAGTTGCATGTTTTTGAAGGTTTAGGTAAAAACAAAGTTTCAGAAGTACATGCAGGAGATATTTGTGCAGTAACAGGAATTGAGGATTTCGAAATCGGTGACACCATTGCCGCTTTAGAGAATCCGGAGCCATTGCCAAGGATTGCCATTGATGAGCCTACCATGAATATGCTCTTCACCATCAACAACTCTCCTTTCTTCGGTAAAGAAGGTAAGTTTGTGACTTCCCGTCACATCAGAGACCGTTTGATGAAAGAAATGGAGAAAAACTTGGCCTTACGTGTGGAATCAACTGATTCTGAAGATAAGTTCATTGTTTACGGTAGAGGTATTCTTCACTTGTCGGTTTTAATTGAGACCATGAGAAGAGAAGGCTATGAACTGCAAGTAGGCCAGCCTCAGGTAATTTTTAAAGAAATCGACGGTGTACAGTGCGAGCCAATCGAAACTTTGGTAGTAGATGTACCTGAAGAAACTGCCGGTAAGGTAATCGAATTGGCTACTCAAAGAAAAGGTGAATTACTCATCATGGAGCCAAAAGGCGATTTACAACACTTAGAGTTTAAGATCCCATCCAGAGGTTTGATCGGTTTGAGAAACAACGTATTGACTGCTACTCAAGGGGAAGCAATCATGAACCACAGATTCTCCGCCTACGAACCTTTCAAAGGAAATATCCCAGGTAGAATTAATGGTTCCTTGATTTCCATGGAAGGTGGACAATGTACCGCTTATGCGATTGACAAATTACAGGATAGAGGTGTATTCTTTATCGAGCCAGGAGATGATTTGTATACAGGTCAGGTAATCGGTGAACATTCCCGTGACAATGACTTGGTGGTAAATGTTCAAAAGGGCAAGAAATTGACCAACATGCGTGCTTCCGGTTCTGATGACAACACCAGAATCGCTCCTCCAAAAAGATTCTCTTTGGAAGAAGCCATGGAATACATCCAAAAAGATGAATACTTGGAAATCACTCCTAAATCCATCCGAATGAGAAAAATCTACTTGGATGAGAATGAGAGAGCGAGAATGGCGAAGAAAGATTCTTGATAGAGGCGAGAAATTAGAAGCGAGAGCTTAGACAATTAGTCGATAGATAATTATCGTATAGCGATTGAAATATGCTTCGCGAAATAATTGAAATAAGCCTTCGGCGAAATAGTTAGATACAGGTAAAAGTTTAGATTTCTCTTAAAATAAATTTCACGTAAATATCAAACAGACCCCAGAAGTTGGAAGACATTTGGGGTCTTTTTTTTGATCTATAGGATTTCAAGGAATCCTAAAGATTTTGCCACCAAAGTGTACAATTTCAGAAATTAAAGTGGTAAGCATTCTGGTAGCTAGGGGCGTAGCCCTGGAATCTTCGTAGAAATTCATATCAAGAGGAAAACAGAGGCGCGTAGCGCTGATATCTTTTTAAGCCGTTAAGATTTTAGGTAAGATTGGATATTAAATTCATAAGCAAACTATAAATCTTAGAATACAAGCTCAAAAAGACCTCAAAGGTTAGCAAACTCCTTAACCTTTGAGATTTCAAAGAACCTCAAAGGTATTTCAAGGTACAAGGAAAAGAACCTCTCAATTACTCAAACTTATAAATATCCAAGACAACCTCATCCTCGCTAAGGCCTTCATAAAAAGAATTCGTTCGGGAAAGGTAGAGCCCTTCTTTACCTACAAATGAATTGTAAGGTTTATGAATCTTGCCAGGAAACCTCTTTTCAGTGAGGAAATTAAAGTCTTTATCCAATACTATGATGCTGAAATCATTTTTGACTTGAGGAAACTGTTCCTCCAGATCCGAATCATCAACTTCTCGACCAATAGTTACAAATCGGTAGTAAACATCCCTGTAAGCATCATAGATCAAAGAACTATAAGTTGTCTGAGATACTTTTTCTCTGATTTCGACGTCTTTAGGTGCACCCGAAGTAGCAGAATACTTAAGCGGCTTGGCAAATTCACTTTTAGCATGCACTGATTTTACCTGATTCCAATCTTTATCAAAAATCAACAAAGAATCCAACGCAGACCAAGAATAAACCCATAAATCCCCATTTCTGATTCTTGAATAGTTCCCCAAAGCCATGGGCCACACTTTACCATAATAAAATTCAGGAACTGTAATCTTATCAATTCTCACAACTTCATTAGTTAGCAAATCCACTTGGACGGCTGGACGAAATGATTTCATTTCTTCATCGGAATTCAAAAACCCATTCAGCGTCATGTCTGAAAAATATAAATTTCCAGCTTCATAGATGGTCATATTATTAGCTCTTGAATAATGGTTGACCAAACTTTTCATCATTTCCTGGGGATTACTCCTATCCATTTTTTGCGGACTAAACTGAGTGATTACTTCCCCTTGACTATTTACTAAGGTAGTACCATTCAATAGCATTTGGTTAAACAAAAAAACCGAATCAGCATTATGGTAAAAGAAACCATATAATGGACGTATAGGGAACTTTTCATTTCTCTCAATTACTGTCCTTTTAATCATTTCTCCTGATTCCAGATCATAATAATCTAAAGAGAAATTCACCCTATTCAACACTAAAAGTAACTCCTCCCCTTCTTCTTGGATTACCTGAAACTCAGTAAAGTCAAAATTGGAAACGGAGTCAATTGCTAGTTTCAATTGTCCCAAATGAGTAAAACTATTGTTAAAGGACACTTTTTCCAAAGAAGTCTCTTTCTTTGTACAGGCCCAGATGCAAACGCATAAGAAAATAGGTAGCAACAAATGTTTATTCATAATTTTAAGTTGTCTGAAAGAAATAAAACTAACTAAATATTTTTTCAATTACAAATTTAAAAATCGCCCCTTTGAAGAATTTCTCACCAGCTAAATCAAATTTATCTGATGAATCCACCAGAAAAAATCCTCAAAGTGGATGAAAAATACAACCAACTCTTACGTTATTCGTGTTATTAGTGGATTAAATGAATTACTATGAAGAAAGTTACACTATTAACATTTGTATGCTTAGCGTCATTTACTTTTATCACTCAAGCCCAATCAGATAAAATTATCCTAAATGGAGAAGTCAAAAATGTAATCGTAGAGGAAGTTGGAACTAACCATGTCAAATACAAATATCCTGATGAAAACGCTTCTTACACCATAAGTAAACATAGAGTTGAAAGAATAATTTTTGCATCTGGAAGAGAGGAAGTTTTTGAATCGCCATTCAAACCTGTAAGTTCGGTAAATGATTATGAAAATGTATTTCTCTCCTATCAGCCGCAGGATGTGGATGGGTTAAAACCCTTGGGACAAGTATTTTCTAAAGCCAAAGGAGTTACTACTTTAGCAAGCATCAATAATGTCAATAATCGGGCTGTCAGAAAGGTTAAAATGGAGGCAGCAATGCTTGGGGCTAATGTAGTGCTCGTAGGAAACACCTTTCAGCGAGGAAATCAATACGGAAATGAAAACGTACCTGGAAATGCTACAATGACAAGTATTTCAGGCACCGCCTATACCACAAATTCCAGTAATTATAATTTAGATGAAGTTCGGGTCTTTTTGGAGAACTACGAATATGTGCTATTTCAAACTGATCAATTCAATAGAAATGACTTTGACAAAAAATCAAAGCTTCATGAACTATACGACCAAAAATTCAACGTGAATCTGTTCAGGTTGGATGATGTTTATGAAAAGGATGGATTCTTGTATGTTAAAAGCCAAAATTTACGAACCAAAACAGGGGATTTGAAAGTATTATTCGCTTATGAGGAACACATCACCTTAATGGAGCAGCACAGAAACACTATTTACAATTACTTCCTACTAAGCGAAAAAGAACCAAGAGTGGTTCAAATGAAAGCAACCAAAGAACTAAGAAGTAAAAAATGAAATTAGACATTTATTTTCACTTTGCACCATTTTAACAAATAAAAAGCCTCCCAAGAAATCTCTTGAGAGGCTAATTCTCTTTAATCGACACTGAATTACTTAACCACTTTTTCAACCACCAAATTATGATTGGTATAAATACAAACATCCGCGGCAATTCCCAGACTTTCACGTACCATCTCCTCAGCACTGAGTTGTGTCGCAAATTTTTTCAAAGCTCGAGCAGCTGATTGCGCATACATACTTCCCGAACCAATTGTAGCGATTTCCATATCCGGTTCAATTACATCCCCTGTTCCAGAGATAATCAAAATATCTTCAGAATCTGCCACAATCATCATCGCTTCCAATCGGCTTAGCATACGGTCCATTCTCCACTCTTTTGCCAACTCCACAGCTGCACGCTTCATATTGTTACCATATGCCCCCAGCTTTTCCTCAAACTTTTCCAACAAGGTAAATGCATCAGCAGTCGAACCTGCAAATCCGGTTACGATTTTACCACCCTGTAATTTTCGTATTTTATTGACAGAACTTTTTGCCACTGTATTGCCCATCGTAGCCTGACCATCCGCTCCGATGACCACTTCTCCATTATGCTTGATCGCAACGACGGTTGTTGATTTAATTTTTTCCATTGTATTTATAGTTGATTCTTTGATTACTATTTTTTTACTAATAAGATATGAAATAACTAATTACTTTATTAAACTAACTTTCACCACGAATGGCTTTCAAAAACAAATTATCTTCAAAAAATCTATAAAAAACCATATCAGTTGGTGCTAAACTTTTTAGAAACTCATTGGTCTGCACAGCTCTACTGATATAGGTATAAACTGACTCCCTGTCTCCATTAACTGCAGCCACCATGGCAAGACCATAGAAACCATAGCCCGAAGAACGGTTCATCTGGGTACTTTCCTCAAAAGCTAAGACAGCATTGGCATAATCACTGACTAAGAAATAGGCCAAACCTTTATTAAACAGGTTTTCTTCATTTTCAGGTGCTTGCTCAAAACGGATCAATGCCAAGCGATAATCTCCATTGACTATATCCAAAGCTCCTCTTAGTGCTTCATTCATGCGAATAAATTCCCGATCTACGCTTCCACTCATCCCCGAAGCCTGAGAAATTGCGATATAGGCTTCAAAGAAGTTTTGGTTTAAAATATAGGCACGACCAAGATTATGAAACACTTGAGGTGTATTTTGAATACCATTCGCCTGCCTAAATACCCGAATGGCAGCGTTTACCAGTTCCCTACGCTTTTGTTGATTGATCTCTCTTTGGGCCTGATTGATATAAACTACACCTAAGTTATTGTAAGCCAGCACTGAGGGATATAATTCAATCAGTTTCTTGTAAATCAGCTCTTTTTCATTCAATCTTACTGCTTTTTCCCCAGCGTAGATCAAATGCTCTTGAGAAAAACCTTCCATAGCACTTCCTTCTGTCAGAAGTTTGAAGACACTCGCAGCTATCTCAGGATTGGAAAATTCATTATTAGCTAAGGTAATACTGACTTTGGCAGCACGTAGTTTGGGAAAAAGATCTCTGGAGACCTTGGCATATTGAGGCAAACGCTTCAAGCTATTCAACTTACTTTCATAGGAATCCGAGGACGTCAATACATCAAAATAACGCTCTTTCAATTTATCATCTATCCCCTGATATTCTGATAATAATAATCTGAAGTCAAACCAGTCATTCTTTCTAAAATTGGTTTCTATAGGATAATTTCTTCCAAGATTTTCAACTCGTAGGCGAAGAGATTGCGCTCTTTTCTCTGCCAAATTATGGTCCCGGGTATCTTCCACCTCCGGTGAATGCAACCCTATAATCCGGATGGATTTTAAAGTTTTTCCACGCTCTCCTCTTTGTAAGAGGTTTTGAAGAGCTGTTGGTAATTGATTAGTTGATAAGCGATCTCGTCCTAACAAAAATTCCACTTCATACGACCTGTTTTCAGTAGAGTTGATCCCAGAGAAGTCCGTCGTCAAATAAACCCCAATTTCAGGAATAGGCTGATCGCTTCTTACTTGCCCCATACGCGTTAGCAAAGGAGCGGTATTCACCCCAACCCCGATTACTTTTGGCGTACCAGTAAACAGTTTGTTTTTTAATTGATATACAGGCTTTACCTGCAGTTCACCTTTTTCCATGCCTGGAAGAAATGGAATCAGGTAATTATTGGAAAACTGGGCCTCCGTGAATGTCTGATTGAAAACTCCATCAAAGGGAATGATTTCTCCTAACCTAAGGGCATTGTCCCCATAAACATATTCTGGGTAAAGAAGAATTCTGGCGTCTTTATTGAGGAATTTAATGGGAATGGCACCTGAAATAGTGAAACGTAGGGAATCCCTATGTAAAGTCAACACTTCAGGAGATACTTTTACCCCATCTAATAATCCATCAATAGATTGAATGCGCGGACTACAAGACGACAAATAAAGAGCAGAAAAAAAAGTAACTAACAGAATTTTATAACTTTTAACCATTTGATTCACAAATAAATTGCGCATATGAAATGTATTTTATTTAATTTGCAGATATAACCAACACCACCAACTATTATGAACAAAATTAAACTCTTTTTCGAAGAAAGCGCTTTCGGCGTTTGTAGCAAGTTAGGTGAGAAACTTAACTTTCCTATTGACAGTATCCGTTTGTTTTTTATTTATAGCTCATTCATTACCTTGGGCTCTCCGATTATTGTCTATGTCAGCATGGCGATGCTCATGAAAATGCGGAAATACCTTCGCAAAATGAATAATCCGGTGTTATTTGATTAATCCCGAATGGAATTTTCGGATTCGTAGACCATAATAATGCCAAAGTATAGAATAAGGCCTATTTTTCTTCCATACTAATTTGCTACCCCCAGAAATCAACGGCTTCATATTGAGTATCCGGTAATCTCTATGGGCTTTTAAAACCGCTTTGGCAAAGCCAAATTGTCCTTTGAGTAGAAACACAGCTACTGCCAATAGGTCTAAAACTATCCGGTGTGTCCATACCCACCAAAACTCCAATCCCTGGAGATTTTTTCGGTTCATGAGCAGACTATTTCGGAAATTCAGATAAACTTTTGTGCTATTACTCCGGGAAAGTGTTCCTCCTCCAAAATGGTAGACTTGAACAGCCCCGTTGTAAAAAGGTTGTTTTCCAGCATTTCTCCAACGCCAACAAAGATCAATCTCTTCCATATGGGCAAAGAATGCACCATCGAAACCATTGAAACCAAAAAAGTCTTTTGCTCTGACAGCCATGCAAGCCCCCGAAGTCCAATCAACAGGAATCACATCATTGTATTGACTGGCATCCTCTTCTATTAATTCTAATATTCTCCCCCTACAGAAAGGATACCCAAGACTATCTAAAAACCCCCCTCCCGCTCCTGCATAATCAAATTTGGTAGGCGTTATTGCAGAAAGAATTTTGGGCTGTACACTTACTGCCGTAGGATTGTTCTCCAACCAAGAAATCAGTACCTGATCCCAATTAGGCGTAACTTCCACATCAGAATTCAATAATATAAAGTACTCGTATTCACCTCTCAATTCCTCCAAAACAAGATTATATCCTTGGGCAAATCCATGGTTTTTTTCCAGTAAAATGAGTTGTATGGAAGGGTAATGTTCTTGAAGAAACCTAACTGAGTCATCTTTACTCGCATTGTCAGCGATAATGATTGGAAAAGAAGAATACTTAACAACAGAAGGAAGATACTTTTCCAAGACCTCCCTTCCGTTGTAATTCAATATGACAATAGCTGCGTGTTGCATCAAAACATATTTCCAAAATCCATTCCTGGAATATTGGGAATCATACCTTCAGTAGCAGCCTTCATTTCGTTTTTGATCTTGCCCTCGATTTCTTCCATAGCCTTGTTAGTCGCAGCCACTATCAAATCGCTGAGCATTTCTTTGTCATTTGGATTGATAAGGGCATCATCCATTTCGATTTTCATCACTTGTCTGTGGCCATTCACCTCCACCTTGACCATTCCTGCACCGGACTCTCCTATAGCACGTAAATGCACCAACTTGGCTTGAGTTTCTTTTATTTTTGCCTGGGCTTCTTTCACCTTGCCCATCATGCTCATCAAATCAAACATAGCTTGTGTGTTTTTCTTACAAAGGTAATTTTTTAATCGATTTTCTTCTAAATCTCCTTCCTGCAATTCTTGATTTCAGCTATCTAAGAATTGAAAAACCGGACACTAGGAAGCGATATTCTTCGTTAATTATGCTAGAACACTGAAAATAAGATGTATTGATCACGATTCCTTAGGCTGCTAAATCCATACACGCACCTTACCGTTCACCCGTTTTTGCTACCACTTATACTGACCATAAAAAAATTAAATACATCAAATGTAACTATTCTCGAAATATTGAAGTAAAAATATAGTATATTGTACAATCTAATAACACTGAAACCTATGAAAACCATCGAAAATATCGAAAAAGAACTTATCACACAGTTAAGATTCTCCAAGAATGAGGTATTGGATAGTGCCGAGGCAATTAAAAAAAGAGAATTTGATTTAAACAGGGCCTTAGCGCTTGGTAATCTACTCAAAAACAAAGTTGACATCACTTTCCAAGACGCAGAACAAAGAACCTATCGCGTGCATACGACGATTTGGGCTGTCGGTTCTGATTTCGTTTGTCTGAAAGCAGATATTTGCATCCCTATTAAAAGTATTGTAGAGATTGAATGATAAAAAGCCTTGTAATGCTAGCATAACGCTGACATGTACAAGGCTTTTTTATAAAAATGGTTTCTTGTGTTATTCTAAAATTTGCTCGATAAGAGCTCCCAATGCTACAGTTTCCTGTTTTCCTGATGCCATATGTTTGATGGTTGCGGTCTGATTGACAAGTTCATCATCCCCTAAAACCAAAACATATGGCACATTTTTTTTATCAGCATAGGTCAATTGCTTTTTGAATTTGGTCACATCCGGGAATAATTCTGAACGAATACCCGCTTCTCGCAAAAGCTGTAATACTTTTAGCCCATATTCAAATCCAGCCTGATCAAAGTGACAGATCAACACCTTTGTTTGGTCCAAGTTCTCCTGCGGAAATAACCCTAATTCATCCATCACGTCATAGATTCGGTCCACCCCAAAAGAAAAACCTACACCCGATACACCATCCAATCCAAAAACACCTGTCAAATTATCGTAACGCCCACCTCCACTGACAGAACCAATCGATACATTGTTTACTTTCACTTCAAAAATAGCCCCTGTGTAATAGGATAAACCTCTCGCAAGCACCACATCTACGTCCAAATGCTCTTGGGATTCTCCATAAATCGTTAATAATCGGGTTACCTCTTCCAATTCCTGTACTCCTTGCAAGCCTACTTCAGAAGTTGATAAGAAGCTTTTCAAGAAAGCTAACTTTTCTTCATTCGAGCCATTTACTCCGATAATGGGCTCCAGTTTTTTTACTGCATCTGCTGAAAAATTACGCTGAGCTAACTCTTCTTGTACTTTTTCCCAACCAATTTTATCTAATTTATCGATTGCCACACATAACTCTCCTTCTCTACCTTGTTCACCGATAACTTCGGACAAGCCCGTTAAAATCTTGCGGTTATTCACTTTAACGCTGTAATCCGAGATACCAAGCTGCGCAAAAACACGCTTAATCATCAATAATATTTCTACTTCACAAAGTAGACTATCCGTCCCTACCACATCCGCATCACACTGATAAAACTCTCGATACCTACCTTTTTGAGGACGGTCTGCTCTCCAGACGGGCTGTATTTGAAAACGTTTGAAAGGAAAGGTGATTTCATTTCTATTCATAACAACGTATCGGGCAAAAGGTACCGTCAAATCGTAACGCAAGCCCTTTTCTGAGACTTTTGGAAGGACATGTGCTGTTCCTTTTTCCAAATCAGTAGCCTCCACATCCTTTAAGTAATTACCCGAATTCAAAATTTTAAACAACAGTTGATCACCCTCATCTCCGTATTTCCCAGTAAGTGTGCTCAAATTCTCCATAGAGGGTGTTTCCAATTGCTGAAACCCAAATAACTTAAAGGTATCCTTAATAGTATCTAGGATAAAATTCCTGCGAGCCATTTGAAGAGGGCCAAAATCACGGGTTCCTTTCGGAAGACTTGGTTTCTGAATCGACATAATTATTTTTAATTTTGCCCAAAGGTAAGTAAAATCAAAATTTTATTTTAATTTTGCGCTTCATTTGGAATCACATAAACAGATAAGACGATGGCTGTTACTACGTTAAAAAGAAAATTGAGAAGAAAAAGACAAGGTCAAAATACAAGAGTTATCAAAATTAAGCAATTGAGCGCTAAGCCGGTAATCAAAAATGTAGACATCGAAGAGTTGAAAAAAAGCTTCGAGGCCTAATCTTGTCCAACAAAAATTCAAGCACTTCCCAAAGGAAGTCAAAATAAAAGGGTTGAATCTGACGATTGAACCCTTTATTTTTTACATCCTCCCTCTCCTACCAAGTTCGACCACTCTTAGGTTTTGAACTTTAGCGTTTGCTATTTCGAATTTCAATAGCGTTCTCACTTGGTGAAACCCTTGGTGTCCAATAGCTCCGGGGTTCATGTACAAGCACTGCAGGTCCTGATCAAATACAACCTTGCAAATATGGGAATGCCCACAAACCAAGACCTTTAATCCTTCTTCTTGGATTAGTTTTTTGACTCCCTTGGCATAGCGTGGGGGATTGCCTGCTATGTGCAACATACCAATTTTCAATCCTTCGATCTCAAAAGAAGTAAACTCCGGATATTCCAATCTTGCAGCTTGATCATCAATGTTACCAGTGATGATTCTATGGGCAGCAGCTGAAGGAAGTAAACTTAATATACGGATATCACCTATGTCTCCCGCATGCCAAATTTCATCTACATCTGCACAGTGTTTGACAATCTGCTCATCCATAAAACCATGCGAATCCGAAATCAATGCTACCCGTACCAATCTGTTTATTTTAAAATGTTTATTTTTGATGTATAAACCAAAACTAGTCCTGACAAATGAAAAAGCAAACAGCCTTCACGAATTTACTTCTTAAATTCACCATAGTCTTAATCGCACTCTTCATGTACAGCTTTCAATCCTATGCTCAGGAGGGGGCAAAAGCACTAGCTCCAGATGCTTTTGAGGCTGCTGCTAAGAAAAAGAAAAAAGCTGTTATACTCGATATTCGCACACCCAATGAAGTAGCAGAGGGGCATATTCAAGATGCTGAATTTATTGACTTTTTAGGAGATGATTTTGAGAAAGGCTTGGAAAGTTTGGATAAAAAGAAAACTTACTACGTTTATTGCAGATCTGCCAAACGTACGATCCCTGCCACAGAAAAAATGAAGGAAATGGGCTTCAAAAAGGTCTACATGTTAGAAGGCGGACTCAATAATTGGGTGAGTTCAGGGAAAGAAATCGTTAAAAAAGAAGAATAAACCCTGTTAGAAGCTTTCTATTTCTTTCATTAATGGCATTTATGCCTTCGTGAAGTTTTGGAATTGAGGGATTACTTTCTATTTTTACGGGCCAAAATATAGATTTTGAAATGAGAGTTATCCAATTTAGAGAAGCATTAAGAGAAGCTATGTCAGAAGAAATGAGACGCGATAAGAACGTGTTTCTCATGGGCGAAGAAGTAGCTGAATATAACGGTGCCTACAAGGTATCCCAAGGTATGTTGGACGAGTTTGGACCGGACAGAGTCTATGACACGCCGATTGCCGAACTTGGATTTGCAGGCCTAGGTGTAGGCGCTGCGATGAACGGATTGAGACCTATCATCGAGTTTATGACTTTCAACTTTTCCTTGGTAGCTATTGACCAAGTGATCAACTCGGCTGCCAAAATGTTGGCAATGTCTGGTGGTGCTTACAGTGTGCCAATCGTATTCCGAGGCCCAACTGGTAACGCCGGGCAATTGGGTGCTACCCACTCTTCCAACTTCGAAAATTGGTTTGCAAACACCCCTGGTCTGAAAGTAGTAGTACCTTCTAATCCGTACGATGCAAAAGGATTATTAAAAGCTTCCATCAGAGATAACGACCCTGTCATCTTCATGGAATCTGAGCTCATGTATTCCGATAAGGGTGAAGTACCTGAAGGAGAATATTTATTACCAATCGGAGTTGCTGATGTCAAAAGAAAAGGTTCAGATGTAACGATCGTATCCTTTGGTAAAATGATGAAAGTAGCCTTGGAAGCAGCAGAGGAATTGGCTAAGGATGGTGTAGAAGCAGAAGTTATTGACTTGAGAACAGTCCGACCAATTGATTATGCAGCAGTGGTAAATTCTGTTAAGAAAACCAACAGATGCGTAGTCGTAGAAGAAGCTAATCCATTGGCTGCAATTTCTTCTGAAATCGCTTACCACTTACAAAGAAATGCTTTCGATTACTTAGACGCTCCTGTGGTTCGTGTCAATTCTATGGATGTTCCGTTAAGTTATGCACCTACCTACATTGACGCAACCATTCCAAATGTGAAGCGTACTTTGGAAGCGGTAAAGCAGGTGATGTACAAATAAAAATATTTTAACAAAAAAGAGGCTGTCAGAAAAACAGCCTCTTTTTTTACTTACAATTTCAATTAAATCCTAACTCTACAATTTTTTGGTGGGAGATTTGAACAGATTCAAAAGGAGTCATTCCATCAAAAGTTTGGTCTTGCTCGACAAAATAATGAACCATTCCTGCCTTGCTTTGATGGGTTAAGATTTCCGCAAAATCTATAGAACCTTGCCCAACCGGTGCAAAACGCTCTTGATCATCCATATCTTTTAAGTGCCAAGCAAGAAATCTTCCAGGGTATTTTTCAAAATAGGCAATAGGGTCTGCCCCAGCTTTCACTGTCCAATACAAGTCAATCTCAAAATTGACATGAGCAGGATCGGTATTATCCAAAATGTAATCTGTTAAAATCAGCCCATCTTCTCTAGGTACAAATTCGAAGTCATGGTTATGATAGAGCAGCTTCAAACCTGCTGCTGTACATTTTTCTCCGATTTTGTTCAAAATCTGAACAAGCTCTTCGGGAGAACCTTTCATCCCCAATCCCTCAGGACCGTAAGTAAACATCCCCATTGGTGGTACCGGAATGACAAAGTAGGTAAAACCAGCGGCTTTTGTAGCAGCAATCAGTTCATCGGCATTTTCCAAGTTAACACCTCCCATATGGGCGCTTTTAGCAGTAAGTCCTATAGATTCCACATAGTCCTTAAATTCTGCAGGCTCCATTCCATAAAATTTCCCATCGGCATATCCCGCTGCCTCAATATAAGCATAGCCTATATCTGCTACTCTTTGCAAGGTAGCCTTGGGGTCCTGACCCATAGCCTCTCTCAACGTATATAGGGCAATACCTCCTCTTTTTGAAGTGCTTTTTTCCATAGTTTCCTCCTCCTCAGCCTTTTCGGCCCCACAGGCCATCATTACTTGTGTACTGATCATTGCGAGTACTAAAATAAACGAATTGATTTTTTTCATAGTCTGATTATTTGGTAATGTAAGTTATCCAAAATGTTTCCAAAAAAAATGGATTTTTGTAAATCTCTGCATTTTCAAAGTATGAAAGGTTTCTTATCTTTCTCCAAGCTAAACCCAAAACTTCATGTTAAAAGACAACCCCAAGAGTTTTTCGCCCCTCGTAAACCCTGAAGAAGAAGCGTTTTTTGCAGGTCCTCAAACCCGCTGGAAAGAACTCAAAATGATCATCAAAGTCATGTTAGAATTTATCCGTGGATTTCGAATGCTTCACTTTGTTGGTCCTTGTGTGACAGTTTTTGGATCGGCCCGATTTGAAGAAAATGATCCATTTTACCAATTGGCTGTCCGAGTTGGAGAACAGGTGAGTAAAATGGGCTTCACAGTGATGACCGGAGGTGGGCCAGGCATCATGGAAGCAGCCAATAGGGGTGCCAAAAATGTGGGAGGAAAATCAGTTGGCTGCAACATCATTTTGCCCTTTGAGCAACATCCCAATCCTTACTTGGATAAGTTTATGAATTTCAAGTATTTCTTTGTGAGAAAAGTACTGCTTTCTAAGTATAGCTATGCTTTTGTTGTGATGCCAGGCGGATTTGGAACCTTGGATGAGTTTTTTGAAGCACTCACCTTGATGCAGACAAAGGTCATGCGAAGATTTCCGGTGGTATTGATGTGTTCAGAGTTTCATCAGCATTTGTATGACTACATCGTTCACTTGGCAGATTACGGAACCATCAACAAAACAGACTTGGAGCTATTTCTAATGACAGATTCCATTGAAGAAATGGAAGCTCATATTCGTACATATGCAGTAGAGGGATTCGGCCTCAAAAAACGGGAAGATATTGAACCACAACCACTATTTGGAGAAAACGGCTAAATTGGCCAGAATAGGAGAATCAAAGGAATGGATATTAGGATGATCAATAGCTCTAACGGAGCACCTAACCTCAAGTAATCTGTAAACTTATAGCCTCCAGGCCCCATAACCAATGCATTACTTTGATGTCCAATTGGTGTGAGAAACGCACAACTACCTCCGATAGCCACGGCCATTAAAAATGGATCTGAACTTACCTGCAAGCCCTCAGCTACATTCAGAGCAATCGGCGCCATTAAAACAACAGTGGCTGCATTATTAATCACGTCTGACAAAAACATGGTTACTAACAAAATAACTGTTAGAATACCCCAAACAGGAAAACTTTCTTGTAGCATCAGTATTTTCTCTGCTAAAAACTGTGCTCCTCCTGTTTTTTCCAAAGCAAAACCCAACGGCAATAAAGCACTCAAAAGAATTAAAACAGGCCAGTCAACAGCTGTATAAATTTCTCTCAAAGGGATTATTTTCGACAATATCATCAAAAGGGCCGCCAATGTAAATCCAACTTGAACGTCTAATACACCGCCCACGATCAACCCCAAAC
This sequence comes from Mongoliitalea lutea, assembly GCF_014652135.1. Lineage (GTDB taxonomy): Bacteria > Bacteroidota > Bacteroidia > Cytophagales > Cyclobacteriaceae > Mongoliitalea > Mongoliitalea lutea. The sequence continues at coordinate 130,370 of NZ_BMYF01000007.1, forward strand.
TCATTATAAATATTCCTAAAGACAAAAAGATGTTTTTTGGTTCTCCAAAAGAAATTCCCCTATCTGCCAGAGGAAGGCAACCCATGCTTTCAAGAGCTTCATCAATTTTATCGTTATCACCTTGCAGCAACACCACATCACCAATCTGAAATTTCACATGATCAATTCTCTTTCTGATTTTTTGGTTTTGCCTGGATATCGCCAATAAATTCACCCCATACCTGAAACTCATCATCATATCCGCCGCAGATCTGTTCAAAATAGGACTATTTTGCATCACTACAGCCTCTACTAGCTGAACACTATCCATAGATGATTGACCAGTGGTATCTTTTTCAACCTGTTCCCCTACCAAGGTGGTCTTTGTATCTTTGATAAATGCCTTTAAATCATCAGAATCTCCCTGAATACTGATAATATCACCTTCCTTAAAAACAAAATACCTGCCTGGAGCATACGTAAACTGCTTATCCCTTATAATATTCAAAATCTGAACATTCCCCTCAACAAGTTTATAGATTTGATGATGTGGCTGATCTTTTAAGGTAGACTCTTTTGTAATAATTACCTCGGTGATATAGTCATTTACATTAAACTTATTCGAATTATCTTCTTTTGAAATCCTTTGTGGAACAAGTTTCCAACCTAAAGTGACTATAAATACTAATCCAATCAAGGCTACACCAATTCCTACAGGGGCAAAATCAAACATCTTAAATGGCTCGCCTAATTGCTCTGCCCGAATAGTAGAAATGATGATATTGGGAGGAGTACCAATAAGAGTTATCATTCCACCTAAGAGGGAAGCAAATGCGATGGGCATCAAATAGGAAGATGGTGACATCTCTCGCTTTTGTGCCAAAAAAACAGCCAAAGGCATAGTCATTGCCAAAGCTCCAACATTATTCATAAAAGCAGACGCAACACATACAAATACACATAACAAAATCAATTCCTTTGAAAAACTTAGCTTTTGCTCCAAAAGAACTTTTGCTAACTGCTCGATTAAACCTGAACGAACAAGCCCATGACTGACTACTAAAATCATTCCGACGGTGATAACTGCTGGATGAGAAAATCCTAAAAATGCTTCCTCAGCAGACAGAATAGATGAAAAAACCAATAACAATAAACAAATAATAGCCACTAAATCATAGCGTATTTTACCCCAAGCAAAAAGCACTAAGGCCAAAAATAGTATCGCAAAAACAATATACATTTCCATCTCTAATTATTTACGCCCAAGCTACATCCAACACCATCATCACCACAAAACCAATCATAAAACCTAGCACAGCCAAATCAGTATATTTATCCCGTTGGGTTTCGGGAATCACTTCTTCTATCACCACAAAAATCATGGCACCTGCAGCAAATGAAAGTGCAAATGGGAGAATATTCTGCATAAAAATTACAGCAATTGCGCCTACTACTCCAGCCATAGGCTCAACAATAGCAGAGAGCTGACCATACCAAAAACTCTTTTTCCTGCTCATACCAGCTCTCCTCAGAGGCATGGATACAGCCATACCTTCGGGAATATTTTGAATGGCAATACCTAATGCTAAAGCTACAGCAGCAGTAATGGATGCACCTTCTAGTCCCAGTGCAGCGGATCCAAATAAGATACCAATGGCCAAACCTTCAGGGATATTGTGCAAGGTAATCGCCAGCAACAAAAGTGTAGATTTATGCCAAGATGTTGGAATACCTTCCTGTTCGGCCTGACCAAAATTGATATGTAAATGAGGAAGCAGTTTATCCAAAGCAAAAATAAATAAGCCCCCTAAAAGAAACCCAGCAGCAACCGGCAACCAATGCATGGTGGGAAAAATCTCCTTAGCATACTCCAAGCTGGGATTCAGAAGGGACCAAAAGCTTGCAGCAATCATAACACCTCCTGTAAAACCTAGCATGGTATCGAATACCGCACGGTTAATGGTCTTAAAAAAGAAAACGATGGAGGCACCCACAGCTGTCATCAACCATGTAAAGATAGTTGCCACCAAGGCAGCCTTTACAGGTCCAAGTTGTATTGCAGTTTCTTCTAAGAATTCGAACATAGCTTCCTTCAAAAATCAACGAAAGCTACACATTTTTAAATAAAAGTACTAAATACCTGCCTTTATGTAAATCCAACCTTTTTCTTGTTTCATGACTATCTCCAAAACACCTGCTGGCACAAACCCAGCCAGCTCCAAAAATTGCCCTTTCTCCAATTTTCGCTGAGCTAACGTGTTCTCACAAATCATAAATTCGACACCCTTCTCTACCAAAGCTGCAATCCTTTCTGTGTACAGATTATTTGTATTTCGCATCAAATCTATACCCATTCCATGTGTCACCACTTCTATCTGAGCATTGGGAGCAGCTCTGAAAATATTTTCTAATTGTCTCAAAAATTTCTCATGTACATCTACATCTCCATCTGTTAATTGATAGATGATTCTATGAGGTGCCTCTGATACTACTTGAGCATGTGAGAGGATGGATAGAGAAAATAAGAATAGGGCAAGTGGCAGGATCTTTTTCATAACCTTAAAAATAAAAAATTATTCACAAATATAGCGTGCGCAGAATCACCTTAGAAATCAATATTGACACTTAACACAAAATTCCTCCCGGGAGCAGCAATGCCCGAGCTATAGGTTCTATACCTCACATCGGTCAAATTCTCCAAACCAGCATTTATCGTAACCCATTGAGGGAATCTATATTGAGCCTTGAAATTAAGAGTGGCCCAGGCAGGACTAAAGGGGCTACCAAAAGCATCTACAGCATATAACTCAGGTTTGGCCCGCTCTTCCAAAGGCAATTGCTCAAATGTAAAAGAACCTGCATACTCCGCAAATAACTGCAAGCGAAGATTTTTTCGCTGATAATCCAAACGGGTAAGGCCAAAGGTTGGTGGTGCATGGCGACTTGGACTCTGTACACCATCTTCCATTTCTTCAATCCCACGCTGAAAATTCAGTTTTGATTGAATAGTGAAAAATTTGGACACTTTGTATTCTACGCCTATTTGGACCCCTTGAATTTGAACAAATGCAGCATTTTGCAAACTTAACACCTGACTGAGCGTACCATCATAGAAGATACTATCCTGACCATTCAACTGACCCGGTCTTCGAACCAACGCATTGTTTAAATAGGTGTAGTAGGCTGTTGCATCAACTAAAAACCGGTCTTTTATCACTTTCCCGACATTTAACTCCGCATTGTAGGCATCCTCAGCCTGCAAGGTAGGATTAGGCACCATTACAGCACCTGGTTCGGAATCGAAAAATTTCCCAATATCATCCACATTGGGAGCTCTAAAACCTTTGGATACATTGGCATGCATTACCCAACCTTCTGCTGAGGAAAACACATATCCCAAGCTTCCTATGAGTGCAGAATTTTGTAAAGATGTTTGCTCAAAAGGAAGGGGGTAAAAGGCAAGATTATTGGTGAAATCTGCATCCAAGGCAAAAAGATTGTAGCGTAGACCTCCTTGAATTAAGGAGTTTTTATTCAGTTGAAATTGAGATGTAAGATAAGCCGCTGCGGAACTCCAGGTTGCATGTGGGTACCTAGCCGGACCAATGCCGCTCTGCTCGTTGATTATATTGATATCCATTCCTTCCGAACGTACATCATTGATCACACCTTCCAAACCGTAGAACAGTTGTATATCTTTTGAGACACTTTTGGTCAAATCAACATTCAAAGAATATGCGTCTACCCGCTCCTCCCGCTCTCTACGGATGAAACTTCCAAAGTTCCGATCTATTCTACTTTCCTCAAATCGCTGATAAGCCAAATTGATTGATAATTGATCATAAAAGGATGAGGTCTTGCTTGAATGCTGCACACTGAAATGGTGCATAGCCCATATTTGGGGACCGTACATCCATTCAGCACTTTGCGGTAAACCATTCGGGCGCAGGCGAATCAACCGGTCATATCTTGGAAAATTACTGGTCTCAGAAAAATGAAATGCATATTGAAAATTCCATCCATTATCCGTTCTCAAGGCCAGTTTCTGCATAAAATTGCTTTGTTCATATCCTGAGGGAATTTGTATCAAAGGATTAGGATTTTCTACAAGCATATCCTGCCCTTGAACTCTTTCAACAAGTGTAGGTCTTAGAAATTCTTCAGGCCCTCGGCTTCCCATGCGTGAATCCCCAAAATTATATCTGGAAAAGCTGCTAACCCCAGCCCAGCGATGATTTCCATAACGCAAATGCACATGACCCGTTTGCTCCTTATTGGCAGTAATTCCACGTAAACTCACATTCCCATCAAACTTAAACTCTTTACCTTCTTGAAAAACAGGCTTCAAAGTCTCAAAACTCATCACTGCGCCGATGGCATCTGAACCATAAATAATAGAGCCTGGGCCAAAAAACACCTCTGTATTTTCAATAGCAAAAGGATCTAAAGAAATGACATTATGCAGATTTCCACTTCGGAAAATAGCCGTATTCATACGAACACCATCCACCGCATACAAAAGACGATTGGTCGAAAATCCCCTAATCATGGGGCTGCCCCCACCCTGTTGGCTTTTCTGGATAAATACATCTCCCGAAATGTTCAATAAGTCCGCAGCAGTTTGAGGATTTAAAAATAACTGTTCCTCTTTAGAAATTTGACTGATTTTATTGGGTACTTGCTGCCTAGATTGTGTCCATCGGGTAGCAGAAACTACCGCTCGCTGCAAGGTCAACTCACTGACTTGCATAACCACGGTAAAATCAGCTTCTAAAAGCTCCTCCCAAGTAAGCTGCTGAGCTTGATAACCAAATAGTCTGAACTGAACATTCCCGTTTTTAGCACTCAAAAAACTGATATCCGCTTTCCCCTCTGAATCAGTTTGAACAAAGTTTTGGCTAGAACCTAAGGAAATCATCACAAACTCCAGCCCTTCCTTGGTTTGAGCATCTTGCACCCATACCACCTGAGCCCAGACAGGTAGCAAGGAAATAAAGAAAAATACAAAGAATCCAAGTAGCTTCATCACAGGTGTAATCTTCTGTAAATGTAAGAGATTGCCTAAACGGTTAAAAATACTTTTGACTCCATAGAAAGTAACTATACGTGTGAGATTTTTTTCTAGCAAGATATTTTTAGGTAAAGATACCAAGCTATTGGTTTTATTTCAACTTATATCGCGCAAGCATATTTCATCTTGATTCTTGTTTCTTGGCTCTTGCCTCATTGATTGAAGGTCCACAGTCCACTGTCGACAGTTACGGTGGTTGTTCAAATACGATTATTCTTTTTTATTTCCTGCCCCCCTACTTGGTACATGGTACTTGGTACTTGGTACTTGGTACTTGGTACTCTAAGCTCTTCCCTTCAACATTCCTTCCCAGTACATAATCGGCAAGACATGTTTTTTCAAAAGCCACATGCTGTATTGCTCCTTGGTGGTGTCGACAAATTTGGAGATGAATGGATCTGAATCACGAACATTGTTGTATTTAAATTCCGCTAATACCATTTTACTGTAACCTGTCACCAATGGACAGGAAGAATAGCCCTCATATTTTAAACCAGCAATGGCATTAGTACGGATCAAATGAATTAAGTTACCCACCACTACTGGTGCTTGCTTTCTTACAGCAGCACCCGTTTTTGCTGTAGGCAATGCTGCCACATCTCCCAATGAAAAAACATTCGGGAATCGCTTATGCTGCAGGGTATTGATATCTACATCTACCCAACCTTTGCTAGGGCCATCTTGCATGGAAACTGAAGAGTTTCTAACAAAATCAGGTGCTTGCTGAGGAGGTGCGATATGTAACATATCAAACTTCATGACAATCTCCGAATCTCCAACCAAGCTTTCACCTAATGCAGGGACAATTGTATCCGCACATTGAGCGATGTTTTCATGGGTGTATTTGAAGGTGATCTCCTGTTTTTCAGCATCAATTTTAATTGGAGCATAATGAGGTTTGAACAAAATATCTCTTTCTATAATAATTTTATTCAAAGTTTTGGCAAATTCTTTTACACCAAAAATCACTGTTCCCGGAGTCGCAAATACCACATTTGTTTGTTCACGTACACTAGCTTTGCGGAAATACTCCTCTGCCATGTACATGATTTTTTGAGGAGCCCCTCCACATTTGATTGGCGTAGTAGGTTGTGTAAATACAGCATTCCCACCTTTAAAATTCTTCAATACTTCCCATGTATGTTCAGGATCTGTATAATTGCTACAGACTACTCCTTTTCCTAAAGCCTCTTTCAAACCTGGTATTAATTCAGGCGCCATAATCAGGCCAGGAGCAAGCACTAAATAATCATAGGTAATCTCTCCATTTGTTGCCGTCATCACAGCATTACTTTCAGGCGTAAGACTGACAGCCTTATCTTTAATCCATGTGACACCTTTGGGAATATAGTTAGCCTCAGGACGCTCGGTCTCCTTGAATTTATAAGTCCCGGCACCTACGAGTGTCCAAGCAGGTTGATAATAATGCTTATCTGATGGTTCAAGAATGGCAACTTGTAGGTCTTTTGCTTTTTTTCTTAATTGGGCAGCTACGGTGATTCCTGCTGTACCTCCCCCGATAATTAAAATTTGATAGTGGCTCATGGAGTTATTGTTTGATTGATGGTATAAAAATACCCTTCTCCATCATCAAAAACGGTGATATTCATCACAAAAAAAGGCTGTTTCCAAAGGCGCTATTTTTTTCAAAATTCACCTCCGAAACAGCCCAAAATGGGTTCTTTTATTAAGCAACTTACATTACTGGTGCATCAATGATGATATCTAAGTCCACCAACTCAGGTTCAATCTCCAACATCACAGGCGCCTCATCCTCGGATATTACACCTCTGTCGATTAACTCAGCAATCATGTCCATTTGGATACCCAACTCCAAACCATCTGCATGACCTGTTTTAAATTTCTTTAGAAGCTCCTCATCACTTACTTCTGCATACCGAGCTTTTCTAGCATCTTTAATTTTTTGCTTTTTGGCCTCTAGCAATTGCAATTTCCGGTCTTCCATTCTTTTGTTAAGTTCCTCCAAGTACTCTGCAGAAAAGGTTCCTGAATAAAAAGGAGACTCCTCTAATGGAATTTTCTCCACAGTACCATCTGTGTGTACTACCGTAAATTCTTCAATATCCTCCAAGATATACTCATCTCCAGTTTCTACATCCACAATTTTATCCGCCTCAAAAACGAAGCGCTGTTCTATACTTTTCTCGCCTGCGCATGCAGCCAAAAAAGAGGCGATCAAAACTCCAACAATCAATACCTTTTTCATAATTTCTATTAGTTAATAAAGTGTTTTATCTGATTTACTTTTCCATTCTTCAAATACCTCCCAAGCCTCAGCATTCATCAGTTGTTCAAAAGGAATTTTGCGCTGCTCTAAAGGCAACTCTAATTCCTGGTAAATAAATTGATCATCAAAATCAATACGAGCCGCATCGATTTTAGTATTTGCGTAATAGACTTTTGCTGGTCTAGCCCAGTAGATAGCTCCCAAACACATGGGGCAGGGCTCACAGGAAGTGTATAAGATACACCCGTCCAATTGAAAATGTCCGAGATTATTGCAGGCATCTCGAATAGCGACCACCTCTGCATGCGCAGTGGGATCATTGCTACTGGATACTGCATTGGAACCTTTACCTACTACTTTCCCGTCTTTGACGATGACGCAGCCGAAGGGTCCTCCCACGCCTGACCGCATTCCATCTCTGGACAGGTCAATAGCCATTTGCATGAATTTTTGATGATCTGAATGCATAGTTGAGATTTACAGTACAATATACGGAAAATCAACCGAAAATGTTCCAAATTTCCAATTGTTCTGCCCTACAATCCAACATGATTTCAGAATATTCTACTTATTTGAATCCTAAAAAAACCCGTTTATTTCAAAAAGGGGTTATTTCATCCACTTTTCGATAAATTTCAAAAACCCTTCTTTGTAGTGTTCGCTAACTGCTAAGTGGGCATCTCCCACCTGCAACATATTTTTACTGATGGCATCTATATGGTTGACATTGACGATATAAGAGCGGTGAACCCTAAGAAAATCATTCGCAGGAAGTAACTCCTCCATGTTTTTCATACTTGTCAAAGAAAGTAATGGATTAGGTTTAGACTTTAGGTGGACTTTAACATAATCCTTGTAGGCCTCTACATACAAAATGTCTGACAGCATCACCTTCACTAATTGGTATTCTACTTTTAGAAAAATGAAGTCTGATGTGGTGATACCCAGACTTACTGCTTGTTCCAGTGTTTGTTTTTCATAGAATTCATAGGCTTTTGTCGTGGCCTTCAAAAACTCCTCATAACTGAATGGCTTCAATAAATAGTCTAGTGCATCGACCTTATAACCTTCTATTGCAAACTGATTGTAAGCCGTGGTAAAAACTATTTTGGGCTTTTTCCTTCCCTGTTTACCATCAATGATCCTAGCTAATTCCATACCTGACAAATCCGGCATTTGGATGTCCAAGAAAATGAGATCTACCTCCGTGGAATTAATAAATTGCAAGGCTTCAATTGCATTGTCAAAACGGCCCAATAACTCTAAAAATGAAGTTTGTCCTATGAATTTACAGACCAATTCCAAAGCTAAAGGCTCATCATCTACTGCTATGCAAGAGATTTTCATGACAGGTCTAGGGTTAGTTCAATTTCATAATGCGCATTTTTCAAATCCTCACGTATCTGAAGGGTAAATTTACCAGGATACAACAAATCTAATCTCCGTTTGGTATTTGCCAAACCAATACCGCTAGCTTTTGCTTCGGGAGAATCCTCTGCTATTTTCACAATCGAATTCTTTGTTACAAGGGTAAGCATATGCTTTTCCTTTTTCAAATGTATAGAAATCGGACTATCTTGTTGGGAGCTTATGCCGTGTTTGAAGCAATTTTCAATAAATGGTAATAGAATCATGGGAGCAATTTCTGCTTCCTCTACCCTATCCGGAATTTGTACGTCTAATTGTACCTTGCTTGTCAAGCGTAAGCGCATCAACTCCAAAAAGTCTTTAATGAAATCAAGTTCCTTACTTAAAAGCGTATGGTTTTTCTCAGTTTCATACAACACATAACGCATCATCCTGCTCAACTTCAATAAAGCTGTTTTAGCCTTTTCAATGTCTATATTGGCCAGTGAATAAATATTATTGAGCGTGTTGAAGAAAAAATGGGGATTGATCTGGGCTTTTAGATATAAGAGTTCGGAATTGGTTTTTTCTTGCTCCAGTTCCAAGCGAAATTTTTCATCCGATTGCCACTTTAAAATAGTCGCCACACTGGTGCTGATACCGGCAGACATAAAGAAAACCAGCAAATTGGATACGTCATAGTAATAATTCCGGGGTCTCGGGGTATAGGGTATGTTAGGCCTAAATACCTGATGCATCAACTCCTGCATTCCAAATAATTCATCATAGACTATCAAAATAAGGATATAAACTATCCCAGCTGCAAAATTGTAAATCAAGAATTTAGCAATCTGATTTTTAAACAAGAACTCTTGAGTAAGGTAAAAATAATTCAAGTAAAAAATTCCAATCAACATAGCAAACATGATGATTTGCTTGATCCAATAAGGCAAAGGAAATGACAATCCTGAGGAAATCGGAAAAAGTAGGAATAAAATAAACCCAACCAATGCCCAAATGAGAATATGGACAAGGAGCGAGATATTTCTTTTAAAGGCTAAGTTTTGCATATGTTCACTGTCAATCGAATGTAAAGAAAAATATTATTTCACACAATACCCATTCTAATCTACCAAACAGGGCAACTCACCGACCAAACAGAACTTTTAAAGGATAAAATTCTGAATGATCGTATCGATTTGTTTTCATCTGTCAAAAACCCAAACTCGTCGAGACATTTCCCCAGCCTGTCTAGTTCGTTTTTTTTTGATTCCTGCCTTTTCTTCCTTTGTTGCCGTAAACTATCCACGAAAAATGAAAACGCTAAACCAACTATTGATTGCTTTCCTTATACTGAACGCTATACTTGTCCAACAGACACATGCGCAGACGACGGAAGCAGTTAAGCCCGTATATCAAATACTCGGGAAGATTTTTGAAAAAGACAAGGATGAGCCAATCCCTTATGCAGCTGTATCATTAATTGATGCGACAACAGACAAAACGGTTGCAGGCGCAGTAGCTGGATTTGATGGGGAATTCATCTTGGCAAATTTTGGCGACGGAACCTATAAAATCCAGATTTCATTTATGGGTTTTCAGTCTTACAGTTCTCAACCGATCACTATCAGCGCAACAAATTTCAGAGTGGATTTAGGAAAAATCCAATTAGAAACCGAAGCTGTAGCCTTGCAAGAAGTAACCGTAACGGGTCAGCGTGATTTATTTGAAGAAAAAGTTGACCGAACCATCTATAATGCCGAAAATGACAAAACCTTGATCGGTGGAGATGCAACTGACGTGATGAGAAGAGTGCCTATGCTATCAGTGGATATGGATGGCAATGTTTCCATGAGAGGAAGTAGCAATATTTTGGTATTGATCAATGGCAAACAGTCAGCAATTGTCGCCAGCAACGTTGCTGATGCATTGAAACAAATTCCGGCCGAAGAAATCAAATCCATTGAAGTGATCACTTCTCCATCTGCAAAGTATGATGCTGAGGGAACAGGTGGTGTTATCAATATCGTAACTAAAAAGAACAACCTACAGGGAGCAACGTTAAACATCAACTCCAGTGCAGGTCTTCGTGGTAGCAACCTTGGTTTGAATGCGAGTTTGAAAAGAGGAAAAATGGGCTGGACCTTGGGTGGTTTTGGAAGAGCGGGATATAATATTCGTGGCTTTTTTGATAACCAACAGACCGTAACCAATGCAGACGGTACTGCTTTGCAAATCAATCAGTATGCCGATACACGTAGCAACATGATTTTCGGTAGATACAACCTAGGTTGGGATTATGAGTTGGATAAATATAATTTCTTGACTGCCTCTGTAAGTTTGGGGTTACGCAATATGCAAAACTGGCAAGATGGATTATCTACAGAAACTTTCTTTGAAGAAACATTAGTCAGTTCCGTTTTGAGAGATGTAAGCGTTAACAACCTTTCTAATAATGTTGATGTAAACTTCAACTACACCAAGACTTATGAAAAGCCTTTGAAGGAATTTTCCATCTCTGGCTTATACAGTCAAAACAACCTAACCAATGATTTTATCAACAGCCTGTACAATGGCACCTTTGATGATATCCTAAGCAGAATTAAAAATAATAACTTAGGAACAAATCAAGAATACACCATTCAGTTGGACTATGTAACGCCAATAGCCAATAGCAAAAACAAAATTTTAGAGTACGGAGCGAAAAACATTTTGAGAAGAGCAACCAGTGATTTTGCTTACTTCACCGCAACGGGCTCCGATGGAGAATTTGTAGAAATTGACGATGTCAACTTTTCTAATGAATTTACCTACGATCAAAATGTAACTGCAGCTTATGCTTCTTACACTACCAATTTCCTGAAAAAATATGCTTTCAAAGGTGGTTTACGTTATGAATACACCACCATCAGTGCTGATTTTAGAAATTCAGAAATCGAAGCGGATATCCCTTCCTATGGTGTAATCGTCCCTAGTGTCAATTTGAGCAGAAGATTGGAAAATGGCAGAATGATCAAAGCTGCTTATAATAAGCGTGTGCAGAGACCTTCTCTCAACTTCCTGAATCCAAACATCAATGCGGCCAACCCTCAGCAAATCTCCCAGGGTAATCCCTTGTTGGATCCTGAATTGACGGATAACTACGAGCTTTCTTACAGTACATTCAGTAAGGGAACTACCATTAATTTCACGACGTTTTTCAGAAATACGACTGGTTCCATTCAGCCTGTAAGAACGGTGCAGGAAGATGATATCATCTTTACTACCTTCGAAAATATTGGACGTGAAAAAGCATACGGCTTAAGCATTTTCTCTAACATCACACTATCGGATAAATTCTCTTTGAATGGTAGTGTGGACGGATACTATGCACGCTTAAATAATGGCTTGGACGATCCTTTGTATGCAGCAGCTAATGATGGATTTGTATTCTCCGGTAGAATCTTCGCTAACTACTCCTTACCTAACAACTGGCAGTTACAGTCTTTCGCCTTTATGCGTGGAAGGCAAGTTCAATTACAGGGAACAGCTGGAGCCTTCGGGATTTACAGTTTGAATATCAACAAGCAGTTTAATGAAAAGAGAGGTAGTATTGGATTTGGCGCTGAAAACTTCTTTACCCCAGTGTTTAGAATCAACAACGAATTGATCACTCCTACCATAATGCAGCAAAGTACCATCGGGATGCGCAACATGAACTTTAAGGTTAACTTTAATTATAGATTGGGTAAATTAACGATGGAGCCTAGCCGAAGAAAACGAAGAGGAGTCACCAATGACGACTTGAAAGGCGGAGGTGAAGGCAATGAAAACATGAATTAACATAGATTGATAATTTGAACAGCTGCCGGAATATTTCTGGCAGTTTTTTTATGTCAAACTTTGTATTCCTTAAAAAACTTATTTTCCGCTTCCACTGTACCGATCAATACCATTTCCGTTCCTTCCTCTAAGATACAGGTAGGTTCAGGATTGACCTCCATCCCTCCTGCACGTTTCAAAGCTATTACGGTACAACCTGTCTCTTTTCGGATATCACTTTCAGCGATGGTTTTACCGGCCAAGGCTTCAGGAACCTTGATTTTTATTAAATCCAAGCCCTCTGCCACCATCAAGGTATCGCTACGGTTCAGTAAGTTCAAGATGTTGTTTGAGCCCATGGACGCATAGGAAAGCACAAAGTCTGCACCTGCACGATGAATGGTACTCAAGTTACGGTCATAGGTAGCACGCGTGATAACCTGAATATCCGGACGCAGTTTACGGCAATAGATAGTCAAATAGGTATTGACATCATCTTCGTGGGTAGAAACAATCACACAAGGCGCTTCCTGAATACCCGCTCTGCAAAGGGTCTCATAATCCGCTGCATCTCCGTAGACGTACTTGCCCGTATCTTTGATTCTTTCCTGAACTTTTTCTACGATTCTATAATCCAGGCCTCTTGCAGCAAGAGCCCTACCGGTCGCCCTACCAACCCTTCCTCCCCCAATAATTACGAGCGGTGCAGTAGTAGGCTTTTTAACACAATAATTTTTGTTATAATTTTCAATCTGTTCTTCCGTTCCTGCCAATACTAAGACTGTATTTTCTTCTATCAAGGTCTCCGGGAAAGCTGTTTCAAAATACCCTCTTTCCCAAATTCCCAATACGCTTACACCGACTTGTTCTCTTAATTGTGTTTCTCGAAGCTGTTTACCTACCAGTTGGGAGCCCTTTACAGAAGCTTCCGCAATATGTAAATCCTCAAATTTCCCGATAATCTGGGCAGAGGCATCTCCCCCACTTGCCCTTCTAGCCAAAAATATCCCCATATTTTCACCTAAACGTAATACATGATTACATCCGGCTAATTCAAGAATATCTTCTGAAGCCTCAAAATTACAGCTTGCAATGATAGGAACTCTCGGGCTAACCTCCCTAACTGTGAAGGCAACGGAGGTATTCATCACATCTGTGGTCGTGGTCGCCACCAATAAAGCATCATTGACACGGGCATTGATGTAGGTTTTTGGATCATCGAGCTCACCAAGCATCACTCGGATATCCATTTCCCTCAATTTCAAGCCTTCTTCGAAGGTTTTAACAAGTACCACATAAGGCACATTGATTCGATTGAGCTTTTTAATCAATGCCTGCGTTACAGGATCATAATTTGTTAAAATTACGTGGCCTTTCGTACCTTCCTCCAACTCCTTAGGAACTCTTGTTTGCTCCTGGGCCTTCATCCAAGGCGAATAAAAGAAATTGATAAAGGTAAATGGGAAAAGGATTAACAAAAACAACATCCCCGTCAGCAATACAAAAACACTGTAAGTTCTGCCCAAATCAGTTTCAAAGGTTATATCTCCAAAGCCCAATGTTGACATTACCGTCAACGTCCAATAAAGGCCCGTCAACCATGAATATTCCCTGCCTTCCAAATACATCAAATAATGAAATGCAGCTGTAAAAATTGCAATGATTAAAAAGAGAACGATTGTGAAATTAAAAAGCAACTTTAAATTCCTTCTATCAGGCTTGTTTTTGATGAAATAACTGATTTGGGTCAATAAAATTTTCATTTGTGTATCATTTTGTATTACCTCACTGGTTAAATGTAGAAAAAGAGAGCGAAATCACATATCTTTTTTGAACAACAAGACCCACTTTCCAAAATCTTCTTTCACATTGAACTGTTGCAGTGGAAATTTTTCAGGAAACTTTTCCAATTGGTTTTTACGCACCATGAGAATCACATTTCCCATATCGCGTTGGAATAACCATTCAGGCTCTTCCTGAAGATTGATCAGGTTTTCCTTCCAAGCATCTGTACGTTCAAATTGGGTTTCCCGATTCAAACTTTCATCCCCATCATATAAGGAGATGATATTTTTATCTGTAAGGAAGGCCATAGAAGGCATACGCTTATTGTAAATCAATACATCAGCTTTCTCTGGGAGCTCTTCTTGAATAAAAGCTGCGATTTGTTTTTGATCGTTGACCAAATCAGCATTTGCTCCAAAAAAATACGTGGAAGCAGCCGTGATGCCCATCACAAATAAATAGGCTCCAAAAACCGAACGGTCTGCCACTTTAAATGGAATCACCCGAATTGAAATTAAGACAGAGGCGGTGATGATTAACAAGAAATAAAATTTGTAACTCAGCACTAACTTCGGTTCTATCAAAGGACTAAGCGCTAATCCCAATAAAATCAAGACTTGAAAAGCAAATAAGACCCTATCCCATTTTTTTTGCGTTTGTCTTGAAAGGCCTATCCAAACCGCAACCGCTAATAAGGCAATCCCCGGATAGACCGGAAGGATATAGAGAATAAGTTTTGACTTGCTGATGGAAAAGAAAATCAAAGGAATGATCGTCCAAGCCAACAACCAAAACTGAACAGATTTTTTATCGACTAGCAGTTCTTTGATCTTCGAAAAAACTATCAGAATCCACGGAAAAGCCGTTCCCAAAACAATCGCTCCATAAAACCAAAATGGCTGACTTCTGCTAAATGTATCTGTTGCAAATCGCTGTACCGTGTGTTTAAATACGAAGTAATCCAAGAACTGTGGATCTTCCAGATAAAGTAAGATAAACCAAGAAAAGCCTATCCCTACAAAAATTAAGGAGCCCAACAAATGCCAAGAAAGCCCCAAATCACCCTTCCTCCCCTGAAATCTCCCAACTACAAGCAAAATCACAGGAACGATTAACACCACCGGACCTTTGGTTAAGAACCCTAACCCTAGCATGCAATAAAAACCCAAAAGTTGTGCAACCTGGGCATCTTTTAGATACTTCAACCAAAACCATACTGCCCCAAGCACAAAAACTGCCAAGTATGCATCCGTCGTCAGTGCTCTGCCTCCAATAATAAAAGCCGGAAAGGAGGCATACAGCATGGCTGCCAAGAATGCTTTTTTATCTGTATGTAGCAGCATCTTGCCGATTTTGTAAACCAACCAAACTTGAAGCAGCAAGGCTACTTGCAGAAAAAACCGTGCAGACCAGGAAGAAACTCCGAATATCTTGTAAGCCAAAGCAGTAATCCAATAAGTCATCGGGGGTTTGTGATAATGGTAAATCCCCATTAAGGTCGGGTGCATATAGTCCCCTGACTCCACCATTTCCATAGGGATCAGTGCGTAGCGCGCTTCTGAACTTTCTGTCACCTCCCAATTCCCTAAATTAAAAAACAACACAGCTGCTGTAAATAGCATTAATGCAGGAAATCGGTAGGCTTTAAACTTCCGAAGAAAATCCATGGAGCGCTCTAATCTTGCCGCATGATGGAGCATGAGATTTCTACCATATACAAAAAGCCCAAATGCCTGCCCTATGAATAGCACCGCATCTTTTCGGAATATCGCATAAACAGCAATGATACTTGCCCCAACCAAACTGATGTACCAAAATGATACGGGAAAAGCTGATTCTTGCTTCTTTTCCGAATACAGCCATTGAACGACGAAGCGGGAGGTAAAGATAAGTTGCCCTAGCGTCCCCCATGTTAACAATAAACCCTCAATCTCAGGGTTATCCAAAAACTTATCCCAATTATAATCAATTCCAAAAACTAAAAATAACCCCATCAATGCAGGAAGCAAAAAGGCAGTCCAACGGATAAACGTAGGCAAACCATCCCAATCTCCCTTCAATTGCAGGTTGCGGATATAAATCAGATAGCCCACCAATTGCCCCCCAACAATAACCAAATCGGATCTAAAAAATCCATATACCATTAATAATAAAGAGGCCAGTAAACTCAATTGCCAAAATAAGCTGGGTGAGACTACTTTATTTTCTCTCTCGGACTGCAACAATTGCACGATGAAACGTGCAGAAAACAAGCCTTGGGCAATCAGGCCCAAACCAATGACCAGAAAATTACTCATTTGACAGGAATCTGAGGTTTTTGGGATGCTGCAATGTTGTATTGTATGAAACGCTTTTTAAGTCTATGCACTAGGAGCGTATCCAATAAGGGTTGCACAATCCGATTGAGGGCATTAAACTTTGAAACACCAGCTTGACGGGGAAAATGCTGCACAGGAAGCACTTTCACTTGGCCTCCATAAATCTGCGTAAGGGCAGGAAAGAAGCGATGCACACCATTAAAGTAAGGCAATTTTAATGCAAACTCCCGTTGGAATATTTTTAACGGACAGCCTGTATCCTTCATCCCATCCTGTAGAAAGCTGTTCCGAAACCAATTGGCAAAATTCGATGAAAAACGCTTCCCTAGGCCGTCCTGTCTATGTTGACGCTCTCCTGTAACCAATTCATAGCTTTCAAGAAAAGGTTCGAAGGAACAAAAATCTAAAGGAGATGTTTGTAAGTCTGCATCCATATAGCCTACATAATCAGTAGTCGCATAATCTATCCCTGCCTTAATAGCAGCACTTAAGCCTCTATTCTTATCAAATGAAATAAATCCCATATGTGTGTTGGCTTTACAAATTTGCTGTATCAAAGCTAAACTTGTATCGGTAGAACCATCATTTACAAAAAGTGCACATACATTTAAAGTGGACTTTTCTAGGTATTGATTCAAGGCGTCTTGAATTCTAAAAATATTTCCTTCTTCGTTGTAAACAGGTATGATGATGGTTAAAGCTTTAGGCATAGTATGGGAACGCATATACAAAAGTAACCAACTTTTAACCTAAGGCCTATTTTTTTTGTTAAAATACCCCAACAAAGAATAAGATTTGGATTAAACCACAATTAGTACGTAAAGACCAAACAAATCAGAAATAGCCCTGATTTTAAAGCACTATGATATAAGTTTTTTACAATTTGAATTATACTAGTTAAATTTTAAACCAAAAAAATAAAATTTGATGTAAAAAAAGATATTTATGGTTATTTTTTTAACCAAAAAAAAAGGAGTCTTCAAAAAAGACTCCAGGTTTGGGTTAAATTGTAACTGACTATAGCCATATAAACTTTGGCGATTTCTTGATTGATCGTAATTTTAAAACACCAAAATTTTCTAAACCTAACAAAAACATAACAAAAATCAATAAAACTTTTAAGAAATTTTATTTAGACAATAAAAAAAAATGGTCATCCATAAGACAAATGGGATTGAAATACTTTAGGAGTCACCCCAAACTCTTTCTTAAATGTCCTTATGAAATACGTAGTATTATTAAAACCTGCCATGAAACATACCTCCTGAATTTGATGAGAGCCCAATTGAAGATACTGTCTGGCTAATTTTAATCGTTCTTTTAGTATGTAATCCATCGGACTAAGGCCTAATTCATTTTTGAAGGTCCTGCAAAAGTGAGCCTTACTCATACAGGCTTTTTCCGCGAGTTTTTCTAAGGTAAGATGTTCACGTACATTATTTTTAATAAAATCTACCACAAAACCTAGACGATTGGACAGGGCAAGCGTTTGATAGGATTGCTCCAGTAGTTCCCTTGCTTGGGTTTGGGTGAGACGAATCAGCAATTCTTTCAGGGCAAAGGATGCAATCAGGTCCTTTTCACGGGAACGTTCCTTTACGCCTATTTTGATAAATCGATTGATTATTTCTGACAAATCGTTGGTATTGATCAAATGAAAATAGGAAAGGTCCAAACCCCATTCAGCGGTAAGCTCTTTTTTGGGCAATTTCTCATTTAACATATTAAAGGTATCCTCGATCATTTCCTTGGAAATGGATAAGGCGATACACTGCGTAGGATTATCCAGTTGTGCTTCGGGGAAATCAATCTTCATCACTTCATTGGGTGGAACGATCACGGATTCTCCAGGTAGGTAATCAAAACCAGGTCTATCAATTAGGTGCATAACCTTTTTCCCCTTCAACATGGTTGTCAAGACCAAGTCACCAAAACATAAGTTGACATCGGCTGCCTGTTGATGTGTTTCAAAAATATTCAGTTCACAATTGCTCAGCGTGTAAGTAGTCCGGTTTTCCACTAATGTCCGGAGGTCCTTTTCATTCCTCCAAGGTACTCCTGCAATAAATTGTGAACTCATGATTCTTTTGGGTTTAATGTATCAATAATAAGAATTTTATTTAAGGATTACGAGCCTTGAGGCCAACTTGTTTCTAGCACAAAATTACCGATTTATCAATAGAGGTCTATAATCCCGCAATAGAGGTGGATTTTTTTAAAATTTTATAGAAGAAATTTGACGAAACCTAAAATCAACCTCAAAATTATGTCAACATTAACCTTATCACAGGCAAGCCCTGTTGAAAGACCTCAGATTAAAGAAAAGTATGACCATTATATAGGTGGTCAGTGGATCGCTCCTGCTTCAGGAGAATATTTTGATAATATCTCCCCTATTGACGGGAAGGCTTTTTCAAAAGCAGCGAGAGGCAACAAACAAGATGTAGAAAAAGCTCTGGATGCAGCACATGCTGCATTTCCTGCTTGGTCAAAGACCTCTGCTGCAGAACGTAGCCGCATCCTAAATAAGATCGCCGATGTAATTGAAGCGAATCTGGAAATGCTTGCCCGTGTGGAAACTATTGACAACGGAAAGGCACTTAGGGAAACCCGCGCAGCTGATTTGCCATTATGTGTGGACCATTTCCGTTATTTTGCAGGTGTTATCCGAGCAGATGAAAGCTCGATTTCAGAGCACGATGAACATACCGTTAGTATTGCCTTGCATGAACCACTAGGAGTTGTTGCCCAAATCATCCCATGGAACTTCCCACTTTTGATGGCTACCTGGAAAATTGCTCCAGCCTTGGCAGCTGGGTGTTGTACTGTGGTAAAACCAGCAGAACAGACACCTACGAGTATCATGGTATTGATGGAACTGATCGGTGATTTACTTCCTCCGGGGGTATTGAATGTGGTCTCCGGTTTTGGACCTGAAGCAGGAAAACCTTTGGCCACCTCACCTAGAGTGGCAAAAGTTGCCTTTACGGGAGAGACTACTACCGGTCGTTTGATCATGCAATATGCTTCCGAGAACTTAATTCCCGTAACCATGGAACTTGGTGGAAAATCACCGAATATCTTTATGAAATCCGTGGCTGATGCAGATGATGAATTCTTCGATAAAGCTGTGGAAGGTGCTGTGCTATTTGCGCTGAATCAAGGGGAAGTATGTACCTGCCCATCCAGAATTCTGGTACACGAAGATATTTATGATAAATTTATGGAGCGCGTAGTTGCCCGAACCAAAGCCATCAAAATGGGGCATCCTTTGGCTGAAGATACCATGATGGGAGCTCAGGCATCGAATGACCAGTTTGAGAAAATTCTTTCCTACTTAGATATCGGTAAACAAGAGGGTGCAGAAGTACTTTGCGGTGGTGATAAGGCTGCCTTGAACTCCGGACTCGAAGGAGGTTACTATATCCAACCAACCATCTTTAAGGGTCATAACAAAATGCGTATCTTCCAAGAGGAGATCTTTGGCCCGGTGACATCCGTAACCACTTTCAAAACTACCGAGGAAGCTATTGCTATCGCCAATGATACGATGTACGGTTTAGGTGCAGGCTTATGGTCTAGAGATGCCCATGAATTGTATCAGATCCCAAGAGCCATCCAAGCAGGTCGCGTATGGGTCAATTGCTACCATGCTTATCCAGCCCATGCACCCTT
Source organism: Mongoliitalea lutea (assembly GCF_014652135.1). Taxonomy (GTDB): domain Bacteria; phylum Bacteroidota; class Bacteroidia; order Cytophagales; family Cyclobacteriaceae; genus Mongoliitalea; species Mongoliitalea lutea. Next base: position 150,594 of record NZ_BMYF01000007.1, read on the forward strand.
TGGAGGATACAAGAAATCCGGTTTCGGTAGAGAAAACCATCTGATGATGCTCAACCACTACCGTCAGACCAAAAATATGTTGATTTCGTATAATAAAAATAAGTTAGGCTTTTTTTAGGAGAAGTTAGATACGAGAGGCTAGAGATTAGAGAGAGTATGCAGTGACAACATTCGGTGGCTGAGCGAAGTCGAAGCCACCGAAGTGTTGACAGTGAGCAGTCTCTTTAGGAACTTTTCCAAAGTTGCAACTTTGGAAAAGTTCCTTAGTTCCTAATATTTCTTAATACTGTCTCTTTTCTCGTCTCTCGCTTCTAATTTCTCGTTTCTAAAATCTAAAACACCTCATGAAAAACCACATCCCCAGAGTCATCTTAACCGAAGCAGCTATCGAAACCATAGATACCTTGCGGAAGCGTTTTGGAACGGATCTGATGTTTCATCAGAGTGGGGGCTGTTGTGATGGTTCTTCTCCTATGTGTTTTGAAAAGGGGGATTTTAAAGTTGGGGGAAGCGATATTTGGATGGGTAAGGTTTATGGTTGTGATTTTTTTATGAATCAGGATCAGTTTGAATATTGGAAGCACACGCAATTGACCTTAGATGTTACGCCCGGTAGGGGTAGTAGTTTTTCCATTGAGATTCCAATGGGTATCAGGTTTATGATTCGGTCGCGGTTATTTACCATGGAGGAATTGGAAAATCTGATTCCAACCAAAACGGGGGAAGAAATGATGGAGAAGGGGCTTTTAAAAATGTAAATCGTGTGAAATTCAACTCCTCCGGAGTTGGGAGGGCCAAAATTGTATAATTGCTTGACCCCGAGTTGGCACTCGGGGCTAATAACCTGCGGTAGTTAACTCCTCTGGAGTTAGATCATTTGTGCTAACTCCAGAATTAGCCAACCTTAGTTTAAATCCTCTGGAGTAGGGAGGGCCAAAATTATATGACTTGCTTTACCCCGAGTTGGCACTCGAGGCTAATAAACTGCGGTAGTTAACTCCTCTGGAGTTAGCTCATTTGTTTTACATCCAGAATTAGCCAAGCTTTGTTTAACTCCTCCGGAGTTAAGGGCCAAAATTGTAAAACACCCTTTTCCCCGAGTTGGCACTCGGGGATTAATAAAGTTCAATATCACATAACAACTCCGGTGGGAGTTGAACTCATGCTATAGGTCTGTCAATCCACCTGAACCATTCTCGAAAAAAACATACGGGTGATAAATAACCCTGTACTATCTCCTTCTCCGGCATGACTTTCAACGCCTGAGGTTACATACACCAACGAAAAGCCTTCTGATTCTAGCTCCATGATACGGGCACCAATCATAGCATCATTGGATGCGATATTCTGGAAATTAATACCAACCCCGGAGAAAAAATTTAAAAGCTTAGTCTCGTCAAACTTATCCACTTTCAATTCCTTTCGGCTGACAGATCGCTGACTGGACCGCTTCCCATCTGTTCGAGAAGTTCTGAAAACCTCGGTATCAACATCCGTCATATTCTCAATTATTCGAGAGCGACCAAGGCCCATGGGTACAATGGATTCAACCACGGTTACAATTTTCCATTCTTTAACTGGATTATTGGCTTCTTGCGCAAATGTCAACATACTTCCAAAAAGGAAAATTAACAGAAAACATAATTTTTTCATACCTTAGAATTGTTTATAATATTTTGAGCAATTGACTCACAATAAAAGAAAATTTTAAGTCCCTGCAAAATATGAACACAATTACAGAAATCATTTATCGTTTAGATCAGATTATCGAGGAATGTAAGGTTCAAAAAAATCGTGTAGGGTATTTCGCGGTACTTTACCGACAAGTGACTATCCGAATAAAAAACGGAATCGACAGAAAAGAATTCGAAGACAATCCCCGCATGGAAAAGCTGGATGTGATCTTCGCCAAACGCTTTATCGATGCCTACGATGCCTATATACAAGAGGACACTCCTACCCAAAGTTGGCTGTTAACGTTCCAAACTGCGCCCAATAAACAGCTTACAGTCATGCAACACCTGCTTTTAGGCATGAATGCCCACATCAATTTGGATTTGGGAATTGCAGCGTCGGAGACAATGAATCATAAAGATTTATACCTAATTGAGGCAGACTTCAATTACATCAACGTGGTCTTAGGGGAATTGGTTGATGATACCAAACAACAGATCAGCAGATTTTCCCCGCTTTTCAAACTGCTTGTACCTTTAGCCAAAGGAAAAGATGAGATTTTGGCAAATTTCAGCATCAAAGTGGCTAGAAAAGGCGCTTGGAAATTCGCCAATGAATATGCTAAGAGCAACAACCGTAGTCACAACTTGCATCAACGGGACCTCGTCATCGCTGGGCTTGCCCAAGGAATGATTACTCCTGGAAGGCGCATCAGTTTTATTATGCGACTGATTGCACTCACGGAATGGAAATCTGTTCCTTCCATTATTGAAGACCTCGAACACATCGGAGGATCTTGAATCTAGTACCCCATGTTTGAATAATCCTGACAAAGGGGCTGGTTTTTTGAGCTCTTGGTTTTAATCTATTTCGGAAAACCCATCCTTACCCCATCATCTACCCTTCCACAACCTTCCCGAATTCAGCTATACGCTGCTCAGAAGCTTGCTCAAGCTTGAAGGTTTGCTCCTGGGCAAACACGGATACCCTTCGTTCGGTTAGTTCTAACAACTCGTCATAAGGCCCTCGGGGAGCTAATAATTTCACTAAGATGGGGGCACATTCCAGGGCAATCAATAACAACATGATCATCGTACTTGCCAAGGAAATACTGGGGCGTTCCTCTCCCACTGCTCGTAAAGCATCCAAGCGTGCACCTAGTCCATCAAAGCCATCAATAGAAGGCTGGATTTTTGCCAATTCTTGGGTTTTCAAGTCTTCCAAGTATGCAATACGTCGATCCAGGCTATCCTTTTTGGATTGAACATACCCAGAAAAAACTTCTAGCTCCCTTTGCGCAGCATCCAACTGGGCTTCTTTCTTTTTGGCATTGGTCCCCAAACCTACCATCCCGCTACTGCTGGACGATTTCACCCCAAAGCGCTCGAAGTCATATTCTTCCTGCAATTTATCCCGAAAGGCAACCTTATTTGAAAGGTCTAGATCATAGTTACTTTTTTCTTCCCGAAGCTGTTCAATTTCTTGAAAACCGGCTTCCAAGGCTAGCTTACTGGCTTTAAAAAGCTCTATACGCTCCTCATCCAGTTTTCGATCGATTTCCCGCTCAAAGACCCGCAACTCCAAAGGTTTGGCAATGACCATGGCAAGCAAGACTGCAAAGACTATTCGCGGAAAAGCTATTTTCAACTCTGACCAAAAACTGTTCTTCTTGCGGATAGAAGACACAATAAAACGATCCAAATTAAAAATCATCAAACCCCAAACTAAACCAAACACGAGTGCCAAGCCCATAGACTGAAAAATGATCCAACAAGCATAACTTGCAGCAAACACTGCCAAGAGTGCCGTAAAGAAAATAGTGGCTCCTATACCTGCTACTTTCTGCTCCTCACTGGGACAGCGCTTCAACAAAGGCAAGTAATATCCGGATGCAAATAGAAAGAATTTTTTGAGTGTGTTCATACCTGTGTTCGTGTACGTCCAACCTCTCAAAAAGCGGACAAAAAATCAATAGAATAAGAAGATAAGGAATCACTAGGGATAGAAGGGCCATTTCCGGTGATTAAATGCCTTTAGGAAGAATTAAAAAAATTGAACTCAAGGCCCTTGTTTGTTAAAATTAGCTTTTGGACTGAAAATTGTGCGTAATTTTGAACAGTTACTGTCTCATTTACGGACATTATTTTCTTCAATTAATTCATAATCCATGAAAGTAATACTTAGCATTTACTCCATCCTTTGCTTCTTTCTATGCATCAGCCGCCGGCATCTAAAAACTGAGTATGAAGAATTGAATAACCTCCTCAAGCTATTTACAGAAGGTCAGTCCTATTTAGAGTTTATCGATCGTTGGTCAGCTCTCTTAAATTCACAAGGCGAACCCAATCCTGATTACTTTATTGAAGATAATTTGCATCTCAAGGAACAAGGATATGAACAGTGGAATAAGGTAATCAAATTTTTTCTACAATCAAATGAAGATGAATCATAAAAAAGGCTAGAAATAATGACTCAAACTGTTTTTTATTGCATAAAAATTAGTTAAATTGCAATTACACCCACCAAAAATACAATAGTCACCAACTATCTTTTACACATTATTAAATGAAACCACATATGAAATCTTTTATCTTATTGACCCTTTTCTCATATTGTATCATTCATTCAATTGATGCTCAGGTCACTGGAGTTCGGTTTAACATTATTTCCAATGAAATCAACAATAATCGAGCATTGCCTTCTGAAGAGCGCTTTTACATCAGCGGTCAACTTCCCATTGGCGTGGAAATGGTAAGTTTGGATGTATTCAAAACTGGAAAGCGGTCAGGACAATCCTATAATTGGAGAAAGGCCTTTGACTTTGAAGCGAATGATTTCGAGATTTTGATCAGCAACCCCCTGCGAAACAATGAAAACTATGATCTGATTTTCCAATATTTTATTCGGGCGGATGAACAACAGATTGACTTTGTGAATGATGCCATTACAAAAAATTTAGAGGCTTATATAAGAGGTAACTTCGAGGTAAGAAAGAGCGGCATCAAGAGCAACAATGGCCTAGGAGTCGTACAAAATCAACTCGAACAAATCGTTATCCAAGGTTTGATGGATTATAGAAACTTTTTAGGCAGGGATTTTAATGGCTTCAGCGATGTGGTCACCCAAAAACTGAATCAAAGTAAACAGTTGAAGCTCAAAAGAGCGAACCTGAATATTCTGAGAAAGAATGCTGGAGATAACACCAAAGCCCAATATGCGGATAAATACTTAGAGGAGTTAACAGCCACCGTCAGCAATGAGGTAAAGCAATACCTAGGAAATAATCTCTTGGTATTAGCGGATGAACGGAAAGTCCTGAATTATATCACCGAAAAGAAACAGAATTCGCTTCCTTTGAATTTCGGATATGCTACCATTCCTATCAAACGGCAATTATTCTCAACTGAATATCTACATGGTCCTTATGTGGGATTTTCTGTTCCTTTAGGCAACCGAAACTTTACCAAATTCCTCGGTAATGCCTCTTTTTCCACTGGTATTTTCTTAACCAATTTTGAAGCTTCATCGGGAGAGTCCATCAAAGGAGACCTCATAGGTCTTCCTATTTATGCTGGTTTGGGATATAAAGTATTTCAAGTATTCCGATTCAATATAGGAGCAGTAATGCTTAATATGGATGAAGTAGGCGGTACAGGTCGACAAACCTATATTCAACCTTTTGCCGGATTGAGTTTGGAGTTCAATTTATGGTTGGGACTTAAAAACAGGAGGTAAGCATGCATCCTGTTAAAAAAATACTGTTTTTTTTTCTTTGTTGGATCAGTACACATGCGTTATGGGCCCAGCAAAAGGAATTCAATTGGAGATTAGGCGCGACCTATGGGTATAGCAATTATTATGGAGACTTGACCCCCTACCGCTTCGAAGGAATCCTAGATTGGGAAGCCATCAGACAAGTGCTGGACTACAACCCCAATAAAAATTTGGGAGCTTCTTATCAGATCACCTTGGAGCGAAGGCTGAGTAATACTATTGGTTTTTATCTGCGCTATGGTTTTTATGATTTCTCTATGAATGATCGGTTCACGGATAAAAATGGAGAGTTGTGGCTGGATGCACCTAATTTTGACAGAGGCCTTAACTTCCGCAATCAAAGCCGCGATTATGGAATAGGGTTCTCTTTGAAAACGGACAATGACCGTTTCCTTTCTTCTACTGCATTTATCGCTCCATACCTCAACTTGGGATTTGGGATGCTGGACTTCAAGGTATTCGGAGACCTATTGGATGATGTTGGAAATTTCTACGACTTCACCCAAGCAAACCTGATTCAAAACAGACAATTTGAAACAGCCCTGCATGAATTGGAGGCAGAACAGGCCTTTGATCAACGGACGTTCTATGCCAATCTAGGCTTGGGAATTCGGTTTCGCCTTTCTTCTAGGCTTGAATTATTCCTGCAAACAGATATTTTACGGGCTTTCACCAACCACTTGGATGATGTGTCGGGCAAATACCGGGAAAACTTTGACAGTGAACTCCAGGCACGCGCATCCAACCCTACCGGAATTCCTGTAAATTTATTGACAGATTATAGAGGAAATCCAAATAATCGAGTAGATTGGATCATTAATCATGGGGCTGGTTTACGCTTCAACTTTGGATTCAACAAAAAGAGCTTCGTAGCTTCCTCCGTCATCCCACTCCGACCATTTACTCCTCTTGCGATTGTGGAAGAACCAGTTGAAATATCGGTGGCATCTACTGATGACAAACGCTTTGTTCCGACCGATATTTATTCAGAAGACAGAGAGATCTTGAGTATTCGAAATGCTCAGCTTCAACTCTTGGATAGACAAATTTTATCCGAGCAGCGAAAGGTTCGCTACTTAGACTCTGCGCAAACTTCCAGCAAAGCTATGATGCGGGATTTTCAAGCACAAAATGAACAGCTAAGAAATCGGTTATTGGCTAATGAGCTATCCACCAAAGAACTTGACTCAGCAGCATTTGCAAACGCACAGAAATTGCAAAAAAGCTTGGATTCCATGCAATTGGTCAAAAATAAAAGCTACTTTAAAATTGATAGTTTGATAGCTGAGAAAAGTAATGTTTACCAAAATAAGTTTGTTGAGCGGTCAGCTTTGGATGACTTCAATCCATTAATTCCCGCCAATACACCAATCTCGCCTGCACCTCAGCAAAAAAGAGCTCCCATGAATGAATCTTCAGGAGTGAGCAGTATTGAAAGCAGCAGGACATCCATGGAAAGCAGCGCTCCTGCTACTCGGACTTCTCCTGCAACAGGTTCAAATGATGCTAGCTCCCGTAATCAGGCTTCGCAGCCAACAGAGAGCCGACCAAGCAACAGCGTCACACAAAGCAATGAGTTAGCTCAAAGAAATGCTGCTTTGGATAATTTTTACTTATCCGAAATCCAACGACTTCGACAGGAAAATGCTACTTTACGTCAGCAACCGACGAACACAAGCACTCCTATAACAAGCACGCAAAACCAACGGGTTATCGTAGATGATAGCGGAAGTGCCCGAAGAAATGCCAGAGCTATTCAGAAAGAAGAAAGAAAAGCAATTAGAAGAGAAGAGCGTCGTGCCAATGGCACTTCCTTCCTGGGAGGACTATTTGCAGGGGCTGCTGTCAGTTCTGTTTTATCTTCAAATGATAGAAAAGAAGAAGATGAATTAAAAGTTGAAGCTGAATCTCTAACACCAATAGCTGAACCTCTTGCCTCAGATAGTTTAAATGTGCCTGTGTTAAAAATCCCTGTGGATGAATCAGTTCCAGCTAGATTAGCATGGACCGGGACAACACTCCTATCAATGGATTGGGACTCCATTGCTGTAGCCCCTAAAAATTTGGATTCTTTGGCTACAGAGGAAAAGGAGGAACTTATAATTACCCCTTCACCGGAGGTTGAAAGCATACGCTTAATCCCTTCTAAAGTATTGATATTCTTTGACATCAATCAGCGAGTACCTTCCGAGCTTGAGTTAAAAAAATTAATGCCATTGGTCGAATTTATCAAGGACAATCCCAATTATTCCTTGAGCATTTCAGGTTATGCCGATAACACGGGAAGTTTGGCATATAATCTCAAGCTAGCGGATGAACGCACGAAATCCGTGGGGAAAGCTTTGGTTGATTCTTTTGGACTAGATGCATCTCAACTGGAATTCTCAGAAGGGGGAAAGATTGTAAGAGGAAATACGCAACGCTCAGATTCACAAGATCGGAGAGTAGAAGTCATCATTATCGAAAAAACAGCACAAAAATAAATGGAACAGCACATCAATTTAGGCATCCAAATAGTCCCAAAAAGTAAAACACTCGATGCTTATTCGTTGGTAGATCGAGCCATAGAAGTTATACAAAAATCAGGGGTTAGTTATGTGGTGACTCCATTTGAAACGGTTATGGAAGGACCTCAGTCCTTACTCATGGAAATAGCTAAGCAAGCGCAGGATGCAGTATTAGAAGCAGGAGCGGACGAAATATTGGTCTATTACCGTATGCAGGTTCGAAATAAAGCTGACGTAACTATGGAAGAAAAAACTAGTAAGTACTCCACAAAACAATCTTAATAAAATTTACATAGTATTACGAGAATCTAAATTATATTGCAATAATAATTTATAAATTCACTTTAGCATTTCCTTTCATGGATTCACCCGTACAAAACCCTGATAACCTTACACTTTTAAAGCAATTGATGGATAACACTTCGGATGCGACACAGGTTTCTTTGGAAAATGGAAATTTGTTTTACATCAATGAGGAGGCCTCTAATAGGTTGGGAATTCCAAAGGAAGATGCTAGCAAGTATTATGTTTGGGATTTTGAAGAGATTTTTAAAGATCATTCCGTTTGGCATTCGCATGTTCAAGAATTGAAACAAATTCCACATATGATCATGGAGGGCACTAACGTGCATCAGCAATCCGGAGAGAAGTTTCCTGTGGAAGTCACTGTCAAACACTTATCCATCGAAGGTCAGGGGTATATTGTTGCCACTTCCAGGGATATTTCCGAACGCAAGAAAATCGAAGAGGAACTAGTCTATACCAATGCATATTTAAAGAGAGCCGTGAGTATGGCAAAAATGGGCTCTTGGGAGTTAAATTTAAAGACCAGGGAGTTAAAGTGGACTGAAAATCTTTATAAAATTCATGAATTACCTGAAAAAAGCGGAATGGATCTGGAAAGGGCATTCAGTTTTTACACTAAGAAAGATCAGGTAAAGATTCAGAAGATTTCAGAAGAGGTTATTGTTACAGGTAAAGAAGCTGAATTTACAGGTAAAATTCATTTGAAGAACGGTACATTCAAATGGGTGAAACTAAAAATTCTACTCATTCAAGAGGAAGGCACCCCAAACAAACTTATTGGGCTGACACAGGATATCACGGATCAGCAATTGGTCAAAGAGGAGATCGATAAACAAATCGAACTTCAGACCTTGATGATCGATATTTCTTCCACCTACATCAACACCAAAATTGAAGACCTATCCAAAACAATCAACGAATCTCTTTCCAGAATTTCAAGGTTTGTGCAAGCGGACAGAGGCTATGTTTTTGATTATAATTTTCTGGAAAATACAGCTTCCAACACCTATGAATGGTGTGCCGAGGGTATCAGTCCAGAAATTGAAAACTTACAGGGTTTACCGATTGAGTTTATCCCTTCATGGATTGAAAAACATCAAATGGGATTACTATTCGAAGTTCCCGACATTGAAGTTTTAGAGGATGAAAACTTAAAATCCATTCTTGAACCACAAGGTATAAAAACGCTGCTTACTTTCCCTATGCTGAATGAGGGCAATTTGATTGGATTTGTTGGATTCGATTGGGTACATGATGTTCATAAGTTTCAAGATTCAGAAAAAAAGCTTTTAAAAATATTTGGTGAATTATTGGTCAGTGTTAGCACTAAAAGCGCTTTAGAACGGTCTTTAATTGAGGCTAAAGAAGAAGCAGAAAAATCAAACAAAGCAAAATCAGAGTTTCTTGCAAATATGAGCCATGAAATCCGAACTCCTTTAAATGGAGTAATTGGCTTTACTGACTTATTGATAAATACAGAGCTATCCGAAGTTCAACTCCAGTATGTTGAAAGTGCCAACTCCTCTGCTCATTCATTACTTGGCATCATTAACGATATTTTAGACTTTTCTAAAATTGAAGCGGGAAAACTAGAATTGGAAGAAGTAGAGACTGATATTGTAGAACTAATAGAACAAACTGCTGACATCGTTAAATTCAATACATCTTCTAAAGATTTAGAATTACTACTCAATATACAGGTTGATATTCCTAGATATATAATTGTTGACCCCATTCGCCTTAAGCAAATACTTGTCAATCTTTTGAGTAATGCAATAAAGTTTACGAACAAAGGTGAAGTAGAGTTGATTGTGAAATTTGAGGATTATCCAACAGAGCAAGAAGTTGGAAAATACACCTTTTCAATAAGGGATACAGGAATAGGTATCTCAGAAGAACAACAACAAAAACTATTTAAGTCTTTCTCTCAAGCTGACTCTTCTACCACTAGAAAATTTGGAGGGACAGGTCTAGGTCTGGTTATATCTCAAATGCTGGCTGAAAAAATGGACTCTCAAATTGAAATTTCGAGTCAAGTGGGAGTTGGCTCAACTTTTTATTTTTCAATAAAACGACCTTACAAATCAAAAGTAAACAATAGAATAAAAGAATTTTCTAGTATTAAGAAAATATTATTGATCGATGATAATGCAAATAACCGAAAAATTTTATCAGATATTTTACATCATTGGAAAATTGAAACAGAAGAGGCTGATAACGGTTTAAATGCTTTGCAAATCCTTGATGAGGAAAAAAAATTCGATATTCTCATAGTAGATTATCATATGCCTTTTATGGATGGATTAACTACGATAGCAGAAGCTAAAAAGATAATTGCAACCTTTAAAGGGAAAAAACCAAAAATACTCCTTTACAGTTCTGTGGATGATATCCAAAGTGATGAACGCTTTTTGAATTTAGAGATTGATGCAAAATTAATTAAGCCTGCAAAAATATCTGAATTGTTTAATTGCTTACTTAGTCTTGCAGATGACAGAGATTTAAAAAACAACCTTTCTAAATCAAGTGAACAAAAATTTGAACTACATGCCGATGGTCCTTTCAAAATACTAATTGCTGAAGATGTACCGTTAAATATGATATTGATTAAAACCATTTTAACTTCCTATTTCCCCAAGGCAGAAATCATTGAAGCGCAAAATGGTGAAGATGCGGTAAATGCTTTTGAGCTAAATCAACCGAACCTGATTTTCATGGATGTTCATATGCCAATCCTAGATGGTTATGAAGCAACAAAAAAAATACGAGAGATAGAATCGGGTTCTTCATCCCAAACACCTATCATTGCACTGACAGCTGGTGCATTGCAATCAGAAAAAGAAGCGTGCTTAGAGGCAGGCATGAATTATTTCATGACTAAACCATTAGAAAAGCAAAAGATTCTGGATTTAGTAAAAGAAATATTCAAACGAGTGGAGAACGATGACTCTCCTCTTAGGAAAGAAGAGTTTGATTATGAATCTCTATTAGAAATGTTGGCCAACGATGCTGAACTTTTGCGCAGCATTATGCTTCAAGGATTTGCAGAAATTGAAGAAAGTCTTGAAAAGCTTTGTAAAGTTGTCATGGTAGATGAAAAAGAAAAGTTTAACCTACTACACAAACTAAAGGGATTAACCGGTAGCCTTTGTATGAGTGAATTTTCCCAAAGCATCCGTGCAATGGAGGAAATGGATAATCCTGTCATGACTATTGCTGCAAGTAAAAAAGCCTTAGCTAATTTTAAAGACTTGAAATACAAGATTGAAAAGAAGTTGTTGTGATTTTCATTCCTAGAAACCCCTATCTTTCTTTAAATTTGGATAGGGGTTTCTAGGATGGCTACTTTTTAAAAACAATATTCAAAGGTAATTTATAACCTATTTCCATTACCCAACCGTTAAGCGTACCTGCAAATGTCTCACTAAAATTACCTTTTGAGAATTCTCCCTCCAACAATACACGACCTACTTCTGGGCTTCCAAAATTTCGGGAAAAATTAAATGTAAACATACTCGAGTTAAAAACAGGAACTTCTGCAAATACTCCCGCATTAAAAAAAACTTTCCCCAACACTTGCTGTTCAATTGGCACTGAGGCGAGGTCGTAAATCACTTCTTCACCCCTACGGGCAAATGCAAAGCTGCTCCAATAAGGTCCTTCGGAACCCAAAATTACCATCGCCGCCGTAGAAGCGCCCACTCTTAATCGTTGACGTGTTCCTAGATCTAGGTGATATCTTAACCTTAATGGAATGACATCCATACGATAATCTGTAGGTGTATGATTGTTTACCCCCTCTAATAGAATGACATTCGTATATGCACGCCAGCGATTATATCCAGATTCCAGACTCCAAGACCCTTTTGTATATCCAACTAAAAACTCATTCCCACCGGAGATATGTGAGAATTCAAGATTTTGTTCCCGTTCGTATTTAGGCCTGAATCTCAGCAAGCCCGAAATCATTATATAGGATCCATTACTCCATGCTAAATTCCGTTTATTGATCTTCCGCTCTTCTTTCCCAGATTTCCATAGTTCCTTTTCTTCCTTTGTCTTTCCTTTAAAATCAATCCCATACCCCAATACTAATCCCGAATACGACCCTCTCCGTTGAATCGTAGAAACAGGAGCATTGTTAAACCAATTGAAATCGGTAGGATATAAATCATTGAACCCTTGTTGGTGACGAAGACCTACTAGAAAATAGTTTTTATTTTTGGTATAAAACTTCATACCAAGCTCCAAGCCCTTATTTAGACTGATAGAAGTTCTCGTCGTCAAAAAGTTAAATGAGGCAAGTGTATCATATTCCGAATAATCAATAAACCTGCCCTTGGTAATTCCAAGCATCGGCTGCATATAAAGCGCATGATCTCCCTTCTCCCAAGATTTTCTAAGTCCTAGTCTATGGTTCCATAACTGCCCCCCTCTTGCAGTAAACCTTCGGGAATCATCCACAGATGGAAAATTAGGATAAAAAGTATAACCATACGCAATCCCAGTAAACTCGGACTGTATGGCAAGTTGCCAATCTGACCTAATACTGTAGAGTATTCCTAAACCTAAGTGGTTGGCTAATTTTGGTTGAAACTCAATACTTGGGCGGGAGTCATTCACTAGTTGCTGATAGCCTAATTGAGGGCCAGTGTACAATTCCAATTTTAAGGCGCTTTGAGCATTTACTTGACTGAAAATACTGAAAAGTAAAAGCACTATGAAAATACGATGATTCATCATAATTTTTTTTGTAAAAATAACTAAAAACCCCATAGATTCTGCTGATAAAAAAAATAAATGTATTGTAGCGTTTGCAAAGTTTCTCTCGTCTTTACTTTTAAATGCCTTGCTATGAAAACAACTCTTGAAAACATCTCTACTTCACAATCAATCTCATCCAAATTAGGTGTACTGTTATTGATTATCTTTGTAGTTGCTTGCTTACCGGGAGAGCCTCCGCTTTCTGGTAGAGTTGAACCCAACTTAAGGGTACTTTCTACTTCTGAGGAAAAACTTTCTGAGTCAAGTACACAGTTTGCCATCAATCTTTTTCAGCAATTGGCCAAATCATCACTCTCTGAAAATCAGTTTTTCAGTCCCTACTCCATTCATCAGGCCTTGGCGATGACTATGAACGGGAATGAAGGAGAAGTATTACAGGAGTTTTTGGAGGTGCTGCAAATGCAGGGTATGAGTTTAGAAGATGCCAATCAAGCGGTTAAAGACCTGACAAATTTCTTACTGGAAGTAGATGAAAAGGTCAAACTCAACATTGCCAATGGTATTTGGTATAAGGAAGGGTATCAGGTAAAACCACCTTTCAAAGCCGCCGCCAATCGCTATTTCAATGCAGAAGTGGCTCCTTTGGATATGTTCAATCCAAACTCTGTAAATGTCATCAATAATTGGATTGCCCAACAAACCAATAATCTGATTCGAGAGATGCTGGACCAAATTCCATCGAATGCTGTGATGTATTTGGTCAATGCTATTTACTTTAAGGGAGACTGGACCTACAATTTCCCAAAGGCGAACACTAAGAAGGAAAAATTCCGCTTGAGAGGTGATCAGGAAATCATGGTTGACATGATGGACCTTAAAGATGCTTCGGATATGAAGCTTGGCTTTGGTCATGGAGCAACTTATCTGGAGATACCTTACAGTTCGGGACAGTACTCCATGGGCGTCTTGTTCAATGAATCGGGGGATCTATCACAATTGGCTCCCTTGCTGACCTTGAACAATCTACGTGAATGGAGAAACAATGCCCAAGAAAGAGGGATCATTCTCAAAATGCCCAAATTCAAAATTTCCTATAAAATGGAAAATATGAAAAATGATTTAATGGCCATGGGCTTGGTTCGACCTTTCTCTTTTCATCCGGATAACTTCACTGCTCTATTTTCCAACCCTACGGATGACTTGAAGATAAGCAGGGTCATCCATCAGGCTTTTATAGAAGTGGATGAAAAAGGTACGGAAGCTGTCGCCGCAACGATAGTCGAAGTAACAGAAAGGTTCAGTGCAGGACCCTCAGGACCATTGAGAATTACATTGGATCGTCCATTCATCTTCTTTATCCAAGAAAAACACAGCGGAGCAATCCTGTTTATGGGAAAACTCGAGAATCCATTAGAGGGATGACGGAAAGTGAACAGTGAGCAGTTGGCAGTGAACAGTGAGTAATGAACAGTGAGAAGTGATAGTGGATAGTTCAGAAATACAAGACTTAATTCCCTTAATACCTTAATGGTTATAAAAAACCTCATTCAACTACTAATGTCACAATGGTAGCGAAACCATTAAGAAATTAAGGAGCATTAAGAGAGGTATAATTCTCTCAACACCTGCCGAACTTTGGAAAAGTTTCTCATTATCAGTAATTTATATGTTAGCTCTTACTTCTTGATTCTTGCCTCTTGGCTCTTGATTCTTGATTCTTACCTCTTAATTCTAACAACATGACAAAACTCCCGTATCTAATTTCTCGCCTCTCGTTTCTCGCTTCTGGCCTCATGCTTCTATTCATCAATTGGTCTTGTATTGATGCTGATGAGTCTACATCCTTACTCGAGGAATGTGATATTTTAAACTACCGGATTTACCAAGGAGAGCAGTTAACTTTGGGAGAAGTGTCTCGAGAATTTATATTTATCGGGATAGACAAAAGTTATACTGACGAGGATATTAGTGATTTTTTACAAACACAAAATTTTTTAGATCAAGGTTTTAACTTCACGATCCATGAAGATGCTCAATACCAATTCAAACAAATCCCCGTTCGATTAAACAGACAAAGAAACTGTTCCGAAATCTCGGTGATCCTTGAATCACTCGAAGGTAGTGATATCATTGCCTATGCCCACCCAACTTTTGAAACAGATGATTGCCAAGATGCCATCGGTAACCCTGTGGGAGAGCAATGCGTAAGGGTGTACGTCAGTTCCTTTTTTGTTCGAGTTCCTAACCCTGAAGAGTTAACAGCGCTCCAAGAATTGATTGCTTCCACTAATACCGAGTGGCTTGGTGCCAATCAGTTTATGTCCAATTGGCATGAAATCCGCGCCACCAAAAACTCCCAGGGAGATGCTCTAGAAATGGCTAATTTCTTTCTACAATCCGGAGTAGTGAATGCCGTTGATCCAGGTATTGGAATTTATCCGGTTAGGTAGTGAGCAGCGAGCAGTGGATAATGTGGAATGAAAAATGAGAAATGAACAGTGAGCAGTTCAGAAACACCAGGCTTAATCCCCTTAATACCTTAATGGTTATAAAAAAACCTCATTTAACTGCTAATTTCACGATCATAGGAAAACCATTCAGAAGTTAAGGAGCATTAAGAGAAACCTCGTAAAAGACTTAATCCCCTTAATACCTTAATGGTTTCAAAAAACCTCATTCAACTGCTAATTGCCCAATGGTAGGAAAACCATTCAGAAGTTATGGAGCATTAAGAGAGGTATGATGCTCTCAACATCTGGTGAACTTTGGAAAAGTTTCTTGGTCTCTGTACATTCATCCTTCCTTCCTTCATCCTTTGTTTCTTGATCGGTCCATGAACCTGTCAAAAGGTTCGCTTCAATCAGTCATCAAGTTCAAAATAAAGAAATAGCTAAAAGTTTAGAATAGCGAGAACGACAATTTATCCGTCAACAATTCCAGCGCTTGAATCGCCTTGACAGAATTCCCTTTTTCATTGAGTTCGGGGCTCCACACGGCAATGCTAAACTTATGAGGCATAACAGCAGCAACACCACCCCCTACACCACTTTTTCCAGGCAAGCCCACTCTAAATGCAAACTCCCCTGCTTCATCATAAAACCCACAGGTGAGCATCAAGGCATTGATCCTGCGTGCATGACTTTCAGAGACAATTTCCCGTTGTGCAAATATAGAATAGCCGTCATTAGCCAAAAATGAGAAAGATTTGGCCAAGTCCACACAAGTCAGCTCCATGGCGCAATGTGAAAAATACACATCCAATACCTCCTCCACATCATTATCAAAGTTTTTATAGGCTTTTAGGAAATAGGCCAATGCTGTATTTCGCTCCCCATGATTTTTTTCAGAATTTTTCACAGAGGGATTGATACTAACACATGTCTTACCCGCCAATTCATTAATAAAATCGGATACCTGTTTTGTGGCATGCTCAAATTTACTACAAAGTGCATCTGTAATGACCAAAGCTCCCGCATTGATAAAAGGATTTCGCGGAATACCCTTTTCAAACTCCAATTGGGCAATAGAATTGAAAGGGTTGCCACTTGGCTCAACATTCACCCGTGACCAAAGCTTGCTTTTAAACACATGAAAGACCATGGTAAGCGTGTGCACCTTACTGATACTTTGGATAGAAAAAGGAACTTCATAATCCCCTACCCCATAAACATTCCCTTCCAAATCCACCAATGCGATCCCAAACTGATTCGGATCTACACTTGCCAACTCAGGAATATATGTAGCCACTTTTCCTCTTAAATTTTTCTCCTGTACTTCCTGGTATACTTCTTCTATAACTTGCTGATAATTCATACTATCAAAGGGAAAGATTTTTTACTACAAATTCAACAGCTTTTTCTTATTTTTCACCATGAAATCAGCAGCTAACGATTGGACCGAAGAACTCAGTGCCCTCCAAGGATTATTGGATGAAACCGAGCTTACCCCTCTCATTAAATGGGGAATTCCCGTGTATTGTCATGAAGGCCAGCATGTGGTTGGCTTGGCAGGGTTTAAAAATTTTGTTTGTTTGTGGTTTTACCAAGGCGTATTTTTATCTGACCCAGATAGAGTTTTATTGAACGCTCAAGAAGGAAAAACCAAAGCCCTCAGGCAATGGAGATTTACCGAAAGCTCGGAAATCAACCCTGAACAGATTCGTTCTTATGTAGCAGAAGCTATTTCCCATGCCAAAGAAGGCAAAAAACTAGCTCCTGTTCCAGCAGGTGAAATCATTGTACCCGAAATCTTAGAAAAAGCCTTCCAATCATCACAAGAATTTCAATCCGCCTTCGATCAACTCACTCCTGGAAAACAGCGGGAATACATCGAATACCTTAACCAAGCCAAGCGTGACGCCACCAAACAATCCCGACTAGAGAAAATCACCCCCATGATTTTGGAGGGAAAAGGATTGAATGATAAGTATAAGTAGAGAAGCGAGACTTACCTGCTGCAAGCAGGAGTCGAGAAGCGAGAAACGAGAGGTTAGTGATATGTCCTGAAATTACTTGACACTTTTTTAAAGAATAATTCTATTGTTTACACGCCCCCAATATATCGCCGATAGGCATATATCAACTTATATCGCGCAAGCATATATCACTCTCTACCTCTCACAATCTCTCTTTCTAGCAGTCTCATCCTTTATTTCTTGACTCTTGTTTCCTGTCTCCAAAACTAAAGTCGGCTTCCGAGTAGAATCGAGTCTAATCTCTCCCTTCTAACCTCTCGTCTCTAAAAAAACATACCCAAGTTTCTTATGTATATAATTTTTTTATATATTTAGCCATCCAATGTACTTAAACACCATGTCGAATAACAATCTAATCAAGGGAAGCCTACAGACCATCATCCTCAAACTGCTGGAAGAGAATGAAAAAATGTATGGGTATGAGATCACCCAACGGGTTAAGGAACTGACCGAAGGAGAGATCAAAATCACCGAAGGTGCCCTCTACCCTGCCCTGCATAAGTTGGAGGCAGAAGGACTCCTGACTACCGAAATCCAGCAAGTAGACAACCGGGTGAGAAAATACTACAGCCTGACCAAAAACGGACAAAAGGAAGTCAGCGCCAAGATGTCCGAGTTGCAGAGTTTCGTAGGTAATCTCCAACGCATCTTGGATCCTGAATGGAAGCCGGGTTTGGCTTAAAGGGTTCACGCAGCGTTCGCAACTAATGACGCAATGAACTCAAAACATATATTAAACAATTGCAGCCTTAAAAGTACCCTTAGCGCACGTGGCGCAAACTTTGCGCCCGTTGCGAGAAACAAAAATTTATGCGCCAACTAACCGACATAGAACTTCAAGAAATCCGCAAGGCAATCATGCGGAAAGAGATCTCCTCAGCTGAGATTCTGATGGAGGTGTATGACCATTACATCAGTCACTTGCAGGAGTTTCCCAAGGAGGAATTCAATGAACAACTTTTTGAGTTGGAACAGAAGTTCACCTATGCCTATTGCCATGCCCTGCAGGCTAAATTCCATAAAAACATAGATATAGGAAAAGCCCAATGGATGGTGATCAAAAAATATTTCTGCACTTCAAGAATACTTTTCCTAGCAGGCATTTTAGCCGTTGTAAATTTTGTAGCGACACAAGCAAGAACTGAACAGGAAATTAAATTTCTTTTGATGTCTCCTTTGGCTCTACTGTTTATGATGCATTTAGCCTTAGGGTATCAGTGGTTGAAAAGAATTTTACCTATTAAAAAATCTTTTAAAGGAAATGGAGTACCTATTAAATCCTCTTTAATGACACCACTTTCTATGCGCTTGCTTTGGCCCTTATTATTGGCGAATTTGATATTCTACCCAAAAATCGTTCTGGAAAATTTTGATTCAGAATCAATTTTACCTGCTGCTGCAGTTATGACAACAGTCTTGCTTTTATTCTATGCGATTTCACTAATGGAAGTCTGGAAAATCAAATCTAAATCAGCTTTGGTATGAGAAAACTGGAGGAAAAAGAATTAGAAAAAGTACAATTGGCAGTTGGCCAAAAAGATATTGGCGTTATTGAACTTTTGGCAGAAATCTATGACCACTATGTGAGTCATTTGGAAAAGTTTTCAGCTGAGGAGTTTGAAATCGAACTTAATGCTTTGGAAATGAAATTCACCTCCAAATACTGTAAAAAACTGGAGCAAGACCTTCTGCATATGTCTAGAAAAGAAATGTTCAGATTGGCTTGGCAACAAGTTATCTTATTATTCACTTGGCCTAAAGCCCTTCTCAGCCTTGCGCTTGTACTCGCAATCATTATTTTCTGGCCTCTTATGGACAAAAATCATCAAATGCTTGCTTTAATGGCTTTATTAGGAGCAACATTGGTTTTTCATTCTATTATCTGGTGGCACTCACATCAAAAAATTAAAACCTTTAAAAATTTCTACAAAGGAGATAATTTATTGATTTCGGTTCACATCTCCTCCATGATGAATACTATATTCTTACCCACATCTATATTTTCACTATTGGTAACTTCCCCTAAAATATTGGGATTCTACAATATAGTTGATACCCCATATTTCTTTTTAATCAGCATGGCGTTTTTCTTAATCCTAGGATTATTAAACATAGGAATATTTCAAGTCTGGAAAATCAAATCAAAAACAGCATTGGTATGAGAAAACTAACTGATGTAGAATTGGAAATCATTAAAGACAGGCTTGAAAACCTGAGTCTTTCATATGTAGAAATCTACAATGAACTTTTAGACCATTATGTAACAACCTTGGAGCAAGTAGATCCAGAGGGGTTTGCGAAAAATAAGGAAATTTTGGATGATGAGTTTACTTGGTCGGTGGTTCGGAATATGGAAAAAGAACTTCTAAAAAATGTCAGCCAAGAACTTCAAACTTCACAATTAGAAGCATTGAAGTTTTGGAAAATGGACATTTGGAGAGTTTTTGGGATTTTCACTTACACAGTTTTATTAATTGTTATTTATAAAACGATAAGTCTTGATGTGATGATGGCTTTTGCATTTTTGCCTGGATTCGGGGTTATAACAGCCTTGCTTTATCACTCAGGTAATAATTTTTGGTTTTCTTTCAATCCAAGTTATTTCAGACCTAGAAATGTAATTTTACAGGCAGCTGTAGGAAGATACCTCTTTGCTTTAAATTGGAGTAATTTCTTTTTTTTCATCACTTCAATTATATTGAATAACAATGGTCTAGAAAATCCAGCAATGATTCTGATTCTATTCTACAGTACATTTTTGAATCTCTATGCGCTATCTCTTTATCACTCCATCAATTTGAAAACCTTCAAACTGATCATGCCATGAAGTTAAATAAAGACCAAATTGAGCAATTGCATTACCATATCAATACTAAACAGATCCCTTACATTGAGGTGAGAGATGAGGTATTGGATCATTATCAGACAGCTTTAGAGTTGGAGCAAGAACGTCCTGTGAAAGAAGTCTTGGCTGAGTTGGATCAGACTTTTACCGTAGGGTATTGTAAACAATTATCAGGCAACTATCTAAATGAATTACATTCAGCATATCCAGAAGTTTTCAAAAAGAAATTAGTCGATTTACTAATAGGTAAAAATTGGTGGGTCGCAGTCCTATTGCTCGCATTTTCCTTCTCACTACCATCTTGGGTTGACAAGGCTAGAAACCTACAGTTTTTTATCACCATATCAATATTGTTCAGTACTGTTTTGGTTAGCTGGACAATTGATAGGGCCTACCCGAAAAGAAAGATAAAACACCAATACAGATTAGTAGATGACAAACCCATACTAGCCATGTATCATGTAGGCAAGCCAAGGGGTATTGCTTTGATTGTTGCGCTCATGCTACTTCTTGTTGCATTGCCCATCCTTATCCTGAGCACACTTGAGTTTTTTACAGAACACTCAATAGTATTCCTTTTCCAAGCTCCTTATGTGTATTTCACGGTTGGATTGATTTGGTTATTTTTCATAGCAATCATTGCCAGAGCCCAAGCAATTATTTCCATGACTAAAGCATATACTCCGAAATTAAACTGTGGTATTCGATGAAAAGAACCCTGTCTGCTATAGAACTACAAACCATCAAAGCCCGTCTCGATCGCTGCCAGATTAGCTATCAGGAGGTCTATGATGAGCTGTTTGACCATTATGTTTCGGTATTGGAACACGCTTCCGAAGAGGAATTTCCACACAGGAAGGAAGCGTTAGACCACGCTTTTAACTGGTCCACCATTCGTCAAATGGAAAAGCAACAAGTAACACTAGCAACAAGAGATTTAGACAAGCTATTACTTACAAAAATATCATTACAGATTTTCAACAAATTAACAATGGGTATCCTTGCCTTGCTTTTGGCATTGAATTACAGCTTGTATTGCTTCATGGGCTTTCATTCCTTTGCCAATCTCACACTACTGATGGTTTTTGCCCTACTTGCTTTTGCAGCCTATGCCTCACAAAACATTCCTTTTTTGTTGGTACAAAACAAAGCGAAAAAGGCAATCCATGAAGCAGCGTTCAAAAAGCATTTGTTCTATTTCAATGTACTGAACTTTGTTTTGCTAGTTCCCTCGTTTATGCTCCATCACCATGGTTATCAAAAACCTAGTCAAGTACTGATCATTGGATATGCAGTTATTGTCCTATCTATAGCCCTATTAATTTACAGCACAATCAACCACAAACCCTTGGAAATAACTCATGAATAATTCCAACAACAAAGCATTCTAAAGACATTGCCTAAACCACTTAAAAAGCTATTCTGAAAATCCATGAGAACGCTATCCGAAACCGAAATTCAAACCATCCAAACCCGACTCGATCGTTGCCTGATTGCGTATCAAGAAATCTATGATGAGTTGTTAGATCATTATATATCGGCTTTAGAACAAGTTCCGGTTGAGGTGTATTTACAAAAGAAAGAAGAACTGGATAATACTTTTTCCTGGTCCGTTATCAGGGGCATGGAAAAAGCATTAGAAAAATCTGCTAGGAAGGAGTTTTTACGCACCGCTCGCTCAAGCTATAAAATCTGGACTTTAGGCTGGAAAAAACTAAGCATACTATTAGTAGTGGGTCTACTATTTACTCCTGTTTTTCTTTTAACTGGCCCGGAAGGCACGTACATCGTCTCTGCTTTAGTACTTTTTTCTATGGTTGGCTTTTCCCTCTATTTTAATAAAACCAAATATGGATTTAGCTGGTCTTTGGCTCCTGGCGTTCATAAACCTAGATATGTCTTGGCCCATCAATTCTTTGGTTCTCATGTTTTCATCTTTGGGATCACCAATTTATTTGCCCAGCTACTCCCAAAACTCTTGGAAAACACTTCGTTCGCTTATTTGACTCCCTATTTTTTGCTCTTATTCAGCATGATTTTACTGACATTTTGCTGGGTGATTTTCAACGCTATTAATCTGAAAACCTTAAAGCTGATAAAATATTAAAACTAAACTAGGAATGATCCAGAGACAACTATTTTCAAACCTGAACCACTAAAAAACACAGAAATGAAACTCGCTATTACACTTTTACTCATCCTATCTACTTCTTTTTTGCCCATGAGCAAAGAAAATGATATGTTTTCTGAATTAGAAATCACATTAAGCACTCAAACTGGAGATATTTTTGGAACCATGACCATTCCTGAAAAATCAGGAAAAATTCCCGTAGCTCTTATCATCGCTGGATCAGGTCCAACGGATAGAGATGGAAACAACCCCATAGCTGGTAAAAATAATTCTTTACAAATGCTTGCTCATGAACTCGCAAAAAATGGAATTGCATCCATACGCTTTGATAAGCGAGGAATTGGAGAAAGTGTAGCTGCTATGAAAGAAGAAAGTGAACTTCTTTTCAATGACTACATTTTAGATGTGGAAGAATGGATCTCGATGCTCAAGCAAGATGAACGATTTTCAAGCATTACAATCATCGGTCACAGTGAGGGTTCATTAATTGGTATGGCCGCATCTTCATATACAGATAAATTCATATCTATAGCAGGCGCAGGAGAGTCAGCGGATAAAACTTTAAAAAGACAACTAGGCGCACAACCTAAGGAAATCCAAGACCTTACCTTTCCCATAATTGACAAGTTGAAAGATGGTAGTAGAGTGGAAGATGTCAACCCTATGCTTTACTCCTTATTTAGACCAAGTATTCAGCCATACCTCATTTCTTGGTTTAACCACGATCCCCATGAAATCATAGGAACACTTTCTATTCCAACGTTAATTATTCAGGGAACAAATGACTTACAAGTTACGGTAGAGGACGCCCAAATTCTGGCAAAAGCGCAGCCAAAAGCGACTTTAACTTTAATTGAAAACATGAATCATGTATTAAAAATTGTAGATGAAGATCCTCAGCAAAATGCTGCTTCTTATAACATTCCGGATTTACCTATCTCAGACGAGTTAATAAAGTCGATTGTTGAACATATTTATAACAACTGAACCTAAAATTCATCTCATGACTACCCTAATTGGAATAACGTTAATCAGCTTCGGTTTTTTCGTGAAGGCCTTCCCAAAGTTAATTTCGGGATACAATACCATGTCCAAGCGCCAACAGGAAAATATCGATATAGAAGGTTTATCGACCTTTATGAGGAATACTTTTCTGGCCATGGGCTTTATGGTAGTCGTGGGCCATATTCTTTTGAAAGCAGTTAATCAACCAACGTTATCGGACTATTTCGCTCCGTTAGTCATTGCAATAGGAGCGATCATAATGGTGGTAAAAGGAAGGCAATTTGATCATAACCAAGAGAAGTTTGTCAATTCTAAGTTTAAAGTACTGTTTACCGCTCTCATCTTAATAGGAGCTTTGCTTAGCGTAATCTATGGCATCATTCCTTCGAAACATGAGATGAAGCATGAATCAGTTGCCTTTTCTGGTTCTTATGGAACAGAATTGAAATTTTCAGAGATTGACTCCATTGCCCTTACGGATCGGATTCCAAGGGTCCTATCACGCAACAATGGCTTGGGCGTAGGCCAAATCAAAAAAGGAACTTTCCGTGTAGAAGATATTGGCAAAGCCCACTTACTAGTGCATGCTTCGTCAGGCCCCTTTCTAGTAATCATCACCAAGTCAGGGGAAACGACGATTATCAACTATAAGGACAAAGCTAAAACAGACCAGATTTACAAGGAGTTGCAGTCTAAAATTTAACTAGTATTACTTGAACGAAACTAGCATAAAGCGCCATGAAACTAAATCACGAACAACTGGAAACGATCAGACTGGAATTGTCAAAAGTCAAGGTCTATTACACTAATATTCAAGACGAACTGTTAGACCATATAGCCTCAAAAACAGAGCAACTTATGAAAGAAGGTTTGGATTTCAGGTCAGCATTTGATCAAGCCACCCAAAAGGTGAATCCTGAAAAATTCCAGATGGATGTGCTTATCACCACCCATTTGGCAAAGATGAAGTCAATTTTCAAATCATTTATGGAACCGATGATTTTGATCAAGTCTCTCTTGCTAGCAGCTTTGATCATGTTAGCGGTGAATAGTATTGGTCTAGAAATCCCATTTGCCATTAAATGGATGAAAATTTCCTTCATCGTAATCATTGCTTTACTAATCGTATTATCTTTCAGGATAAAGCTACTCAAAAACTCCCATGTGGTAGCTTCCTGGAACTCTTCTTGGTTAGTGTTCTGGCTTATGTTTCTAATAATTGATTTTGATTTGTTACTTAAACTAGGGTTTACTGCCCAAACAATCTTTGCAATCAACACTCTTAGCATTTCCTTTTTATTTGTCAGCGGCTCTACGATGACAATGCGTGAAATTCATAAATTGAAGACTGCATGAAACTAACCAAAGACCAAATCGAGCAACTCAAAAAAATGATCTCCAGCAAGGGTTATCCATATATAGATGTGCAGTACGAGATTTTGGACCATGTGGCTTGTAAGATAGAAGAACTGATGGCACACGACCCCAAACTCAGCTTAGAGGCTGCCTTTACCAAAGTACATGCATCCTTTGGGATATTCGGCTTTTCGAGTTTGGAGGAGTCTTACGAAAAAACCATTCAACAAAAGGCTACCAAATTCACCTTGGAAGCACTTGTAACTATTTGGACCAGTTGGAGGATTATCCTTCCCTTCGGATTAACTGCGCTGTTCCTAGGCTTAGCATTCTTTAATCAACTGTTTTTTGGAGACAGCTATATCGGAAGTTATTTGTTTGCTATAGGCATTTTTCTCATCCTATTGCACCTCATCACAGGAAGAAGCTGGAGGAGTCTAAAAACCTATCATCAATATGCTGCTGCAAGACAGAGTTCACCATTTGCTGTTCTTTTATATATAGGTTTATATGTTGCATACACCCTTTTATGGCATTCTAGCGAGATACAATGGTGGAATATAGCATCCATGAGTAAGGAGCAATGGATATGTATTGGCATTATTTTTATAACTTTTTCTCTACTCCTCAGTGTAAGAAAAAGTATTGACCATAGTATTGAAAGAACTCACAAGCTTCAAAGACTTTATGAGACTGTGTAAAAGTTGGGAAATAAATCAGCTTCTAAGCTTACGATAGCATGAGCTCGAATGAATGAAAAAATTAAAAAATCAACTGCAATGAAAATCTCTCCAACAGACATTCAATTCTTAGAAGAAAAAGTCGCTGCCTGCCCCATTAGGCTTGAAGAACTATACTTTGAAATTTTGGACCATGTTTTGTGCAAATACGAAGCCTCGGGTTCCGAAAATGTTGAGCTTTTTTGGAAAAAAGAAAAGAAAAACTGGACGAGATGGGAAATTTTCAAAATCAAGGTCCGCTATCAAAATTCCCAAATATGGGATTATTTCAAATGCTTTAACCGTAGTATTTTTGATTTTCAACTATCCAATTTGCTTATCAACCTTGTTTTTATTGCATTAGCAAGCATATTAGGCTTCTTCTTTTTTGAACGACACGATATTATTGTTGGAGTTGTTATGCTTTTATGGGTTGTCGTACCATTATCTTTTCAAGCATGGTTTTATCACACAAAAGATACGCTGGGAGAAAAATCACAGCTACTACGAAGTAACGGTTATTATAGTGCCAAGAGAGGTAGTTTACAGATGTTGATTCTTTACAAAATGATTTTTTGGCATATCGTTTTTTCATTGACACAAGAATTTTTTCCCTACGTTGAATATTTTGGGTTAGTCTTTTCAAGCGCCCTTAATACTACACTTATAATAGTTATCCTATTGTTTTCAAATAGAGCACTCTTAAAAGTCTATCAAACCAAACTAAAACCTTTCCTGTATGAAACTAAGTAAAGAACAAATCGAGCAATTAAAGAACTTGATTTCTTACAAGGGCCATGTATACATCGATGTCCAATACGAAATCCTAGACCATGTGGCATGTAAAGTTGAGGGATTAATGGAAGAAAACCCCAACCTTCCTTTGGATGAGGCTTTTCGCAAGGTATTTGCCAGTTTTGGTGCTAAAGGATTCAATGAACTGGAAGCATCTTATCAAAAAATGATTGAGAAAAGGCATCGCTCCTATTTTTGGGAAGAATTGAAGTGTTTTTTATTCAGCTATAAAGTACTTTTAGTTATGGGTATTTTTGCTTTATTCTACCAATTCCGTCATGAATTTGAATCCAATAATGGCTGGATTGAAGGGTTATTGATGCTTTTTATTTTCTGCGCCGTGACCATGGCTGTTTTTCACTGGAGGAAATTTAAAAAATACCGGAAATATGCATCCTTTAATACCACAGGGAATTTCTTTTTAATTGTCTCATTTGTTTATCAACTGTGCAGTTTTAGCTACATCACGTTGAACAGCTCCTTGAAAGACAAAACTATTTGGACTAGTTATGGAGTACTTGGGGTAACCGTTTTACTCGCATCCATGTTTGCTTGTTTATTTATCTTGCCCAAAGTCTTTCAAAGAAGTCAAGCAGATACAGAGAAACTCATCCAACAGTACCAAACCAATTGAGTCTAAAATCCCAAAACCCAATGAAACTAACCAAAGACCAAATCGAGCAACTCAAAAAAATGATCTCCCGCAAGGGTTATCCATTTATCGATGTGCAGTACGAGATTTTGGACCATGTGGCTTGTAAGATAGAAGAACTAATGGCCGGCGACCCTAAAATATCCTTGGAAACAGCCTTCGCTAAGGTGCATGCTTCCTTTGGGATTTTTGGGTTTTCAGGGTTGGAGGAGTCTTATGTCAAGTTGATTGAAAAGAGATTTAAGCGTCATTACTGGACTGAAATCAAAGCCACCTTTAGCAGTACGAAAATCATCCTACCCATTGGTATTGCAGTAGCTATGTACCAAGTTTTCCTTCTAGTACCTGATCTCAAGACTTGGTATATCATCATGATTGCAGCTTTGGTTATTCCTTTGGCCGCTATGTTTTTCAAATACAGGAAATACCATTCACGGTACAAGCAATATGTTTCCTACACTGCTCAAAATGCCTTGTTTGTATATTTCAACATAGGCATGCAAATATGTTTGCAAGGTCATGTATTCCTTAACCAATCGGGATTTCTTATCGAAAATATTATTGGACAGCTATATTTAGGATTGGTCGTTGCCATCATGGCATTTTTATTCCTAAGCTTCTTTTTACTCCCTAAAGTCTTAAACAAGAATATCGCAGATACAGAAAAATTGATGCAACTATATGGAGAAGTGAAGAAATAGGAATTATCTGACACTGGATTGAAAACTCCAACCATATGATGTTTAAAATTCAATCCTCTTCGGATAGCAACAATCTCAGCAATGCCTCTTTAAAACCTTTGCTTAAGGCTGCTTCTTGCAACTGATGCTGAAAGGAAGAGGCGTGCCTTCCCATAGCCTCTTTTTGCCATTCCATCAAATGCATCGTTTTTAAAAATCCATGCGCAGCCACTTGAAGCTGACTATCCAAAGCTGACAAATAGTACCATTCCAATGTCCAACTCACCCCATCCCGCTCGGAACTAAAGATAGCATGGTTTTTATAATTTTGAATGCTATCTAGGGCTATGCTTACCAACACCATTGCCTGTTCGAGCTGCACGGGATTGTTTTTATGAGCCATGGCCGAACTCTTGCCTTTGGATAACAATCGAAGCTCAGCAATCTCTGAATTAGCCAAAAAAATCCAATCCTGAAGGATTTTTCTCAATTGCATCAAGATGCGTTCGTAAACATTTACAATTTCTAAAACCGGCTGCCTATTTTGATGCCAAACAGCTCCAAAATCATCCATTCCCAAGGCCTCAGCCAACTTTTCCGTAAGCACCTTCCCCTGCTCACCAAATGCCCGCATATCCCCTACAGGACCGCCCAGAGAAACCGGAAACCGGAGTTGTTCGAGTATCTTCAAACTATCCACTAATGGCGCAAACCAATGGTAGAGTTTGTATCCAAAAGTCACTGGCAGTGCCTGTTGCTGTCGGGTTCGTGCTATACATATCCAATCACTATGCTCCAACCAAGACTTTACCAAGGATTGAAAATTTCCAGAAAAAACCTGCCGAAAGTCTTTGGTCAGTTGCTGAAGTGCAAGCATGTGCGCCGTATCAATCAAATCTTGAGAAGTAACCCCAACATGTAAAAATGGATGATAGCTTTGGTCCAGCTGCTCTTTTATAGCCTCAACTACTGCGATGGTGGGAATACCGTTTTCCGCAGTGGAACTATCCACTTGTTGAATCAAGCCATCATCTACCCTTACTCGATTGACAGCCTCATGGATGGCTTGAGCAGCCTCCTTTGGAATAATACCTAAACTGGATTGACAGGAAGCTAGACATGATTCATATGTCAAAATCGCACGAATGAAACTTACATCGCTAACATGTGAGTTCACCTGAGGGTACCCCCAATAAGTTCTGAAAATCTTTCTGTCAATCATGCCTTCAAGTTAAGAAAAAAGAAGGGAGCTATAGTCCATGGGACCTGTAAATCATCCTGCCACAGAGATATTCACATTCGGCTCCCCAATAAGTCAAACCAATTCCAATGCAATACTGATACCCTGCCCCACTCCTATACACATAGTGGCCAAGCCTCTTTTGGCTTTTCTAGCCTGCATTTCAAGCGCCAATGTGCCTGTAATCCGAGCTCCCGACATGCCCAGCGGATGCCCTAAAGCAATCGCTCCACCATTCACATTCACCCGAGGGTCATCAAAAGCAATCCCTAATTCCTGCAAACATGCCAAAGCCTGTGCAGCAAAAGCCTCATTGAATTCATACAAATCAAAATCTCTGTCTGAAAGCCCTGTTCTTACCCACAGTTTTTGTGTAGCAGGGACAGGTCCTATTCCCATAATTCTTGGAGGAACACCCGCCACGGCACCTGTCAACACCCGGGCAATGGGCTCCAGTTGATACTTTTTTATGGCTTTTTCAGATGCCAACACTAGACAGGCAGCACCATCATTGATTCCAGAGGCATTGCCAGCGGTTACCGTTCCATTTTTTCTAAAAAGTACAGGTAGCGAACCCAACTTTTCCAAACTTGTTCCTGCTCGTGGATGCTCGTCTTGGTCAAAGAGCACCTTATTTTTCACCACCTTCACTTCCATGGGGAGAATCTCCTGTGCAAACCTTCCCGATTGCTGGGCAGCGGCACATTTTTCCTGAGAAGCAAACGCAAAGCGGTCTTGGTCTTCCCGCTTGATATGATACATTTCGGCCACATTTTCCGCCGTCTCTGGCATGCTATCCGAACCATACAAGGAATCTAACACAGGGTTGATAAAGCGATAACCCAAAGTACTATCCTCAATACTCATGTTTCTAGAAAAAGCCGCATCTGCCTTAGGAATGATAAATGGTGCCCGTGACATGCTTTCTACCCCTCCTGCCAAAATTAAATCGGCATCTCCTGACTTAATCATGCGGGAGGCAATCAAGATGGCATCCATTCCAGAACCACAAAGTCTATTGACCGTTCCGCCTGGTATGGATGTCGGTAATCCGGCCAACAAAGAGGCCATGCGGGCCACACTGCGATTATCTTCACCTGCCTGATTGGCACAGCCAAAAATCACATCGTCAATTGCTTCTGTATCCACATGAGGAAGGGTAGCTAACGTGCCTTTGATAACTGCTGCTGCTAAATCATCCGGTCTTACCCCTGACAAACTCCCTCCATAGCGTCCAATGGGACTTCGCTTAAACGCGCAAATAAAAACTTCCTGCATGGTGTATTAGCCCTGATGGGCCATTTTAGTTTTTTCGTTCAATAATCTCAATGCCTCCAACTCTTCCAACTCGGGAACATCAGTAATGGCAACTTCTTCTGCGAATCGAATCTTCCACCCGGTATTTTCTTGGATAGTTTCCCTAGCTACCCCTGGGTGTATGGATGTGACAATAAATTCACCCGTCGCCTCTTCTGTCTCCATAATGCACAAGTCGGTAATAATTTTGGATGGGCCACTCGTGTTAAGTCCCATGGCTTTTCGCTGACCGGGACCATCTCCATGGCCAAAAGAGGTGATAAAATCCACTTTTTCCACAAAAGCGCGAGGGGATTGCTTCATGATCACATAAATGGTATGACAAAATGCAGCAATTTCGGGAGCGCCTCCTCCACCGGGAAGCCGAACCTTGGGTTTGTGATAATCCCCTACAACGGTGGTGTTGATGTTGCCAAACTTATCAATTTGAGCCCCTCCAAGGAATCCAACGGTAATCCTCCCGCCCTGCAACCAATAACTAAACATCTCTGGAACAGATACGGTGGTCAAGGCTGTTTCACACAGTTCTCCATCCCCTATGGAAAGTGGCAATACGTCAGGCTTGGTTTGAATAGTACCGGATTCGTAAATCAAGGTGATATCTGGTGCGTGGGTAAGCCTCGCCAAATTACAAGCTGCAGATGGCAAGCCAATTCCAACAAAGCATACATCGGAATTCTTTAAAATCCGGGATGCCACCACGGTCATCAATTCTGTTGAATTATACTGCATAGTCTGTTGATTTTAATTCCTGTAGCCACTCATTAAATCTCTCTCGGTCTTTGGAAATCGCTTCCCAATCCATGTACGCTTTGTTATCTCGGCTATAATATCCATGGGCATAACTGGGTTTGGCACCACCGGGTACATGTACTACAGCGCTGACAGTCCAGGAAGGCAAAATCACGGCATTCGGGCTTGAAGGCTGTAACTCATCTACGATTTCCTCCACGGTTACGATGGCAGCTTTGGCAGCAAGAACAGCCTCCTTTTGCACGCCCACAATTCCTTCCAAGGAAACGTCCCCTTTTTTGGAGGCTTTTTGGGCATGGATGATGGTAACATCAGGTCGAATGGCTGGTACTGCCACCAATCGTTCTCCAGTAAATGGACAGGCTAAGGTTTTGATAGAAGGATTGACTTTCTCCAAATCCGCTCCATAGTATCCTTTGAAAATGGCACATGGCATACCTGACGCTCCGGCTGCATAAGCTGCTGCCATGGCCGCATGAGAATGTTCATCGACTTCCAAGGGTTGAGGGTAGCCTTTTTCAATAGCTTCCCGCAAGCGGTACAAAGATCCCACCCCAGGGTTTCCTCCCCAGGAGAATCTTAATTTGCGAACACACCCTGCCCCAATCAGCTGATCATAAATCATATCCGGAGTCATCCGAACCAATTCCAGATTTTTGAATCCCTGACGGATAATCTCATGGCCTGCGGCAAAGGGAATCAGATGTGTAAATCCCTCCATAGCTACCGTTGCCCCATCAAAGAGATGGGTGGCAATAGCCTCTTGCAATGTTTGTATCTTAGCTTGCATATCAATAATCAAAAAACACCGTTTCATTTTCGCCCTGCATATGCAGATTGAACTCATATATTGTAACAGGGCTCTCCTGTACCTTTTGGGCAATCAAAGTACTTCTTCTTTCTTCGGCAACTAACTTCAAATAAGGGTCTTCCTGATTTAATTCCTTGAAATCCTCGAAATACACACGGGTATACACATGACTCAACAGCCCTCGCATAAAAACAATCATGTGAATAGCAGGTGCCTGACCAGGCTTTTCCGCTGCTGGAATGCAGGTGGTAAATTCAAACAAGTTTCCTTCTATGGTACCTGTACCCATCCTTCCGATGGAGAAAAAGCCTTGATGAGGTTTGATCTGGAATTTACCTTCTTGGTCCACTTGCCAGATTTCAATCATCGCATCATCCACAGCCTCTCCATGGAGGTCACACACCTTTCCTCGGAGAATGATGGCATCCTGAGAGTTCTTCCTAGCATCAAGCAAAACGGGAGTAGCCAAACTTGTATGGTCAAATTTATATTGCTCTGGTGTCAGACCATAGGCAAAATAGGGGCCTACTGTCTGTGATGGGGTTTGTCCTAGCTTATTCATTTTCAAAAGGGGTTGAATGATGTCCTCTCAATACAATGTCAAATTGGTAACCCAAGGCAAAACCTTCTTCGGTCAAGCCCAGGTCAAAGCTTGAAATCAAGCGCTCACGTGCTTTTTCTGGAACAGCCAAGTAAATGGGATCATAATCCAACAAGGGATCTCCTGGAAAATACATCTGGGTTACTAAGCGCGTACCGATATTGGGTCCAAATACACTGAAATGAATGTGATTAGGCCTCCAAGCATTTGGGTGATTTCCCCAAGGGTAGGCACCTGGCTTGATGGTGTAAAACTTAAAAATGCCTTCTTCATTGGTCACGCATCTCCCTGCACCAAAGAAATTGGGGTCCAAAGGGGCATGGTGTTGGTCACGCTTATGCACATACCTTCCCGCTGCATTGGCCTGCCATACTTCAATAAGCGTATTTTTCAGTGGCTGTCCATGTTGATTCAACACCCTTCCACTGACTACAATCCGTTCCCCAAGCGGTTCACCGTTTTTGATGCCATTCTTGGTCAAGTCATGATCAAGGGGAGCCACAGACTCCAAACCGAAGATGGGTCCGGAACTCGGTTTCATCAATTCGGGTACGGTAATCAGGTTTTGAGAAGGTCCTCTGAAAATGGTGGATTTATAGCCTGGAGCTATCAAGGGTGGATGGCTAGTCCAATCACGTTGGTTTTGAGTAGTATCCATATGCGTACTGTTAAAGGTTAAAGACTTGTTTGGCTATTCTAAAGGCAGTATTGGCAGCTGGCACACCTGCATAAATGGCCACATGCATCAATACTTCTTGAATATCTTCCAGGCTTGCACCTGTTTGCTGGGTTGCTTTGAAATGCAGGATCAATTCCTCTTCATGTCCAAGACCTGCCAAGAGCGCTATGGTAATCATGCTGCGTTCCCGCTTGGTCAAATGCTCAGAAGACCAGACAGTACCCCAAGCGGATTCCGTAATAAATTGCTGGAATCCTTCATCAAAGGAAGTTTTTGCAGCCTCCGCTTTGGCAACGTGAGCTTCTCCTAAGACTGATTTGCGGGTTTGCATGCCCTTTTGGTACTTATCTGTTGGATTCATAGTGCTGAAATAAAATCTTGTAAAATGACCGTAGTCCGCTCGGGGCTATCTACGCAAGGCAAATGCCCTGCATTGGGAATTGTAATCAAGGAGCAGTTCATCAATTGGGCAAAGCCTTGAACCAATGCAACAGGAGTGGACTTATCCTCTTCGCCTACCATACAGATTACCGGAATAGCTATACCTTGAGCGGTTTCGGTATAATCTGCATCCCGAATTGCTTCACAAGCAATCCGATAACCCGAAACATCCGCCCGCTCCAACATGGCTTGATACAAGGCAAATGCTGCTGGCTGTTGCTCCTGAAAACTTGGTGAAAACCAATTAGTCAATATCGAAGGAGCTACCGCTTGCATTCCTTTCGTGGAAATGGCTTGTATGCGATTGTTCCAAGCTTCTGCCGTTCCAATCTTTGGAGCGGTATCCATAAAGACGATTCCTGCAATTTTGTTGGGATAACGTTGGTAGATATCCAAGCTGATCAAGCCACCAATGGACAGTCCGACCAGAACGATTTTATCCAAATCCAAGACTTCACATAGACCTATCACATCAGCTGCATAGCTAGAAATACTGCCTTTTTCAACAGCTCCTAAACTACTTAACCCATGACCCCTTTTGTCAAATCTGAGTGTCCCAAATTCGGTACCCAAGCCATCAATCACGGCATCCCAAATGCGAAAGTCCGTACCCAAAGAATTGATAAACACCAAGCAAAGGTTTTTCTCCCCTTTGTTGTATGCGTAGTGAATGGTGGTATCATGTATCCGAACCGCTTGCATATCAACACTCGTTCAATTTGATGGAATCGTCCGACAACTTTTGTACGTCAGGCGTGTAAGAAGCCTGAATCCATTTTCTCGCCTGTAAATGATCTGCAGGTTTGTTGATAGAATCTACAGCTATCAATTGGTTATTCTTGAAATAGAAGACCGAAAACTTATCCCCTTCCACATCTCCTCGGACGATGAGTTGGTCATAGCCTTCGGAAAGACCGGCCATCTGTAATTTGAGGTTGTATTGGTGCGTCCAAAACCAAGGCACTTGATGGTAGCTTGTCGGTTTCCCACAAATGGTAGATGCGATGACTTTTGCCTGATCTACTGCATTTTGAACAGATTCCAGACGAACCATTCCTCCACCCGCAAATGGATTGGGATGCAAAGCACAGTCGCCGATAGCAAAAACCCCTGTTACAGACGTTTCGCAGAATTCATTGACCTCAATACCATTGCTACATTTAATACCCGCTTGTTCAGCTAAGTTCTGGGACGGGAGCACACCAATACCGACAACTACTTGGTCTGCGGCAACCGTTTCTCCAGTGCTCAAAGAAGCGGTCCATCTGGAGTCCTGATTCAGGGCTTGCACCCCTACACCCATCCGAAGATCCACTCCATAGGCTTTATGTTTGGCTGCAAAATGCTCACTTAACATGGGCGGAAGAACCCGCTGCATCAGGCGTGGCTGATACTCCACAACAGTTACTTTTTTCCCGGATTTGGCCGCATAGGCAGCGATTTCCAATCCGATAAAGCCTCCACCAATCACCAAAATATCCTGGACATTCTCCTGATCGAGGGCAACCTTTAAGTAATCAGCATCTTTCATGGTCCGCAGGTACAGCGGTTGGTCTGTTCCCTTGATAGGAATTGGCAATTCTCTGTTGTATGCACCCGTAGCAAAAACCAAGAAATCAAATGTATAAACCCCTGAAGTTGCATACACTGTATTTTGTGAAACATCTACTTTGTCCACAAGCTCTCCCAATTTCAACTCCACTTGATTGTTTTCATACCAAGCTTCAGAGCGAAACATGATGCTGTTCTTTTGCTGGGAACCATCCAAATAGCCTTTGGATAGCGGTGGTTTTTGATAGGGAAAATCAGCATCTTCTGAAAAAATACAGATGGACCCTTCAAAACCCTCTTCGCGAAGGGAAGCAGCAGACTGTATGCCTGCATGGCCGGCACCGATGATGATGACATTTTTCTTCATGGGAATGGAATTGAGTGGTATATTGGGGAAAAGCAGAGGTAGTAGGATTTCCTTCTACCTCCACTGATGTGCTTATTGTTCTTGAGGAATTTCTACGACTAAACCATCCAAGGCATTGCTGATACGAACCTGACAACCCAAGCGGCTTCTTTCTGTTCTCGGAGCTACTGCCCCCTCCAACATTTCGTCTTCCTCTTCTTCCATTTCAGGGAGTTTGTCGAGGTATTCCTCGCCAATGTAGCAATGACAAGTGGCGCACATGCAGGAACCTCCGCACTCGGCGATAATTCCTTTAATGTCGTTTTGAACTGCACCTTCCATAATCGTAGCGCCCAAAGGCAGTTCTACTTGGTGCTTGTTTCCGTCTGAATCGATGTAAGTAATCTGTGGCATATTGATAAAATTTAAATGTGTTTATTTTCCAATGGTCAAAGGTAACTTGACCGGTGAGCGGAAAGTGGTGGATGGATTCCAATCCAACTGTTCCGTGCTGATGTAATATTCAGGTATTCTGGTGAAAAATTCACCCATGGCGATTGTGGTAATCATCCGTGCAAACATATTGCCCAAACACAAATGCACGCCGCCTCCGAATCCCAAATGCCCTCTCGTATTTCTTTCTAAATCATACACGTCTGGGTTTCTGAAAAAGCGCTCATCTCTATTAGCTGAACCGTAACAAAGCATGACGAAATCACCTTTTTTCATTTGCTGACCATGCATCTCCAAATCCTTGGTCAATACCCGCTTGAAGCGCTGTGCAGAGGTATTGAAGCGAAGGGTTTCCTCGATAGCTTTTGGCATCAAGCTGGCATCGGCAGCTATTCTCCTACGGGCATCGGGGAAGGTGGCCATATTATAAGCCATCATGGATAAGAAACTGGAAAGCGATTCTACTCCCGCCAAGATGATGGTGGCAGAAGTCATGATGATTTCCGCCTCTTCCAATTTATCTCCGTCGATCTCCGCCAAAATCAAGCGAGAAATCAAATCATCCTTCGGGTCTGCTCTTCGCTGACGCACGATATCTTCCACATAGTTGGTCAAAAACTTAAAGCCACCGATATGCTCTGGTCCTTTTTGTCTGGTTTCTTGATCTGACTGAATGGACAAAATCACATTTCTACGAACCTCGTGATGGTCCTCATCGGGCAAGCCCATCATGGCAAATAGGGTTCCCACCGTAATTTGACTGGAAAAGTCTTGCACAAAGTCAAATGAACCCATTTCCAGCACCTTGTCCAAGACCTCTGTAACCAACTCCTTGGTAGGGTCCATCAGGTGCATCAAATTATTTTTTGCAAAGGCTGATTGGATAAGCTTGCGCAAGCGATCATGACGAGGAGGATCAGTAGTTCCTAGGGTTGAACCAGATCTTCCTGGAAGCTCATCCACCAAATTTCCTTCACTGGAAGAGAATGTTTCCCACTCTACTCCAGCACGTTTGATATCATCGTAGCGGGACAAAATCCACATATTCACATCATCCGACCAAAAGCAAGGATAGTGATCGCGTAGCGTTTTGTAGAATGGAAAAGGGTCGGCGTCCATGATTGGACTATAAGGGTTAAACTGAAATTTCTGTTCGGTGATGGTTTCCATGTGGCTATGATTTTATTGTTAAATGAATTGTTTTCCTCCGTCGACGACGATAGTTTGCCCAGTCACATAATCGGATAAAGCACTGCTGAGGTACAAAACTGTCCCCACGATGTCTTCGGAGCTTGAACTTCTTTTGATGCTGCCCCTATCTACTCCATAGGTAGCGGCATTTTCCATGATGGAAAGACTGGCTTCCGTCAAGGTAAATCCTGGGGCTACTGCATTGACATTGATATTGAATGGTCCACATTCTTTGGCAAGCGTTCGGGTGAGTCCAATAACTGCACCTTTGGAACTCACATAATGGGACCAATTAGGCGAACCTGACATGAACGTAGCAGAACTGATATTGACTATTTTACCGCCATTTTCCTTCATGTAGGGAAAGCATGCTTTTGCAAGCAACCAAGGTCCTTTGATATTGACTTGCATGACCTTGTCCCATTCCTTTTCTGAAATTTCATAGAAAGGTGCACGGCTCAGATTTCCGTACATGGCAGCATTGTTAACCAAGATATCGATGGATCCGAAGCTCTTATAAATGGCTACTACCACTTCATCTACCTGTGCGGCATTGCTCACATCCATGGCATAGGCCAAGGCAGAGGCACCCAGTTCCAGAGCAGTTTCTTGGGCTGCTTGTAAATTGATATCGCAAATGGCCACCTGAGCTCCTTTTTGGACAAAGGCTTCTGCAAATGCTTTGCCCAGTCCTATGGCTGCTCCTGTGATGATGACCGTTTTTCCTTTAAAATTTAAATCCATTACTGCTTGATTAATTTACTTGCATTCAGTTCTGTGTATGAGACTTCTAAGAAGGATTTGGCCAACCATTTTCCATAGGGAGTCAACAGCTTGGGTAGTACGTGTCCATCCAAAATATCCAAGACTTCCGCTTTCTCAATTTCAAACCACTTTCCGATGGTGGCGACACCGTGAGGGGTATACCTCCACAATTTGTCAGCATCCTTCACAAGGGAATCTTCCAAAGATCTCGCTTCGGCGGTGGTGTCATGCCCGTCGATAATAGCTGTCA
The DNA here is from genome assembly GCF_014652135.1 of Mongoliitalea lutea. Classification (GTDB taxonomy): domain Bacteria; phylum Bacteroidota; class Bacteroidia; order Cytophagales; family Cyclobacteriaceae; genus Mongoliitalea; species Mongoliitalea lutea. The sequence continues at coordinate 188,635 of NZ_BMYF01000007.1, forward strand.
CTTGGGCAATGAACTCCTTGGAATAACCATGTTTTTCCAAGAGCCCTAAGGCTATTTCCATCCCATATACTTCATGCGCACGGGTCAACTCAGGATACTGATTATTGGGACCAAATGCCTTCAAAATCTTATCCTCGGGTATTCTGCTCCATCCGGTATCGTGCAGCATAATCGCTAGCAAGCACACCTCTCTATCAGCTTCTGCATGCCAATCAAGGAGTAATTTCACCAACTGATAGGAATGGAGGGTATGAACATCGTTGTCTCGGATAGTCAGAAATTCCTTGGCTTCCTCCCAAATGGCGATATGATTTTCTTGAAGGATTTCCATATCAGTAGTTCAGGTAAATGGTTTTCAATTCGGTATAGGCTTCCAATCCATGGATACCTTTTTCCCGTCCAATCCCACTTTGCTTCATGCCTCCAAAAGGCACCGAATGATAAGAACGTTGGATATTGTTGACCCAAACCGAACCTGCCTGCAACTGCTCCGCAATCCGAAGTCCTCTACCGATGTTATGGCTGAAGACATACGCTGCTAATCCATACTGCGAGGCATTGGCTTCTTGGATGGCTGCTGTTTCATCTGTAAAACTTGCAAGGCCTATGACTGGTCCAAAAGTTTCTTCCCGCATGATTTTCATCTCGGAACTTGACTCAGCGATCAGCGTAGGTTCTAAGAAAAAGCCTTTTTCAAAGATCCCTCCTGTTCTTCGTTTGCCACCCGTCAGAATGCGAGCGCCTTTGCTTTGGGCATCTTCAATCTGTTGGAAAGCATTGGCGAAAATTTTCTCATTAACCATGGGGCCTAAATCGCAGGTATCTTCGATTCCAGCTCCCAAAGTCAGTTTTTCGGTAGCCTCCTTCATTTTTTTGCAGAATTGCTCATACAAGCTTTCGTGTACATAGACGCGATTGACTCGGTAACAAAACTGTCCTGTATTGGCAAAGCCATGTTTGACAATGGCCGGAACAGCCGTATCCAAATCTGCATCTTCACAAAGGATGGCCGGTGATTGCCCTCCCAATTCTAAGGTTATTCTTTTATGTGTTCGGGCAGCTACCCCAGCGATGTGTGCACCTGTAGAAGTTCCTCCCGTAAAGGCTATTTTGGCAACTTTGGGATGAGACACCAAAGCATCTCCAATTTCCCTGCCGTATCCAGTAATGACATTGAAAACACCTGCTGGGTAACCAGCTTCCTCAAAGCAAGCAGCCAAAGCCAAGGTACTTAAAGGAGTGTCTTCTGATGGTTTGCTGACCATGGTACATCCCATAACTAAGGCAGCACCCATTTTGAAAGTCAGTAAAGTAATCGGGTAATTGAACGGAGTAATGGAAACAACCACTCCCAAAGGTTCTCTGGTCACTAGCACTTTTTCTCCTTCCACATTTGTCAAAGGGAAATAGCCTTTCATGCGCAAAGCCTCTTCGGCATAGTATTCAAGGAGTTCTGCACTCCGATTGATCTCATGAATACAGGCTGTCAATGGTCTGCCCAATTCCAAAGAAAGTTGGCGTCCGATGGAAGCACTGTGCTTGCGCATGGAGGCAGCCAATTTCTTTTGAAGCTGTACGCGCTCTTGCATGGGTGTTTTTTTCCAGGTCTCGAAAGCTTTGGTAGCAGCATTCACAGCGGCATTCACATCCTCCAATCCAGAGCGGCATACGCTATCCAGTAAACTGCCGTCTACCGGATTGAGTACGTCCATTTCTTCTTGACTGAAGGCTATCCATTCACCGTTGATATAATTTTTCATGTCTTACAATACATGTGCGAGCAACAGAGCTCTTGTGGCAGTTAATTCTCTTTTTGCGATGGCTACAGATTCCGGCAGATGCAGCTGCTCAATATTGGTGTCTTCCAATCGTTGGGCATATTGCACAGGAGTCATTTTAAACCAATCACAGGCTACACTGACGCCTGTGACGGCAAACCTCCATAACTTATCTGCATCCCGTACAATTTCATCCTCTTTGGATTTGGCAAACTTGCGGGTATCATGACCATCGATGATAGTACAGACCTTCTCGATGAATTCCTCATCATAGCCCAAGCTTGCCAATAAAGGTTTGGCATATTTCACTCCTTCAGACTCATGCAAAAAGCGCACATCCGAAGTCAGGATATCAGGTCCACTAAAGCCTTTTTCGAAGATTTCTTCTTCATCGATGGCATACCAGCCGATATCGTGCAGGATGATTCCGGCAGCAACTACAGCTTGATTCACCTCGGGATAATGTTCCATCAACTCTAAAGCAAATCGATAAGAGAGTGGGATATGCACGTCGTTTTTACGGACGCGCATATACTTCTCTGCTGCTTTGAATATGGCTTCGTATGCCGGCTTATGCAAAGGATGCATCATCATGCTTCTACTAATTCCTCCAATATCTCTACTGTACCTTTACCTCCGTCAACCCGGATTTTCATACCCGTTTTGATTTGTGTGGAAGCGGAACCCGTGCCTGTTACAGCAGGCAGCCCGTACTCTCTACACACAATCGCTGCATGGGACATCATTCCTCCAATATCTGTAACAGTAGCTACAATTTTATTGAAGACCGGTGCCCAGCTCGGTGCAGTCACTCGGGTTACAAGAATTTCTCCCTGCTTCAATTGGTCAAGTTCTGAGGCATCATTGATGATGCGAGCATACCCTTCTACCAAACCTGGGGATGCTGCCATGCCTTTCATATGACTGGATTTTTCGTCTCCGCCTAGCCAAGATTCCACTGCTTCGGTGGTGATGCCCCATAACATGATGGTAAAAGGCTCAGTAACCACTTTTGGAGGATTATTGAATGCCGGTTGAGGAGGTGCAGTTGCCAAGGCGTCTACAATTTTCTTTCTTCGGCTAATCTCTTCTTGCAACACAGCAGGCCCTACAGCAGGAACACCTACCGCCCAGCTATTGCCATAGTCAAACAACACCTGAAGAATTTCCTCTCTACGGAAATAATACATGTCGGATTCCTGTTGCCAGAAACCTTGTTCTTTGAGCATGCGGCTGAGTTCGCGGGTTTTTCTCCAGAATACCCCCATCGCCCAGTGTTCGATATAAAAATTATGATTTTCTACGTAAGGGAATACTACTCTTGCAAGGCCTAACTTACCTTCAAAAATTGCTCTTGCTTCATCATCCAAGGATTCAGCGTATTCGGTAGTGATTCGATCTCGCTCTGCTTCCAAAGCTTCGGTAGGTCTATCAATGACTTCGCCTCTCTGCAATTTCTCCACATAATTTTTCAAATAGCCATATGGAATATCCAAATGCTCTATCCAATACTTATCTGAAGAGTAAAAGCCATTCCCTGAGGTATAGTTAAACCAAGGGTGCTTGGCTTTTTCCCATGCCTGCAACCACTGACCGCCGTTTTCTTCTAAGGCGATACAATGCAAGGCTTCGTTGACATCCTTTTTTTCAAAGCATTTGGTCAAGTTTAAAGAAACCGCCAGCTTAGCCAATTTCTTCAATTCATCATCCGGTCTGAAAAGGTCAACATCAATACCCTGTACCATTTTAGCCACTGACAAATCAGGAATTCCTGGGAATACTTCCTTACAGAATCCAAAGAAATCCAAGTAGGCTGCATAGCCGAGATTTAAAAATTCAAAATGGTATTGCCAGGTTTCGTAACAAAGAGAAATCAACTTATTGTAATCGTTGATCATCTGAAAGGTGGGATCGAGCCCTACTCCATCTTTGATTGCCTGTATATCCACCCGATCAGGAAGCGGTTCAAAATGAATGCTTTCCATATCGTCAATGACGCGTTTTACTTTTTTGTGCCAATTCTCGAGCAACTCATTCCAGTTTTGGAAATAATAGCCGGCTCTTTCCATGAATTCAGGAACCCTTCCTTCAATCAATTCAGGGCTGACAGCTACCGGGCTCATGTAGCAGTAGCCATTGTGGATTTTAAAATCAACCCCATTGGCTGGAGGAATCACATAATGCCTGGAATTATATTGGGAAAGACATTTCACAGCAAACTCCACTGTCATAGCATCAAATGGCTTGAATACATTCGGCCAATGCTGTGAGTCGCAAAAAAAGAATTTGTCTTCCTCCTGCTCCTTTAATTGCTCTTGAAAAACCAAGAAATAAGGATACAATTCTTTCCATCCTTCTGACCCTTTGGGAGCTATATGCTCGTAAGGGCTGATAAATTTTTTCTTCTTGTCGGTCATAATGGTGTATATTGTTTGGGGTTATGTTATTTTTTTGCACTTAAGGGGTTGATAAGCGAACCTACCAGTCCTTGCATTCCGGACATATAGTGTTTTTTGGTCTCTGTTTTTTTATTGGACCAGACGGTTTCTGGGCGACTTTGAAGCAAGGTAAATGCTTCTTCGCCTTCTGCATCTGCGTCCAAAGCCCATTCGATATCCTGTGGACAGCCGTAATGTTTTTCTATGCGTTTGGCGATTTTGCTGATAAAAATCAATTCATCTCGAGTAAGACAGGCTTCAGTCGCTTTCACTGGATCCACTTCAATTTCTATCACACGCTTGTTGGCAGGGTCGGGAATCAAGGCTATCTTTTTATCCTGAATAGAGGACTCCACCAATTCAAAAATCACCTTATCCATCAGGTAATTATCCGGGGTAACAGTTCCTGACACCACACTTTCTCCCAGTCCGTAAGATGCTTCAATTGCAATTTTGGTTCGGTCTCCGTTTGTTGGATTCAGGGTCATCGTCACCCCCGCAACTCTGGCATTGACCATTTTTTGCACCACCACACTCATGTGTATGTCCTCTTCTGGGATATTGTGGTCCTTTCTGTAAGCTATCGCACGGCTTGTATACAAGGAAGCCCAGCACATTTTGATATGGCTTAACACCTCATCTTCTCCCACTACCCATAAGTAGGTGTCTTGCTGACCTGCAAAGCTGGCATCTGGCAAATCCTCCGCCGTAGCTGAAGAGCGGACTGCTACCGGAAGGTCCCCTTCTTTACCATACATTTCACACAAGCTGCGATAACTCGCCAAAATATCTTCTTGAATGTCCGCAGCAATAGTTTTGTTGAGAATCTGACTCCTGATTTCCCCGGACAACTTATCCAAGGATCCCATATTTTTGGTATCCAATTTGGCCAAGGAAGCAAAAAGTCCTTTGGCAGTCATCAAATCCTGGATAAAGGCTACAAACGCATCTGTGGTTACACAGAAACCTTGCGGCACCGGTAGATCTGCTTGGGACATACTGGCCAAGCTCTTTCCTTTCCCTCCGAGACTTTCTAATTGTTCGGGCTTAGCATCTTTGAAAAACAGGCTGTAAGTGGGTTTCATGTTACTTAAATTAAAGGTTTACCATTGTACCTGTAGTGCTTGTGGCGCTCTAAAGGATGTATTGGGTGCAAATGTGAATGTTTGATTAGGCTTCAATTGAAGACTAGGAATGCGTGCCGTGAGTTCTTCAAGCACAACTTTAAACTCCAGTTTAGCCAAGGGAGAACCCAAGCAAAAATGGATACCTGAACCGAAAGACAAATGTGTTCCGGCATTTCCACGGGTGATATCGAAGTTTTCTCCATTTTCGTACATCGCCTCGTCCCGATTAGCCGAACCCATCACCATCAGAATATCTGCCCCTTCAGGAATCATCACGCCTCCTACTTCGGTAGCTACTTTACATTTCCTTCTCCAGGATAAAATAGAAGGAGAATATCGCAATACTTCATCCACTGCTTTTGGGATGAGCGTTTTATCTTGTTTGATTGCCTCCCAACTTTCGGGATGCACCAGTAATTCACGAATGCCATTTCCAATCAAGGAGGTAGTTGTTTCGTGGCCTGCAAACAATTGGCTGTAACAAATGGCGGCAATTTCTCGGTCTGTAATTTCATGCCCTTCGGACTGCAAAGTCACTAAGTCACCTGGCAAATCATCTTGCATTTGATGTTTTCTATCACTGACCAGCTTTTGGCAATAATTCCAGTAACGGATCATATTTTCTGCATGCATCATCTGCGCATCTTCATCCAAATCCCCCCAAGTAAGGAGTAGTCGGCTTTCTGCCCAGCTTTTCACCTGTGCTACATCGCTGTCAGGTACACCTAGTAATTTGAATATTACCAAAGCCGGTAAATCATAAGCCAATTCAGAAACCATTTCAGCCTGATTTTTGCCTGCCTTCAACTCTTCAATCATGCGAATTGCTATTTTCCGGATTTCAGGCTCTAGCTTTTTGATACGGGCCAAATTAAACGCCATGCTGACAATCCTCCGAATACGGGTATGGTCTGGGGGAATTCTTCCGGAAAGCCCGGATAAGCCTACCAATCCAGCAGAGTCCATCAAGGCTTTTGCTTTGAGGGCAATCGGCTTAAATGGGCTTTGTGCATTTTCAGAACTGAATGCCTGCCAATTTCCAAAAATAGCTTTGACATCCTCATACTTAGACACCACATAATAGCCTAACTCCTCACTGAAAAAAATAGGGCACTTTTCTCTAACTTCTTGGTAAAAAGGAAAAGGATTGGTGAGGTCAAATGGTTGGTAAGCTGCGTTTAATTCCTTGTGATAAGGACATTGCTCGATTCCTGCATTCATGTCGTTTTGGGTTTATGAAGAATTCTCTGCAATATCCCTCCATTTCCTGGCTTGTATCCATTGATTTTAAAAAATTACTTGTACTTTTATTACATAAGGAAAATAAATTGGTTTTTTGCTAAACATAAACACACAACCTATTTCCAAACATTCTATCGAAAAAAAGCACTAATCCCGTTTATGTAAAGTTTTAACCCGTCATACCACAGAAAATCCTGAAAATATCCATAAAATAACTACTTGCACTTTTAACCAGTATCACCAATGAAAAAAATAGATAACTATGTATTGTATGGGGAAACCAAGCAGGAAATCCTTCCAGAGTTTATTCACTGTGAATCCATCGATGCACGAAGCAGAAATCATGATTGGGTCATCAAGCCTCATTTACATAACCGCTTGTATCAGTTTGTGATAATCGAAGAAGGCTCCTTTGAATTTACTTGCGGTCCCACAGTGCAACATATAGACGAACCTTGCCTGATAGCCATGCCTGCAAATACGCTGCATGGGTATTTATTCACCCCTGATATCAAAGGAATGGTGCTCACACTTTCAGATGAGTTTGTCGAAGAAATTCTCAACCCACAACCCCATGTATTATTAGAAATCGAAAAGCCGAGGGTAATCTTCAGCAGTTGGAACAATGAGCGCTTTGGCCTGATGTCACGGCTTTTCAGAAGAGCTAACAATGAGTTACTAACTGAATATCAAGGGAAGTCTTTGGCCATCAAGTCTTATTTGTCCATCCTCTTCGTGGAGTTTTACAGAATGATTTTGGAAAACCGACACAACACCTATAAAGTAGTCAATACCAATATCAAATTTTTCCGCTCATTTATGACTCATATCAAACGTTATTATAGTAATCGATTATTTAAAGGCGAAAACGTCGACAAAAAGTTAACCGTAGCTTCCTTGGCTGATACCATGGGAATTTCTACCGTCCATCTGAATCGTGTTTGCCAAGCAGTAGCTTCCAAGTCTCCCATGCAGGTCATCCATGAATTTATCCTTAACGAATCCATCCGATACCTAGAGCAAACAGATTACAGCATTGCAGAAATTAGCTATAAGCTAAAGTTCGAAGACCCAGCTTATTTCTCCCGCTTTTTCAAAAAGTTTACCGGGAAAAGTCCCTCAGAATTTCGAGATAAGGTAGAAGTTGCTTAAGCTAATTTAGAAGCTGCCACATACAATATCATTCAAAGCTATTTAGAAAGTCTAAACTGGCAATTGGTAAAAAGGCAGAACCTTGATGGCATACCCGTCCTGCACAAATTGATCTTCTTGACTGAATGTCACTAATAATGCTTCTTTTTGATCGAAAAAACGCATAGCCTCCCAAAGACCATCCAACTCTCGTTTGATGTTGTCCATATTTAGTTCCCAGCATACTTGAACCAAAGCCACAAGTCCTTTTCTATCAAAAACAACAAAGTCACACTCCCCCTTTTCTGAAAAATAATAAATTTCTGAATAGCTCCTACGAAAATGGAGGAACACCATGTTCTCAAACCTTCTTCCATCATCTCCTGAAAAGGATCGTGTATTTGCAGTTACCAATCCTGTATCTATAGCGTATACTTTTTTGGGGTTAACCAATTGCTTGCGTTGAGAATAAGAGAATTTTGAAACAAAAAAGAATAGCCAACTCTCTTCCAAATAGGAGAAATACTCCATTACAGTACTGGTTGCTTTGATTTCAAGCGTCTTTCTGAGGTTATTTCCTGAAACTGGTTTAGCAACGTTGGATATGAGATATATCGCTAGATTTTGTAAGGACTTGACATCTCTAACCCTATAGCGAACAGCAATATCCCTTAACAGGATATCGTCCAATAACTGATGTAACAATTCCTGTCTTTTGCTTTTCAGGTATTCAGGAAATCCCCCTAAACTCATGTAGTCACGGGTACTTTCAGGAGACTTTTTTAAATCTTCAAATTGACAGAACTGAGCATATGAAAATGGAAACAACTCCCTAGTGACATGACGCCCAGTCAATTTGGTCCCCAATTCACGACTTAATAAAGAAGCATTAGACCCCGTGATCACCAAGTTAGACAGCCCTTGATCCAACTTTTGTCTGACATAGCGCTCCCACCCATTTACCACCTGTATCTCATCAAAAAAGATTGTTTTGTCATCCAACTCCTCTATCAATATATCAAGCTTTTGAAAATCAGCCAATGCAAATCCATACAAACGAGGATCTTCAAAATTCATATAAAAAGCCTGAGGAAATTGCTTCATTAATAATTGAACCAGTAAGGTACTTTTTCCACAACGTCTAATACCTGATATGATCAACGCATGGCTTTGAAGGAGCGAATAATCTTCCAACTCTGTTCGTTCGAGCCCTAACAATTTTTTATTTAAATCGTCTTTTTGGCTTTCAACAACTTCCACAAGTAAATCTTTGGATATCATAAGATGCAGTTTTAAACAAAAATACAAAAATTATGTTTAGCAAACAACATTTTTATTGTTTACTAAACAACACTATTGTCGTTTGCTAAAAAACAAAATTGGCAAACACAAAATTATAACTAAACTTTAACCTTGTATTTGCCATTTTCTTTAAAATAAACTGGTTTGTACAAACTGGTTTTACATGAACCTGAAAGTTGATTTAAGATTTTCTCAAGGCTTGAATGGCGGTATAAATTAATTCTGTGCGCTCTTTTTTGATTAAAGTAGCCTTATCTGTAACGTCAATTCTCTTTTTCAATACCTAACTCCCAATCAGTCAATCGTCTTAACGGTAAGCATATCCTTGATTAGCCTTAATACTTCCTATGAAAAACCCTCATTTTTAGCTATTTTAGCCAACGATCAAATAAAAATTAGAACTAAAATCTGAAACCTATGCGATGTAGCTGTCTATTCACATGCTTTTTAGCCTTATCCATTTTCCTTTTTTCCTGTACTAATTCAGAAAAGCAACAACTTTCCATGCAATCGCCTGATGGCAAAATCAGGCTTATATTGGATGTAAGCACAGGTAAACCAACGTATACTATTGACTTCAATAAGATAGCCATACTTAATAAAAGTGAATTGGGTATACGCTTCCAAGATTTTGAAATCGGAAAAAATGCAACAATCAGCTCCATTAAAGAAACGGAAATTGAAAGAACTTGGAAACCACTATGGGGAGAAAAGGCAGAATTCCTGGATCATCACAAAGGCTACATAGTATCTTTGGAAGAAGAAGGACTGCAATACGAATTGGAGTTCAGGCTCTTCAACGATGGGTTAGGATTCCGATACCATATTCCTGCACAGGATGGATTACCTGACAGTCTATTGATCATGGATGAAAAAACTGCTTTTAATCTTTCCGATGACTTTACTGCATGGTGGATTGAGGGCAATTATGATACTTATGAGTTATTATACACCAAAAGTCCCGTCAGTAAAATCGGAGAAATCAAAAATGACTTCAATACACACACCCACTCTACCGGTGGTTTTCCTCAAAATTCTGCACATACACCACTGACGATGCAAGCTGGAGAAAATATCTTCCTAAGCATACATGAAGCTGCATTGGTCGACTATGCAGGTATGACCTTGCTTAGAGAAGATGGACACAAACTCAAAGCCAACTTGGTACCTTGGCCCGACGGAGTTAAGGTTAGGACTACTGCCCCCTTGACCACCCCTTGGCGAACAATTCAATTGAGTGTAAAAGCGGGAGATTTAGTCACTTCGCCTTTGATTTTAAACCTCAATGAAGAAAATAAGCTAGAACGTACAGATTATATCGAACCCATGAAATATGTAGGTATTTGGTGGAGTATGCATTTGGGAATAGAAACTTGGGGCAAGGAAGGTGGTAGACACGGAGCAACGACAGAAAACACCAAGCGATACATAGATTTTGCTGCCGCTAATAATATCAGAGGAGTTTTAGTCGAAGGTTGGAATACAGGATGGGAAAGTTGGTATTCAGATGATAATTTTGATTTTCAAACAGCCTACGATGACTTTGACCTAAAAGCAGTCACTGACTATGCCCGCTCCAAAGGAGTAGAGATTATCGGTCATCATGAAACTGGGGGACAGGTGCTCTCTTATGAGGCAAATTTAGAGGCAGCCTTAGACTTGTATGAACAACATGGAGTCAAGGCTATCAAAACTGGTTACGCGGGCACTATGAGGCCTGAAGGACATTTTCATCAGGGACAGTTTATGGTGAGGCATCATCAGAAAGTGGTGGACGAATCAGCCAAAAGAGGCATCATGGTCAATATTCATGAACCTATCAAAGATACTGGACTTCGTAGAACCTATCCTAACCTCATGACTAGGGAAGGAGTACGGGGCATGGAATGGAACGCTTGGTCAAGAGGAAACCCTCCTAGCCATACGCCCACCTTGGTCTTCACCCGTATGCTTTCAGGACCGCTGGACTACACACCAGGGATTTTTGATCTAAAATTTGAGAATTTTGCAGACAAAATGACCCTTTGGAATGAATTGGACGGATTAGAAACCAAAGGCCGAATGCACAGTACTTTAGCCAGACAACTGGCTCATTATGTTATCCTCTTTAGTCCAATGCAAATGGCTGCTGACATGATAGAAAACTATGAAGGACATCCTGCATTTGAGTTTATCCGGCAGGTACCCGTAGACTGGGATGAAACCAAAGTTTTGGATGCCAGTATTGGTGAATTTGTGGTGATGGCACGACAAAAAGGAGAAGATTGGTTTGTGGGTGGTATAACCGATGAACAAGAAAGAAATATTACCATTAAGCTTGATTTCCTTGGTTCAGGTGATTACGAAGCTATTGCATATGCTGATGCTGAAGATACTGACTATCAAATAAATCCAGGAGCATATTTGATTACCACTTATCAAGTATCCAGCTCAGGAAGCTTAGACCTTCCAATGAAAGCAGCTGGTGGGTTTGCTATCCATTTCAAAAGAAAGTAAGCCGAAGAAAATATTACTAAAAAGAGGCTGTCTCATAAGTTAATGCTTTAAAATAATGCAAAAATTTTATTTGGTTTGTAATCAGTGAAACTTTGTGCCTTAGAGCCTTCGTGGCATTTCTAGCCACAAAGCCACTAAGTCACAAAGGGATTGATTCTTAAACAGAATTTTGTTTGGTTAATAAATCTGAAGAGCAATTTATGAGACAGCCTCTTTTTTAGTGATCCCGCTGGGGCTTCCCGAGTAGAACTTGCTAAGCTGCGTTCTTCCGGGATAAACTTCTCGCCCTAGACGATGAATCTTGTAAACCAGTGATCCCGCTGGGGCTTCCCGAGTCGAACTTGCTTCGCTGCATTCTCTCGGGATAAACTTCTCGACCTAGACGATGATTCTTATAAACAGTGATCCCGCTGGGGCTCGAACCCAGGACCCTAACATTAAAAGTGTTATGCTCTACCATCCCGATAGCTATCAGGATACGGAATCGGCAATGACCATGAAACACCCCAGAGCACTTGGAATGATATGTCGAATGAACTAAATGAAAAATATTCTACAAACCCTTATAAAACAAAAAAACCTCCAAAAAGGAGGTCTTTTAAAGTGATCCCGCTGGGGCTCGAACCCAGGACCCTAACATTAAAAGTGTTATGCTCTACCAACTGAGCTACGGAATCGGTACTCGTATTAATAAATAGAGCATCCTATGCGGATGCTCTAAGTGATCCTGTCAGGACTCGAACCTGAAACCTACTGCTTAGAAGGCAGTTGCTCTATCCAATTGAGCTACAGGACCATTATTTCAATATTTGTGAACTCAAACCAGAAACCTTCCCGATAGATCGGGATGCTCTATCCAATTGAGCTACAGGAC
>NZ_BMYF01000008.1 GCF_014652135.1 Mongoliitalea lutea
TATCCCATCAATAACGATGGTTCGAAAGCAGTCTTTACCGCCTTATCTCTTTCTTAAATTTTCACTGTTTTCCCGAACAGGATTGCAAAGGTAAGAAGAATATTTGATTAATCAAGAGTAGTGAATGAATTTTTGTCAACTTTTATTCAAACCCCTGAAAACCTGTGATTTTATTTTCGAACTTCGTTTGTTATCAAAACGACCTTCATATACAGTCTCAATCAGATAAACATTTAGCGTATATCGAGAGGGCTGCCATTTATATTCAACTTTGCAGTCAATATTCAGTAAGAAGAAAAAACCCTGACATTTCAGGGCTTTTGGTGACCTCGTCAGGATTCAAACCTGAAACCTCCTGAGCCGTAATCAGGTGCTCTATTCAGTTGAGCTACGAGGCCAATTGGGACTGCAAAAGTAATGATGGTTTTTATATTTCCAAAAATAATTTCACATGATTTTTCTCAACAGGAAAAAGAATGAATGGCACACTTAAGAATAATTAAGATAAAAGAAACCGAAGTAACGAGATGTTTTTCTAATTTAGGCCCCGAATTAGAATATAACTTTCATTTTATCAGAATTGTCAGGATTATTCATTTCACCAAACAACATTGATTTTCGCATAAACAACGTTTACTCAAGGAGTCCCTAACCTGGTCTTCCAACATCAGCAAGACACTTGAGGATATTAAAAACCAATTAAAACCAATGAAAAAATTACTCTTATTAGTACTTACAATAGGAACCATTTTTACTGCTTACGCACAAGAAGAAGAAATCAAAGAAAGAGCTAGAACCCCCATTGGAGGAAGACCTGATATCAAAGGCGATCTATTCGTAGAGGTAGGATTAAATGTGCTCAACAACCGTCCGTCTGATTTGAATACCCGCATCATGCGTTCACGCACATTCAATGCATATTATCAATTACCTTTCAATGTCTTTGGAGAAGGTTCTGGCTTTACCTTTAACCCAGGTTTTGGTGTAGGTGTAGATAAATTAAATTTCACCAATGGGAGAAATTTATTTAATAACCCGGAAATAGGTCCGAATTCTAGCAGATTAATAGCAGTCAGTTCCATTTACGGAGAGGATATCACTTTACAGAGCAATAATTTAACAGTATCTTATTTTGATGTCCCTCTAGAATTACGTTATCATTTCAATAAGCGTAATTATAATAAGAGTTTTAAAATAGCTATTGGTGCTAAGGTAGGTTATGCATTGAAAGCGCAGACCAAAATTCGTTTCACAGATGCCGATGATCTTACACGCCAAGTGAAGGACAGACAGCCTTTCGGGATTAATCCATTCAGGTATGGAATTTATACACGCATAGGTTCTGGTGGCTTTAATGCTTGGGCACACTATGCTTTGAGTCCTTTGTTTGAAACAGACCGGGGACCTTTCCGTACAGAGGCTACACAATTTAATTTTGGTATTTCGGTAGCTTTATTCTAAGCGGCGTTTATTAAATAAAATCTTATCCTTTAAGTTCAGTCCAATGAAAGACCTTTATCGACAGGTTGATCATTGGACTGATTTTTTTGCCCTATCAAATCAAATAGTAAAGCGGAAAGAAATTGATTACAAAACCCAAGGCAAAACCTGCCATAATTTGGGCAGGAGTATGGGCATTGAGATACAATCTGCTTGTAGCAACAAGCCCATTTAAAATTATTGCTCCAATCAGGTAATAAACCAAGCCTAATTGGGGTGCCTTCATAGCAAAAGCTGCAATCACTCCCATCAGACCCGAAATGGCCACCATATGGGCACTGATTTTCCAGAAGTAGGTGATTGTCGTCAGCAACACCAAGGCTATCGTGATAATCGAAAGCAAAAACACTAAAGGAGGTGCAGCCTGTAGCTTTAAATGAAAAAAATACGTTGCCATCATATACAAAACGGATACAGATACGAAAGGAAAGAATCGATCTTCCTTTTCCGGTAACTGAAAGGAGGGAATTAGTTTGGACCAGCGCATGGCCAATAAAATCAATAAAGGAATGACAAAAGTAGTAGCAGCCACCGCCAGTATCATTTGATTAAAATCATACACTGGTAGCTTTAGCCAATAAGAAGCCTTCGTAGCAACAAACAGAACAATCAAGGTCGGAATGACCAACGGTTGCAGTACGTAGGAAATAAAAATCGCCCCTTTTTTTGCCAACTTATAACTCCTTCCTTAATCTTGCTACAGGTATTTGCAATTGCTCTCGATACTTAGCAACTGTCCTGCGGGCAATATTATAGCCTTTATCGTTCAATAGTTTTACAAGTTTATCATCCGATAGCGGCTTACGCTTATCTTCTTGATCCACCATTTCTTGCAACACGCTTTTCACCTCTTTGTTTGAAACATCCTCACCTGAGTCTGTAGCAATTCCCTCTGAGAAGAAATACTTGAGCGGATAAATCCCAAATTCTGTTTGGATAGATTTGCTGTTGGCTACCCTTGATACTGTAGAAATATCCATTTCGATCTTCTCCGCAATATCTTTAAGGATCATCGGCTTCAATTTGGTCTCATCGCCCTCTAAGAAAAATTCGGCCTGATAATCTAAAATCGCCTGCATGGTACGCAACAGAGTTTGCTGCCGTTGTTTGATGGCATCAATAAACCACTTGGCAGAATCCAATTTTTGCTTAACAAAACTTACGGTCTCCTTCAGCTTTTTATCTTTCTTGTCGCTCTTTTCATAAGCATCAAACATCTCAGAATACGATCGGCTCACGCGCAACTCAGGGGCATTGCGGGAATTCAGGGAAATCTCCAATTTACCGTCAATATTGGTCAGGATAAAATCTGGGATAATGTATTGAGTTTTGACAAGTCCATCGGAGACACCTCCTGGCTTTGGATTCAATCTAGTAATCATACCAACAGCGTCTTTCAGCAGCTCATCATCTAAATCCAGCCTTTTTTGTATTTTATCGTAATGCTTTTTGGTAAACTCCTCAAAGTTATCCGCCACAATTTTAATAGCTGTCTGCACAACAATATCTTCGGGGTGTTCTTTCCTTTCCAATTGAATAAGCAAACACTCCTGTAAGTTACGTGCCGCAATTCCCGCAGGATCGAAGGATTGTATTTTCCTTAAAATCTCTTCAACTTCATCTATATCCGACTCAATATTTTGCCCAAAAGCCAAATCATTGATAATGGCTTCTAAGTCTCTACGGATATATCCATCATTTTCTATACTCCCTATCAACTGAAGCCCAATGAGTTTCTCACGCTCATTCAACTTGAGAAAACCCAATTGAGTCACTAGCTGCTCTTGCAAGGACACGCCACTGGAAAGTGGAATATCCCGATCTTCTTCATCAGGGGAGTAATTGCCATCACCTTGCATTTTGTACCCCCCATAATCATCTCCTAAGTAATCATCCAAATTGATGTCCTTATCCTGTTGCCCTTCGTATGAGTCATCATAATCATCCGAAAAATCTTCCTCTTCTGACTTAGACTCTTCTTCCCTACCCTCTTCCAAAGCCGGATTGATTTCCAATTCTTCCTCTACCCTTGCTTCCAATTCGGCAGTTGGCACCTGCAACAATTTGATAAATTGAATCTGCTGCGGAGAGAGCTTTTGGGAAAGTATCTGACTTAAATGTAATTTCTGCATAGTTGTTACTCGAAGAATTTGGCGCAAGTCCTGATAGGTTTATCCACCTGCGAGAATCCAAATTTAGGAAATAAGAAGTATTTTTTGATAAAAAGCGTATTATATCGTTTTTTTGCATTCCTTACAAAGGCATGGCCTTTGCTAAGCAATCAATTTAAGCTTTTAAAAACCAAGAATATGGCGTTCAACAAACGAGTGAAAATACAGGAACTCTTTACGCAAGATTATGTGGGTAAGGAGATTGTACTGATGGGTTGGGTACGGACCAAAAGAAGCAATAAGAATGTTTCCTTCATTGCGCTCAACGATGGTTCTACAATCAAAAACTACCAAATCGTAGCAGATCCTAACCAAATCGATGAAGAACTCCTTAAAAAAGCGACTACCGGAGCTTGTCTTAAAATCAAAGGAACAGTTGTAGCTTCCCAAGGCGCAGGGCAGTCCACCGAATTGGTAGCATCTCATATAGAGGTATTAGGTGAGGCAGATGCTGAAAAATATCCGCTGCAACCTAAGAAGCATTCCTTGGAGTTTTTGAGAGAAATTGCGCACTTGCGTATGCGCACGAATACCTTTGGTGCCGTTTTCCGCGTGAGACACGCCTTGGCATTTGCGGTGCATAAGTATTTCAATGATAAAGGCTTCTTCTACATTCACACACCAATCATTACTGCCTCTGATGCAGAAGGTGCTGGTGAGACATTTAAAGTGACCACTTTGGATTTGAAAAATCCTCCATTAACTGAGGATGGATCGATCAACTATAAGGAAGATTTCTTCGAGCGTGAAACCAACCTAACGGTATCCGGGCAGTTGGAAGGAGAGTTGGCTGCTATGGGATTGGGCGAAATCTATACCTTTGGACCAACCTTCCGTGCAGAAAACTCCAATACCGCCCGCCACTTAGCGGAGTTTTGGATGATTGAGCCAGAAATGGCATTTTATGATGCAGAAGATAACCAAAATTTGGCGGAAGACTTCCTAAAATATGTCATCAACTACGCCTTGGAAAACTGTCAGGATGATTTGGAATTCTTGGATAAAAGGGCAGCTGAAGAAGAAACGTCCAAAAAAGCCGATCAACGAAGTGAATTAGGACTCTTGGAGCGCTTGAAATTTGTGGTCAATAATGACTTTGAGCGTCTGACCTATACTGAGGCTATAGACATTCTAAAAAACTCCAATCACAATAAGAAAAAGAAATTCCAATACTTAGTTGAGTCTTGGGGAGTGGACCTGCAATCTGAGCATGAGCGCTATTTAGTAGAGAAGCATTTCAAAAAGCCTGTTATCTTAACCGACTATCCTAAAGAAATCAAGGCATTTTACATGCGTCAAAATGATGATGGGAAAACAGTTGCTGCTATGGACATCTTGTTCCCCGGTATCGGAGAAATCGTCGGTGGTTCACAGCGTGAAGAGCGCTTAGAAAAATTGACCCAACGCATGGAAGAAATGCATATCCCTACCGAAGAAATGTGGTGGTACTTGGATACCCGTAGATTTGGAGCAACTCCTCATGCAGGCTTTGGATTAGGTTTTGAGCGCTTGGTGCAGTTTGTGACAGGTATGGGCAATATCCGTGATGTGATTGCCTTCCCAAGAACTCCCGGACACGCGGAGTTTTAAACTGATACCTGACTTAACACGTATAATCATAATATGCCCCCAATGAGAGTGAATCTTTTTGGGGGCATCTTAGTTTAAGGGTAGGGAGACTAGTTCTACTTTAAACCTGTTCCTTCATCAGCTATGCTGAATAGGTTCAAAATAAATCAGATTACCACTCATAATTTCTCTTAAACAAATCAAGTCTTATTTGGTAACTTCCAGGGAAATTTACCAACACCATGAAAATGGCAATAATTAGGCTTGCTTTAAAGAAGTTTTTTACCGTTCCCCTAACCACTTTCGTGTTTATTTTAAGAAGTTTTTTTCCTTGATCATTAGTATCAAAGTAGTAAATTGAAACCAATGGAAATGATCATTACTAGAAAATTTAGTCGACATAAATCGTAATTAAAGAAAATTTACAAACCCATTCCCATGTACCCCATTCGTTTTTCTTAAGGTAAAAAACCGACTCTTCAAAAGGGCTTTCCATGTAAATTAAAGCTTTATTCTCATATATAAATGGGGCCTCTTGGAAAATTCCTTCGGAATTAGGGAGTAGAGCTTAAACTAAGCTCTACTTTCTTTTTTTGGAGACTTTGGACATTAATTTACGGTCAATTTGAGTGCGGAAAATTACAATTTAGTCTTCGGTTTTGGATGCGTCAGCCCAAGATTTGCAGTATGGACACACTGCTCCCATGAAGTTCTTTTTTGGTGATTTTTACGCTGATTGTTGTAGGGGTGGGCTTTCCTTTGCTGCCCTTCTTTTTGCAATCAGAACTGCATTTGCTGACATAATCCCAAAAAATATCATCAGCTTTTCTCTTTTCTCCCCTTTCACCTTGATTTTGCCTAGCCCATAATGGTTTTTGTTTGTTCCAAAAACACCTTCCATTACAGTAGCTCTCTGTCTGGAGATCTCAGAGCTTAGTACTTTTTCGGCTTTGCTTAATTGTTTGGGGCCTTTTTTTGGAAAACAGGTGAATATCTTCTGTTGAGTGCAGAATACACGGTTTTTATTTGTCGCATATATCCTGTCCGCTCCAAGCTGCCTGGCAGGACCGAAAAATCTTTTATGCTTTGCTACTGACAGCTTCAGTCTCGTACATTCATTGAATGCATTAAAATCCAGTTTATCAATAAAAGCAAGACCATCGACCTGTAAGATATGGGCTTTGGCACCAAACTCTACAGGCTTATTCTCCTTCCCTCTCACTATTGGTCGAAGATATGGTTTATGAAGTGACACAATCCTATCCTTGAGTTTGGAAGGAGGATTGTCCAATAGGAACTCCTGTTGCTGACACACCTTTTTTATCACGCCAAACCTTGAAAAGTCTTTCAGGTCAAGGCCTGCTCCTTTGTTTTTGTCCAAAACCTCCTGAAGCTGTTCTATGCCTTTGTTGAGAAGATACACCAATGCTTTTCTTCTTCTGAGTGTTTCCTTAAAACTGTTTTTCCTTTTCTGGAATAAGTCGTTTGGGCAAGTTTCTGCTCCCTGAATTTGGATCTTGGCCTTTTGATACCTAGCTCTGAACAGATCCTGAATAGCTGATGCTCAAAAACCCATTCACAGCACTCCCAAAGAAGCTTTACATCAGTTGGAAAGCGTATGTACGATTCATAGCAGGTGGCATCCCTGCCTGCGGCAGGCAGGCATAAGAAGTACATGGCTGTTATTGATATCATGTTTCCAGTGCAGAATAAGGATCTCCTGAAGCTTCTCCCATTCACAATGGGTTTCAATGTAAGCCCTTATACGGGTCATAATGGTCATGTCTTTAATCTGCTCATTTTCTGCTAATACCTTCCCACAAAAATACTGGAGAGACCAGTCAGTATTGAAGCGTTCCAGAAGATGCCGGTCACTTACATTCAGATATGCTTTTAAAAACATAAGTGCAAACATACCCTTGGAGCCAAACCAACTTGGAGCACCTCTTCCCGAAAGTTCTCTTGGGAGACATGAAACAAGTTCATCCCAAGGGATACTGTCATGAACCTGACCTAACAATGAATTCTTGAAAAAGTGATATTTTGGAGAGTATCCGTCGAAATCTTTGAAAAGAGGGAGCTGTGCCATATCTTGCATTGTATTTTATTCTGCAACCTTAAACTACAAAAAAGAAAACCCCAAAAAAAGCTCAAAACAGCTGATTTCGGGGTTTTTGTGTTATGTTTTTGTTAATTATTTAATTGACTTTCAGTCAATTAAGAATTAAGCAAGAAGCCCTATTTTTTTATAAAATTGAAAAGAAGTAAGCCTTCAATGGAACTCCATTAACAAATGTAAGGTCAAATCTACCAGTAATCTGAGGTTGGCCTTCGGTTTCAGCAAGTGACCATAAGAATACATAATCTATAGTCTTCACCGAATCTCTTTCGGCAATATGCATAGTTTCCTGAACTCCATAGAGATTTCTAAACATATAAGCCCCTGGAAATAACTCTTTAAAAGAATTTAAATCTAAACCCTGTAAGGAAACAGTATCGAGGTCTACAGCTATTTTTTGAATATCTTCAACCTGTATGGAGATTGCTCCACTTTGTTGTTTGATAAAAAACAAGGATTTATCCTCATTAGTATAATTAGGGTTGTTACTATTTCTTCTATTTTCGGAAAGATTCAATTTTTCAATAATGTCATCACTTTTCATCTCTAGGAGATTAAAGCCGTTAATTTTGATCAATTGTTGTTCAATCCCTTCTACCACATCCTCTATAACTAGGTCTGTACCAATCCAAGCAGGAGGATAATCAGCATCTATCCCATACTTATATGCCAGTCTAGGATTATTCAAGCCAATTGAATTATCAAAATCAATCTCAAGAGGAATAATATCGCTTTGCTTTCTCTCAATCCCCCTGCAAGAAGATAGAAGCGAAGCAAAAAGAAAGAGAAATAAATATCTCATAAACTCAAATTACATTTTAAATAGTGAATCAAACCAAGACTCTAATTCTTTAGGTAAATAAATCTCTAGAGCTGTCCTTCCAGGGAAATTAACATCATAAAAATAAATATTAATTTGGTTTTTATCCTCTATATATTTCCTGTCATAACCTCTTTTAACATTGATGTAATTAAACCCGTCTTGATTACCAAAAACATACCCGATATAGTAAGTTTGATTATTAATTTTTAATGCAGCAGTTTGACTTTCATACCAACCCCCAGAAGGTTTATAAGGACCAGGAGGGGCTATTCGAGGCACATTAGTCATAATTTGATTAATTTTAAAATTTAACTCTTTATCAGTGTTAAATTTTAAATGATTCAGAATGTGTAATAATTTTTCAGAATTATTTAAATCTTTGTAATCCTTTACAATAGGATCGGATACCCATTGAAGCTGTGTTAAAGTGGCTAAGACTTCAAGAAAATAGTCTAAACTTTCCCAATAATTTTCTGGTGATGGAATGCAATCAGATGCAAAATTATTAGTATGGTCACAGACTCCGTTAGAGGTACCGGATCCACCTCCCGTTGAGCCAAAAGCTCCAGATCCTGTCCCGCCACCTCCTGAACCTCCGCCACTCGGACCTGATGGGTTGGGATGGGTTGGCCAATTTGCGCCTCCACTACCACCCGATAAGTCTATCGGATTATGACAGCTTATCACAAAAGTTGACTGAGTAGATGCTACTCCACCGCCACTTCCGTAGTATGGATAATCAATCCAGCTTCCTGTACATGTCATTAACATATTTTCAGTGGCCATCCGCTTGCTAGGGTCTTCTGTCTTGTATTCAAGTGTTTTCACAATCAACCCGTCCTCAACTTCAAAGCTTTTTAAATGCACCTCAGAAAAAGTAAACAGATCAATACGTCCCGACCAATCAGAAGGAATCACATGGTAAGTCATTCCATCAGACTTTTTTCCATAACTAAAATACCTAGCAACCCATATCGAATAGCCAATTTCTGAATTGGTGTGTTCGACAAATAAAAGTGCCTCTTCTACAAGTTCCGAACTAGAACTCCCATATTTTTCAAAAAAATCAACTGGAACTATACCGCTTAGATCCTTAATATTCACCTCAAATACCTTACGGCCATCAGGAAAAAAATATTCAGAAAAATTTGACCAGTCAGGTTCTTTGTCAAAAAATGGCAAAATCAAATCTTTACTAAATTCTCTGTACGATGGGTTGGTTTTATAAACTTCCAATACATCTTTATTCGTTTCAAACCATCCTTTTACTTTGGCTATTTCATTAATCTCTACAATGCTTTCAGGTGCTAGTTGCACAGCATCATCAATACACGAACCTAATAAGAAAGTAATAAGAAAATATAATGATAAACACGAGGGTTACAAGTAAGTAAATACTTGACAAAAACCTGATATTAACTTCTTCGGTCCACAAATTAGACTTCTAATTCGAGAGACATCACCTTGTGTGTGTGTGTGTGTGTGTGTAAAGCGCTTTTCCATATTACAATAGTTTAAATAAATATGTACTAAACTTAGTTATTTGAAAGTTAAAAATCAAATCATTAAGCTTTTTTAATCTTAACCCTAAATTGCGAATTTCGAAGTTAAGGTAAATAACTATGCAATCGGTTTATGAACAATAACAGATAAAGCTACCACAACCGAATAAAAATAAATCCAAGGACATTCAAAAAATAAAAACACCTACCTATCGCATCACTTCTTTGTCAGTGAAAGAGGATTGAATTTGTTTCCCATGCATCCCGATAATCCTGAATTTAATGAAAACGAACTAACAATTCACACTTTCGATTTTAGCAGTCTCCTCAAAAATTAAGCGAATAAAATATCTTTGAAAAATCTATTCCCCATCCACCACTTTAATCCTACGAATCAATGGCAGGCAAAGCAAACTCAGGATGATGGCGATGTAGCCAACTTTTTCAAAATTCACTAACTCCCCATTAACACCTTCTGCTAGTATCAATCCTGCCAAGAAAGAGGCTGCACCTGCTGCCAATTGCTGTACAGCAGAATTGAAACTTAAGAAACTCCCTCTATTTTCTGGTCGGGCAGTTCCTGTAATCAAAGCAGCTGCGGGTACCATTCGTCCATTACTGGTAATGAAAAAGAAAGTGGAAACCAATAACACATAAGGAATCGGAGTAACTCCCAAATGGGTAATGACCCCAATCGGAATCACATTCAATGTCATAAAAACGGTAAACACCTCAACTTTCCCATAGCGGTCTGTTAATTTACCTACCCAAGGAGAGGTGAAAATCGTCAATAACCCTCCAAATATGTAGATATACGTCAGTTCCATATCAGTAAAACCCACATTGGCCACCATGTAAGGACTAAGAAAGGGGATAATGGTAAACTGCCCCAACATCATCATGATGGTCAAGGTAATTGCCCGCATTTGATTGGCATTCCCTGTGACCCGCTGTACTACCTGAAGAGGACTTGGCTTAGCTTTACCTGTTTGGAGATGCTCCGTAATATGTGGAATAAAACGGTAAATCAACCCTAAGATAACCACTGCTAAGCCCGCCAAAAAGAAAAAAGGTGCATGCCAATTGGTCAAACTGGCGATGAATAATCCAAAAGGCACCCCAAAAACAGATGCAACCGAAAAGGCAGCCATTACCAAGCCCATGGCTCTACCTCTACGTTCATCAGGAACTACATCCCCTATAATCGCCAAAATCAATGCAGAGGTCAATCCACCAAATAATCCAGAAACAATCCTAGATATCAATAAAATTGGATAATTGGGAGACAAAGCACAAGCCAGCGTACCGAGTAAAAATCCCAAAAATACCCAAAGCAAAATTTTTCTCCGGTCGTATTTATCCAAGAAAAATGCTCCCAGAAAACTACTCAAACCAGCACTGAAGGTATAAGAGGATACTAATAGGCCGAAGGCACTGGGACTGATGTCAAATATGCGCATCAATTGAGGCCCGAGGGGCATCAAAATCATAAAATCTACGATATGCGTAAAATTGATGGCTGCAAGCGTCCAAAGAATCGCTTTTTCCTGTTTCATACATTAATTGGCTGCTTGAACAACTCTAGCTTGTTCACAAAAGTTCTATCAATCGATATCCAATTCAATAAAGGTCTGTGGAATACTCCGAATGATATCCGAAGCTATCAATCCTCTGTTTTTTGACTTAGCTGCAATATCACCTGCTAGGCCATGATGAAAGACTCCCACTAGGGCTGCCTGAACAGGCGCGTACCCTTGACCCAAAAAAGAGGTAATTATACCCGTCAGCACATCTCCTGAGCCTGCGGTAGCCATGTATTTGTTACCTGTGGTATTGAAATACTGATTGCCGTCCGGGGTTGAAATACAGGTATAAGCACCTTTGAGTACAACAATGATCTGATAAGTCGTAGCCAATTCCAAGGCTTTTTTTAGACGTATTGAATGGTTATCACAAGAGCCAACCAATCGCTCAAACTCTTTTAAGTGCGGTGTTAGAATAGAATTTGCTGGGATCTCATGAAGTAGTTTGGGGTACTTTGCCATCAGATTGATAGCATCCGCATCCAATACCATAGGGAAAGCGTATTTTTGGAAGAGTTGGGAAAGTTCCTCTGGATGCAAGGTAGTTCCCCAGCCAGGTCCAACTCCAATCGCATCCAAATCCTCCACTAACTCGGTACTATACATAATCTCCGGAAAAGCCACTTGACATGTCAGACGCTCATCCGCTGGTATATTCGCATAGACTAAACCAGAACCTGCCCTTAATGCTGCCTGTGATGCCAATAATATCGCTCCAACTTTCCCTTTGCTACCCCCTATCAGCATTACTTTACCCATGTCACCCTTATGGATAAAGTCATTTTTTTTAAGGTGGAGCGCTGGAATATCTCCTTGCTCTAGCAAGAACTTTGATCCCTCCAATTGATTTTGGAAATCTACAGATATCCCAATATCAACAAAATTTAGTCTACCTACATATGCTGCATGGTCCGGAAAAAGCAACGAAAGCTTAGGGAATTGAAATGAAACAGTAAAGTCCGCTCGAACCGCTTCTCCTGCAACGACCGTATCAGCTGGCAATCCCGTGGGAATATCTACTGCAATTTTTATAGCTGAAATTTCATTGATCCGCCGAACAATTTCCAGTAATCTCCCTTCTAATGGATAGCTAAGACCAACTCCCAATAAGGCATCAATCACAATAGCACCCACAGGGATTTTCCAATCAAAAGAATCAGATGAAACCACTTGCAGTGAGTCAGGTAACCTTTCACTATTTAACTGATTATCAATGGAAGAATCTTCCTTAGAAGCAGTAGCAATGAGCGTTACAGAAAAACCTATGGTATGCAGTAACCGTGCAATGGCCATCCCATCTCCACCATTATTTCCCTTACCAGCAAAAATAAATACGGGTCGATTTCGCAGGTCAGATTGCTCCATCAACCAATCTACAAAAGCACAAGCAGCTTCTTCCATCAACTCCAAGGAAGAAATACCTTTCGCTTGGATAAATCGTTGATCCAAGGTTTTTATTTGAGAACCTGCTAAAATCTTACGCATGTGGAGGCAGATTAGGAGTAGTAGTTGTCTGCTTAGGAATACGGATTGTCAAGAGAAACCCTAAACCAACCAAGAAAAATAACCCTAAAGCCAAGGAAGAGTTTCGCATACTACCGGAAAGTTGCTCGATAATACCATAAGAAAAGGTACCAAATACAATTGCTAACTTTTCAGTAACATCAAAAAAGCTAAAATAGGATGCATGTAAGGTAGTAGTAGCTGGAATGAGCTTACTGTAAGTTGCCCTAGAGAGAGACTGTATCCCCCCCATGACAGAACCGACCACAAAAGCCAATGAATAAAATTGATACTCATTTTCTACATAATAAGCACCTCCACAAACTAGCATCCAAATCATGACCATAGTGATCAAAGAAACCTTATTCCCATACAACTTGGATAGGTAAGCGAAGAAGTAACTACCCCCTATCGCTACAATCTGAATAATCAAAATGGTTAAAATCAATTTATCTCCTGCCATTCCCAACTCCTTATCACCAAATGAAGCCGCCAAAAAGATGACTGTTTGCACACCCATGCTATAAAAGAAAAAGGCAGCAAGGAATCGCTTTGTAACGACAGTCGCACGAATGGCTTGAAAGATTACACGAATCTCATGATAGCCTATCCAAAACAATTCTTTAGGAATTTTTTTCTTATAAGGATTATCAGGAAGGTAATTGAACGTAATTTGAGAGAAGCCAGCCCACCAAATACCGGTAATCAAAAAGGACCATTTCGATGCTTGAGCAGCATTTTCCAATCCAAAAAGTTCCGGCATCTGAATCATGACAAGATTAAGAACTAATAAGATTACTGAACCAATATACCCCAATGAAAAGCCCTTAGCACTTAAGAAATCGTATTCATGTTCATCGGCAATTTCAGGTAAATACGCATTATAAAATACTAAACTGCCAGCATGACCGATACTTGCGATTACAGCACATAAAATACCGTACTCCAAGTTAGGGCCATCAAAAAAGAATAAGCCCATACAGGCCAAAGAGCCCATGTAGGCAAAAAACTTCATGAAGAATAATTTTTTCCCACTTGCATCCGCGACACCAGAGAGCAAAGGGGAAATAAAAGCTATTACTAAGAAAGAAAAAGAAATGGAATAGGAATACAAGACGGTATTCTCCACTGTAAGCCCGAAGAATTTAACTTTATAATCCCCAGATTCTGATGTGGTGACAGAATTAAAATAAACAGGAAATATGGTAGAGGTGATTACCAAACTGTACACAGAGTTTGCCCAATCATACATGGACCAAGCAAAGTGAACTCTCTTTTTTTCTTTAGATTTGACTACTGCCATGGGTATAAATTAAAAAAGCTACTCCCAAAGGAGTAGCTTTACTAACTGTAAGAAGTTTGATTAATTTTCAATTCGACCTGTGGACGCATACAAGAGTTTTCTTGCATCAGCCTCACGCAATTCGAATTGGATATCAGAGATAGGTCCCATTTTCACTTCTTTATCAACTTTCATTGATACAGTGATTTGATCTCTTTCTGCTTCTGATAATTTATCTTTTTCTTGATTGACCCACAAAAGAATATCTTTTGTACCGATCAAAACATCATTCGCTTGAATTCTTGGCTCTGTACCGTACAACGCAGTGTTCTTTGGTTTACCAACATAGAGATAAGAAATCAACGTCTTTTTCTCTAGTTTTTGTAACTGCGTCATCTGAGGAAGCTTTTGCTCAACGAGAATGTCAGACTCTCTCAATACTGTTGTCACCATGAAGAAGAACAACAACATGAAGATAATATCCGGCAATGCAGAGGTAGGAATACTTTGGGATGTGTTGGTTTTTTTCTTAAACTTTGACATATCAATTTCCTCCTATTTTATCTGGTTCAGCAATTGAAATCGCCATAGGAATACCTTCCTTACCACGATCCATTAATTCTTTCTCAGCAGGTGTTTTACCAGTCAAGGTTCTATACTGCTCAGCAGACAAACCTACTCTTTCACCATAGATTTCGAAATACGCTTTCTTCACTTGGTCAAAAACATCCAAATACACTTCGTAGCTAGTACCACGGTTTGTTTTGATGGAAACTACCGCACCACCTGACATTGGATGATCTGAAGAAGATGATTCTCTTTTAGCTCTATTTCTCAGGGACTGAGGCAAGCTATTGAACAATGCTAGCGCTTCTTCATCAGGATTACCGAAGTTGAGAAGAAAATCCTTCACATCTTCCGAGAGACCAGCTGTATTTTCTCTGTATTCACCTTCGACCAATAGTTGGTCGTTAGCATTTACAAGGATATTGAAGATGTTTCTCTCATTCAATTTAATTTCCGGTGGTGGCACGTTAGGATCCTGCTTTGGAGGCAAGATGTTTAAGATACCTTTATCGGAAGCAATTGTAGTAGTAACCAAGAAGAAGATAAGCAATAGGAACGCGATGTCAGCCATAGAGCCGGCATTCACTTCCTGTGACATTCTACCTTTTTTCCTAGCCATTATTTTATTGCTTTATTAATTTCAGTAATCACAATACCGATGATAGCGATGATAAACAACGCATACGTCGTCAATAATGTACCTCCCACGAATTTGGACATTCCAGGAGTTAAGTTGAATGGGTCTGCAGCATATTTGGCAGCTACTTCATCCCCAGACATCGAGTAAGCGATGAAGAAAATCACCAAAAGGGCAACGACTCCTACGCCTGTTTTCAAGAGACTACCTGGATTATCAAGGGATTTGATCAGTGGAAGAACCACTGCAAATATCACCCCTGCAATCACTAGGATGTCTGCAACATATAAGAAAATATCTATACTATCCATAGTTGAATTTTTTATAAAGTTAACAATAATTTTAGTTTGACCAAATTGCCAACTATAAATTATTTAGTTAATTTATGTCTCACAAGGATATCTACCAAGGAGATGGAAGCATCTTCCATGTCATTTACTAGAGAGTCAATTTTAGCTACGCAGTAGTTGTAGAACAACTGAAGGATAATCGCAACGATCAAACCAGCTACAGTTGTCAAAAGGGCGATTTTAATACCACCCGCTACTAGGGAAGGAGAGATATCACCAGCTGCCTCGATAGCATCGAAGGCACCAATCATACCGATTACTGTACCCATGAAACCAAGCATTGGAGCTAGAGAGATGAATAGGGAGATCCAAACCAATCCTTTTTCCAAACGACCCATTTCAACGGAACCGTAAGCGATGATTGATTTTTCTACCATTTCGATACCTTCTGAGTATCTCATCAAACCTTGAGTAAAGATAGAGGCAACTGGACCTTTGGTGTTTTTAGTAACGTCCTTAGCAGCTTCTACACCACCTTGTTCCAAAGCTTCTTCTACTTTAGCTAACAATTTTTTGGTGTTTGTAGTAGAAAGGTTCAATGTAATGATTCTTTCCAATGCAATGGCAAGACCTAAAATCAAACAGATCAATACCGGAGACATGAAAGTTGGATCACCTTCAATGAACTTTTCTTTAATGATTTGGTGGAAGCCTTTCTCCTCGTCAAGGATTTCGTCATCTACCACAGTTGGAGCCACAGGCTCAGGGGTAGTAGACTCTTCCACAACTTCAGTAGTTTCTTCTGCAGCTTCTTCTGCATCTTGAGCTTTAGTAATTACCGGAGAGAACAAGAATCCGGCAAGCATGAACAAAGCGATGAACTTTTTCATAATGATGAATTTAAATAGGATTTAAATAAAGGTTAAACGGTTTCTAACTTAATTGTTGAGATTTTAAAGTTATGATTTTTTCGATTCAAAATGCAAAGGAAATATTTATAATTTTTTTCGAACCAATCAAAAAACACTCCTGTTTCTTTGAGTTTGCAAACTAAACATTGTCTATTTCAATCGTTTGTGCAATTACATAAGTGGGAATTGTTTTGTATCAAAGGACATCATATCCCATGAAATAAAAAAATAAAAATATTGGCTTTAAGTCTTGGAAACAGATTTTTTTATGACAGCGATCTCTTTTTCCAAAGCTTCTATCTTCTCTCCTAGCTTGGATGTTTCGGAGGCATCCTTCAAAATTGATAACCCGATATTGACCAACCGGTCTTCCAAAATCTCCCAATTAGGCTTAATAAACTTTTGATATTTTTTGTACAGCTTTAAATTCCAATATAAGGAGATTAACAAAGTAAAGGCTAATATGAGAATTATTATAATCGAAGTGTTCATATAGTATTATGTGATTATCCATATCAATTGGTCATTGGTCAATGACCTTTGAAACTATTGCCTGTGACTGCAAGGTATCTTTACACTGTACAACGTTGACATTGGTCGATTATTCTCAATAGTACCTAGGTTATTTAGCTATGGTATAATTGCAAATAATGATATAGAAAAAAATACGTATAGGTTTAATAAGTGCAGTTTTTCAAAATAGAGGTTATTTGATTAAAATTTATGGTAAATGTCTTAAATAACTGACTTTTTTTTAACCGCAATGTAGGAAAAAGCATAAAAATCAATATCGTTATAACATACTCATCAAAAATTAATTTTTTTAATAAAATAAGACCAATAACAGTGTCAATTTAATCATTTTTTTATGCTTCCTAAGCGAAATTTTTATCGAAAACATGCATTCGGTCACTTAACCTAAATCAATATGATTTAGTAAATTTATTAAGTTTCAAGCCAGTTATTCGGTTAACATGAATATCCCGATAAAATTAAAAGACTATCAAAAGGCAAAATTAATAGTATAAGTATGTACTCACTCCTAAAATAACATTGAAACAGTTTCATGATTATACCCACTTAAATTTTCTTGTATATGTTTCACCGCTAATAATAGTAATGGAAAAAAACCAAAAATAATACCTATTAAATAACTATTAAAATAAACCTCAAACCCAAAAACTCTATGTCAAAATCAATGTACCCAAAACAACTAATCAAATGGAGCAAAAGCTTATATCTTATAAGCTTATTTACCATGTGTATACTCCTAATTTCTCAACAAACCAGAGCCCAAAGCGGATCTATTCAAGTATCCGGCACAGTTACAGGTTCAGATACGGGTGAATCACTTCCAGGAGTAAATATTTTAATTAAAGGCACAACTAGTGGTACAGCTACAGACTTGGATGGAAATTTTACATTAAATGTCCCATCTTCAGAAGCTGTTTTGATCTTTTCATTCATTGGATATTCAAGCATTGAGAGGAAAGTTGGAAATACGACTACCTTTACTATCACGTTGTCTCCAGATCAATCATCACTATCGGAAGTAATTGTAGTAGGTTATGGCACCCAAGAAAGAGCAACAGTAACTAGTGCCATTTCATCTGTTTCCTCAGAACAGATACGTCAATTACCTGTACCTAACGTTGCTTCTGCTATACAGGGACGTGCAGCAGGTGTATCGGTAACAAATTCAGGTGCACCGGGAACCAATCCAATAGTTAGGGTAAGGGGTATCGGAACAGTCGGAAATAACGATCCTTTATATGTAATTGATGGTGTACCTGCAGGAGGGTTAAATGAAATCAATACTGCCGATATTGAATCTGTAGAAGTATTAAAAGATGCATCTGCCGCTGCTATTTATGGATCTAGAGCAGCGAATGGTGTTATTCTCATTACCACAAAAAAAGGAAAAACAGGTAAACCAAAAGTAAGTGTAGATTCCTATGTAGGCACGCAAAGTGCTTGGAGAAAACTGGACTTACTTGGTAGAGAAGATTATCTAGCTTTTGGTAGAGAGCTACTGGCTAATGCGGGTGATCCTGCACCAGCACGATTCGACAATCTTGGAGAATTGGCAAATGTCGAGACAGACTGGCAAGGAGAGATGTTCAGACCCGCTACCATCCAAGACCATAATATAGGAATCTCAGGTGGCTCGGAGTCTGTCAACTATTACTTCTCAGTTGGCTATTTTGGCCAAGAAGGTATCATGAGAGGCACTGATTTTGAACGTTTCTCTTTTAGAAGTAATACTGAATTTAAAGTCAATAAAAGAGTTACTGTTGGACAGACTTTAACAGTCGCTTATTCAAGTAGAAATAATGAGCCGTTTACCAGTGGAAGAACTCAATTGGAGCACATGGTTAAATCCGTTCCGTATATACCTGTGAGGGATCCAAGTAGACTGGGAGGCTTCAGGTCTCCAGATAGAATTGATGGGTCAGATCCTGAAAACCCTGTCTTGAATGCAGAGTTATTGACTAATAGAACACAGGAATACAAGATATTAGGAACTGCTTATTTAAATGTTGAAATTCTTGAAGGTTTGAATTACAAATTTCTAGTAGGTACTGATCTTGCTTTAGGAACTACAAATGAGTTTTCACCAAGATTTCGATCAGGTGACTTTCATGAACAGCCTTTTGCAAATATTGGACAAAGTAGATTCACCTTCTTCTCTCCTTTGATTTCCAATCAACTATCTTATTCGAAATCCATAGGAAAGCACAATTTTGATGCCTTAGGAGTGATTGAACAACAAACATTTCTAAGTACAAATCTCGGTGGATCTGGACAAAACTTCTTGACCAACGAAATTCGAGAACTACAAGGTGTTCAAAACCAGACCATCAATAGCTCTAAGTTTGAATATGCTTTGATCTCATATTTAGGTAGGATAAATTACAATTTTGATCAAAAATACTTGTTTAGCGCATCCATCAGACGTGATGGTGGTTCAAGGTTTGGCCCAAATAGCAAATGGGGAACTTTCCCATCCATTTCTGCTGGCTGGAGAGTCAGTGAAGAATCATTCATGAAAAATATTTCTAGTATTAGTGATCTTAAACTACGAGCAAGTTATGGTGAAACTGGAAATGATCAAATAGGAAATTATGTTTATCAAGCCACAATAAACAGTAACTTTTTCTATCCATTTGGCGGCTCTTTGAATGCAGGAAGCACTATATCAGCCTTGGCAAACCCTGATCTTCGCTGGGAAACTACTATTATGAAAAATATAGGGTTTGACTTAGGTTTATTCAATGACAGATTAAATGTTTCCTTTGAATGGTTTGACAATACGACCGAAGGAATGATCCTAGGTGTGCCAATACCTCCATCATTGGGATATGATGGCGCTCCCGTTTCGAATGTAGGCACTGTAATGAACAGAGGTATAGAGCTCGAATTAGGTTATCGGAAATACACAGGGGATTTCCAGTTTTCAATTGACGGAAATATAGGCTTTGTTAGAAATGAGCTTCTTTCTTTAGGAACAGGTAATACAATCTTCGGTCCAGAATTCCAAGGTGACCCATTAACATTTACCGAAGCAGGCAGGCCAATTGCTTACTTCTTTGGTTGGCAAACAGATGGAATTTTCCAGATTGGAGATGAAACGAGTCAGCAACTAAACGCTTCTGCTGGCGATATTCGGTTTGTAGATATTAACGAAGATGGTATTATCGATGCTAATGACAGAACCTTCTTAGGGCATTACCTTCCTGATTTTACATATGGGTTGAATCTCTCCGCCAACTACAAAAATTTTGATTTTTCCTTGTTTGCGCAAGGGGTCCATGGAAATCAAATATTTAATTTGTTAAGGTTCCATACGGAGGGTATGACGAGATTATTTAATGCGAGCACAGTAGTACTCGATAGATGGACTCCCACAAATACGGTTACTGATGTACCAAGAGCCGTTAATGGTGACCCAAATAGAAATGCAAGGGCTAGTTCACGATGGATAGAAGATGGCTCATTTATGAGAATTAAGAATGTTAGTATCGGCTACAATGTTCCCGAATCTTACCTCAAAAATATTAGCAAGGGGTCAATCTCACGTGTGAGAGTTTACGTATCAGCGCAAAATCTACTTACATTCACCAATTATACAGGTTTTGATCCTGAGATTGGTGCAAGAACAGATTTGAATTCCACCTTAGGTCAGGGTATTGACTTTGGGCAATTCCCGGCACCAAGAACATTTATAGGAGGTTTACAACTTTCTTTCTAAACCAACATTAAACATTAAAGCAATGAAAATAAGAATATTTATCACAGCATGTTTGCTAATGGTAGGGGTTGCTTCATGTAATGAAGACATTTTAAATCCAATCAACCCCAATGAATTATCAGTTGGAACATTCTTTGTTTCAGGTCCGCAATTGTTGGCGGGAGTAAATGCAGCGTATGCAGGAGCCCAAGGTTTGGATTTATATATCCGCGAATATTTCTTTCTACATGATATGTTATCGGATGATGTGGAGTCAGGAGGAGGACAATTGGAAGGTCATAGAAACCAATTGTTGACTGGATCAATTGACCCATCAAATCCGATAATCATCTCTAATTGGAGAGGCTTCTACCGCATCATTCACAGAGCTAATATTGTTTTAGATAATGCTGAAGGTCTAACAGAAGAAATCACAGAATCCTTAAGATCACGTATCATTGGTGAAGCTTTGTTTTTGCGTGCTTGGGGATATTTTGAGTTGGTCTCCCTATGGGGCGGGGTACCTCTGATGACAACGATGGCTACATCCATTGAAAGTGCTTCTCCTAGGGCTACCGAAGAAGAGGTTTACCAACAAATAATTACGGACCTCACTGAGGCAATTGACCGTCTACCTGCAAAAGGAGCTTATGGAACAGCTGACATTGGAAGAGCTACTAATGCTGCAGCAAGAGCATTACTTGCAAAAGTTCATATGTTCAGAGGAGAGTATGCTTTAGCCAAACCTCATTTAGAAAACATCATCAACTCGGGAGAATACAGTCTAGTCCCTAGATACTTAGATAATTTTGAAGAGGAAAATGAGCATAACCAAGAATCCATCTTTGAAATCATTATGACCAGAAGTTTTGGAGATGCTGATGTATGGGGAGGTGACGGTTCAGGTATTTCTTTCTCCACGTTCAGAGGTCAAGAGTATAGTCCAGTGGCATGGAGGAATCTAGTCCCAAGTAGATCTTTGGTTCAGGAATTTGAAAAAGAGGAAAATGGAGCTGAAAAAGATGACCCTAGATTCTCCTATAATTTCTATCAGATTGGGGATACATACAACAATGGTAATAATGTGTTGACTCCTGATGCAGTGCAAGGAGACAATGAAAGACCAAGCTGGAGAAAATACACCATGATTTACAAGCAGCCCGCTGAAAATATGGCTTCTGGCATCAACTTCCGTGTCATCCGATATGCAGATGTTTTACTAATGATGGCGGAAGTTGAAAATGAACTTGGAAATACCGCTGCTGCCTTACCATTTTTAAATGCAACTAGACAACGAGCAGATGTTGCTATGCCTCTTTATCCTACTAGCCAATATCCAGTAGGAAATCAAGAAGAAATGAGAAGAGCAATTCAACATGAAAGAAGAGTTGAATTCCCCGGAGAACAAATCAGAAACCGAGATATCAGAAGATGGAGGAGAATGAACGTACTTACAAATGCAACACTTCCTCATTTTAGACCACACCATGATTTGATGCCATTACCATTTGCTGAAATTGATAACAATTCAGCATTGACTAACGACGATCAAAATCCAGGTTACTAAAAAGATACCCGTTTTATGTAAATAGTTAGGAAGTCATAAAGGCCCGAAGAAATTTTCTTCAGGCCTTTTATACCTCAATACACTTCAATAAAGCTCTTTAAGTCTATACTTTTTCTTGTCCTAACCAATCATGTGTTATCTTAGTAATTATTCTTATTTCAAATTCGTCATACTTTAACGTTTATAAATTAATAGAGCTTGTGAACATACCAACTAATCCGTTAACTCTCAACAAGAGATATGGAGTGTACCTTCAACTAGCTTTTGCATGTATTTTCATCTCTTTAATAGGATGCAATCCAGAATCTTCTAAATCAAATTTATTTCAGCTACTCCCACCTTCCAAAACAGGAATTAATTTCAATAATGAGATTAAACTTGATGAAAATTTTAATATTCTTGATTTTGACTACATCTACAATGGTGCAGGAGTTGCTGTAGGTGATTTTAACAATGACGGACTTCCCGATTTATTTTTCACAGGAAATCAAGTTTCCAGTCGACTATTCCTCAATCAAGGTAAGCTCCAATTCAAAGATGTAAGCGAAAAATCCAATATTTCAACCAAGACCTGGGCAGAGGGTGTAACATTGGTAGACATCAACCATGATGGGCTTTTGGATATATACATTAGCGTTTCCAATCGAGACGAACGAAATACAGACCCAAATTTACTTTTTATCAATCAAGGCCTGGACAAGGATGGGGTTCCATATTTTGAAGAAATGGCTTCTGCTTATGGTGTCGATGATAGAGGATATAATACACAGGCTGCATTTTTTGATTACGATGGAGATGGTTTTTTGGATTTGTATATTCTTTCCAATGCCATGGAATCCTTTCAGCGCAACACATCCAGACCAAGGGAAAAATCAGGACGTGGAAAAAGCAATGATAAGCTTTACAAAAACAATGGCGATGGAACTTTTACAAACGTTTCGAAAGAAGCTGGAATTCTAATCGAAGGCTATGGACTTGGTTTGGCAATCAGCGATATTAATCAGGATGGCTTCCCGGATATTTATGTGGCAAATGATTTTTTAACTAATGATATCTTGTACATCAATAATGGTGATGGCACGTTTTCAAATCAAATAGATCAAAAGCTCAAACACCAAAGTTTCAATGCGATGGGCGTGGATATAGCTGATTTCAATAATGACGGCCTCGTGGATATTATGGTCGTGGATATGTTCCCTCCAGATAATCTACGCCAAAAGACCATGTTTGCCCCTACAGCAAACTATGATTTATTCATGAGCAACCTTTCCATAGGGTATGAACCCCAGTATGTAAGAAATACTCTTCAACTAAACCAAGGAAATGGGCTTTTTAGCGAGATTGGTTTTCTTTCTGGAGTCGCACAAACAGACTGGAGTTGGTCTCCTTTATTTGCTGACTTTGACAATGATGGGTACAAAGATTTATTCATCAGTAATGGCTATGGTAAAGACATCACAGATATGGACTTTATCAACTTTAATCAAACACTGGGTCCATTCACCACTCCTGAACAAAGGCGTATGCATTTATTGGAAGGATTAAGTAAACTTCCAGAAGTAAATCTGGCTAATTTTCTTTTTAAAAATAATTATGACCTAACATTCACTGACAAAAGTAAGGATTGGGGCATGATACATGCCTCCATATCAAACGGTGCTGCCTATGCCGATTTGGACAATGACGGGGATCTCGAACTGATCATTAACAACTTAAATGAAAACGCCTATCTATACCAGAACTTAAGCAGAGAAAAGCACCCAAAAACATCTTCTTTTATTAAGTTTGATATCAAAGGGCCTCCACAAAACACGATGGGGCTAGGTACCAAGCTGGTTTTAGAGTATTATGCCAATGAAAAAAAACACGTGCAGTATTATGAACATTATCCTACGCGAGGATATAAATCATTTGTTGAACCAAAAGCTCATTTTGGATTAGGTGAAAAGACAGATAACCTAAAACTCACCGTCACATGGCCCGATGGTAAGCGACAAATTATCAACAATCTTACTCCCGACACAACTGTAACGCTAGACTATCAACTTGCAGAAAACACTGAGGCTGCAGAAAAGAAACCATTACTACCTGATTTCGAAGAGGTCTCAGCAAAGTTGGGACTATTACATACCCATCAACATAGAGTCTTTAATGATTTTAATCGACAGGTTCTCCTTCCTCATAAGCACTCGGAAAATGGGCCTGGCATGGCAGTAGGTGATGTCAATGGTGATGGTTTGGATGACCTCTTTATTGGAGGGTCTGCGGGATTCCCAAGATACCTTTTTATCCAAAATCAGGACGGGGAGTTTTCACAAAAAGAAATATTTATAGATGCTTATGCTGACGATATGGGATGCCTCCTGATAGATATAGATAATGATGGAGACCTAGACCTTTATGTAGTGAGTGGCGGAAGTAGACATACAAATAGCAGTGATTTCTACTATGATCGACTTTACCTGAATGATGGGAATGGACACTTTGAACAATTTTCCGACAAAATCCCCTCCACCAATTTTAGCGGCTCCGTGGTTACTGCTGCCGATATAGATGGTGATGGTAATTTTGAACTATTTATTGGGGGGAGAGTAAGTCCTGGAAGGTATCCTGAAATTCCTCCATCGGTGCTGTTGACATTTGAAGAAGGCAAATTTATTGACGTAACAGACGCAATCATTCCTGAAATAAAAAACTATGGAATGATAACTTCTGCTGTTTGGACAGACTTTGACCAAGATGGATTAATTGATCTGATTGTAGTGGGTGAGTGGATGCCGATTACTTTTTTTAAGCAGTATAAAGAGAATGGTTCCATCACACTTGAAAATGTAAGCTCAGCCATTGGACCCAAAAACTCGGAAGGTTGGTGGAATAGCATCTACAGTATTGGTACAGATAAAAATGGGAACCCTCAGTACATTCTAGGCAATGCTGGAAGAAATACCCGATGGGCCATAAGTGAAGAGAAACCTTTAACCTTAATAGCTAATGACTTTGATAAAAACGGAAGCATGGATCCCATTATTTTTTCTTTCCTTCAGGATGGATTTTTCCCTATAGCTAGTAGGGACAAGTTAGTCAATCAGGTCCCTTCTTGGAAAAATCGCTTCCTTAGATACTCAGATTTTGCAAATTATAATTTGGATAATTTTTTCACGAAACCTGAAAAAACCAATGCTATTCATCTTCAAGCAAAGTATTTTAAAAGTGCTACCATGCATTTAGGTGAATCTGGCACATTTGTTCTTACTCCCCTTCCCATAGATACCCAATTCTCTCCTACTTTCGGTATCCACCATGACTATATTCATAAGGAACTGTTTTTGACCGGAAACTTTTATGGCAATGAAACGGTGACGGGTCGTTACGATGCTTCCATTGGCAATATTATCGGATTAGACAAGCTTCATAATTATTCCATCAACAAAAAGCACTCAGGTTTCCTTGTGGATGGAGAGGGGCGCTCGATGGTGACTATAAATCATTTTAATGGCGAATCACTCATTGCTGCAAAACAACATCAAGGTCCTTTAAAAGTGTTCAGAAACACCCAAAACAGGGATCGTCTCAATCAAATTCAATTAGAACCTGATGATTTTAAAGTGGTTTTTGAACTTGATGCAAATGGACACATACAAGTAGAGTTTCCTTATGGCCAAGGCTACCTTTCTCAATCCTCTAGAAATATCCCCATA
This sequence comes from Mongoliitalea lutea, assembly GCF_014652135.1. Classification (GTDB taxonomy): domain Bacteria; phylum Bacteroidota; class Bacteroidia; order Cytophagales; family Cyclobacteriaceae; genus Mongoliitalea; species Mongoliitalea lutea. The sequence continues at coordinate 25,954 of NZ_BMYF01000008.1, forward strand.
CCAACTAATTGTAAGGCAATCAGCATTAGTAAATTTAATGGAGATACTCGGGTAATTATACACTCATCAGAGGAAATAGAATAGTAAACAAGCGTTAGTTAAATCCATAGTTATTTATTCAAGTAATTAACAGTGAGAATTACACTATTTAAACAAGCAATAAACCTATGCTATTCTGAAAATCATAAGTTATAAATGAGTGTTGTTTGACAAAAGAGTAAACCATGGGCATAAAAAAAACCAACTCTATTACTAAAGTTGGCTTATTTTGCAGACAGGCCTAATCCAAAACACTGATTTTAATAAAGTCTACTCCGCGTCTTTCCTTTTTGAGATTTAGTCCAATATTTCTCAAGCTTTCCCAAAAACTATCTGGATTTTCGGGTTCAAATTGAAAATCAATTTCAAAGAATACATCCTCCTGAAAATCACTTACTACGATAGCACCAATAACACCAAATTGTTCCAAATAGCCTGCAAAATCAGCTAAAGAAGCTCCCTTTGACTTGAAATAATCACCTGAAGCTTGATAGGGTGACGACTGGTTTGATTTTTCAGGAAGTCTATTTTCATCTTCAATGTATAATAAAACGATCTCACTTTCAACATGGATAGTATCTATTTCTAAACCAAATTGTTCTTTTAAATTCATCATCAAAGTGGCTTTCAATTCTTGTTCATTTGGATTTTCAATAACCAAATCAACCGAATAAATATCATCCTCAAGCATACGGGTATCTTTATCCATTATCTGAAATCTCCTCCATCCTTTATTATAAACATATTGATACATTCCACGAATACTTTGATTGATAAAAGACACTCTTCTATTTTGGTATTCTCCAACGGAAGCACCTTTCTGAAAAGAGGGAAGACCTTCAAACTCTCCCAAAACTATAAATGATTGAATTACATTGGAAGGCAACTCAAACAAATCATCCTTTACAAGATCAAATTCCACACGGTCTTTCTTGGTCGAAAGTTGAATTTTTTCTCCATTCAAATAGTTGGAAATCAACTCAGTTGTAACATGCTTGGGATCGGTAATTGCCAAAACCTCCCCATATTGATCAATAAGTACAGCATGCGGGATTATCCTAAAGGGAAACAGTGAGCGCAACTCATTTTCCGGATCAATCGAAAATTTAAGATTATAAGTCTTTTTAGCTATGAATTTATTTACTCTTTCCACATCTTCTACAGAAACAGGGATAATGAAAAGATCTTCTTTAAATTCTTCTTGTAGTAACTCAAGATGAGGCATGCTTGCAACGCATGGAGCGCACCAAGTTGCCCAAAAATCAATAAGTATTAATTTCCCGGAATCAGGCCTAACTTCATATAATTGATTATTCCTAACATCCAACAATGAAATATTATTCATCAATTGGTCTCCTGTAAAGAGTTCCTGAGACTTGGATTGAAAGATAATTAGCGCGTAAAAGCAGACAATAAGGCAAAAGGTTTTTTTCATGACTCTTTAAATTTTGACAAGAGCAAATCTAAATTAGCCTAGGTTACCCTTTGTAAAACTGAGTGTAAACAAATGTAAATTATTGTAAATATGATTCTCAATTGGTGTAGTACATTCTATCTTTATGCATGAAATTTAAAAATCAGCTCTTACAAAAAGGTACAGCAGGCTTGGTTGTAGCACTTTTTATTCTGCAAGGGTTTTTATTATTCCAAAACCATCAAGCTACCAAAGAACAAGTTTTCCTTGAATTAGAGGTCTTAACTAAATCAACAATAGCAGAGTTGGATACTATTCGTGTAGAACAGATCAACTCCAAATTTGAAAATGATATAATAAATTTAGGCGTTGTAAAACTTGACTCCGTCATTACTGAAACTGGAAGAAAGTTGATAGTAAGGGATGCTAAAGAAAACTATAATTTAGTGGAGGTTCATTTTCCAAAAAACCCTAAAACCGATGAAAAAACAAATCTAGAGCTGCTTTTAATGAAAAATAAAGAAATGCTTTTGGAAGGTTCTATCATGTATTGGCAAGAAACCTTAGGGGAGAAGATGAATGAATACATGAAAGAACCATGGAACTTACAAGAAGTTGATTCGGCATTGGTAACCAAATTAACGGGACGATTTTCCAAGTTGAGTGTGGGTTTGGTGGAAAATGACACTAATAGAGTTTGGGGAAAAACGATGGACCAAATAATCAATAAAAGATTTCGATTGAATCAAAGTCTAACAGTTGGAGTAAATGGACTCGCATTAGAAGCATTTTCACGGATGAAGTTCTTTGTATTTATGTCTTTATTGGTATTTGTATTGCTCATTTTGAGTTTCTATTTGATTATTAGATCATGGTCCAATGAACTACAAGTCATCAAGCTAAAAGAAGAGCAATTAGATCATTTAGCCCATGAAATATTGACACCATTAAGTATCATTAGTATCGCGCTTGACAGGATTAAGGTCAAATCTGAGGGCCAAATTGATTTAAATAAGTACCTAAGAATTGCAAAATCAGAAATTAAGAGAATGGATATTTTAAGCCGAAATATTCTTTTCAAAGGCTTAGGAGGACAAGCTATAACAATAAATCTTTTAGAGTTTTTAAATCAATACAAAGACCTACAATGGGAAGGACTTGAAATCAAAAGTGATTTCCTCCTACAATCTAACTATTTCATAAAAATGAACAAAGATAGTTTGGAACTTGTGATTTATTCTCTTTTAGACAACGCAGTCAAATATGCTGAAAAGATCCCAGTTACTGTTGAATTCAAAATTCGGGAGACTCCTGAGCACATTTTTCTAACAATACATGATAATGGCGTAGGAATAAAAGATGAAGATAAATCTAAGGTATTTCAAAAATACTACAGATCAGAAAGAGCCAAGTTAAATGGTAAAAGGGGTTTTGGATTAGGTTTATACCATGTATCAAGAATATTAAAAGAAACTAATGCTGAAATTTCAATGAAAAATGTTCCTGTAGGAGCAGCTTTTGAAATAAAATTCAATAGGGCATGAGAAAAATTGACATTCTATTGGTTGAAGATGAAAAAGCGTTGGCTTTCTTGGTTAAAGAAAGTCTAGAAGAAAAGGGATTTGAGGTTTTACATGCACATGATGGACAAGAAGCACTAGATTTATTTTATCAGCATGAATTTTATTTAATCCTATTAGATATAGCCATGCCAAAAGTAAATGGGTTGAAAGTCCTATCAATCATCAGGTCAACCCATCCCGAAATACCAATTTTAATGCTCACTGCAAGAGTTAAATCTGAAGATGCTGTTAAAGCATTAACCTTAGGTGCCAATGACTATATACGAAAACCATTCAACTTTGAAGAGCTCCTCGCCCGGATCAACAGAAACCTAAAAACCCACCGTCAAACAAATGAAACTTCAAATAAACTTACATTTTCTTCATTCACATTGGATAAAACTAATTTTACGCTTATCCATAAAAGTGGTGTACAAAAATTAACCTACAAAGAGGTGGAACTATTAGCGTTCTTTATCATCAATATCAACAACGTGATAGAGAAAGAGATGTTCTTTTATCAAGTATGGGGAAATGATGAACTTTTTGTTTCTAGGACTTTAGATGTATTTGTTTCAAGACTCCGAAAATACTTAAAAGTTGAACCCTCAATCGAAATACAGAATATCAGAGGGATTGGGTATAGGATGGTGGTTAATTAAAAGATCAGAAGAGATAGCTTGTGCCCGCCAAACATGCTGCACAACCTCTCATGTTGGCCTGTCTATTCTTTATTGTTGTTTATTTATCAAGATGATGATAAAGAACCCCGCTTCATCTGTGATCGCCATCGATACTGCAAATCTCCTTTGAGAAGATTTTCGATTAGGTTGGTGAATATGTCATCCCTTCATCTTATCCGGAGCCTGCCTTGTTTCAAAAAAATCTGTAATGTACACGAAGTCAAGGCTTTCAAAAGATTGGTGAGTATAAATTACTCTCATAGACCCAATCTCTTATCCAGCCTTTTCTCGAATTCTTCCCTTGTATAAACCCTACCTGATAAAATATCCTCTTCAGCTTTTAAAGCTCTTAAGGTGAGTTTTTCTTTAAGTATCGGATCCAAACTGGACTTAACTAGCAAGGTCTTAATTGCCTCTAAAATATGAAGGTCTTTTTCCTTCTCTATCAGCATCCTTAATTCCTGTTTTATGTCTGTTGCTTTCATAGTAATCATAAAGATAAACATTTTTTCATTTAAAAAGACTCACCGAGGACTCACCTCAATTTTGGGAAAAATTGAAGACTTTGGCTAAAAGTCAAAAAGACCTGCATTCGCTGAGTGCAGGTCTTTTTGATTGATATTCTGTAAACTTAATAAGAAAAACCGCTTTTAAATGATCTAGAAGGCTTTTTCACTTGTAGAACATTTTTGACAACGGTTTCAAAAACTTAATTTTGACGGTTTTTGAAACCGTTGTTTTTCTACTTGGCAGAGAGGAAGGGAAAAGAACACCTACCCATAACCTCTCATTATCAATATTTTACAATTTTTATCAGTTTGAAACTCACCGAATCACTCACCTCGTAAAACACACCATATTTTACAGATACCTAAAACTACTTGGAATTTCAAACCATCTTTCAAAAATCTATTTCCGATATTAACTTACCAAAAAACAGACGCCCTTAATCCAAGCAAACGGGGAATAAAAACAGGAACAGGTTTGAAAATACTACCCTTCAAATAAACATATCTGTTTAGGGTGGAGATTTTTTAAACTGCCGAAGGGTATTCTTGTTTTGACTTTAGGGTTGCTTGTGGGTAATTTGCTTAACTTTGCGATATGTTTGATGGGGCCTAAAACAGATTGCCTCTTTAAAACATTAAAGTGTCATAGTACTATTTCTTAATACTTATCCCTGCTACTTCCCAAAGAAATAATTCAACCCAACACCTATTTCCATGCCATGGACTCTATTTTGTAAAAGGCCTGTACCAGATGTAGGAAGCCAATAATGTGACCGTAGATACATGCCCATCCGCTGAGAGAGTAAATAGTTAGTACCTATTCCAATCTTGAGATGACTAATTCCAAATTGATTTTTTTGAAGAGTTTCGAACTGATCATCAATCCCTAAACGTTCCTCAAATTCATATTGAAATTCCTGTTTGCGAAGCAAATTGCCGACCACCGCAATACTACTTTCAAAACTAAATCCACTGTAGTATAAGCTCCTCCAACGCAACTCAAGAGGGAAAAACCATTGATGATTAGTGACATAAATTTCATCTATAATGGAAATATCTGAAGGCCTGCCAGGCAATTGAGCCAAAATAGCTTGGGGATAGCTAGGAATGTCATCATCATCAATTTCTCCCTTCATAGAGTTTCGAATTGCTCCTGCATAGATCCCCCAACCACTCTCCCATTCCAACCCCAATTGAATGCTTTGGGTACTTGATACATAATAGTCAATATTTCTACTCACAGGCACTAGTAAAGACAAACCTGCTTCTACATTAAAAAAAGGTTTTTGCTTAGATTCATCATAACTATTGGTAAGATTACTGGTATCTCCTATGACCAATTCTTTTTCCAGCTTCATGACAAAGTTTTCTTCGGGAGCAACAGAGGGAGCAGCAAGGATAGTTGAAGACCTTACATTTGGGTAACCATTTTGAATAACAGCAGTCGAATCTTTGGAAATTATACTCGAAGAACTTCCCTTTTCACCAGCAACTTCATTAACTTTCACATCCTTACTATCTGCTTCATTGGTTAAGGACTTCTGACTGGAAACTGTTGGTATTCTAGTAGGTAGAGTTGAATCGCTACTTTTTAAAGAATCGTAATCCAAATCTTTTTGAACTGACTCTTTAGCTTCTTGAACTTGAATAGTTGCTAATGCACTAGTTAGGTTATCGCTAGCTTCTTCCTGCAGGACTACTTGCCGAGATTCTTGGCTGACAACAACGGTCCTGTAAACATATAAGGTATCGATGATGTAAACAGTATTGCGCAGAACTACTGTGTCTATTTTGTTTTCACTCAAAAGGATAGAATCATTGGAATAGTTAGAATCACTCTGCTTTTTGGTAGGAAACAACAACCAGGCTAGCATAAAAAGTAATGTGCTGTAGGCATAAGGCATAAACCAACGTCTCCACCATGGAACTGTTGGCACTGTTGCGTCAAGCATCGGTGCAAAAGCAGCCCAGGCATCTTCTGTATACGGGGTATGGACTTCCTCAAGCTTTTGCTTGATTTTTTTTTCAAAGTTGTTATCTCTGTCCATGTTGATTCGTGTTTTTCTGTGATAATCCAGCCAGAGCCTGCTGTAGCTTTGCTCGGGCCTTTGCGTAATTTGATTTAGATGTTCCTTCAGAAATACCTAATTGTTCTGCAATTTCCTTGTGTGTATATTCTTCTACTGCGTACAAAGAGAACACTATCCGGTAAGCTGGAGGCAGCTGCTGGACCAAGCGCAGTAATTCTTCAACACTCAACTCATCAATTACATTAGTTTGATAAGCATCTGTAAATTCTCTCCCGTCAATATCCTGAAAACGCTGTTCATAAGCTTTAACTTTTCGGAAATGGTCAATAGCAGTGTTGACCATAACTCTACGCACCCAGCCTCCAAAACTGAATTCAGGATTATAGGTGTGTAATTGTTGAAAAACCTTCAACATTCCTTCATTGACCAAAGACTTGGCTTCTTCCAAATTAGATGCATAGCGACGACTCACATTCATCGCCAATGAATAGCAGGTAGAAAAAAGTTTCTGTTGCGCTTTCCTATCATGGGAAAGGCACTGTCGGATGACTTCTTGAAGTTCAGAGGAATTTGGAAGATTCATTGCGACAGTATGACGAAGTGAGTATTGAACATGGTTGCCTTGAATTACTATTTTTTTCTAAAGAGGCATAATAAAAAAAATTACTTTTTTTCATTTTCACAGGCAACCATTTTCAAAGTTGAGAGCGTAATCCCATCAAATTAAACCAAAACTTTCACAACGATGAAAAAATTACTGCTATCATTTGCCTTCATATTTCCAGTTACATTCCTAGGTTTTGCGCAGGACAAACAAGAAACCCTCTTCAATTCTACCGTTGGTATTTCAAATATTGGCCTTATGGTCGAGCCTGGATTCCAAGTTACTCAACTTGCGGGAGAAACTGCTGGATTCTTTCAATTTAGAGGAGGAATTGTTCTGAATGATAAATTCACATTCGGTGGGTTTTATGGGCAATTATTGAATGACGTAAGGCCTGCCTCTTTTGGTACAACCTTACCTCCTAGAGCACATCTAGATTCTTGGAATGCCGGTGGTTTTGTGGAATACACCCTATACTCGAACAAATTAGTGCATTTTTCTTTTCCTTTAGCTGTAGGAATAAAAGAAGTAGAAATTGACAATGAAGGCCGTGGATTTGACTTTGACGAAACCAAGACACTATTTTTCGAACCACGTGCATTACTTGAGATTAACCTGCACCGATTTGCCCGCTTAAACGCTGGTATTGGCTACAGAATCATGGGTAGTACCATTGAAAATGCAGTAGGCGTACCAGATGTTGGTAATGCACTTACCTTTCAAATAGGATTAAAAATGGGTGTTTTTTCTTTTAGTCAGCTGAAAAAGAACTAACTATAAATACATACCAGAATCTTTAAAAACATTTAATCAATTAATATAACTAAACCAATTTACTCATGAAACGAATCACAATTTTTTATCTCATGACATTGCTTTTGTCGGCATGCTCACTTACAGAGGACAACAATCCGCAGACTCTCAAAGAAACCAATCCACAGCTGAACGAAAACAGCAATGATCAAAATCCTAATAACTCCAATCCTCCAGCCAATAACAGTGATGATCTTAGAAGTATCTTGACTAACGCTTCTAATGTGAGAATTATCAGCTTCATTGAAGACAGTAAAGATAAAACAGCTCAGTTTTCCAGCTATCGTTTTTCTTTCAATACTGATGGAACTGTTGTAGCAAGTCTAAATGATTATAGAGTGAATGGGACTTTTCGGGTTTTTAGAGATGATGGAAGAATTGAGCTAGAAATGAACTTTCCTGCTAATTCTGCGCTGCAAGAATTGGACGATGATTGGTACTTTATCTCCCGCACATCCAATACACTTACATTTGAAGATAGTGGAGATAGAATTGTCTTTGAATTTTAAATAATCTGATTAATCGCATTTATTCCAGTAGCTACACAAGTGATCATATTCAATAGATTTACAAGCATCTGTTGATTGTAAATCGTTGACTGTGGTCGATTATCCTCAATGGCATCAGTCGCCAAATAAATATATAATGACAGTTTCCCTAAATTCTCCGGGAGAAGATGTAACAATTGCTATTTGTGACCATTCAATGTATCAAAATTAGGTCAAAATAAACAGTTTTGACCATGAATTTTGTAAACTTCATCAATCACTTTCCAGAAGAATCGTCTTGTATTGAATTCATTAAGAATCAAAGGCTTCAGCAAGGAGTAATCTGTAAAAGGTGTACCTGTAACAAGCATTATTGGCTTGAAAACAAGAAATCTTTCCAGTGCTCTGCCTGTAGTTTCCGAAGAGCTATCAAGAGCGGAACTGTGATGGAGAACAGCAATCTCCCAATTCACAAATGAATGCTTGCTATAACCTTCATCTCAGCCTCCAAGAAGGATTCAGTGCAGCAGAGCTACAGAGCCAACTTGGTTTAAAGCGATATGAACCTGTCTTTAGGATGTACCATAAAATCAGGGTAGTAATGGAAAAAGGGGATAATATTTACAGACTTGAAGATATGGTTGAGTATGATGAAGCCATTGGTTGATAGGCGATCTATAATAGAACCAAGGCCAAACTTAAACGAGAAAGGGGAAGCCAGAAACGGTCAAAAGTGGCTGTTATGGCTGAATAAACTGTGCTAGAGGATCCCTACTCGGGTAAACTTGACAAGAGCTATAGATATTTTAAGATGAAGAAGATAAAGAACTTGGAGGCTAAAACATCATAATTTTTAATCGAGGAATTCATTGATGATAATACTGTACTTCAAACAGATTAGAGTTCCACCTTCTCAGATTTGAGTGATTGTATTGATGTTCATGTCAGAGAAATCTCTGGAGGCAATGAAGGCAATTTCAACCATAAAAGGGTTCATATTGCTATCAGTAGCTTATGTAAATACTTACAAACATACCAAATGATATTAGAAAGGATGATACGGAACTATCTTGATGAAACCGGTTGGAAGCTCAATAGAAGACATTTCGATTAAAAACCATTTGACAGGCTAATCATTGCTGCTATTTATCCATACTGGCATGATTGCGGTTATTTATAGAATTAGATTTTGATCCAAAAAAACAACAGCCATCTCATTTGCGGAGCGACAAAAGCTTTAAAAGATATGTAGTCAACTGAGAAAAAGGCTTTCAAATACAAATAATTATGAAATTTTTAGACATAATCTTGTAATAGATCAAAAGGAGTCAATGATGACCTTTGTGAAATCAGTAATAATTTTTACTGCACGAAAATAAAAGGTTATGAATAAGATTGTAATTCAAAAGTTGTCCTTATGGTTTTCTATTGCACTATTGACCGTAAGTTGCTCAGGCACGGTTCAAACCAATGAACAAGATAAAGAAAAGCTGAAGCAAGATGAAATAGATACAAGAGTCGCACAAATTATTGAAAAAAGGGATTTTTTAACCGATTTTAAAAGTTTCACCGAACAAACTCAGCTAAAGGTAGAGAAAAACAATCAATCCATAACTGAGCTGAGACAAGTTATAATTGAAGAGAGAAAATCATCCAATGGAGAATTTGCTACAAAAATCAGGCAACTTGATTTCCGAAATAAAGCATTGCAAAAAAAAATCGCTGCTTTTGACCAATCCCACCTTAGTGAATGGAGAAATTTTAAATCTGAAGTAAATCGGGACTTTGATGAATTAGAAAGCGCAATCAATAATTTATTTACAATATCTAAAAGCTACCAGTAATTATGAAAAAATCATTTCTAGTACTCATAGTATTCACAACTTGTTTGGCACTGGAGTCAGTAGCACAATCTTCTAATTTTGACTCTAGGGAAAGGATTACGGCAGGATTGAAAGTTGGCCTGAATCGTTCTAATGTATGGGATGAACAAGGTCAGGATTTTAGGGCAGAACCAAAGTTTGGGTTTGCAGGAGGTGTTTTTGTAGGAATTCCAATAAGTAAATATTTTGGATTCCAGCCAGAATTGCTCATTTCTCAAAAGGGATTTAAGGGAGAGGGTACTTTATTAGGGACTGAGTATTCCTTTTCTAGGACCTCAACGTTTATTGATCTTCCGCTTCAACTACAAATAAAGCCAGTCCAACATGTCACATTGTTAATTGGCCCCCAATTTTCACACTTATTCAAAGAGAATAATAAGTATACTTTTGGTTCTAACAGTACCGAACAAGAAGAGGAATTCGGGAAAATTGATCCTAGAAAAAATATTCTCGGGTTTGTCGGCGGCTTGGATGTGAGCATTAACCGTTTTGTTGTCTCAGGTCGATTTGGATATGATTTTTTAAATAATCATAGAGATGGGTCAACAACGGTACCGAGATATAAAAATCAATGGCTTCAATTAACTTTTGGATTAAAAATTTAAGGTGAAACTTTTTTTAAATTAATGTAATCCAAATTTTTTTTTAATTGGCCTGCACCTAAAACATGCAGGCCATAATTTATAGTTTTCTAGCTCCAGAAGTCCAAAGAGGGCTTTGGTAGGGTCGATTTCTAACAATACTATTTTTCAAGCTAAACAATAAATCTAAAATACTGACTAGAGATTGGCTATGAAAAAACAGATTGAAGTATCCTATAACTCATTAGTTCTTAGGGAGAGCGCTATCAGCTTGGCCAAAATACATAAAACAACAAGAGGCACAAGTAAGCTGAGGCAATTAAAGCCCATTCTAGCAAAATCCAAGGAAGTCCTGACTGAAACCTACAGGACACTTTCCTATATTGTTAAATCAGAAAAAGAAATCTCCTCTGCCTCTGAATGGCTCTTAGATAATTTTTATATCATTCAAGAGCAAATGATTCAAATCGGCATAGACTTCCCTCAAAACTATCATAAAAGCATCCCATTAATTTTAAGAGGAGAGCACATTGGCTTACCTAGGGTATATGAAATCGTACTTAATCTACTAACCCATACAGATAATGTTTTAGATAAAGAAGTTTTAACTATTTACATCAAGAATTATCAGGATGAAGAACCCCTTCAAACAGGAGAGATATGGGCAATTCCAATTATGATTCGTTTATTTCTTATTCAGATTTTATCGGAAAAGGCAGCAACTATTTTAGAGCAAAAAAAACTAAGAATAGAAGTTGATAAATTTGTTTCAAGCGTTCAAAAAGAGAATCTAGAGGAGCCTGGAATGTATACACAGGCTCTTTCTGCTTGGTTTAAAAATAATGCTAAAAGTTCGGGTCTTGCAACACTTATTGAGCTATTTAACAATCTTCAATCACATGGACTTCTTTTTGAAGAACAAAAGCGTTGGTTTAACTATCAGATCAACCATTATGAAATCACGCTGGAGGATGCCATCCGGCAAGAAGCACAAAAGGAATCAAGGCTGGAAGTAAACGTTCAAAATGCAGTTTTATCCTTAAGACAGATTTTGGAAGTGGACTGGTCTGATTTTGTGGAAGACTGCTCTCTAGTTAATGATATTCTCAAAAATGATCCATCGGGAGATTATGACTTCATGGATTTTCCAACTAGAGATAGCTATAGAAAAGTTATTGAAAAGGTAAGCAGGCGTTCTAGTTTTTCTGAAATACAGGTTGCACAACAAGCATTGGAGTTAGCTCAAGAGCAGGAGGCACTTGTCTCGAGCGATGGTGATGATTACATATTTGGTAAAACTTGTATCAAAAGACATATTGGTTTTTTTCTTCTAGGTGAGGGTTACAAGGAACTCATCCAAAGGACTGACTATTCAGTCCCTCTCAGAGAGCGGAGTATTCGTGCACTTGAGAAACACTTTTCACTGTATTTGTTTTTAATTGCTTCTTTTTCCCTTATATTTTTAAGTATTCTTTGGTTGGCTTCTGGCACTCTCAGCCATGGTATTGGGATCACAATTGCCGTAATTTTGGTAGCTAGTTTTCCGGCTTTTGACTTAGCTGTTTCTGTTGTCAATCGTTTTTTTGCCTTTTTTTTACCACCACGGCTGCTTCCGAAAATGAATGACAAAACGGATGTTACGGATGCTGCAAGAACGATGGTTGTCATGCCTACCATGTTGGTGTCTGTGCAAGATGCCTTACGGCAAATTGAAAATTTAGAGGTGCACTTTTTAGGAAACCCGGATCCCGGACTTCAGTTTGTACTACTTTCGGATTTTACGGATGCACAAGAAAAGGATACCAAAGGCGATGCCGATATTATTGAGGCGGCAACCAATGCAATCCATCAACTGAATAAAAAGTATGCCTCGCGATTTGGGGAACGCTTTTTTATGTTGCATCGGGAGCGACTTTGGAATCCATCCGAAAATGTCTGGATGGGTTGGGAAAGAAAACGAGGGAAACTCGAGGAGTTTAATCAACTCCTGTACAATCCATCCTCACCAACTTCTTATACGGTGGTGGTAGGATATTTTTTGGCAACAACAGCCATTTGTCCAGTTCAATTTGTAATCACCTTGGATGCCGATACCAAATTACCCCCAGGCACGGCAAAAAAATTAGTCAATACCATCGCGCATCCACTCAACAGAGCTTGGTATGACAAAGAAAAAGGCCGGATTACCAAAGGGTATACCATCATTCAGCCACGGATTTCATTTTCTCCCGAGTCTGAAAAAAACACCCGATTTTCAAAAATATTTTCTGGTAATGTAGGATTGGATCCCTACTCAGCAGCGGTTTCAGATATTTATCAAGATCTTACAGGAGAAGCAAGCTTTACCGGAAAAGGTATCTACGATGTCAAGGCGTTTCATGAGGTCATGATGCATCAGTTTCCCGAAAATCGAATTCTCTCACACGACCTTATTGAAAGTGCCTACGTACGGACAGGCCTTGCTACTGACATCGAACTGTATGACGATTACCCCAGTACCTACAGTGCCTTTACAAAAAGAAATCATCGTTGGACAAGAGGTGACTGGCAAATAGCTGCATGGTTACTTTCACGTGTTCCAAGTGAGTCGGGTATTGTAAAGAATCCAATCAACTTATTATCGAAATGGAAGATTTTTGACAACCTTCGGAGATCACTCAACTTTTTTTTTCTGTTAATTTTTTTCCTTGCAGGTATCTTTTGGCTTCCAGGAGCCAATTGGATATGGGTAGTGGCTGCTTTTGGCATAGTTGCCTTTCCTACGTATATCACATTATCCAGTGACTTGCTCAATCGGCCTACTCGGGTGCGATGGAAACTTCACATGATTAAAGTTTGGGGCAACTTACGCATGCACCGTATTCAGGCCATGTCCACCATCATCATTGCACCTCATCAGGCTTTTGTACAGTTGGATGCGATTATTCGGACCTTGTACCGTTTAAGTTTTTCAAAAAAGTTACTTCTGGAATGGTCCACAGCTTCTCAAGTAGAACATATGCGGAAGCAGTCCTTGGTAGACTACATGCGGTGGATGATTTTACCCATGCTTTTAGGGGTCTTAATCGTACTTATGGCTTTAGTAACCAATCCTGCTCACCTATGGGTAGTTATTCCCTTTTTTGTTTTGTGGTTTGGTTCACCTTTTTATGCTTGGTATATCAGTTTGCCGTTACCAAAGCCACTAGTGGTGCTTTCGGATGATGATCGCTCCAAATTGCGATTGTATGCAAGGCGTACTTGGGCCTATTTTGAGCGCTTCGTAAATGAAAAGCATGGTTGGCTTCCTCCTGACAACTATCAGGAAAATCCTCAGCTGTCCGAAACATCCAGAACATCCCCCACCAATATTGGACTGGCGCTCGTCTCTACGACTACAGCATATCATTTGGGCTATATGACCTTAGGGACATTTTTGCAAAGACAAGAAGATTCTATGCGAGCAATTGTAAGGCTTGAAAAATACCGAGGTCACCTCTTTAATTGGTATGCTACTGGATCGGGTCGGATTCTTCAACCTTCCTATATATCCACCGTAGATTCAGGAAATCTAGCTGCCAGTCTCATCACTGTGAAAGAGGCTATCAAAGAGATCATGGCTTCTCCTGGAATGTATAAAAACTTTCACAGGGGGTTAAGGGATACCTTGAGTTCTATTGATTCCATACTCTTGGATTTGCACAACGTTCAGGGACTTAAGCTTCATGCTTTTGAAAAAATCCAAGTGCTTTTGCATGAGATGGTTGGTCAGTTGGATCAAGAAATTGAGGAGGGGGCTTCAATTAGTTTGGAGTTTTTGGAGAAAATAAAAATAGATGCTGAAAAGCTTGCTGCCAATGATATATTGTCAGCTGTCACGTTGATAGATGATCTGATGATTGAGCATGTGCTTTTTTGGCTCAAAAGACCCCTGATCCACATAAATGATGCTTTGACGGAGTTAAGCGTATTGAGACAAGAAAAACAACTGTCTTTTCATGTGGATTCGTGCGATGAATGGAGGAGGCAGTGGAGTGAAACTTCACCTGAAAGTGGTCCAAATGTTCTTATAAACCATTGGCAGGAGCAAGCGGGAGCAATTATTCTCATGGCAGAAGATTTGATTGACTCCATGGATTTTTCTTTTCTCTACCAAAAGGAAAGAGGCTTGTTTAGTATTGGGTATAATTTGGATATTGCCCAATTTGACAAAAGCACCTATGATTTATTGGCTAGTGAGGCACGCATTGCTTCCTATATTGCTATTGCCAAGGGAGATATTCCAGTAGAGCATTGGTTTAGATTAAGCAGGAGACTTACCCGTATCCATGAAGATGAAATGTTACTTTCATGGGGAGGAACCATGTTTGAGTACTTAATGCCACTTCTCTTTTTCAAATCATTTGAGGATACTATGATGGATAGTACCTGCCGGAATGTCATCCGATGGCAAAAAAAATATGGACATAGCCGAGGGTTCCCTTGGGGCTCTTCTGAAAGTGCTTACTATTTTCTCAATATTGACTTACATTATCAATACCGCACGTTTGGTGTGCCTGGGCTTGGATTAAAACGCGGGCTTGCAGATGAGTATGTCGTTGCTCCCTATG
Organism: Mongoliitalea lutea; assembly: GCF_014652135.1. Lineage (GTDB taxonomy): Bacteria > Bacteroidota > Bacteroidia > Cytophagales > Cyclobacteriaceae > Mongoliitalea > Mongoliitalea lutea. Next base: position 41,149 of record NZ_BMYF01000008.1, read on the forward strand.
CCAGCTTGCTTTCCTTAATGGTTGAGATTTCCGATCCTCTCAAAAACCTACAAGAAGTCGAAGTGGCTGGAGGCTTGGGGATGTTTGGGTTTTATGATGCCATTGACTATACCACATCGCACCTTACAGAAGGGACAGCATATAAAGTCGTCAAAACTTACATGGTTCACCATCATGGCATGAGCCTTATGGCATTGGAAAATGTGCTTAATGAATCGTCTATAAGAAAAAGCTTTCATGCAGATCCTCGTATCAAAAGTTGCGAGTTATTGCTGCAAGAGCGCATTCCAAAAGGGACCCCAATCAAAGAACCGCACCCTATCGATGCCGAACTTGAACCAAGCACCAAATCTTCCGATCAGTATGTGGCAGAACATGCCGGAATTAACGAATTGGATCTCAGCCCTCCTCGCTTGCATACCTTATCGAACGGTAGCTTTTCAACAGTGATTACACATGCTGGAACAGGCTTTGCTAAGACACACGGAATAATACTAAATAGCTGGAAAACAGACCCAACCGTAGACCCATTAGGCATGTTTTTTTATGTGAAAGATATAAAAAGTGGGGAGTTTTGGTCTGCAATGCATCAACCTGTCAAATGTAAACCTGATCGCTACGATACTTGGTTTCATAATGGTAAGGTTATTTGTTCACGGGTGGATAATTGGATTGAAACTACTTCAGAAATATGTGTTTCCCCAGATCATCCAATTGAACTTAGAAAACTTACCTTAACCAACTATTCCGATCGAAAACGCGTGCTGGAAATCACCAGTTATGCAGAAGTGATGCTTAATGGATTGACACATCATAATACCCATCCTGCTTTTTCGAAGTTATTTATAGAAACAGAATATTTGGAAGATAATCATGCAATCATAGCCAAAAGAAGATCCAGAAGTAAGGAAGAATCTCCCATGTATCTTATTCATACGTTCGCATGCAGCAATCAAATTCATGTCGTAAAGCCAGTGGGCTTTGAAACCGAAAGGTCAAATTTTATTGGAAGAGGTAGGTCGTTGAGTAATCCATTAGCACTTTCTGATGGTTATTTGCTCCAAAGAACACAAGGTAATGTATCTGACCCTATAGTTAGTTTGAGAAAGCAGATCATACTTCAACCAGGAGAAAAAGCACATCTGAGTTTCGGACTAGGGTTTGCTACTTCCCGTGAAGCAGCCTTACAAATTGCAGCAATTTATGATAGCCAGTTAGCCGTAAATAGAGCCTTTGACCTAGCCACTATTTATGGCTTGGTAGAGCTCAATCACATGGGGCTCCGGACAAGTCAGGCGCATTTTTTCCATAAACTCTCTTCTTATCTCTTATTTGGCGTGCCTGCTTTCAGAACCGATGCACATATATTGCTTTCTAATCGCAAAATACAAGCGGACCTTTGGCCTTTTGGTATTTCTGGCGATTTTCCTTTGATCATTTTCCGAATCAATGAAGCTAATCAACTTAAGCAAGTTAAACTCATCCTTAAAGCGCATACTTTCTGGCGCAAGCGGGGAATTGAATCAGAATTGCTCATCATCAATGATCATGCTCCAGGATATATAGACGAAATTCAAGAGGCGATTCAGATAGCAATAGAATCCTCTCTAGAACGCGAAGTATTCAATAAAAGAGGGGGAATATTCATTTATCAAGCAGATAAAATACAGCCGGAAGCTTTTAAACTTTTACTGAGTGTTGCGCACGTGATATGGAATAAGCAACTTCCTAATCTGGCAAAGCTACTTCAAAAAAGTGAAACAGAATCTTGGTTTTCTAATTATGCAAACATCAAATACCGCCCTTTTCGGGAATGGGAAATTGTAGACGAAAATATCCTTGAAAAGTGGCAAAGCGAGGTAAGATTCTTTAATGGGTTTGGAGGTTTTTCACTGGATGGCACAGCCTACCATATCTTTATCTCAACAGATCCTTTTACAGGTGTCCCACTTTTGCCACCTGCTCCATGGATCAATGTTATTGCCAATCCTACTTTTGGATTTACTGTTTCGGAGCGTGGTGCAGGATACACATGGAGCGAAAACAGCCGGGAAAATAAACTAACCTCCTGGTCCAACGACCCCATAATGGACAGTCATTCAGAGGCTTTTTATATACGGGATGAGGAGCGGATGCATTACTGGTCACCTTGTCCAGGACCTGTTGCAGCAGGCACTTACCAGGTGATACATGGTTTTGGATTTACAAGCTTCTATGTGGATGTAAACGGATTACAGCAACGTTTACGTCAGTTTGTTCATTTAAACCAAGGATTGAAGGTTTCTACATTAACCTTAAAAAACACAAAATCAACACTACAGAAACTCTCTGTTTTTAGATATCTAGACAGGGTATTAGGTGTGGATCCATCCCTTTCTTCCCGATTTGTAAGTCAGGAAGTCGATGACCTTGGCTCGATGCTTTTTGCTTGTAACAATTACAATAATGAGTTTGCTGGACGTATTGTCTTTTCCGCACTAATCAATCCATTGGATGGGGCAATAAGGAGATTTACAACCGATCGTGAAGGATTCATTGGTCGAAATCGCTCTTTGGACAAACCCCTCGCCTTGGAGTCGGAAAGATGGCTTGACAACAAGAATCCTATAGGTGGAGACTCTTGCGCTGCCTTACAAACGTATTTTGAGCTTGCTCCTAACGAAAGCGTCACCCTTATTTTCTTGGAAGGAGAAGGACGCGACCATGAAGCAGCAAAAGAAATGATCAGACAGTTTTCTACACTCAGCCAAGTGGAGGCAGCACTTGAAGATATTCATAGATTTTGGAAGGATACATGTGGAAAGGTAAGAATTTCCACACCTGATCAATCGTTGAATATTCTTGTCAATGGCTGGCTTACGTACCAGAATTTATCTTGTAGAATATGGGGGCGTACAGGCTTTTATCAATCAGGAGGAGCATATGGCTTCAGAGATCAATTACAAGATTCGATGGCAGCACGATATGCGGACACTCGTATTTGTAGAAATCAGCTATTGCTTCATGCCAAGCAGCAATTTTTAGAAGGGGATGTTCTCCATTGGTGGCATCCACCAACAGGGAGAGGAATTCGGTCAAAAATAACAGATGACAGGCTTTGGCTTCCTTTCGTGCTCGATTTTTACATCAGCTCAACGGGAGATCATTCCATTTTGAAAGAAAACGTAAGCTATATAAACGCACGATCATTAGAAGCCACCGAACATGAAGTCTATCTGTATCCTGATACTCTGGAACAAGACGGTAGCATGTATGAACATTGCTGCAAGGCTATTGATGTTTCATTGAAATTTGGGGTCAATGGTCTGCCACTCATCGGTGGAGGGGACTGGAATGACGGCATGAATCGGGTTGGAGAGCTAGGACAGGGAGAAAGCGTATGGCTAGGATTCTTTTTGTACGATATTCTTATAAAGTTTAAAAAATATTGTCACAACATGGATGATCCTTCGAGAGGAAACAAGTACGCACTGATTGCCAATCAATTGAAAAAAAATCTGAATAACAAAGGGTGGGATGGTTCTTGGTATTTAAGGGCATTTTACGATGACGGAAGTACCATTGGGTCATCTCTAAATGAAGAATGCAAAATAGATGCGATCTCTCAGGCTTGGTCCATCATTTCAGGAGCTGCCTCTCAGGAGAGAGGGGAAAAAAGTCTCAAGTCTTTGGAGCACCACCTGGTTTCAGAACAGAAAAAGATTATAAGACTGTTAACCCCTCCATTTGATAAAACTGGTAAAGACCCTGGTTACATCAAAGGATACATACCAGGTGTACGGGAAAATGGGGGACAATATACGCATGGAGCTCTTTGGGCAATCAAAGCATTTGCTACCTTAGGAATGGGAGAAAAGGCAGTTCATTACCTCAAAATGATCAATCCTATCAACCATGCACTTGGCAAAGATGCGGTAGATACCTACAAAGTAGAGCCCTATGTGGTAGCTGCGGATGTCTACGGAGAAGGTCATATAAGTGGACAGGGGGGCTGGACTTGGTATACTGGCTCTGCAGCATGGATGTACCGGGTTGCATTAGAATCTGTTTTAGGGATACAGGTCACGGGCAATTCATTTCTTCTAAATCCTTCCATATCAGAAAAATGGGACGGGTATACGGTTGACTTTCGCTTAGACGATAATATTACTCAATATCACATACAGATTTTGAATCCCCACAAACTACAAAGTGGACTCCTTTCAGGAACAGTCGATGGAGAGGAGGTGCGATTTGATTCGGCACCGGCAGAAATTGAACTTAAAAAAGACAAAAAACAGCATCATATTCGATTAAATATCATTCACGTTTTATAATTTGGAATCAAGTTGCAGTGCTTAGAGTAAACGGTTCTGATTTAGGAATTTGATAAATACTAATTGTTAATCTTGCTTGTAATTATCCCATCTCCTCTCCACTTGCTTGCTATTGTATAAAAGGTGTTGAATGTCTATGACACTTGTTTTTATAGTTGACATTATAAACGGGTTAATCTTGAAATATGCTTCTCACCTTTTTAGTTCCCCATTTTCTTTAGAAAACCTGCATGCGATTTTAAGGCCGAAATGAAGGTCTTATTTTCAATGTAAGGTATTTTAAACTCTTCTGCAGTTTCTTTCACTATTGATGAAATTGCTGGATAATGTACGTGGCAGATATTTGGAAAAAGATGGTGCTCAATCTGAAAATTTAAGCCGCCAAATAAAAATCCAGTAAGCCAACTTTCTCGAGCAAAATTAGCAGTTGTACGCATTTGGTGTACTGCCCATGAGTCGTGAATTTCCGTTTCATTTTCAGGTTTGGGCATATGGGTTTCTTTGACCAAATGAGCTAATTGAAACACATTCCCAATCAAAGTCCCTTCCGCAAGGTGCATAACCAGGAGCAGTAATAGTACCTGAAACCACGGGAGATTAATCACAATAAGAGGAATAACAAGGAAAAACATGTAATAAATCAATTTGAATGCAAAGAGGTTAATATACTCAATGCGAGGAGGTTTTTCATCTCCAATTCTTAGAGACGCATCAAAAAACTTCATATAATCTTTTCTGTAAAACCATGAAATAGAGGCAAAAGAATATAGAAAAAAAGCATAAATATGTTGGTACTTATGGATCCATTTTTTGGGCTCATCCTTGTGGATTCGAATCATTCCTGGAGCTACTTGAAGATCTGCATCATGTCCAATAATGTTGGTATAAGTATGATGTATTTTGTTGTGGGTCATTTTCCATACATATACATTTGCCCCTATCAGGTTAAAGAGAATTCCCAATGATTTATTAATTTGGGGAGATTTGGAATAAGCGCCATGAAGGGCATCATGGCCAATATTAAAGCCAATCAATCCCATAGTTAATCCCAAGCCTATCGCAATCATCATATGATACCATAGATTTACTTCTGCAAATAATAATGCAAAATAAAGACCAACCCAAAGAGTCAAAATCCCTATTGTTTTGGCTACCATTCTCCCATCAGCTTTTTTTGAAATCTTCTTCTGTTCAAAATAAGCGTTTGTCCTTTCTCGTACTGTCTCTAGAAACATTGAGCTTGTTTGGGTTCCAAATTTTATTGATTTACTCATGATTTATAGGTGCACAATGGCTTTAAATGAATGCTTTAAAAAATTAACATTATAGTTTTTTGTCCCGTTTACAATACCACACTTTATTATAGTGCTCATTTACAGGCAAAAGAGCACAAAAGTAAAGGCTAAATCAATACAGTTGGAGTTCTGCCAACAATGAATCCATAGCCTTTCTACTAATTTTCAATTTGGCTGCAAGTTTTTGGAACATTGTTTCTTGTTCTCCCTCTTTAAATTCAAAGTCCGCATCATTCAAATAAGGAAACCTCCACTTTAACATGACTTTTTGTTCTCTCCAGCTTCTGACAATATTCATATACTTTTTTTTAAATAAATTAACCAAGAATTGATTTGTATATCTCAGAACACCAGTTTAAATATGTCAAGGATATAAAAAAGTGCTAGGCTAGTTTTTTGAACAATGCTAAGAGCAATATTTATAGCCTAATAGAAGAACATAATTTTCTAAATTTAAATTCAATACCAATGGGCAATAGCCAATAAACCTCCCTTAATCAGAGAAAGTCTCTTTTTTGTTTATCTGATCCACTACAATAACTTTCTTACCTTTCAATTTGCGGTAAAACTAAAATCCCTTTAATTATTTGATTATCAATGATCCTAAAGTCAGAATTTCCCTTTTCAAACTTTGTTCGCTTCCTTAAAACCCTCCAATCACCTCTATTTTCTTTTGGTTTGGGATTGCTACAAAACTGTAATAAGATTTCGAAACATATACCTTTGGCACTAATTCAAAGATTGGCATTTATTTCACTGAGGAGGTAGCCTCTTGCAAAAGAGTAACAAAAAATTACAAAATTCACACATTTACCCATCATGGCTTAATTTTTGTTAATAGAAAAATAAAATCTTTTATTAGTTAAATACAAACTTACCGAATTCGGAAAGCAGGCTTTTATATCGTAACTTCACTGAATAATTTTAGCAACATCACCTTTTTTTACTGATGTGCTATTGGCTATCCTTTCTAATTCAATAAACAGCATGGGGAAAAAAAGTAAAACAGAAATTACAGAGGAGCCTGGGAAAGAAGTGTTTCCGATAGTCGCTATTGGCGCATCTGCCGGTGGATTGGAAGCTATTTCTGAACTGCTGAAACATTTGGATCCAAATACAGGGATGGCGTTTATTTTTGTCCAACATCTCAGCCCTGACCATAAGAGTATGCTTACTCCATTATTGGCTAAAATCACCTCCATGGATGTCAAAGAAGTGGAAAACAAGGTACTGATCAAGCCTAATAATTTCTACATCATTCCCCCTGACAAGGAAATATCAGTTGAAAAAGGCCATATCAAACTATCACCAAGGCCAGAAAGCCCAAAGGTAAGTTTGCCAATAGATATCCTTTTTTCATCACTTGCCAAAACACATAAGGTTAATGTAATCGGAATCATTCTTAGCGGTAGTGCAACTGACGGTTCGATTGGCCTGAAGTCAATTAAGCAAGAAGGAGGCTTAACCTTTGCACAGGACCGATCGGCTAAATTTATTAGTATGCCTGAATCTGCCATATCTACGGGTATAGTAGACTTTATTCTATCTCCAAAAGAAATTGCTTTTGAATTGAATAGAATAAGTAAGCTTCCTAAGGTGAGCGTTTCAGATCCATTAAATGGAGAGGAAGATGGTATTGAAGACGACAACCCCGATTTCATAGCTATCCTTCTTAGTCTTCAAAAATTTGCAGGTGTTGATTTTTCGGTTTACAAACCAAGAACGATCAAGCGGAGGATTATGAGAAGAATGATGCTTTGTAAAGCACAAGATCTTAAAACATACAGACAGCTAATTGGGGAGAGCAATGAAGAAATAAAAATTCTCTATCAGGACCTCTTGATCAATGTAACCAGTTTTTTCAGAGATCCTGACACCTATAAGTATTTGAAAGAATCCCTCCTTCCCAAGCTCTTTCAGTCAAAAAAAGAAAAGGATAAACTAAGAGTCTGGGTGCCTGCTTGTTCCTCCGGTGAAGAGGCGCTGTCTATTGCTATGTTGATCATGGAAGTACAGGAGAATACAGGAGATCATATACCTATACAGATATTTGCAACGGACCTGAGCGAGAAAGAAATCAGAAAAGCAAGAATTGGCCTTTATACGCAAAATGAACTGCAATCTGTTTCCCCAAAACGCCTTCACCGTTTTTTCACCAAAAGTAACAGCAACTACAGGATATCCAAAACTATCAGGGATATCTGTGTCTTTGCTCCTCATAATCTACTTAAAGATCCGCCTTTTTCAAGAATTGATTTCATTAGCTGTAGAAATTTACTGATCTATCTCGGTAATACAGCCCAAAAAAAGGTGTTGGCTACCTTTCATTATGCTTTGAACGAGAATGGCTTTTTGATGCTGGGCAAAGCAGAAACCATAAGTTCTTCCACTGATCTATTTTCAGAGGTAAATAAAAAACATAAAATCTATTCCAGAAAAAGTAGGACCACTTCTATTTTTTTACAACAACCAACGTTAAAAGTGCCAAAAGATTTCAGCCACAGGATTCAGCAGGAAGATGCACCCGATTCTAAATCCGGAATTTCAAAACCACCTATTGTATTTACAAAAGGGAACTTAGATCAAATAGTTGATGCCGTTCTTCTTGCAGATTATTTGCCTGCATGTGTGGTTATCAATCATCAGATGGAAATTCTCCAATTTAGGGGCAATACAGATTTATACTTTAGCCATGTTTCCGGAAAAGCTTCCTTGAATATCCTGAAAATGGTGAGAAAGGAAATAGCATTTGGCTTAAGGAGTTTGATATCCAAATCCATCAAGTCCAAGAAGAGTTTTCGAAAAACAGGTATAGAAATAAATTTTCATAATAAAGTTTATGTCTTAGCCATTGAAGTTGCCCCACTTCATGTAGAATTAGAAGAAGAATTAATAATAGTTGTTTTTACCCAACATGATCAGTCATCAAGTCTTCATCAGTTAAAAGCAACAGATGATATTCGTGATACTCAATCAAAGTTAAAGGAAGACAGAATAAAAGAGCTCGAAGAAGAATTGGCATCGTCTCAGGAAGATGCGCTTGAACTTACCCAAGAGCAGGAGAGATATATTGCAGAACTGCAAAGCGCTAATGAAGAAGTGGTGTCGAGTAATGAAGAACTGCAGACTGTAAATGAAGAATTGGAAACATCTAAGGAAGAACTAGAATCTTCTAACGAGGAACTAATTACAACTAATCAAGAACTGCAGACCAGAAATGAACTGCTCAATGAATCTTACGAGTATTCTAGTGCTATCATTTCTACATTACATGAGCCCATGATTGTCCTGGATAGATTTTTCCGAATCAGGACATTCAACCAATCCTTTTTGAGAATTTTCCAACTCAATAAACATCAGATAGAAGGTAAGCATTTGTTTGATCTTGAAAACGGTCATTGGAATATTCCAAGTCTTAGAGAGTTGCTCGAACAGATAATCCCCAAGAATCCATCTTTTAGCAATTTCAAAATTACGCATTCTTTTCCACGGATAGGCGAAAGGGAGTTTTTTTTAAATGCGAGTAGTATTATTCAAAAAAGTCACGGGGAAGAACTAATTCTGCTTTCATTTAATGATGTAACAGATGCTGAGAGGATCCAGAAAGATAGACTGGAAGGATTTGCGAAGGATATTGAAGAAAGTAGAAACTATAATCTAAAGCTTGAAAAAGCTGTAAAGGAGAGAACCAATCAGCTAAATCAATCCAATAAAATCCTTGCCGAGAAAAATATTGAACTTGAAAAAATGAACAAGGAACTTGAGGCCTTTGCCTATGTTTCCAGTCATGACTTAAAAGAACCGCTCCGAAAAATTCAAACTTTTGCCGACAGGATTCTGGAAAGTGAAATAGAAAATTTATCACCAAAGGGACAAATATATTTTCTCCATATACAGAAATCTTCGAATAGGATGCAAATGCTTATTGAAGATTTGTTGAGTTTTACCAGTCTCAACTCCGCAGAAAGAAAATTTGAAGCAACCAATTTGGAAAAAATTATCCAGGATGTTCAGATAGAAATGAAAGAAGATCTTGATAAGAATCAAGCTCAATTAAAGCTTCATGATTTGTGTGAAGTCAATGTTATCCCCTTTCAGTTCCGGCAGTTGATACATAATATGATCAGCAATTCCTTAAAATTTGCAAAGCCAACAATTCCTTTGGAAATCAACGTCTTCTGCAAGCTTGAAACCCATGATAAAATTAGAATTACGGAAAAATTACAACATAAATTATATCATCACATTAGATTTTCGGATAATGGGATAGGCTTTGATCAGGAATACAGTAAAAGGATTTTTGAAGTTTTTGAAAAGCTCCACAGTAAAGATGAATATCCTGGCACAGGAATAGGTTTAGCCATTGTGAAAAAGATTGTTGAAAATCACCATGGTTTTATCAAAGCAACGAGCGAGTCAAATAAAGGAACTATCTTTGATATATACCTACCGGCAAAAAAATGAAAAGCAATCCTTTAAAAATCTTACTTGCAGATGATGATGAAGCGGATAGGCTTTTATTTATCGAGGCTTTTGATGAATTGAACGCTGAAACCTCCGTTCAGACCGTAAATGATGGTGTCGAGCTAATGGCACTTTTACGGCAAACAGTTATTGAATACCTACCAGATATATTGTTCTTGGATATCAATATGCCTAAAAAGAATGGTTTGGATTGTTTAAAAGAAATCCGTGCAGATAAAAAATTCAAGGAAGTTTCTATAGCCATATTTACAACTTCTTCTTCCCAAGGTGATATGGAAAACACCTTTCTTCTAGGAGCAAATGTCTACATCAACAAGCCCAATAATTTTCAAAATTTAAAAAAAATTCTTGAAAAGTCCTTATCTTATGCAAGCGTGTATCAGGATCCACCTTTCAATATAGATAATTTTATCTTAAACGTAGAGTAATTGTCTGAAATTATGGAAAAACATAAAATTCACATCAAATACATGGTTAGTCTCCGATGTATTATAGTGGTCAAAGAAGAACTAACTAATTTAGGAATTAAATTTCTTAATGTCAGTTTAGGGGAGGTTGAAATTCTAGGAAAAATTACCAAACAGCAAAAAGACGATTTAGATATTAATTTAAACAAGATAGGTCTTGAACTCCTTGATGATAAAAAAAGCATTTTAATAGATAGAATCAAAAATGAGATCATCATCATGATTCATCATTCAACATCATTGCCTAAAATTAATTTTTCTGACTTTCTCAGTGAAAAGCTTGGGTATGATTATACTTACCTTTCCAATATCTTTACAGAGGTACAGGGAATAACCATACAGCAGTTCATTATTTACAATAAAATTGAAAAGGTGAAAGAACTGTTGCTTTATGATGAGCTAAACCTGACGGAAATTTCCTACCAAATGGATTACAGTAGTATTGCTCATCTTTCCAGTCAGTTCAAAAAAGTTACAGGTCTAACACCTTCATTTTTTAAATATATTAAAAAAAAGCGACTTAATTATTTAAAAAACAATTGATTTATACAACTTTTTTGCAAAAACATATAATATTTTTCATAATAAAATAGCTGATCTTTATAAAATCAAAACAGGGAATTTCTTATTTGGATCTTTCCTGAATGATTTGCCGAAATCAATTGATTCAATTTTTTGGCTAAGTACAGTTTGAACTTAAATATTTCCGCATGACATATTACAGGGTGAATTTTGTCATGCGGGACTTTTTTTTAATACCTTTCAAAAATCTACCGATTTTATACAAGGCAATTTTTTATATCAACAATATCATGTTGTGGGATTTTTTAAAATACTTGTCAAAAAGAACCAAATTAATTTTCTTTTGATCTCTTACAGGTTTAATTCTACCTTAAACCATGCTATTTCTATGAACCAAACCTCTAATAATCATCTACTAGTTCAGTTAAATATATTAATTTATAAGTTTTTTATGTAAAATAAAGTATTTTTTTTAATGTTAAATTTGTATAAATATAAAAAACATGAAAAAAACTATGATTGGATTACTCGTANGTATTTTTTTTAATGTTAAATTTGTATAAATATAAAAAACATGAAAAAAACTATGATTGGATTACTCGTAGCCACAGCTTTTGCTTTTCAAAGCTGTGATAATTATCCAGATGGCCCTTTAGTAAGTCTTAAATCAAAAACAGAAAGAGTGGCCAATGACTGGAAAGTAGGAGAAGCATTAGATGAAGGTACCAATATTACTTCTGATTTTGAAAAATACGAATTGAGTCTAACAAAAGATGGGGAGGCTATTCTAATAGCAAACTACAATTTCCTTGGAATCAATTATGAATTCACTACCTCAGGAACATGGGAGTTTTTAAGCAATGCAACAAAAATATCTTTTGACTTTGAAAATGATGACGCAGATGGCATTTATAAAATTTTGCGATTAAAAGAAAATGAGATGTGGTTGAAAGAAGATGCAGGAACAATTGAGTTACACTTCATGCCCAGATAAATCTTATCAATTAGACATTAATAAAGAATCATGAAAACTAAAAAATTGTATACATCTGGTCAAGTAGTAAGCGCTATTTTGATGGTTATAGGAGCAGGGGCAATGGTAGGCTTTTTTGCAACTAAAAGAAATAGAATAAAAACCCAGAAGAAAGCCAAAGAAATTGGCGGCTTCATAGTAGACAAGGTAAATGCCGAAAAGAAAAGACTGGGAAACAAAGTAATGGAATTGATGCAGAAACCAATAGGAATAGGTTTTGACTTGAAGGAATCAATGTCTAAGTATGACAAAAAAAACAAAGAAGATAAGATCAAATGAACAGTCTCAAAAAAATAAAGGCAAGTTCGATAAAATCTTGTTCAACTTGCGTATTATCGAGCGCTGTATAAGTTGAATAAAAGAATTCTTAAAATCTTGGCTAGTGTCAATAATCATCCAAACCATGATTCAAAAACCTGTTATGGATCAAGACTGACACTAGTCAGGAAATAAGATTGAACTCCGAAAAGCTGTATTGGCCATTTTTATGATTCAAACGGGAATATCATTTGAAATATGGTCCCTTTTTTGAATTAAAGTAGCTTCCGTGACTGAAATGAAAAAGGTCCACGCATGGCACGTATGCCAGCCATAGGCAGGAATTTCACGAAGCTGTTCTTCTATACAAATAAATCTAAACTCTTAATTCTAAAATCATAAGTAAAAAAGTCCACAGATAGCACAGATTTCACAGAAGGAGATAAAATATCCTGTAAGGAATAGCTAACTCGCTTTTTAACGATTGATTTTTAATTTCCTCGCATAGCTCAGCGGACTGTCACTAATCTAAATTCTACCTTCTAATAACTGATTGCGTGGAATAAGAATTGCTAGGGATGAAACTTTCTCTAAGTTTTTAAAATAATCATAACTATTTATTAATCAGGAAAATATATCTGTAATTTTTACAATTTATTAAAAATATGATGTAATTATTTGGAAGTATAAATGCTGAATTTTGTATCAGTTAATTCTTCATACAATAAAAAAACTAAATCATGAAAAAAATCCAAAAGAAAAATCCGAAGCACACTCAAAGTGTATTGTCCCGGTTAAATGACAATCCAGATCAAAGCGAGAAAGCAAAAAAAGGACTTCCTGACAAGAAAAAGGGAATCCTTTCAAAAATAAATGATGATCCTGATCAAAAGAAGTAAATATTTCATCACGTAAAAGAATTACAATATAACGCTAGGGTTTCAAAACCTGATGAAGTTCACTGATGATGTTTATGTCAAAGAAACATTGCGTTTTTTAATGACCAGAGAAGTAGCTCATTATCAGATGTTTCAAGCTGCTTTAGATACTATTGAACCAAACTTTCCGCCTGGAATTTTAGCAAGTGATCCCAAATTCAGCAACAAGTATTTCAACATGTCCAAAGGGGAAGATTACAGAGGACCTTGGAATGAGGGGAAAAGCCCTTTGATGGGAGAAGAGTGGCACAGTGTAGAGGATCCAATTCAGCATGTCAGAGATTCCAATGGCTTGCTTGATGAAAAAGCAGTTAGTACAGACCGAACTGAAAAGTCCGTCCAATCTACTAATAAAGCACTAAGCATCAAAAGGAAAGAGAAAATAGACAAAGCCACAGCCCCTATCAATGGATTTCTGAGTTGGTCAGTCTATGAGGATAAAGAAAAGTCAAGAGATTAAGAAAGGTCAATTGTCTTATGATATTTTGATTTTAAAGAAAACAATAAAATAATCTAAACCAAATAACTACAACACAAATGGAAAATAAGAGAAACACTTTCCAACAATCAACCTCAGGTTCTAAGAGGTCCGGAAATGACAAAAAAACTAACTAATTGAAAAATGGAAAATTTACGAAAAAAGAATCAAGTTCTTGATAAAGATAAAGGGGCTTCTGAAAAAAGAATTTTAACAGGTATGTTCAGAGACCGGGAAAGCACAGAAAGGGCTTATAATACCCTTAACGAAAAAGGATATTCAAAAGAGGAAATCAATTTGATTATGTCTAAGGAAACCCGTAAAAAAGACTATAGTGATACATCAACGGAAGAGACTGAAATAGGTACTAAGGCAGCAGAACACGCTGGTAAGGGATCTGCCATAGGAGGTACAGTTGGAGCAATTGTCGGAGTAATAGCTGCCATTGGCACAAGTGTGGTGATTCCTGGACTGGGATTCATAATAGCCGGCCCATTAGCTGCTGGCTTTGTTGGAGCAGGAGCCGGTGGTATCGCTGGTGGCGTTATCGGTGCTTTGGTAGGCTCAGGAATCCCTGAAGCCAGAGCGAAATTATATGAATCAGGGGTCAAAGAAGGCAATGTCGTCATTACCGTAACACCAAAAAATGAAGAAGATGCCAAATACCTAGAAAATAACTGGAAAACTAACCAAGGTGAAGAAGTTCACTGGTAAAACTACCATATGCAAGGGGGATTTAAGCTACCCTTGCATGTATTATGAAAACTAAACCAATTTATATCATGAAAAATCTAATGAATTTTAAATCAGTCTTATTGTCTACTTTAGTAGTGGGGGGCGTATTCTTTACTGCAACTTCCTGCGCTGAAAATAAAGTAAATGATTCAAGGGATGTCGCTGAAAAAGAAAACAGGGCCAATCAAGCAACAGATTACAGATCAGGGAATAACACAACTGTAGAAAACAGACCTGTCCTGGTTATCAATAATGATGACGACGCCCAGTTTTTGATGGATGCGGCAGAAATGCAACATGAAAACATTAGTTTAAGCAAACTAGCCCAACAAAAAGGTAATTCTGAACATGTCAGAGCGCTAGGCAAGATGATGGTAGAAGAGAATTCTAAATCTCTTTCTGAGCTTAACTCATTGGCCCAGGCAAAATCAATTGCCATTCCAAGCTCAGCTACAGAAGACTCAAATGATTTCTATAAAAAACTTAATGAAAAAAATGGAGGCGATTTTAGTAAAACTTACAGCAAAAGAATGGTAGATCAACATAAAGACGCCATTGATTTATATGAAAAAGCAATAAAAGCTACAGAAGATTCTCAAATCAAAGCTTTTGCAACAAGTAAACTTGTAACTCTAAGAACTCAACTCAAAAAAGCTGAAGATTGTAGAGAAAAAAGCAATAATGAAAAGTAATAATTTGATGATTACTTACTACTGTCATGGGACTACTTTAAGATTTTCTCCATAACTGACCAAACTTTGCATCTTAGCGGGGTGGGGGGGATAAATCCCCCCACCTTGCTCTATATTAAACATATTGAGTTATACTATTACAAAATCCTTATCCGACAATAATAATTTTATGGTTTCAGAAAATCACTATGAAACATTTTTAGTTTCCATCTTTTGATTATGCTCAGCAAATATTTCCAAGATCATTCTATTCTGTTCAGATTTACCTTGAAGAACATTTTTGATGTTTTCGAGAGAAATCTCTTTATCGTTATCCAATAAATATTTTCTTACTTGATGAACTTTTAACTGCAATGTCTCCAAATAGGAATTTATCATACGGGCTTCCTCAGTTTTGCCTTTCACCCTATTGGCAGAGGCTAGCCATTTATCAGGATGACATTTGTATTTGGTTGACATTTCAAACCGTTGATAATCAACCGTTATTCTCATGTAAATAGATTTCAAACCATTTCTATCATTCTTGGAAGGTTTGAGATAATACAGCAGGGAAAATGTTTTTTCAATCATGTTTACTCACGTTAAAGGTTTAAGGTACGATTTGGTGAGTCTTTTGGCAAGATATTCAGCTATGGAACATGTTGATTTTCAGCTTCTTAAACCCCTCCTAGGTGAGTCTTTTTTCCATCTAAAAAGACTCACCTAGGACTCACCTCAATTTTGGGAAAAATTGAAGATTTTGGCTAAAAAAACAAAAAGACCTGCATTCGCGGAGTGCAGGTCTTTTTAGCTGATAATTTGTAAAATTTTGAAGAAAAACCGTTTAAAAACGATTTAAACGGGGTTTTTCACTTGTAGAATAACTTAAATAAGGACTTCAAAAACTTAATTTTGATGGCTTTTGAAGCCTTTGTTATTCTACCTGGCAGAGAGGAAGGGATTACTCGTACCCACTAGGCATGCCGCATCACCCCTCGTGAATCTCCCTTCGGTCGATTTCGAACCCATTGTATGTTAACCGAGGGTTCTCATCCCTTCCGATTTGGAACACTAAAACCATGGGCATAAAAAAAACCAACTCTATTTCTAAAGTTGGCTTACTGCAGAGAGGAAGGGATTCGAACCCTCGATACCCTTTAGGGGTATACACGCTTTCCAGGCGTGCTCCTTCAACCACTCGGACACCTCTCTCTGTGGTCGATTTCTCAATCGGAGTGCAAAGAAATGAATTAATCACAGCCTTTGCAACTATTGTACGAAAAAAATCAGTTTAAGCCCATCAAAGACATCTCACCTGCCAATGGGGTAATCAACTTTTGCTTGATCAATTGCTTATTTGTCTCATTCCCCAACAAAAACATCATCTTGGTAATCGCTGCCTCAGTCGTAATATCACCTCCACTCAGCACACCCATATCCAGCAAATCCTTGCTCGTCTGATACCTACCCTGTATCACGCGACCTCCATTACATTGAGACACATTCAAGATAATCAAGCCTTTGGCAATCGCTCGCTTGATAGCTCCGGTAAACCATGCATCGCTCGGACTATTTCCCGAACCATAGGTTTCCAAAACTACCCCCTTTAGACCATCCATGTCAAAACAAGCGTCCAATACTTTTTCGGTAATGCCAGGAAATAATTTGACAATCATCACATTGTTATCCATTTTATTGCTGTAGGAAAGCTTCTTTCCCTCATCAAATGGTTGAATAGCTGCAAAGTTGTAATCAATGATAATTCCCGCTTCTGCAAGGGCCGGATAGTTTTCAGACTCAAAGGCATCAAAATGCACACTTTGAACCTTTTTGCATCGATTACCTCTCAGCAGCATGTGATTGAAGAAAATACAAACCTCCGGTACTATCGGTCTGCCATTGGCTTTGGCTGTGGCAATTTCCAAAGCTGTCATGAGATTTTCCCGTGCATCCGAACGCATAGCCGAGATAGGCAATTGCGCTCCCGTAAATACCACCGGTTTGGTCAAACCACTGAGCATGTAACTCAACATGGACGCAGAATAAGCCATGGTATCTGTCCCATGCAAAATCACAAAACCATCATAGCTATCGTAATTCTCATAGATGATATATGCCATATCCACCCAATGCTGCATATTCACATTAGAAGAGTCAATGGGCTCAGGAAAAGAAATCACCGTAATGGCGATATTCATATGCGTTAGTGTCGGAATCTTATCCAAGATTTGGCCAAAGTTGAAGGGAACCAAAGCACCGGATGCATCATAAGACATACCTAAGGTGCCACCCGTATAAATAATCAATACTGATGAGGTAATCTCACTTTTGGCTACCGTATTGAGACGTACAATTTTATAATTCATGGGACT
This sequence comes from Mongoliitalea lutea, assembly GCF_014652135.1. Taxonomy (GTDB): domain Bacteria; phylum Bacteroidota; class Bacteroidia; order Cytophagales; family Cyclobacteriaceae; genus Mongoliitalea; species Mongoliitalea lutea. Next base: position 58,719 of record NZ_BMYF01000008.1, read on the forward strand.
AGGAGATCGGGTGAAAAATATTCAGGGAATTTTTTGTAGTCACAGAAGCTACCTCCTCCAAGGGTTTCTCCAAAATATCTGCGACTACTTGGGCTATCAAGGGAATATACTCAGGGGTATTTCGCTTACCACGATGTGGAGTTGGTGCCAAATAGGGACCATCCGTCTCCAACACCAAATGTTCTAAACCAATTGCAGGTAAAATGGGCTGCAACCCTCCGTTTTTGAAAGTTGCTACGCCGCCGATACCCAAAAGGAATCCTAACTCAACAACTTTTTGTGCTTGCTCCAAGGTTCCGGAAAAGCAATGGAAGATTCCTTTCAAGGTTCCATCCTGCTCCTCTTGAATGATTTCCAATACTTCTTGCATACTTTCACGGCAATGCAACACAATGGGCCAATTTTTGGCTTTTGCCCATTGAATTTGAATGCGTAGCGCTTCTTTTTGTTGCTCGAAGAAGGTTTTGTCCCAATACAGATCAATTCCAGTCTCTCCAATAGCAGCAAAAGCTCGTTTGGAAATCCAGTCCTCCATGATGTACAGGTCCTTTTCAAAGTCCTTGCTCACATCGCAGGGATGCAGCCCCATCATAGGGACACAAACACCCGGATATCGGAGTTCGGCTTCAAGCATGGCATCAATCGATGGAATGTCAATATTGGGCATGTACAATTTCTCTACTCCTTGCTCCACAGCAGCCTGAATAACGGCATCGCGGTCCTCATCATACTTGGAAGAATAGATATGCACGTGGGAATCAATGTAAGCCACAGGTGTCAATAGGTTTAGTCGATGTAAGGTTAAAACACCATTCGAAGAAAGCTTGTTCGCCTTACGCGTATTTTCTGCCTTTCCAAACTGTTTTACCAGGCCAAAAATAATAAACTATTGTACACCAAGCGGTAAAGAAATAATAAAATTCAAACAGGCATAAATGCCGAATTTTTATTTTTTGACGTGTTTTCGAAGCAAAAAATAGGAGAAAAAGAGACTGCATTAGCAATTTGAACAGCCAAAGAAAAATTCCTTTCCAAAACGATAAAAAAACAAGCATTAGGATTGATGGAAAAAATAATACTTGAAGACCCAATAAAACCTTCCAAAAAAGCGGAAGTCCCATTGCACCGCGCATCCACCGCTTACGCTGCTCCAATAATCCAAGGTAGCTAGGAATCAGCTGGGTTTGAATTAGATTCCCCTCACTGACCAAGTGTATATGCTTTCCTCCTAACTTCTTGATGCGACGGGCCATCTCAAAGTCTTCTGTCAGGCTGTGATAAGTCTCTTGAAAGCCTCCACTCAATTGATAAAACTCCCTTCGGATCAACATATTATTACCCATTGAAGTGATATTCGTCCCCAAGTCGGACACTACCTTGACCATCCCAAGATTCAACCACCAATCAAGAGACTGCATCGCTGCAAATACATTGGTCTCTTCCACCTGAGTCACTCCGGTGACCATCGGCGCATCCGCAGAGATCGCAGCTCCTACCATGGATATCACCCAGCTTGCCGGCACTTCACAATCTGCATCTGTAAAAAGCAGAAACTCACCTTTTGCATGCTCACATAAGTGCTGCAAGGCCCAAGCTTTCCCATTCCCGGTAAAATCATCTGGTTTTTCCAAAGAAAAAAAACTGACATACGAGCGTGACTCAGCCCATTCTTGTAACAGCTCCCCTGTCCTATCTTCCGAACCATCATCTCCGAGCAAAAGTTGAAGGGAATCGGTAGGATAATCTAGTTTATCTAGAGATTGCAAAATCCTAGGAATTACTTTCTCTTCGTTGCGGAAAGGAATTACTATACTGACCAATGGCAATTTTGTCTCCTGTTTACTCGAAAGGGAGTCAAAGGACTTAAAATTCCACCTTAAGAAAACCAACAATAGCAAATCCTGAACTATCAGCCCAATCACAATCCCAACAACCACTCCCTCCATCATAAGCTAGCCGTAAAAAAACCCTGATCCTCTACCCAACTCAAATAATCTGGAAGAATTTTTCGGATCTTATCCCTTGTTTTTTCCTGATCATGAAAAAGCACGATGCTACCTCCCTGCGTGTACTGCTTGGCTTTAAGCAGACAAGTTGCTGCATCTTGCTGCATGTCATAATCCCCACTCAATACATCCCAAAGGACGATTTCATAAGTATCTTTCAAGGTACTGTACTGCAACCTGCTCATCAGTCCATAAGGTGGTCTAAATAAGTTAGGAGAAAAATTCAATTCATCTTCCAAACAATGTTGACAGCGCAGGGTATCTTTTAGATATGTCCAATGGGAGGTTTTGGTACCTTTCAGATGATGAAAAGTATGATTGCCAATGCTATGCCCCGCATCCAAAACCTCTTTGGCTAAGGAAGGGTGTTTGCGAACATTGTCTCCTACTACAAAAAAGGAGGCTTTCATGCCTCTGACTGCCAATTGCTCCAACACAAAATCAGTTACTCCAGGGACAGGCCCATCATCAAAAGTCAAGTAAACGGAGGCTGCACTCCGGTCCTTGTGCCAGGTAATATCCCGCAATAAATAAGGAATCCAATCAGGTATGTGATGCATGACCACCATACATTTAGGAAAATTGTATGCTCAGCAAAGTCACATCATCCCGCTGAGGGGCTCCTTGACTGAAAACTTTCAATTCCTCAAAAAACAAGGCATGAAACTCATCGGGATTGAGATGCAATCTTTTTTTCACAAACTGCATAAAGCGATGATCCCCGTATTCCTCTTCGGAAGGATCCATACTTTCGGTCAACCCATCTGTGTATAAGTGAATTGTAAATCCTTTCAAATGCTCACGGGTTCCCAACTCCATAAATGGCAACTCTTCAAAAGCCCCCAAGATCGTGGTTCCTGCCCCTAGTAATTCACTTCTATTTTCATTTCCCCAACAAAGCACCGGAGGATTATGACCTGCATTCACATAGGTCAGTTTTCTGTCCTTATAATTGTAGTAGCCTAAGAAAAAGGTAATAAATCGCTCTCCTTTGGTATTTTCAAATAGCGTATAATTCAACTGCTCCACAATCATCTTCAGATCGGAAGAACTTCGCAATAAGGTTCGCAGGGCAGCTTGGAAATTGGACATCAACAATGCTGCGGGCATACCTTTTCCCGAAACATCCGCGATACAGAAAAACACTTCATCCTTGGATTTTCTTACCAAATCGTAATAATCCCCTCCTACTGTGGAGTGCGGCACATAGGTTACTTTTGCATGCAAGGGCGCTGCTTTGGGCAATTGGGCCGGAAATAGCATGCGCTGCACATTGCTGGCAATTTCTACTTCCCGATTTAATCGCTCCTGCTCCAATTGCTTTTTCGCAAAGCGCTTATTTTCCAAGGCTACGACCAGAATATTGGACAGCGCTTGGGTAAAATCCAAATCCAACTCTAAAAGCGGATCTTTTTTTCGTAGGAACAAGACTGCCAACATATTATCCTTGTGGAATACCGGTAGATAATTTTCAAGTTCCGTAAAAGCATATCGCTGATCTACCTCTAAGTGAAGCGTACCTGCGTCTTTATCGTATGCTACCGATTGATGTGGGATAAATTCAGGAACAGTCCCCTTGAGCCCATGGGAAAGCTTCCGCTCATAGCCATCAGGCCCCTGAATGTATAAAAGGATAGACTTGATATTCAAATGTACCAAGCAGGTAAATTTGAATATATCCAGCAATACATGAGCAGGCTTGTTTTCATTGATCGCTTGCGTGATCTCCAACAGAGCCTTGAGCTCCAGTTCTTTCTTATGATATTTTTCTGTTTGCAGCGTCAATGTTTGGATCGTTAGATGGCGTTATGCTCCATTAAGCCTTTTTTGGTAGCTAGATAATACAAGGTATGTCCCTCACTTGGGAAGTCAATGGGACGAAAAACTTCATCATCCGGCCCAAACAAGCATTTGATAAATCCTTTTTGGCAAAGTGAAGCCAAGGTCTCTACTAATTGAGCATCTTCCCAGCCCAAGGTATCTTTCAGGTAATCATAATGTTGGACAAAATACAACTCGTCCAATAAGTCAAACTCCAGATCAGTCATGGATACTTACCTATTTATTTCGCTAAATTAATGCTATTGCGAGGATTTTCTTCCCTTCCATTCGATTTTTCGAAAAAAAGTCTGAAAACCAGTTGCTAATACATACGCAGGATGAATCAAAGATGTCCCAAGCCAAACGGACAAAGCATGAGTAATCCCGTAGCTTTTCAACACTTGACCGAGAACAAATCGTTCCCCAAGCAATTTAAACAAAAGCAACAAACAGGCCAATCCCCACAAATCAGGTCTTAAAAAAGGTAAAAAAAAGAGGCACAGAAAGAGTGCTTGGAGTGCGACAGGAATTAAGGAGGCCAATGCATGTATATTCCAACCATGCGCTTTCCATTTAGAGGCCCAACGAATCCGTTGCTGAAACAAAGCACTCCAAGTAGGCATTGGCTCCGTGTACACCAAGGCTTTCGGATTACCTTGATAATTCACCGCTTCTGCCCCATAGTACACCACAATTTTTTTCAACAAAAACTCATCGTCACCGGAGAGAATCTGTTCATTCCCTTGGAAGCCCTTCACAGTCTCAAAAGCAGCTTTTCTATAGAGCATATTTGCCGCACTGCACATCAGGGGTTGATGCAGGTTAATGGCTGCTTTTGTCATCAATGCAATACTTGCCCAATCCAGTTGTTGAAAACCTTGAAAAAACCCTCCCTTACGCTGACTCATGACAGGTCCCGCAACCATTTGTACATCAGGTCCCATCGCTGCAAGCATGGTCTGTATCCAATCTTCCGGAAAAATACAATCTGCATCGGTAGTCAAAATCAATACATACGAACTTTGACTTACTCCATAGCTTACAGCGGCCTTCTTCCCCTGACCAGAACTACTCAATATCCGTATAGAAACATGCGGAAATTTCTCTTTACACATCTGTGCGATTCCTTGACTATCGTCAGAAGAATGATCGTCAATGCAAAGCACTTCAAAAATTGGATAGTTAAGCTTAGCAATACTTGTCAGGCAACGCTCCAAATGAGCTGATTCATTTCTAAATGGGAGAATAATGCTTACTCCTTCCTGACCTTGAATGTCAGTCTCAGATGTACTTTTCTTACTCGCATAATAAAGTGTGAGTAAGAGTGCTTGATAAACTATCCCCAGTGAAATGTACAAGGTAAACATGAAATGGCTTAATTTGCAGGAATGAGTAATGTAATCAAAAAACCTGCATCAGAAAAAATTATTTTAGGAATCGACCCAGGGACTAATATCATGGGTTATGGTTTGATTTTGGTGGAAGGAAACAAATATAGCCTGCTTCAATTCGGTGTCATTCACCTGAAGAAATACACCACGCATGAGTTGAAGCTCAAGAAAATTTTTGAACGGATTACAGGCTTGATTGATGAGTTTCATCCAGATGCAGTTGCCTTAGAAGCGCCGTTTTATGGTGAAAACATACAGTCTATGCTCAAACTAGGAAGAGCACAGGGAGTGGCTATGGCCGCAGCCCTTGCAAGAGAAATCCCAATTGCAGAATATTCCCCCAAAAAAGTCAAGCAGTCTGTAACTGGCAATGGAAACTCCTCCAAAGAACAGGTGGCCGAGATGCTCAAAACCTTACTACACATCCAGGAAATCCCCAAATTATTGGATGCCACTGATGCATTAGCAGTGGCGATTTGCCATCATTTTCATGCAGGAAGGTTGCAGACCCGTGGAAGAACAGGCGGCTGGAAATCCTTTTTGGAGGATAACCCAGACCGCATTAAATCTTAAAAACGCTTACCTACAGACAGTTGGAGTGATCTGTTTTTAACTATAAAATCAAAATAGTTAATACTAATTAATCCATAATCATAAGCAATTTGCACATTAATTCCTTGAGGAAGGTCCATTCCTACACCAGCTAATGCAGATAAATCATAGCCTCTTAAAATCATGGTGGTTTTTGAAATAGTCCCATTTTCATTTCTCTTCCTTGAAGAAAGGATATGTGCCTGAGGACCAGCAAAAACATTAAACTGATCTAAAAATTTATACCTAGCGAGTACAGGAATACTTATGTAATTAAAAAAGTCTGAAACATTCGTGTTTTTTTGATCATTGTACCCTTTTTGATTAAAGTAAATTCCAGCTTCAAGGATAACATCTTCTTTCCAATCATAGGTATAATATCCTCCTAAATGAATCCCTACACGGTTAGCAAAAGCAAATTGATTGATATTGGAGACATTAGCCCCGGCACGCACCCCAAACTGAGCATTTGCCTGCATCCCTACTGTAGAAAGTATCAATAGGAGAAGTAGTTTTTTCATGGTTTCTATTCTTTTTAACGTTGGTGATTTTTATTCTATACAAAACGCCCCGAATATACTAGAATCCAAGAATGGTTTGTGAAAAATCATTCAAAAAACTTGAGTAGAGAGGATTGATTCTAGGTTAGGCTCAAGAATCAAGAGCCAAGAAACAATAATCAAGACAGTCGCAGAATACACGGAAAACGCAGAAAAATTCGTGTTGAAAAATTTGTACCTAAGGAGAGAAATTAAGAATTAACCAGTTAATTCCATCAATTGCCCTAGGTTTTAACCTGGGAAAACATGAGTATATCCTGATTCATATAGTTGGGTTTTAACCCACTACCATGGAAAGTCAGAAAACAAACCAAACAACCCACGATATATCAAAGATCCATTCGTGTAAATTCGTGTCATTCGTGGACACACACTAGGCGCCCATTGCGATCGTACTTAGCGCCCGTTGCGTGCCCTCCTTTAGATGTAGGTAAAAAGACAAATAAGTTTGCAGAACTGACTATCATCCCTAATTCTTCATTCCTAATTTCTCATGATTTAATTACTGTCAACTACTTACCAACCACTTCCCTCTTGACTTTTTGCAAAATTTTCTCTATCTATTCAGACCAATTAGCCAAACATAAACCCAAACAGCTCATGAAGATTTTCCTCCACTCCTTGAAAACACTATCCCCTCTCTTAATTCTCGTCTTACTTTTTGCATGCTCAGAGAATAGTACAGAGATGACTTTTGACTCCAGTAAACTAAGAAAAGCAAGCCAGGAAGAAGTGGACCGAGTAGTCGAGGCATTTATCATGGCTCAAGACGGAGAGGTAATAGAGATTCCCGCTGGATTTTACGCCATCAAAACCCAGCTAATCCTCGACAATAAATCCAACGTCACCATCAAAGGCGCGGGAATGGCCGAAACTGTTTTATCTTTCCGTGATTTGAGAACTGGAGGTGAGGGAGTAAAATTGGTTGGAAACAATATCCGCATCCAAGACCTGAGCATCGAAGACGCTCCCGGTGATGGAGTCAAAAGTCAGCACAGTGATGGGATTACTTTTTTTCGAATCAATGTAACTTGGACCAATGGAGATAAATCCAAAAATGGTACTTACGCTATCTATCCTGTACAATGTAAAAATGTCTTGATTGATGAATGTATCGCCTCCCATTCCAAGGACGCTGGCATCTATGTAGGCCAATCTGAAAATATCATCGTCAGAAATTCCTTGGCTTTTGGCAATGTGGCCGGAATAGAAATCGAAAACTCTGATAATGCCGAGGTGTATGGAAACACGGCACGAGACAATTCAGGCGGCATATTGGTATTTAATCTTCCTAGTTTACCAAAGCCGGATGGAATAGGAACCAAAATCTACGACAATGACATCATTACCAATAATCATGTCAATTTTGCTATGCCATTAGGCGAAGACCCCAACGGCAATACCGTCACCATGATACCACCTGGTTCGGGAATCGTCTTACTAGCAGCAAAAGATGTTGAAATCTACAACAATCGTATCCATCAAAACAAAACTGTTGGCATCGCCATTGCCAATTACCATGTCACTGGGTTCCCCATGGATGCGCCCAACTGGTCACCATTCACATCCAACGTATATATCCATGGCAATGATTATCAGCGCAGCCGAAAAATCCCTGATCTAAGCAAAGAGATGGGGCAATTGATATCGGTATACAATGCCCATGGCAAAGGAAAAAGCCAGGATATCGTGTATGATGGGTTTTGGGATAAATCTTTGAGTTCAAGCATAGAAGGAAACCCTATGAATATTTGCATCCAAGAAGCCGCTATGGACAAACTCCGTTTCACCCTATTTGACCTGTGGGAAGGGGAATCCAACATCAAATCCTCCAAGAACCCTGGTTTCTTCAATTGTTCTCTTAGCATCTCCACAGATGTATCTTCACTCAGTTTAGCCAATTGATATGCGTATTCGTTATTTCATCCCTTTCTTTTTTTCACTATTGCTGGTATTCGCTTGTTCCGCGCCAACGAAAGAGCAAGATAAAGTAATTGCTTTGCCGGAATTTGTGGATTTTCAAGCACCCGATAAAAATCCAGCAGAATTAACCTTAGACCTTTTCCCATTGGCAAATTTATCGGATTACGGTTTTTTCAAAGGAGTCATGCGAAGCTTGATTCCCAATGAAGGCGTATTGTTGTACGAACCTGCTTCTTCCTTATTCACAGACTACGCATTCAAATCCCGGTACATTTGGATGCCAGAGGGGACTGCTGCGAGTATTCAAGCCGATGAAGAAGGCACGATGGACTTTTCCGAAGGAACAGTCATTATCAAAAACTTTTTTTACCCCATGGATTTCCGTAAACCCGAAGAAGAGCGTAGGATCATAGAGACCCGCTTGATGGTAAAATCGAATGAACAGTGGGAGGCTTATCCCTATATTTGGTCAGACGATCAATCCGATGCACAGCTAAAAGTAATCGGAGGGGAAAAGCAGGTGAGTTGGATGGATGAAAAAGGCCAGCCACAGGTAATCAATTACATCATTCCTAACAAAAATCAATGCAAGAGCTGTCATAATATCCACGAACAATTGGTCCCAATTGGGCTAAAAGCCAAGCACTTGAATCATGCCATTACTTTTAAAGATGGCACGCACAATCAATTGGTCAAATGGGCTGATGCTGGCAAACTCAGCAACTATTCTGCTGTAGCAATTTACCCAACGATGATCAATTACCAGGACCAAAACCAATCGCTCGAATTAAGGGCCCGCGCCTATTTGGATATAAACTGTGCCCACTGCCATCGGGCAGAGGCACCTGCCAGTACATCGGGGCTATTTTTGACCTATGAAGAAACCGATCCCCTACGATTGGGGATACTCAAAACACCTGTAGCAGCAGGTTTCGGAGCAGGCAGCTTTACCTACGACATTGTCCCCGGCAAAGCGGATGAATCCATCCTTACCTACCGCATGGGTACCAATCAAGTCGGTGCCGCCATGCCCGAAATCGGCAGAGTTACCGTGCATCAAGAAGGCTTAGAACTGATCAAACAATGGATTAACGCGATGTGAAAATGTAGATGTGAATAAGGCGGATGGTTGGTTTATTTTAGATTTTAGAGGGTAGATTTTAGATTTCAGATTTATTCTGTGCCTATCTGCGAAATCTGTGGACTTTTTGATTTTAGATGGTAGATTTTAGATCTGCTCACCGTGAAAGGCTTAAGGATTTGTGTAATTCGTGACATTCGTGGACCACCAAAAACAGCGTCTCTGCGCCCCTGTCTGCCGACAGGCAGGTTTGCGTGAAACCAAAAAACCTCCCCCAGTTTCCTGAGAGAGGCCTTTTCAATAAAAACTTCTATCCATTAGAAAGTATAACCCACAGAGATCGTAAATCCGCGATTATACACATCTATATTGGAGTTTTTAAATACTGGCTGCATTCCATAATTGTAAGAACCCTGAACGTTCAAACCTTTAGCAGGATTGAAACCGATACCGACCACAGCACCAAAATCACTTTCACGCACGGCATCTGTGTCAAAGCCTACCGTAGACCCAAACAAATCTCCCTCAAATCGAGACGACTGCAAAAAGGATACCTGAGGACCTGCAAATAGATTAAAGGAATCACCCAAATACAATCGAGCTAACACAGGTACATCTACATACCCCAAGATCGCCCGTGAATTTGCAAAATCATTGTTTTGTGTACCTCTTACTGAATAAAACACCCCAGGTTCCACGGCTAAAAATGGTAATAATGGAACTGTTGCATACAAACCTGTACTGAAACCTGTTCGATTGGAATAATCATCATCCTGAATATCCCCACCACCAAATGTAGAAAAATTCACTCCACCTCGGATACCAATCCCTAATCTACTTTCATCCTGTGCCTGAACAACTACTGCTCCTAAAATAAATGCACATACTAACATTAATCTTTTCATAGTATAAATAATAGTTGGTTATGCGACAAATAAAGCCATAATTGTGCCAACATATCATTTAAACTACAATAAACTAGACAAAAACACAGTCTATTTACACAATCACCTTGTCTATGTAGCTGGAATTCAGGACTCCCAAGGCTCCCATATACTTCAAATCAAATTTGATCGTATCCCCTACGGCATAGCCCTTGGGGTTAGTTCCCAGGTTCAATACCAGCATATCCGAACTGGCCCCGATAATCTCCAACTCCCCATCCTCCGCAATCAAATATTTCGGATCTATATCCAATAATCCAATATCCAAAATAGCTCGACAAGAAGACTTCCCATACAAATTTTCATCGATTTCCAAGACTTCCCCTTGGGGGTTGGCAGCTAGCACACCGGTGGGCAAAAGTGGTTTCTCCTGCATTTCGATGATTTCGGCATAGAGTTCAAATACATCCCCATGCATCCCATCAATTACTTTTTCCTCAAATAAATCCACTCCAAAGTATAGCGTCTCCCCTACCCTAAAATGATTGATGCCTTTGGGCAATTGTTGATGCAGCATCAAGGGAATGGTGACCGAGGTACCCGCAGAAACCCAAGGTATTTTTTTATTGAATTTAAGCTCGATGATTTGCTTATATAGACTTAATTGAATCAATTTATCCGTAGATGGCATCACGCCGTTCAAACAATTCAAATTAGTCCCAAGGCCAATGATTTCAATATTGGGAAGATCAAAAACCTGAGCATAAAAATCCACCAAATGATCTCCCATCACCCCTTCCCGCAAATCTCCGGTCTCTACCATGATGATGATTTTATGGATTTTGCCCTGTTTTACGGCTTCCTCCGATATCCAGCGAATGGAATTCAATTCACTATTTAAACTTACATCTGCATACATCACCATTTTGGCAATGTTACGCTTAGAAACAGGCTTGATATAGACCGTTTGAACCTCTGGATTGATTTCTTTGATTTTGGCAAGGTTGCTGATCCTTGAGTCATGGATTTCACGCACACCCAATTGAATCAATTCCTTTAAAAATTTTCTATTCCCACAAAACAACTTCGAAACCACCCCCCAGGAGACATCATGCTTTTCAAACATCCCTTTCAAGAATTCAAAGTTCTCGGTTAGCTTTTGTCTATGTAAAGTCAGATAGGCCATTTTTTGTTTTCAGTAATTTATACGTTATAGCCTACTTTGTACCAAGTACCAAGTATTAAGTACCAAGTAGGGGTTCACACTAATTCATCCTTCCTCCCTCATCCTTCCTCCTTATATTCGTTCTTCCTCCTTACCTTCCTACCCTCCAACCCGGCCCCTCGCTAAAAAGCTATCAATATAGCTTTTCTTCACGCTCGGTCCTCCTTCATCATTTCACCAGTCTCATCTCCAAATACTTATTGGTAAAACCTAGCGATTCATACAATCCTTTTGCTGGATTGTCAGGTTCTACGTGGAGAGCGATATCTCCTTGGGCTAGGTCAATAGCTGTCTGCATCAATTTTTTACCCACACCTTTTCCTCTCTGAGAACTGTCTACAGCAATGTACACCAAAATATTTTCTGGGATATAACCGGACATGCCTGTTTTATTGACCACAACAGCTCCAACCACCTTTCCATGCTCGCGGGCCAACACTACAAATCCACCTTTATCCACTGCTTGGTCCAAAGCATAATCCAAACATTTCATGATATGCTCGTGCGGATCTCCGTATTTTTCCAGGTGAACAAATAGAAAATCAGCTACCTCTTTTTTTTGTAAATACGTAGCTTGATCCAGTGCAGATAAGGTTTCAATTTGAAGCATATTCTTTAATTTTATTTTGTTTATAATCTCTATTCAATACAGTTACAAGCAAATACATTGCTAAAGAGGCCAAAAGACCAAAAAAGTTTGGATCCAACCCCAAAAACAGCTCTCCATCCACCCAGCCCAGACCAAGGGTAACGACTCCTCCGGCCACCATTGACAGGATGGCAGCCCGTGGATTTCTATGCCTGGTAAATAATCCAAAGAGTATGGGCACCAATAATCCCGAGACCATAAAGGCATAACTATACAACATCAAGTCCAACACATTGGTCATCTGAAGCGCTAGGCCTACAGCTAATATACCCAAAATCAGGGTAATCAACTGACTGAATCGAATTTGCTGTTTCTCTCCTTTTAGATTTAGCCAACCTCCAAAAACGTCCGTACTCAGATTTCCGGAAGCAGCCATCAAACAAGAATCCGCTGTACTTAAGACCGCTGAAAAATACGCTGCCATCATTAAGCCCAAAATCCCAGGCGGTAAGACAGTCCTCAGTAGTATCGGTAATCCCATCTCGGGATCAATTACATCTAGGTCAATTGCTAACAATCCCTGTTCAAAGGCCACTTTAGATAGCAACCCGAGAGAGACTCCCATAAACGCCATGATGGGCCACTCAAAAAAACCTGCTATAAACCAGGCCTTTTTGGCGGAAGCTACATCTCTGCTTGCAAAAATTCGTTGGTATAAGGTCATTCCTATAAACCAAATCGGGATAATAGTAATCCCCCAATTGGCCAAATCCTGCCAGCGGAGATTACTGAGCGAAAAATAAGAAGCAGGCAAGGTTTGCTGTATACTTTCCCAGCCTCCTACATGGAAGTAGGCTACCGGAAGTCCGATTAAGATAAAGCCCAGCATTAAAATGATCCATTGAACGGTATCTGTATAAATCACCGCTTTCAACCCACCCAAAACTGTATAAACTACAGCAATTACTCCCATCATAATCAATGCTTCATACAAGCCAATAGAAGGGAAAGTCCCAGAGGCAAGCTTAGCACCTGCCAGCAATTGTGAAGAAGTAAATCCTAAATAACCCAAAAAAGAAATTACAGCTGCGATCAGTCCTACTCTTCGATCAAAAAGGTATTCAAAAATCTGTGGAAATGTGTGAAACTTTGCAAATGCTGGGTCGCTTTTGACACGAGGAATTAAAATTACGGCTGCCAACCAAGCACCAAGGAGTCCTGTAAACAACATCCAACTACCCGAAAGCCCCATCACAAAACCAAGTCCACCTAATCCCACGGAGAAGCCTCCACCTACATCGGTAGCTACCACGGACAATCCAATATGCCAGCTCCCAATATTCCTTCCTCCTACGTAGTAATCGTCCTGATTTTTATTTTGGCGCATGAAGTAATACCCTACGCCCAACATCAGCACCATGTACCCGACAAATATGCCGAGGTCAATGTAATGCATGTTTTCTCAATTAAAATTAAACAAATTTTCTATTTCATAGAATTTTTCAAATTTACAAAAATAAAATTTGGTTTAAAAGCTTGAAACCGTAAAATAAAACCTTTTCGATAAACTCTTGCCCCTAATTACCTCTAGAAAGGCTTATGAATTTAATGCAGTTAAAAATGATATGTTGATAAAAACACAAAAGCCAGCAATAATGCTGGCTTTTGGAATATAAATTGATTGCTAAATTGTTACACCAACTCTGTATTACTAACCACAGCTGAGAAATACTCCCTGTTCATACGGGCAATATTGGTAATAGAAATGCCTTTTGGACACTGCGCTTCACAGGCACCGGTATTGGTACATGCACCAAAGCCTTCTTCATCCATTTGGGCAACCATTTTCTCCGCTCTGCGCTTACGCTCTACTTGTCCCTGAGGCAATAAAGCCAGTTGGGAAACTTTCGCAGAAGTAAACAACATCGCCGAAGCATTTTTACAAGCAGCTACGCAAGCACCGCAACCAATACACTGCGCTGCATCCATCGCTAAGTCTGCAATGGTCTTAGGAATTGGAATCTCATTGGCATCAGGCACTCCACCCGTGTTGACGGATACATAACCACCTGCCTGTATGATTCTATCGAAAGCAGAACGGTCTACTACCAAGTCCTTCATAACCGGGAAGGCCTTTGCTCTCCATGGCTCAATCGTGATGGTCTCTCCATCATTGAAGGAACGCATATGCAATTGGCAAGTAGTAGTCTGCAATGGTCCGTGTGGATTTCCGTTGATGTACAAGGAACACATCCCACAAATACCTTCTCTACAATCATGATCAAAGTGAACAGGATCTTCACCTTTTTCAGTCAACTGCTCATTCAATACATCCAACATCTCCAAGAAAGACATGTCCTTAGAAATATCAGATACTTTATATTCTTTGAATCCCCCCTTGTCGGAATTATTCTTTTGTCTCCAGATTTTTAATGTTAAATTCATGGCTCTTACGAGTTTAAATACAATTGATTACTTGTAACTTCTTTGGGTCAACTTCACATTTTCAAATACAAGAGGCTCTTTATGTAATTCTTCCTCTTGTCCCTCTCCCATGTACTTCCATGCCGCCACATAAGCGAAGTTTTCATCATCCCTCAAGGCTTCCCCATCAGGTGTCTGGTATTCTTCTCTAAAGTGACCTCCACAGGACTCGTTTCTGTTCAAGGCATCATCCACCATCAACTCTCCCAATTCAATGAAATCAGCTACTCTATGGGCTTTTTCCAAAGACTGATTTAGTTCTTCATTTGCTCCCAATACGTTGACATTGGTCCAGAACTCTGCTTTCAGATCTTTGATCATTTGCTTCGCCTTTTTCAAGCCTTCTTCTGTTCGGGCCATACCACAGTAATTCCACATGATTTTACCCAAACGTTTGTGGAAGTGATCAACCGTTTTCTCACCTTTGATGGTCAAAAGCTTCTGAATACGATCTTGTACTTCTTTTTCAGCCTTCTTGAATTCAGGATGATCTGTAGGGATTTTATCGTAAGGCGTTTGTGCCAAGTAATCACCAATTGTGTAAGGAATCACAAAGTAACCATCGGCCAACCCTTGCATCAAAGCAGAAGCTCCCAAACGGTTAGCGCCGTGATCAGAGAAGTTGGCTTCACCCAAGGCATACAAGCCAGGCACCGTCGTCATCAAATTGTAATCTACCCAAAGTCCACCCATGGTATAGTGAACAGCTGGATAAATCATCATGGGTACTTCGTAAGGATCTTCTCCGGTAATTTGCTTGTACATATCAAACAAGTTGCCATATTTTCCTTCGATAGTTTTTCTTCCATCACGCTTGATCGCATCACGGAAATCCAAGAATACTGCCTCACCCGTTTCATTCACCCCTCTACCTTCATCACATACATACTTCGCATTACGGGAAGCAACGTCACGAGGAACCAAGTTACCAAACGAAGGATACTTTCTTTCCAAGAAGTAATCTCTTTCGTTTTCAGGAATATCGTTTGCTTTGATTTGACCTTTTCTGAGCTTTTCAGCCATTGTTACCGTAGCAGGTACCCATACACGACCATCATTTCTCAAGGATTCAGACATCAAGGTCAATTTGGACTGATGATCTCCGGAAACAGGAATACAGGTTGGGTGAATTTGCGTGAAGCAAGGATTGGCCATGTAGGCTCCTTTTTTATGTGCTCTCCAAGCAGCAGTCACATTAGAACCCATCGCATTGGTAGAAAGGAAGAATACGTTTCCATAACCACCCGTACACAACAATACTGCATGTGCACTGTGGGATTCTACAGCTCCAGTAATTAGATTTCTGGTGATGATACCACGAGCTTTTCCATCCACAGTCACCACATCCATCATTTCAGTACGTGGATACAATTTCACCTTTCCATTGGCGACTTGTCTTGAAAGTGCAGAATACGCACCCAACAACAATTGCTGTCCGGTTTGACCTCTTGCATAGAATGTACGGGATACCTGAGCACCACCAAATGAACGGTTGGCCAATAAACCTCCATACTCTCTCGCAAATGGCACCCCTTGTGCCACACATTGGTCAATGATGCTTACAGAGACTTCCGCCAACCGATAAACGTTGCCTTCTCTGGCTCTGTAGTCACCACCCTTTACTGTATCGTAGAATAGACGATAAACTGAATCGCCATCATTTTGATAGTTTTTAGCCGCATTGATTCCACCCTGAGCAGCGATAGAGTGTGCTCTTCTCGGGCTGTCTTGGAAACAGAATGCTTTGACATTGTAACCTAATTCTGCAAGGGAAGCCGCTGCAGAAGCACCTGCAAGACCCGTTCCCACTACAATCACATCATACTTCCTCTTGTTGGCCGGATTGACCAACTTCACGTTGAACTTATGTTTGGTCCATTTTTCTGCAACAGGACCAGCAGGTATTTTAGAATCCAGTATCATTTTACTATGATTTAATTGCTAATCTTCTATTTATTATGATAAGCTTTGAATATACATCACGATGGGTATCAAAGCGAATAAGGCAGGAATTAGAATGGAAAACCCTGCACCAACTTTTTGAATCAAAGGTGAATACTTCACGTGATTCAATCCTAATGTCTGAAATGCACTCGCAAATCCATGGGATAAGTGGAAAGCCAAAAAGCCCATAGAGACCACATAGATCAATACGTACCAAATATTGGCATATGCTGCTGCTACAATAGCATAGATATCACTGAATGATTCTCCATCAATCATAGTTGTAGGAAGCGTACCAAACTTTGCTTCATACCAGAAGCCTTTCAAATGCACTACCAAGAAAATCAAGATTACTGTACCAAGAATCCCCATGTTTCTGGAAGCCCAAGTACTGCTCTTACCCTCATTGCTCATGGCGTAAGCCACAGGTCTTGACTTCTTATTGTGCTGCGTCAATACAATGGAATAAATCACGTGCAACAAGATAAACGCGAAGTTTCCGATGGACACCACTTTGATGAATGGATTATTGGCCATCGTGTGTGCATAGACATTAAACGAATCTCCACCGTCTGGTAGAAGCAACTGCAAGTTGCCCGCTAAATGCACTACCAAGAACAAAATGAGAAACAAACCGGTCAAGGCCATCAATAATTTTCGGCCTAGTGTGCTACTTAAGGTTTTAGATACCCAACTCATATGTATTTTCTTAAACGTTCGATTGATTTAGTTTAAAACTTTGATGCCAAATTTACGCTTGCAAAAATTAGCAAACAAAGCTTATTCAATCGGTTGAACTTATTTTAAAAGGTTCTAAATAAGTGTTTATACAACTAAATTTTCGATTAATTTTATGTCTTTCTAACCACCTGTTCAATTTTATTGTTTGATAAATACCAAATAAATGATCTCGATCTAGTAATTTTCGTTTAAATTAAAAGCTGAAAAAAGAAACCCATGAAAATCAAAGCGCTCTTTTTATTTATCATCCTACTGAACTTCAGTTTTTTACAAAAATTACATGCTACGCATATCCGTGCAGGTGAAATTATTGCAGAGCGAATTTCTACCCAGACACTTACCTACAGAATTACAGTGGTGGGCTATACTGACACCCGTTCCAATGTAATTTTTGGACCTGGGGAAATCAATTTTGGCGATGGAAGGGAAGTGAGGTTAAATACAGAGGCTGATATTGCTTTCACTGAGCCTTTGGGAAATCAAATCGAAAAAAACACGTTCGTAATTACCCATACCTATCAGGGACCCGGGCAATATATCATTCGATTCCGGGAATTCAATAGAAATGATCGGACCCTCAACATGGACAACTCGGTAGATACACCTTTCTACGTGGAAACCATGATAACGATTGATCCATTTATCGGCATCAATAATTCCCCAGTATTGACTATCCCTCCTGTGGACAATGGAGGTGTAAATATTCGATACATCCACAATCCGGGGGCTTATGATCCAGATGGAGACAGCATTGCCTATTTATTTGACGAAAATACCGTGAGGCCCAAACAAGCATTTCAGCGCTTCGTAAACAATTACCGAAGCCCAGCTTCTTCTGAATTCAGCTTCAATAGAGAAGATGGCAGCCCCAATCCTTTTATCTCGATGAATACCGATGGAGACTTGATTTGGGATGCTCCAGGTTTGGCTGGTCAATACAATATAGCTTTCCAGATTCAGGAATGGCGGAGAATCAACGGACAATACCGCTTGATTGGGTATGTGGTCCGGGATATGCAGATCATTATTGAAAATACGAATAACAGACGGCCTGAACTGATCTTGCCACCTGACCTTTGTGTTGTTGCGGGCACCCGTATAGAAGAAATAATCCAAGGTTCTGATCCAGACGGTGACCCAATAAGGATTGAAGTGTTTGGAGACCCTATGGAAATTACACCAAGCGCCACCTACAGTCCACTTGCTATATTTCAGTCAAGCCCAGGAATAGTCAATTTTGATTGGCAAACCGTTTGCTCCCATGTAAGAGAACGTCAATATCAGGTGAGAATTCGAATTACAGATCAACCGCGCTCGGGACCTGCATTAGTAGACATTCGAACATGGAATATTACCGTCATTGGTCCTCCTCCTGTCATTGATGACTTGGTGCAGCAACAGGGTCGCTCGGTGGATATCCGCTGGGATCCATACACCTGTGCCAATTCGGCCGAAACCATGCAAGTCTGGAGAAGGATTAATTCTGACCCTTACGAACCTGATTCCTGCGAAACGGGGATTCGTGCAGGCTATGAGCTTGTTGGCACGACCAATATGCAAACCTTCAATTTTATTGATACCAATGGGGGAAATGGCTTGGCACCTGGTAATACCTATTGTTACAGACTTGTAGCTGCCTTCCCTACCCCAAGACTGGGAGAAAGTGTGGTTTCGGAAGAAATATGCATTACGGTCGATGTGGATGTTCCATTGCTAACCAATGTCAGTGTGGAAGCCACAGATACTCAAAATGGAGAAATTCTCGTTCGATGGACTCCACCTTACGATATTGATCGAGAACAATTCCCTGGTCCATTCAATTACGAATTGATCCGAAGTACAGGGTTCACAGGGAATCAAAACCGTGTTTCCCTAGTCACCACCGATGATACTGTTTTCACAGATACCGGACTGAATACAGAAAATCTCGTGTACAATTATCGGGTGATTTTAAGAGAAAACACCACGGTGATTGACAGTTCGAGCAAAGCATCCTCCGTACGCTTAGAGCCAACGATCATCAACGAAGCCATTGAATTGAATTGGATATTTGATGTTCCATGGAATAATTCCGTAGGAGAATTTGCTCATGAAGTTTATCGAAATCGTACTGACCCATTAGCACAGGATGCGGATACCTTTACACTTATCGCAGAAGTGAATCCAGTAACACAGGGATTCAGATTCTTCGACGATGGCTCTCACAATGGAGTACCGCTGCAACGAGAGATCGAGTATTGCTACTATGTCATTACCAAAGGAAATTACAATGTAGATATGATTGAGTTCCCTTTGGAAAACAAGTCTCAAATCATTTGTGCCCGTCCTGACGATGATCGCTTACCATGCCCTCCTGTATTAACCTTTGAGGGTCCTGACTGCACCGATTTCTTATCTGATAAACCTTGTAATTTCTCTAGTTTCGAACACCAATTGAGTTGGGAACCTGATTTCTCAGGGGTCTGCGACGATGAATTGAGTGGCTACCGCTTGTATTTCAGAGATAATGATGGCGATGGACCATTTGATATGATCCGCACATTCACTGCATTTGAATTAGCTACGGTGATCAGAGACTTACCGACTTTCCGAGGTTGCTATTACATTACAGCGGTGGATAGGTCTGGAAATGAAAGTGAGCCAAGTAATACGGTTTGCGTAGATAACTGTCCAAACTATGATCTACCAAATGCCTTCACACCAAACAATGACGGGGTGAATGATACCTTTATGGCATTTGACAATCCATTCAGTAGATGTCCACGATTTGTCTTGGGAGTAGAGATCACCATCGTTAATCGATGGGGTGTAGAGATGTTTAGATACAATAGCACTCAATCTCCTGAAAATGATATTTACATCCGTTGGAACGGGCGTGATAAAAACAATAATGAGGTGCCAGCAGGGACTTATTTCTACGAAGCGACTGTGAATTTTGATGTATTGGACCCTGCCTTGCGCATGAGAAAATATAAAGGTACTGTACAAGTACTGCGATGACAGTAACTGAAAAGTTCCATATTGTCCTCTTCGACGGTGTTTGCAATTTGTGTAATAACTCGGTGGATTTCATAATCCGCCGAGATACTAAAAATGTGTTTAAAGTTGGCGCAATACAAGATGCGCATACTCAAAAGCTCTTAGATTCCTATGAGATACCTGCGGATTATTTGGACTCCTTGATTTATATCCACAAAGATCAGGTTTATTTCAAAAGCAGGGGGGCATTGGAAATTGCCCGAAACCTTGGAGGACTTTGGCCAATTTTATATGGATTGATCATCATTCCTGCGTTTATCAGGGACCCGATCTACGATTGGATTGCCCGTAATCGCTACCGCTGGTTTGGTAAAAAGGAAACCTGCCGATTACCCACACCTGAGGAACGGGCAAAATTTCTTACCGCCGAAGACCTAGAGCAATAAAAAATAGCTAATCAATAATTAACCACTAAACTTTTTTCACTTATGAAACTACAAGAAGTATTTGGGAACAATGAGGAATGGATTCAAAAGAAACTTTCCGAAAACCCGACTTATTTTCATGAACTGTCCAAAGGACAGGAGCCAAAAATTCTTTACATAGGCTGTTCTGATTCCCGTGTGACTGCAGAAGAATTGATGGGCGTTGCCCCTGGGGATGTCTTTGTTCATCGCAATATCGCCAACTTGGTGATTGGCATTGATGTCAATGCCATGGCAGTGTTACATTATGCAGTGGACCATTTAAAAGTGGACCATATTGTCTTATGTGGACATTACTTTTGTGGAGGCGTAAAAGCTGCCATGCAAGCGGCCGATTTGGGTGTATTGAATCCTTGGCTACGAAATATCCGGGATGTGTACAGACTCCATCAAGGCGAGTTGGATGGGATTGAAAATGAAAATGACCGATACAATCGCCTGATCGAGCT
Source organism: Mongoliitalea lutea (assembly GCF_014652135.1). GTDB lineage: Bacteria > Bacteroidota > Bacteroidia > Cytophagales > Cyclobacteriaceae > Mongoliitalea > Mongoliitalea lutea. The sequence goes on from NZ_BMYF01000008.1 coordinate 79,872, forward strand.
AAATGTACAAGAACAATGCATCAACCTCCTCAAAACAGCCACTGTTCAAAAGGCAGTTCGCCAAAGAGGCTTGCAAGTACATGGATGGGTTTTTGATGTCTCCACAGGGAAGCTGATCGACCTAAAAATTGATTTCAAAAGCATCCTTTCCAAAATCATGGAAATCTACGATTTGGGGGAGTAGATTAGAGGTTTTGGGTTGAATTTTTGACCTATACCAAATGCCAAACTTTCAGTCCTTGAAAACCAAAATCTTATTTCAAAAACACGCTGTACGCTGAATTGGAAGTGAATATATTTTTCTACTTACTTCCTAAAAATTTGAAGCTTCTTTCACCTAGTAATAATTCTACTTACAATCAACTAGCTGGTAGGTGCTCCCATATTTAGCAACTTTCGGTCCAGGGAGGATGGGCTTTAGAATTAATCTACAGCTATCTGATTGGTCAATAAAATATTTGTACGAAGCCATAATTTCCAGATCATTGATAATCAACGTATCTTTTTCAAGATGCCAAATGCCTTTTTTATTAATAATTGCTTCATTTCTTAAGTCTTTAAAAAAAATAGTATCCCCCTTAAAAACGAGCTCAAATTCTTTCATTGCCAAGCTATACATTTCATAAGCTCTTACCTGTTGATCTGAATCCATAGATTGAAAGGCTTGTGAGTCGAGGACCCTCTCAAAAGAAGTAAAACTTTGAATTACCCATCGACCCTCCAAAATAGGGTCTAAGAATAAAGAAAAAATCATTAACAAGTTTAATATCAGTGTCATATTTATATCTATCAAAATAAAATTATTCCTCCCTTTTAAAAATCTTTCTATTTCTGAAAGGAACTCCATCACGGGGGTTAATCAATTTCATTTGCAGTTCGGATTCATCCAAATTGGTTATTAAATATTTTTGAACACTCATTTTTTGTAGTTGTCCGATGACTAAGGTATCGCCATTGGTCCACCATAAGCCTTTAAACTAAAAAATACATATTACTTTTCCAAATCAATTTTCCACTGAACAACAATCACTTAATTAACTTTACACCATTCCAACAATCAATTTCAAAACAATCTTTGAAAAATTAGTTGTCTCGCAATACTTAACCAACTAATCAGCAGTTGAATATGAGATTTTCAGAATAATAAACTGTTTTTGCAGTTTCTAAAAACTGCAAGGTCTCCCCTCCTTATTTCTATTTATTTCTACGTTATTTCCACCTTATTTCAATTTATTTCCACCTTAATTCTACTTTATTTCAATTCATGCGGTAATCGTATTTCTGGCTAATATCTCAATATCAATCAATATCCAATAGCCATCAATATCCCATCAATCCCTTTTTCCTATATTTGCACTTCAATCAACATAAAACTTATGAAGGCATACGTTTTTCCAGGCCAAGGCGCCCAATTCCCAGGAATGGGAAAGGATCTCTATGAAAGCAATGAAGAAGCAAAGGCATTGTTTGAAAAAGCCAATGAAATCCTTGGTTTCAGAATTTCAGATATCATGTTTGAAGGTACAGACGAGGAACTCAAACAAACCAAAGTTACCCAGCCTGCCATCTTTTTACACTCCGTGATTTTGGCAAAAACTTCTACTGACTTCAATCCTGACATGGTAGCTGGCCACTCCTTGGGAGAGTTTTCTGCCTTGGTAGCGAATGGTGTGTTAGCTTTTGTGGATGGTTTGAAATTAGTGTATCAGCGAGCTTTGGCTATGCAGGAAGCGTGTGAAATCAATCCATCCGGCATGGCGGCTATTCTTGGGTTAGAAGATGCTAAAGTTGAAGAAATCTGTGCAAGCATTGAAGGAGAGACCGTTGTTGCAGCCAATTACAACTGCCCTGGTCAGTTGGTAATTTCCGGTTCCAACAAAGGAATTGAATTGGCTTGCGAGGCTATGAAAGCAGCAGGCGCCAAGCGTGCATTGCCATTGCCTGTTGGAGGGGCATTTCACTCGCCATTGATGGAACCTGCCAGAGAGAAGTTAGAAAAAGCAATTGCCGCTACTACCTTCCATGAGCCATCCTGCCCGGTTTACCAAAATGTAAGCACGACAGCCGTTACAGATGTTCAGGAAATTAAAAATAATTTGATTGCCCAGTTAACCGCCCCAGTAAAATGGACCCAGTCCGTGCAGCATATGGTCGCTGATGGAGCTGTTGAATTCGTTGAATGTGGACCAGGGAAGGTGCTTCAAGGTTTGGTTAAGAAAATTCACAAAGAAGCAGAGGTGAGGAGTGTTTGATTTTAGATTTTAGATTTTAGATCTTTAGCCCTGGATGTATGTCTGGGGTTATTTTTTTGTTTCAGATTAGGGTATGGGCTAAAGCCACAGGCAATTGAATTCTATAAAAATCAATTGGGATTTGTTCACTTTGGGTTAAAACCCAAGACTAAAAATTGGACATGGAATCATCTTAGGGGTTGGGCTAAAGCCAAAACCCTATTGATAGGGCTATCCTTAGAAAATTAAGATATGAAACCCATCAATTGCTCCTGATTTAGCTTGGTAAATTGAAAAGGAATGGGGGTATGGGCTAAAGCCACAGGCAATTGAATTCCATAAAATCAATTTGGATTTATTAACTCTGGGTTAAAACCCAATCATAAAAATTGGGCATGGAATCATTTTAATGGGTTGGGCTAAAGCCGCAACCCTATTGATGAGGCTGTCCCTTCAAAACTAGGATTACAAGGAAACCATCAATTGCCTCCTGCTTTAGCTGGAGGCTCAAATTAATTCTCCAAGTCTTTTTTGGCTTTAGCCAATCATTCTGAAATGCATTTCAAGAGAACAATCATTATCATGATTTATTCAAAATAATTGGAAATCAAACTCAATTCTATTTGATTAATGGATGGAATTATTTTGTGACTTAGGCTAAAGCCACAACCCTATTGATGAGGCTTTCCCTTCAAAACTAGGATACAGGGAAAACCATCAATTGCCTCCTGATTTAGTTTGGCAAATTAAAAGGCTGGGTATGGGCTAAAGCCACAGGCAATTGAATTCCATAAAATCAATTTGGATTTATTAACTCTGGGTTAAAACCCAAGCATAAAAATTGGGTATGGAATCATTTTAATGGGTTGGGCTAAAGCCGCAACCCTATTGATGGGGCTTTCCCTTCAAAACTAGGATACAGGCAAACCATCAATTGCCTCCTGCTTTAGCTGGAGGCCTAAAATTAATTCTCCTAATCTTTTTTGGCTTTAGCCAATCATTCTGAAATGCATTTCAAGAGAACAATCATTCTCATGGTTTATTCAAAATAATTGGAAATCAAACTCAATTCTATTTGATCAATGGATGGAATTTATTTTGTAAGTTAGGCTAAAGCATCAAACCTATTGATGAGGCTATCTTTACAAAATTAGGAAGGAAAGAATCATCAATTGCCTCCTGCTTTAGCTGGAAAATCAGGAAATACTTGAAATCCATATTTTTCAATAAACTCATCATATTCCTCTGCAAAGGTCTTTTTTTGATGATGGATTTCTTGATTTTGAATGTATCGGCGAACTAAATTTATCTTGGACTCTGATACGGAGACAGCAAAATATTCATCCTGCCATTCAAATTTATCCTTGGTAATTTTTTCTTTATTGATCCAATAGGACGATTCACCTTTCAACAACTGTACAACTTTATAGACCATTTGATTTTCTTTTAGCGAGATTAAGCAATGACAATGATCGCTATGGCCACTTATATGGTCAATGATAATATCTTTCTTTTTCCCATTTTCACGAATATGATCCCAAACCTTCATTCGTAAAGTTTTAGAGTTAAGATAAGGAACTCTGTTTTTTGTACTCCATACCAGGTGAATATAAATTTTGATAAATGGCATCTTACAAATGATTGATGATCTATCAATTTAAGCAAATATTGTGTTGAGATAATTTATTCAATTGAAATTAGTCGACTATTTGATTTTCTTCTCAAATCAAAGGGATCGGGGAATGGGCTAAAGCCACAGGCAATTTTATACCAATAAAATCAATTGGGGTTGTATCACTTTGGGTTAAAACCCAAACCTAAAAATTGGACATGGAATCATCTCAAGGGTTGGGCTAAAGCCACATGCAATTGAATTCCATAAAAATCAATTGGGATTTGTTCACTTTGGGTTAAAACCCAATCCAAAAACTGGACATGGAATCATTTTAATGGGTTGGGCTAAAGCCGCAACCCTATTGATAGAACTCTCCTTTCAAAACTAAGATACAGGAAAACAATCAATTGCCTCCTGATTTAGCTTGGCAAATTAAAAGGGAATCGGATATGGGCTAAAGCCACATTTAATTGAATACCATAGAAAATAATTGGGATTTGTTCACTTTGGGTTAAAACCCAAGACTAAAAATTGGACATGGAATCATCTTAGGGGTTGGGCTAAAGCCACAACCCTATTGATGGGGCTATCCTTAGAAAATTAAGATATGAAACCCATCAATTGCTCCTGATTTAGCTGGAGGAATTGAATTCTAGAACATCCAGGTCATCATGCAATTGCTGGAGGAGTTGTAGATGGCTTAATTGATGGATGGGATGGATAAAATCGGGCAAAACCTCAACTAGGGGCACTAAAACAAATTTTCTAGCCGAGATATAGGGATGGGGAACTGTCAATTGAGGCTCATCAATTAGCTGATTACCCAGATACAAAATATCAATATCCATGGTACGATTACCCCATTTCTGAATTCGCTCTCGGCCCAATGCCTGTTCGATCGATTGAGTAGCTTCGAGTATTTTTAATGGTTCAAGGCCAGTCTCCAAGACTAATACCTGATTCAGGTAATTTCCTTCGGAGGCCCCTCCCCAAGCAGCAGTTTCATATATTTTAGATGCAGAGAGGATAGGACCGAGCTTTTGATGGAGGGAATTTCTCGCTTCAACAATTAATTTTTCCCGATCACCTAAATTCCCTCCTAAAATCAAAACTAGTTTTTCCATTCGCTTGTTACCAATTGACGCATACAACATTAGCAAAAAACCAGTAATTTTAGGCACTTAACCAAAAAACTATGAAATTCTTAGGAAACGTTTTAGCCGTCATCGTAGGCTTACTTGTATTTTCTGTTCTCAGCTTTTTTATCCTTGCGGGCATCATTGCAGCGATTTCAGCTTCTGATAGCGAAGTCAAAGTGAAGGAAAACACCGTCCTTCAACTCAACCTGAATGGAAGAGTCCTTGTAGAGCGCACCAATGAGAATGACCCAGACTTTTCTTCTGTAGGCTTATTCGGCGGGGTTTCAACCGTGGGACTCGCCAATATCAAAAGAGCCATCAACGCTGCCAAGGACAATGACAACATTAAGGGAATTTATCTCAAAGCAGGCTTTTTCTCTGCTGGTCAAGCTGGATTGAAAGAAATCAGGGATGCCCTAGTGGATTTTAAAGACTCCGGTAAATTTATCATCAGTTACGATGAGGTATATGGCGAAAGTGGCTATTATCTGAGTTCTGCTGCTGACGAAATCTATTTGAATCCTTCCGGAATGATGGAATTCAATGGTTTTGCATCGGAAGTGGTGTTTTTGAAAGGCATGTTCCAAAAAATCGAGGTAGAACCGGTAGTGTTCCGTGTAGGAGATTTCAAAAGTGCGGTTGAGCCCTTTTTATTGGATAAAATGAGTGATGAAAACAGGCTGCAAACAGAAACCTTCTTAAATGATTTAAATGCAATCGCCCTGAAAGAAATCAGCGAAAGCAGATCCATAGCTTTAGAAAGAATTACCGAAATCAATCAGCAGATGTTGGTAAGAAAAGTTCAGGATGCCGTTGAATTAAATATGGTAGATAATCTTTGGTACGAAGATCAGGTAATCGACCATATGAAAGAAAAAATGGGTTTGAAAGAAGATGATAAAATCAACCTCATCAATATTACCCGTATGAATGCTGCAACTTCATCTAAAAACAAGTTGTCAAAAAATAGAATCGCCGTAATCATTGCCGAAGGTGATATTGTGGATGGTAGAGCAGAAGATGCTATCAGTTCCGAAGTTTTTAAAGAAGAAGTTCGTAAAGCCAGAAAAAATGATGATATCAAAGCTGTGGTCATTCGTATCAACTCTCCTGGAGGTTCTGCCTTGGCATCTGAAGTCATCTGGAGAGAATTGGAAGAATGTAGTAAGGTGAAGCCTGTAATTGCATCCATGGGTGAAGTAGCGGCCTCCGGTGGCTACTACATCGCTGCTGCTGCAGACACGATCGTTGCCCAACCAAATACTATTACAGGCTCTATCGGTATTTTCGCATTATGGTTTAATGCCCAAGGCCTTCTAAACAATAAACTGGGCATCACAACCGATGTGGTTAAAACAGGGCAATTTTCAGATTTTGGGAGTCTTTCCAGGAAACTAACTGATGGGGAAAAAGCAATATTCCAAAATCAAGTAGAACAAGGTTATGATACCTTCTTAAGCCGTGTATCCTCTGGAAGGAATATGAGCAAAGAGGCTGTGATGGAAGTAGCTTCTGGACGTGTGTGGTCAGGCGTTCGTGCGCAGGAACTTGGCTTGGTGGATGTATTGGGAGGCTTGGAAGATGCTATCAAAATTGCCGCAACCAAAGCGGATATTGCAGACGATTACCGAGTCATCTATTACCCTGAATCCAAACCTTGGTTTGAGCGCTTCTTAAGTCAGTTTACAAATGATGTGCAAGCCTTCTACAACACCAAGAAATATGGTGAATTGTACCCAATCATGAAGCAGGTAGAGAAAATCAATAAGTATAAGGGAGTGATGGTGCGCTTGCCGTATGATATTGAAGTGAGATGAGAGGCGAGATGCGAGAGGCGGGAGGCGAGAGTTTAGACTCAAGAATCAAGAATCAAGAATCAAGACACGATTTGGGGTAATGGAGGAGATGATTGTCGTGATGTTTGATTTTAGATTTTAGATCTTAGATTTTAGATTTTAGATTTGGGGGGGGGAGAACTGAGAATAGCTTTGGAACCGCAAAGGACCCAAAGGTTGACGTTGAGAACGCTGAGATCGATGATCACCAACAGCTTAAACCTTTCAGGTTCAAACGATCAATTTACTTTGAAAGCCCCCTTCATCTGTGTAATCTGCGAAATCTGTGGACAACTGGTAGAAGCAAGAGACAAGAATCAAGAATATAGACTCGGCATATGAGGCTTAAGAGACTGTTCGTTTTAATCTGCGAAATCTGTGGACAACCCACTTTGCGAGCGTGGCGACCAATCGCTGCACTCGTGGCGTGAAATAAGGGTCAGTGTGAGGTTTATTCAATCTGAAGCCATCAAAAAATCAAAGATTCAAGTCTATCCGCACCGAGTGTGCCAGAGGACTTGAACCTCCCTCCAATCTGTGTAAAATCCACAAAATCCGTTTAATCTGCGAGAGATCTATTTTTGGAGGAGAATCTCCCAAGCTTCTTGAACCCTCCCTGCATCTAAAGCATCTTTGGCAAGCAAATGCAAATGATAACAATACCCCTCTTCATCCTGCTGTAAGCGCAATTTCAAATCCTGAATGGCTGGACTAGCAGCGCGGGCTGCAATTGCCTCAGCAGAAGGAAGCGTTTCCACATTTCCTAATTTACCCAAATGATTACCTGTCAACACGACAGATAATCTGATATGCGCTGGAATCGCATCTACTCCAATCCCTTTATTTCGTACGGGCTTTTCAATCTCAAACAGCGCATCACCATTCGCCCTGCAATACCAATCCCCTCCCATGCGGGCAACTGTATCGATTTTAAAAGGGTCAATCTTTCCCTTTTCATCAAAGATATGATCTTGAAAATGCGCTAGCACGACTTCACATATCACCAAATTCCCTGCACCACCTTCTTCCCCTGTAGGAATTACCTGCAGCACCTTGCACTCAAAAGCAGCAGGTGACTCCTTTACTCTTGGAGGCTTGACCATGGTTGATTGTGCTTCTGTTAATCCTGCCTTTACAAACTCGTTAACGCCTTTTTCATATTCTGTACTAGCCAATGACATTTGCTCCACCATGGCATAATCCACAATATTGATTACTACTTCGGGGACTTCTAATACATTTTCCAAACTATGCTTAGTAGTATTGTCACGAACACGGCGAGCAGGAGAAAAAATCAAAATTGGCGGATTAGATCCGAAAATATTAAAAAAACTATAGGGACTTAAGTTCACTTGTCCGTCTTTATCAATGGTACTTACAAAAGCTATTGGACGAGGGCTTATTGCTCCAAGGAGATAACCATGCAGTTCTTGTGTACTGATTTCTTTTGGGTTGATTGTTTTCATACAACTATTCAATAGAACTATTGTTTCAATGTTTTAAGAGGGATTAGTCAGCGCTTGCATGATCAATTCAGCTGTACGATCGGAGGCTGATTGGGTTCCTATTTTTTCCTGTATCAAATCATAGCCTTCGTAAATAGCAGCCTTTACCTGCACATTACTCAGCATACGGTTCAATTCTTCTGTCAATCTATCGACGGAATATTCATTTTGAATAAGTTCCGTAACGACCTTTTTCCCAGCGATAAGATTAACCAATGAAATAAAGGGAACCCGAATAAGACGCCTCCCAATATGATAGGAAATCGCACTCGTACTATACACTACCACCTGAGGAACCCGGAATAAGGCCGTTTCCAAGGTGGCCGTTCCTGAAGTAACAATGGCTGCCACTGAATGTTTGAGCAAATCGTATGTTTGGTTCACCACAATCCGGATACCTGCCTTCTTAGCAGGTGCATAAATTGTTTCAGGAAGGTTATTTACCCCTGCAATCACAAACTGAGCATTTGGGAAACGTTTGACTATTTCAATCATTCTTCCTAACATGGCCTGCACCTCTTGTTTTCTACTCCCGGGAAGCAAGGCAATTATTGGCTGATAACTCAAGTCGTTTTTTTGAAAGAAAAAGGGATGTGGCTCAAACTTCTGAATTTCATCCAACAATGGATTCCCAACATAGGATGCGTTAATTCCGAATTTTTGAAAAAACTCCTCTTCAAATGGCAAAATACAGTAAACAGCATCCGTAATAGCAGCAAGTTTTTTAGTTCTCCCCTGATTCCAAGCCCATACTTTAGGTGGGATGTAGTAGTGAACCTTTATGCCAAGTTTATTGGCATGGGCAGCTACTTTCATATTAAATCCTCCATAATCTACCAAAATCACTACATCCGGCTGAAAAGCTTCTATGTCTTTTTTGACTAGGGAAAGGTAGTAAAGCACTTTCCGAAAGCCTAAAAGAACTTCTAAAAACCCCATGACAGCAATTTCCTGGTAGTGAACGCTGGCATTCAACCCTGCTTCAATGGAATAATCCCCTCCCATTCCCTTGAATACCGATTGAGGATCCTTTGAATAAATGGAGCGAATCAGATTCGATGCATGAAGGTCTCCGCTTCGTTCTCCAGAAATCAGATAGTATTTCATATCTCAAAGAAAATAAAAAAAGGAGACATCCTAACTGTCTCCTTTTATAATTGCTTTTTTAAGCTCCCTCTCCATAATATTCAACGAAATTACGAGGGGTTTCATACAAGGTCAATTTATGCAAACTCCCATGAGGTACAATGGCATTTACTGCAGGAGCCAATATCTTCCAAAACTCAATGACCAAATTTTCACAGCTAGCCATCTTACCAGTCATAAAGTCCACATCGAGATTCAGGTTTTTGTGATCCACCTTATCGATGATCAACTCTTTGATCAATTTGCTAAGATCTTTCAAGTCCACAACAAATCCAGTTTCCGGATCTGGCAAACCCTTGACAGTAACTATCAACTCAAAATTATGCCCATGCCAGTTGACATTTGCACATGGACCAAATACTTCTTTATTTTTTTCTTCGGACCAATTCGGATTCCAAAGCTTGTGTGCAGCATTAAAATGCTCTTTTCTACAAACGTGTACCATCAATCATTCAATTGAATGGCAAAAGTAAGAAAAAACAATTGCAATAAATATTCAAGTTTACAACTCTCATATTATAACAGCTATTTTACTAGACCTTCCAAAAAAGAGCAGTTACTTTTTCTCTTCGTTAAGATAATCGAAAAGTTGTTTTAAATGATCATCTCTGGAAACGTCTAATTTATAATTCTTGATAATGTTTTTCGCTAGAATTTTGTCATCCGGATCTAAAGCTTTTAAAACAGACGCTGAACGATTTTTAAATGAAGAGACCTCACTATTGCTATTGATCAAATAAAAGGTTTCATCCATAATAAATGATTTACCTGGGTTTGGTGTATAACTGTTTCTGGGAGGCTCTACTAAATTAGTCTTGAATCTACGAACCACTGTATAAGCATCACCTTCAGACAACACATTAATAAATGAATCTTCATTGACTCCATTTATATTACTAAAACCTTTTTTGAAAGTTAAAACATTCAAAGCTCCAGCAACTCTTTCCGCTTCACCAAGCATGGCATCCATAGTGACGGAAGAAATCAATGTTTTATCAAGAAATATTCTATTTCCTGAATCTGTCAACATCTCTAGCTCATCCTCATATGTATTAATTTTCAACGATACATTTTCTTTTAAAAGCTTACCGTTTTTATCAAATAAACCAGCATTTTTCCACTGCTCAAATAGATATGGGCTTCCATCTATATTATTATAGGCATTTAACCTAGCCGGAGCACCGTTAAGGTTTAAATTGGCAATTTGGCTAAATGCACTTAAACTCACTAAAACAACTAACAATAACGACAATAATAAACTTTTCATTTTACTTTTTTATAATTTTTTTTGTAAACATTTGATCACCCATTTGAATAAAAACAAGGTATATTCCTTGAGGCTGATTTATTTCAAGCAATAAATTAACTAAATCTTCCTGTTTATTAAAAGTATTTCCATTAATTTTTCTTCCAGCACTATCAACTAAATGAACTTCAACAAGACCGTAATATTTATTTGATAGGGTAATCGTCAATCTCCCCTCTGTAGGGTTGGGACCAATAAATATGCCAAACTTACTTAGTTGAGGTTCATTGTTGATAATTGATGAAATTACAACGGGTTCTGAAATCCGATTACAACCTCCCGAAATTATTGCAACTTGATAAAGCCCAGACTCATTCGCAGTAATTGACCTTGCAGTAGCTCCCTGAATAGGAAGTCCATTTAAATACCACTGGAAAGATTCTGCAGGTTGCAAAGATGTCAACAAATCTCCATTAATCACTATTGATGGTTGATTAAGCGGATTTGGTAAAACATCAACCGAAGAAGTCAATGAAACCTCTTGCTCTTGAGATCTAATTATAAGTGTGACTTCGTAAGCACCAGGACTCGGAAATGTAAAGGAGAAAAATTCTTCCGAAGATTGAACTTCTCCGTTAATTAGCCAAGTATAATCTGTAGGTGTACCGAGACTCGTACTTGAAAAGGTGCTAAAACCTCCTGCACATAAGAACGTAGATGTGAAGTTTGCAAACAAGACATCATCACAATTCAATGTAAGCCAATTATCAGAATTAGTTACAATTGAATTAAGACCAACATTCACAACAGCATCTCCAAGAAGGTCAACATTTTGAATTGTTACGAAATCCGTACATAACCTTGAATAAGGAAGATATCTAACAATACCTGAATTCGAAGCAATTATAGATACCATATTATCTGAAGAAGCGTTTACCTCCCAATTCTCTCTAATCAAAAGTTCACTATCTTCAAAATTCACAATGGCTCCCGAAGTAAGCCGAACTTGATCTGATGTGAGAATTGTCTGTTTGATATTAATACCTCCCGCACCTACATTTAAAACTTTTAACACAGGGACATTCTCAACATCTAAGTTACCACTAGCAACCGTAAGGCTAAAAGTTCTAGTACTGTTCAATATCACTATTTCACCTCTCACTTCCTTACCTGCAAAAGTAAAGTCAAGGTCTCTATTCAAAACCGTCTGGTTCGAAATGGAGAGATTTTCTTGGAATTTAATTTGACTCAAATTTCCAATTAAAGAGCCACTAATACCTTCAAAAGATCTTACATTCAAAAGTCCATGAGGGAAAGATACAGTTCCACCATTTACCACCACATGATCTAGTAAACCATAATCGATCATTCCCCAATTACCATTAGAAAAGACAGTTTTCACATCTTTAAACTCGGTGTTGGTAAAAGAAATGAATTGTTGATTTTGAGATTCGTTTTCAAATATAATTTCTCCATTCGACACCAAAGTGTTCGTTGCTGAAAACCTAACACCATTTGTCACATGAATTGATTGACCATTTAAATTTATACTTACATTGGAATTCCCAAAAGTATTTAAACTGAATACTTTTTTATCACTTGTAAAACCTGTAAATTCCAGATTTCCTGTATTTTCAAATATAACTCTCGAACCCTCTCCAGGAACCATATTAGCAGATTGACCTCCCAGCGTAAATGACCAATTTGAAGGATTATCCCAATCCGAATCAGAACCAATCCAATATAGGGTTTCAGAATTAGCTTCTTGCAAAGATGCAGAAAACAACAATGAGTATTCTTGGGCTTGGTTGACTAAACTGCCTTTATGTGACAAGACTAAAGTATATTTTCTTGGTTGAGGATTATCAATTAAAATTTGCTCAACATTATCTCTAAAATTGTCCTGATTCCTTACCGCAGGACCTGAAGGTCCTCTAGTTGGATCTAAGCTCCAAGGAAAAAACTCATTACCAGCATCATCAAATACTCTTAAATCTAAATCATTCACTAATTTTAAATCTCTTGGATTTAAGGAAGCTGGTGAAGGAACACCCGCAGGATCTGTCCAAGCAACAGTAATTCGTATAGGTTCAATACCATCAGAAAGAAATTCATATGTAAAGGTTTCGTTATTTAAAAGAACACCCTCCCTTGTAATTGTTGAGACACCATCATCCTCTAAAATATGCTTTGCCGCTGCTTCTGCGTTTAATAAACCCCAACCAAAAATATAATCTGGTCCTGGAGACAATCCAGCTTCTCTTGCTGTATGTATCATTAAACCTTTGACAGTACTAGACCACATAAATCTGCCACCATTACGTTCTCTATAAAGTTGCTGCAATAAAGAAAGAGTACCCGCTACGTTGGGAGAAGCCATGGATGTTCCACTCAATGAAGCATAAGAATCGGATTCACCACCATTTGAAATGGCTGCACTAAATACCCCAACTCCCATACCTACAATATCAGGTTTAATCCGACCATCATCAGTAGGACCCCATGATGAAAAATTACTCATAGCTATAGAGTTTGGGCCTAAGTATTGAGGGACTGAACTTACAGCACCTACAGTTATTACATTTTTTGCTACACCCTCTGGGCCTATGGTGTCAGCGGGACCATCACCAGGCCTTGTACCATCACCAACATCATTTCGGTCATTCCCTGCGGCCCAAACAATCGTATAATGAGGTAAACTAAAAGAAAGATCGTCTAAAGCTTGGCTTTTGGAACTGTAAAATCCAAACCGAAAATCTTCATCTGGGCTTATATTGGCATTTCCAGACCATACCCAATTCCCTGCTGAATTACGAAACCAGCCAATAATAATTCCATATGAATGATTAGATACAATGTGTCCATTATTTCTCTCACCCATGATATAAGCATTAGAAGCCATTTTATTCACATCGTTATCCCAATTAAATGATAACCCAGTAGCTTCATACGCCATTCCTCTGGCAGCAGGGTTAATCCCAGCTCCAATCATAGTCCCAGAAACATGGGTAGCATGATTACTTATAGTTTCAGTGGAACCATCAGGTTGAGAAAGTCTTCCCTGAAACTCAACATGAGCCAAACGAGGTCTAGTCTGATCATAAATACCAAGAACTAACCCCTTCCCTGTTAAATTTAAACCCAAACTACCCCCTGGCTGAAGTGTATTTGCACCAGTTGTAACGGCAGCAGCTGTATTAAAAGTTGTGTAGTAAACAGGATGATCTAACTCATCAAAATATTGAAGTTTTGCTATCCTATCATTATCCAACTCCATGAACATGGGGATTCCTAATTCTGATGCTTTTCTCTTTAAAGCATCCTCACTAGGAGAAAGAATGGCATACTTTTGATTGAAGTTTTTTAATATATTTCCCCTTACTTCTTTCAAAATGGAAGGAGATTCTGGTACGTTTTGACCAAATGCAGAACTATAAAGAAAAAAAAATAAAACGGATACTACTTTACTTAATTTACCTCTCATAATGAATCAAAATATTCTTGAACTACTAAACTAGCAATTATATATTTTTGTTAAAAAAAAATGGGGCTCAGCGCCCCACTTTTTTTAATTTATTTAACATTATTGGCGTCTTAGAAGCACTGTACCTCCATCACCCCAAGTATTACCCCACTCAAGAAGCAATGAACCGTCTGCATTTACTACTCCTGAAATAATGAATGGATCACCAAATTGATCGGCATTTGATTGAAGTCCGGTAATCACATTACAATTGTCTAAAATAGAACCAGCCGGAGATGCTAATTCGTAGACAGCTTCATACAACCCAAAGGAAATATCATCGACTCTGTACAACCCTGCACTAGTTCTGGTAAGGTTAACAATATTCTCAAAGTTAACATTATTAACAGTTTGAGAAGCGCCTCCACTACCATCACCTACTCGAAGTACTTGATGAAGAGCAGTGTAAGCACCAGCTAACTCAGATGGACAAATAACTCTGATTCTTACAGTAACTTGACTGTAGTTGGCACTTACTGCCACGTTATTACTCGCAGAAGTTATTCTCAATACCAAATTAGGAGTCTCACTAGGATCAATATTACCAGTAAGAACTGTTACAGGAACATTTACTACATTTTCTCCAGCAGGAATGACGATACTAGTAGATGGAAGCTGGAAATGTACACCAGCAACAGCAGTAGACTCACTAGTAGGCTCAAAGTTAACCGTGATTGGGGCGCTTTGAGGGGCTCCAACAAGGTTCAACTGAATATTGTAAGTATCAGTTTGCGTGCTAGACGCTCTTACAAAGTTAACAAGAGGACCATTTTGAGGTAAGGTAGACGCATCAAATTCAACCTCCAAACCATCCCATACCCTGAAGAAATCAGCCTCATCCATACAGGAGCTTAGAAGCCCTGCAGAGAAAAGAAATAGGAATATATAAACTATTTTATTTTTCATAATACCAAATATTTAGATTTTAATAACCAGGGTTTTGTACAAGGTTCTCGTTAAGCAAAATTTGAGCATTAGGCAAGAAACTTAAAACTCTGTAATCTGTATAAGGAACAGTTGGAAGACCTCTATGTTTTCTGATATCCAACCCATTTCTCTTCAAATCAAAGAATCTATGACCCTCAAATGCAAGTTCAACTCTTCTTTCATGCAAAATAGCTTCAAAAAGATCATTGCCAGTTAAACCAGGAGTAAGAGGACCAAGATTTCTTTTACTTCTTAATGCATTGATATCATTATATGCACCAGCAGTATCGCCTGTCTTTTGTCTTGCTTCAGCTCTGATAAGCAATAACTCAGAAGCTCTAAGAACTGGTAAATTCTCTAGAAAATTACCTTTTGCACCTCTCCACTTCAAGGAAGCGTGTACAGTACCATTAAAACCAGATCTTGTAGTCGCTCTCCAGGCACTTAATCTAGCATCTCCAGGCTCATGGCTATTAATCAACTCCTGAGAAGCACTAACTACAAACTGTGCCTGTGCTAAATCATTATTAGCTAATGAAGCAACAGAGTTATTAACACCATCCACAGTTGACCAATCAACTTGTCTGATCTCGATCTCAAATAAAGACTCTGGGTTAGGGAAAGTATTAAAACCAGTCATATATCCCTCGGCCTCAAGAAGACCTGATCCGTCATTACCAATACCAGCAGTACTCATGGCGTCAGTCGCTAAAGCGATTGCGCGATCATTTCTACCCCAATACAAGTAAACTCTTGCCAGCAATGCCTGAGCTGCAGCTCTATTTGCTCTATAAACATTAGCAGAACCTCTATTGGCAACAGGCAACAAATTTATTGCTTCGAGCAAATCGGCTTCTATCTGTTCGTAAACTTGAACATTAGTAGAACGTGGACGAAGGTCAGCATCAGAAAACACAGCAGTTGGAGTCGTTCGAAGGATCGCTGATAAATTAAAGCCATTAACCTCTCTACCAGGCTCATATCCAAACACCCTAGCTTGATCAAAATGCACAAGGGCACGCACAAAGAAAGCTTCACCTTTCAGACGATTTTTAGTATTTTGATCTCCAGGAACTCCGTCTACTCCAGCAATAACTAGGTTAGCATCGTTGATAGCAGACCAGTTGTTAAGGTTCCATAAATTAATATGAGATCTATCTTGATTTACTTCCTCACCAACATATCGTCCAGTATTTGCAATCACCAGAAGGTTATCTGCCAAAGCTTCAGGTGCTAGCACCATTGTTTGTCCGTAAAACCCGAAATCCCTTAATCTTGCATACATGGAGAATGTAAGAGACGTATAACCACTCACATCAGAAAATGCTGTCTGAGGAGTTAAAGACTGTCTTGGATCAACATCAAGTACATCAGTACATGCACTTACTGCAATCAAGGCAGAAACAACAAATAATTTTATATATTTCATAATTCAATATCTATTTAGAATGTCAAATTGATTCCACCAGAAATTTGCATTGCGTTAGGGAAGGCAGCGAAAAACGAGTTACCCACGTTAACACCAGCAACCTCAGGATCAATACCAACGAAATTAGTAAAGGTTGCTAAGTTAACACCCTGAACAAAGGCTCTACCTTGATTCACACCAATTTTTCTAATCAAATTAGACGGTAACTCATAACCCAATGTGAGGGTTTTCAAGCGGATATAACTTCCATCCATTATTTGTCTCGAAGTAAACCACTGTGTGTATCCAGAACCACCTGGTCTGTTACCACCTTCCCAAGGCTTTGGATTGGACACCATGTCACCAGGCTGTCTCCAATAATTAGCTTGATCTCTCAACTGATTATTTGGACCAGAACCTGTGGAACCCAAGTTGATCAAATCAGAGTTTTGAGCTAAGTTACCAAACTGATACTGGAAGAAGATTTCTAATGAAAGAGGTCCATAAGAGAAGTTATTGGAAAATCCACCAAAGCTAGTTGGTAATAAACTTCCAAGATAGCTTTCTGCGATATCAGCATCTCTGATTGTATACGTATAGTTTCCAGTAGCATCCTGGTACATAGGACGACCATTGGCAGGGTTAACACCTAGGAATCCAGGAGCAAATACTGGATTCAATGGCTTTCCAACAACAATAGTATTACCAATTCTGTCATTTCCATCAAACAATTCTAACACTTCGTTTTCTAAGAATGTCACATTGAAAGCTGTTGTCCATCTAAATTTACCAGCAACAACGTTTACTGTCTGTATATCAATGTCAACACCTTGGTTTCTCATACGACCAGAGTTTCTGAAGATAGATCCAAAACCTGAATCAATTGGCAATGCAGCATTGAACAACAATCCATTGGAATCTCTTCTCCAAAAATCCACGGTAGCTATAATACGGCCATTGAAGAAAACTCCATCGATACCAATATTTGAAGATTCTGATTCTTCCCAAGTCAACAAGTTGTTACCTAATTGAGTAAGACGCAATACAGGCGTACCTAAGTACTGACCCGCAGAACCCGCAAGAGATAATGAAGCAAAATTAGGAATCTCTGAGTTACCAGTAACACCGTAAGATGCTCTCATTCTTAAATCATCAAGCCAAGTAACGTCTTTTAAGAATCCTTCGTTTGATAATCTCCATCCAACTGATGCAGCACCAAATGTACCATACTGTACGTCATTTCCGAATCTGGAGTGACCATCACGTCTGATAACAAAATCGGCTGTATACTTATCATTGTAATCATACTTCGTCTGAAAGAAGAAACCAACTCTTCTAAATTGAGTAAAGTTTGAACTAACAGCAAGAGGAGTGGCAGCATTTTGAAGGTATCTCAAAGCTGGATTTGCAAAACCCTGACCGTTAGCTGACATGAATTCTCTAGTTTCTGTTTTGTATTCATAACCAAGGATACCAGAAACTGTATGGACATCATTAAATTTCTTGTTGAAATTGAAGTTATGGTTAGTGTTGAAGTTTACATTTCTCCTATCTTGAAACAATGCAGAACCACCTTGAGCTCTGAAAGCTGCTATCGTGGATGGTCTTGAATTTTCATCTCTTGAATCAGAAAAATCAACCCCTGCAAAGGAAGTAAAAGACAACCAAGGTGTAAACTGATAATTCAACTGAATATTAGAAACGGTCTGAATAGTATTCGATAAACGTAATTCCTCTCTAACACCTTGAGCAATGTTATATCCAAATAAGTGATCTGAAGGATAATCTCTGAAAGTACCATCTTCATTACGGATAGGAATACCAGGTCTAGAAGTAAAACCAGCTTGGAATGGGGAGTTAACAAAGTTACCTCTATCAATAGCACCATTTGTTTTTTGGTAAGCCAATGATAAATTAGTGTTGATAGTTAGTTTTTGATTTGCTCTATGAGTCAAGTTCAATCTTCCAGTTGCTCTTTGATAATCGGAAGATACTAACTGAGAACCCTGATCTGTGTAAGAACCTGAAAAGAAAAAGGTTGTCTTATCATCACCACCTGACATTGAAAGATCGTAAATGCTTAATCTCGCATTTTGGAAAATATCATCTACCCAACTATTAGTAAATAAGTTTGGATCATCTGGATTCCCATAAGTAAGAGCTGCTGATTCAGCAGAACCACCTGCATTAACAATTGCAGACCGCTTGAGAGCAGCAAGTTCTCTTGCATCCATCACATCATACAAGCCTAAAGGTTGTACAACACCCTCTTGCACAGACAAACGAATTTTTGTAGCACCTTTGGAACCTCTTTTGGTCGTAATCAATACCACACCATTGGCAGCTTGAGCTCCATATATCGCACCAGCAGCAGCATCTTTCAACACTTCGATTGATTCAATATCATTAGGGTTAATAGAAGCAAGAGCGTTTTGTGATCCTTGACCTGAAAGACCTCCAGCAGGAACTTGCACACCATCAATGATGTAAAGCGGGTCATTGCCAGCATTTACTGAACCGACACCTCTAATTCTAACATTTAGCGTACCACCTGGCTGTCCAGTACCAGAAGCAATCTGAACACCTGCAATTCTACCCTGAATAGCACGGTCAAAAGATTGCATAGGAAGATCCTGAATAACTTCTCCTTTAACAGAAGAAATTGCACCTGTAATCTCTCTTCTGTTCAAATCACCAAAAGATGTGATCACAAACTCCTCCAAATTTCTTACATCAGGCTGCAAAACCGCATTAATAACGGTTCTATTCCCGATGTTCAATTCTTGCGTAGCGGAGCCAACGAAACTAAACACAAGTACATTACTGCCTTGTGGAACATTTAACGAATACTGACCATCTAAGTCAGTAGCGGTACCAATAGTAGTACCTTTCACTACCACTGAAGCTCCTGGTATCGGCATTCCATCCTCACCGGATGTTACCGTTCCAGTAACTACGCGTCCTTGTGCAAAAGCCGAAGCCGAGGCAAACAAGAGCACAAGTCCTAGAAGTAAAACTTTCCTCATAATTATTTTTTTTGGTTTAACGATACCTCAATTTTATCTATTAAGTTGAAATAAAGCAAAACCTAGCAGAAAATTTACATATGGATGTAGATGTATATATATAAAGAAAATTTTGATTTAATAGCTTAGGTAAAATTTAATTCGCATTTCAAGAAAAAAGTAAAAGACTAAAAACTTCTTAAATACTAATACGCTTATTAGGGAAAAGATAATTTTTTTTTAACAAAACTTAACACAAAACCTTTTTTTTAAAAAACTTGAGCAATTGTTACGAAAAAGAAAAGCAAAAGGTTATAGTTTACAATAAAAAAACTCCCTGCACCAACATATACAGGGAGTCTAAAATTAAATTTTTAGCATAATTAATAACCTGGATTCTGAGGAATCGGAGTTTGGCTATTGTTTACAATCTCATCAATAGGAATTGGCCATACAAATAGATTGCTTGTATACAGTAAATCATGGTCAGTTGGAATTGCCCTATCGGTTGTGTAAAAATCTAAACTTGTAATGGACCTTGATGTAGCCTTCAATGGAATACCTGGCATTCTACCTTCACCCGACAAACGATGGATATCAGCCCATCTTCTACCTTCTGCTAGGAACTCGATTCTACGCTCATTAAAGATTGCAGTCAACAGTTCATCTGTATTGGCAAAATCGGCTGTTGTGAACGAAGGAACTGTGGACGGTAATGCGCGGTCTCTTACTGAATTTAACAATTCAATAGCAAGCGAATTATTTCCTAAACGAGCATTTGCTTCAGCTGCATTTAAAACTGATTCTGCATATCTCAAAATAGGATTCGGGTCAGTCCTGGTCACAACATCTGTATATTTAAATGTGTAGATACCTCCAGCATTTCTATCTGTCAATTCCGTTCTTCGGATATCTTCCGTATGCCAAAAATCTGATCTCCAAATAAGTGGGCTAACCTTCACAAGACCTCGTGCTCCTCTTGCAGGATTTCCATACATGGATGGTAAAGCACCATTGACACCTGCATTAGATTCTGCAGTATGCACAAAGGAGAAAATATTTTCGGCACTATTGACTGTTCTAAACGGGGTAACTGGAGAATCCATCAAAGAATACGTTCCTGCCAACTTTGCATGCTCATCGATTACCCCTTGCCAATTGCCCATGTGCAACATTACTCGGGATTTTAAAGCAATAGCGGCACCTCTTCTTACACGGGCATGATTACGTGTCAATGGCAGTAACTCCTCAGCCTCGTTCAAATCAGCTAAAATCAACGCATAATCCTCCCCAACAGTAGTTCTTCCAAGGGTTTCATTTTCTGCGACCAAAGGAACATCATTGATTGCTACCCGTCTGTAGGGAACACCCATGGAACTAGGGTCATCCATGTAGGGTCTGGCAAAATGTGTTAGCAATTCATGATGTCCTAATGCTCTCATGAAGAGCATTTCGCCTCTTAATGTATTTCTCACTTCTTGAGTAATGACTCCATTTTGCAATGCTGCATCCAAGCTTTCCAACACTATGTTGGCTCTATTGACCATTCTGTAAATGGAAATCCACATCCCATTGTTGTTTGCACTGAACGGTGTATGGGCAGCAATGTACGTGATCTCATAAAACAGCTGATCATTGTACATATCTTCACCTCTCATATCACCTTGCTGTACATTGGCAGCACCAAATGGGTATCCTCTACCTGCCTGACCGGCTGAACCCAAATAGAATCCTTGTTGAGCAGCTTCATAGACTCCTAATACAAGAGATTCAACTCTTGCGGCAGTTCCAAAAGATTCCTCATCAGGAATCAAGTTTGCGGGTGACAAATCAGTCACCTCACAGGAACTAGTGATCCCAGCAATTGCAATCGCGGCAATCCCTAACTTAATATTTCTAAATCTAATTTTTTTCATCTTTTTTCAAGTTTTACAGAGCATTAAAACCCTACATTTACACCAATCGAATACGTTCTGAAGATCGGGGTCACATTCCAGTCTACACCAAATTGCAATTGACCTGCAAACTGATTTGCCTCAGGATCTAAACCAGAATATCCAGTGAAAAGGAATGGATTTTGCGCTTGAGCGAAGAATCTCGCACTGGAGATGGCTCCTTTAAATGCACTTTGTAACGTTGCTGCTGGCACAGTATATCCAATCACTATGTTCTGAACTCGTAAGAAATCTCCTCTTTCCACAAATCTGGAGTTAGAAGCCGCAGTTAACCACATGTTGGCATCCTGTCCTGAATACTGTCTTGGGATATCTGTTTGCTGACCAGACTCTGTCCATCTGTTCATGACAATGGCATTATTATTAGAAAATCCTTGACCTAATTGACCTCTTAGGGTCTCATTCATGATAAAATTACCACCTGAAAATCTAAAGAATAGTTCAGCATCCCAATTACCGTAGGTAAAGTTGTTGATCCATCCTCCTTGCCATATAGGCAATGTATTACCCAAAAACTCCTGTGTTGGAAGACCTGCAGCTGTGGAAATATTAGCAGGATTAGCAGGATCAAATGCTCTCCAACCTAAATTTCCTTGTTGCAAATTAAATTGAACAATGTCATCCCCTCTAAAATACATTGGGTTACCATTAGCTGGATTTACACCTGCCCATCTAAATCCATATAATTGAGCAATAGGCCCTCCTACTTCTGTTCGGTTGTAGGTCGAAACAATTGGCTGCACTAGGTTGGTCACCTCATTTCGGATTAAGGTCAAGTTGAAATCAGTATTCCAAGAAAACTTACCTCTATCGATGACGTTGGTAAACATCCTGAATTCTATACCCTCGTTAAACATGGAACCCACATTTTGATTGATTGAGTTGCCAGGTACACCTAAAGATGGAATAGTCGGAGCACTCAAAATCAAACCATCAATGTTATTTCTAAAGACATCAGCAGCAATAGTCACCTTGCCTATCGTCATATCTAAACCGATGTTCAACTTCTTGGAAGTCTCCCAAAGAAGTCCTCTGTTGGCAATTCTATTGTATCCCAAGCCTGCACCTGCACCTCCCAATACCGGGCTGAATCCTCCAAATGCAGCAAAAGTACCGATCTCCGTATTACCTACCTCTGCATAGGAACCTCTGATCTTGAAATCAGAAATCAAACCTGAATTAAAAAACGACTCATCGGAAATTCTCCATCCCAAAGAACCTCCAAAGAATGTACCTCTTTGATTCTCTCTGGCCAAATCTGAGATCCCGTCATTTCTAATGGTAAAGGAAGCCAAATACTTACCTTTGTAACCATAATTGATTCTACTGAAGTAAGAGTCAAACCCTCTATCGGCAAATCCCCCTCCTGAAAACTGATTATTGTAGGAGCCAGAAATCAAGTTATCTCTTCTAAAGAAGTCATCAGAAATATCATTCCCAGACGCTGAGAAGTTATAAAATTGATCATACTGGAATTCTGCACCTACAGTTACATTCAAAGTGTGATTATCAGCGATAATAGTTTGATAGTTTAAGGTATTTTGCCAATTCCAACGGGTAGCTGGGTTAAAAGCCATAAATACAGATCCATTTACACTCTGTCCATCACCATGTCTTGGATCTAAAGACTGGAAGTCCTCAGCCAAAGTCAAATCCACACCTACCATCGATCTAGCTGTTAATCCTTTAGCTAAGTCAACTTCTGCATACGTATTACCCAAAATCCTATGAATTCGGTTTCTGAAAACATTGTTATCTAACACAAATCCAATATTTGGCAAATTATTATCAGGACCAGCCAAATTGGTACCAAAACCAGTTGTTCTACCATCTGCTGTAACATTAAATCCATCGAATCTAGAATTTGCAGGATCAAATGGTGAAACATTTGGTAGCGCACGCGTTGCATTTAACATAATACCGGAAAGTGAGTTGGCACCCTGATTCAAACCATTTATTTCGGTAAATGAGTAATTCAAAGATGTTCCTATTCTTACCGATTTAGACACACTATGATCTACATTGGCTCTGAAGGAGTATCTTCTCAAGTCATTCAATTCTAAGGCAGACTCTTGTTCTGTGAAACCCATAGAAAAGAAATACTTCGTAGCATCGGAACCCCCAGAAATGGAAAGGTTATGCTGCTGAGTGAAGCCTCTTCTCAAAATTAAATCCTGCCAATCTGTATTTATGTCACTTGGATTTGCCAATGGTGCCTGATTCGCATTTGCTCTTCTTTCATTAGCAATTGTCACAAAATCATCTCCATTTAAAAGATTGAAGCGATTTTGTGCTTCATTAAAGCCTACAGAGGTATTATAATTCACAACTGCCTTACCAGAGGAACCTCTCTTGGTGGTAATCAAAATAACGCCATTCGCAGCCCTAGAACCGAAAATTGCAGTGGCAGAACCATCTTTTAGTACCTCGAATGACTCAATATCTGCAGGATTAATATTTGCCAATGGGTTGGACGCATTTACTGCAGATCTGTCTGCATCCACCACAGGTACTCCGTCGATTACGATCAATGGGCTTGCACTTCCCGTGATGGAGTTTACACCCCTTACTCGGATAATCGGAGCAGCACCTAGTGTCCCGTTAGGCGTCGTAATCTGAACACCCGGAGCACGACCTGCTAGCTGTGACTCAAAAGAAGGAGTCACCAAGTTCTCAATTGATTTGTTGCTAATAGAGGTCACAGAACCCGTAATATCCCTGCGCTCCTGTGTACCATAACCTACCACCACAACTTCATTAAGGGTTTTAAGGTCTTGCTCCAACAGCACATCCAATACGCTATTATTTCCTACACGCACTTCCTTTTGTAGAAAACCTACAAAGGAAAATACTAAAACTACATTATCACCACTTGGGATAGATAAAGTGTAGTTACCATTAAAATCTGTCACGGTACCATTGGTAGTACCTTTCACAAGAACATTCACCCCTGGAATTCCCTCAGGCTCTTCTCTAGAAGTCACCTGACCAGAGACAGTTCTACTTTGCGCAAACACCGCCGATGATAGCAATGTCAAAAATGCGGTTACTAGTAAAATCCTCTTCATGTTATTTTTTTGAGTTTTATCAATCAGGCAATTCTAAGTTAAAGCTTGTTAAAATTCAATTAGTATAAATTTTATTCATACTTTAACAATAGCTTAACACTAAAATTTTATTTGGAAAAATAAACCTATAAAAGTAGAAAACAGAAGATATGGGAAACCAAATTTTAGGCCACGAAAAAACTATCTAAAAGGTTTAAACAAAATTTTAATTCTAATTAAGGGTAATTTTTCAACTTTTATACGCTAAAAAACAATTTATAAACAAATATTTTACGGAAAAACACCTTCAACTAGGTAAAAAAACGAATTTTTAAATAATAAACCTAAATCAGAAGAATATATAAGATGAAATCATATAAATATTTTTTATGATTATTCAAATTTTGAAACCTTACACCCAAACCAAACAAAAAAATGGCAATTCAACAAATTCCAAACAAAAAATTAATTCCCTAATAGTTTCTTTGATCATTGCCAAAATTTTGAAAACACCGGAATAGCCTTCAGAAACTATTAAATGCAAAAATTAATTGAAAATCCCAATGCACCAACCACTGGCCTTCAATGGCAATTTTTAATGGTTTTTTTTAAAAACCATCGTTGAAATTATAACCATTAATTGGATTTTACTGAATGGAAATCGTAATTCTCCTGTTAAATGCACGGTTTTCTGCTGTATCGTTTGGTTTGATGGGTTCTCTGTCTCCCTTACCTAAAGGAATGGCTCTTCCTTCCTTAATGCCTTTCCCTAACAAGTAATCTTTAACAGCCTCAGCTCTGCGTAAGCTCAACCCTTCATTATAAGCAGTAGATCCAACATTATCAGTATGCCCGTTGATATAAATATTAGCGTTCGGGTTGGTAATCAAAAATTCATACAAACGCTTCAACGAAGACATGGATTCCGGCTTGAGCTCATGCTTATCAAAGTCAAAGAAAATATTTTCAAAAACAAACTCCTCTCCTGTTGCAATAGGAATCAAGGAGATTTCGAGATTATCTTTGTTTTTCAAGCCATCTTTATCAACATTAAAAATCTTTGGAAGGTACCCCTCTTTTTCTACATATAGGCCTGAAAAATCTTTGTCAGGATACAACATCATAAACTCCCCAGAAGCACCATCAGCCCTAAATTCATATAGGGTACTATCATTACTCAGACTAACTAATGAAAGTCTTGCGTCAATTGCTTTTCCCGTTTTACTATTGACAACTTTTCCTTGTGTAACAATTAACTTATCGCCCAATGCTACAGATTCAGGAAATTTGAAACGATATAACAAAGATCGTTCTATTTCCTGCCCCTGAAAAGTACTTTCTGTGTAGTAAGCATAATCCCGTTGGGCTGTAATAAACAATGAAAACTGATCCCTATGATCATTGATAGGATAACCAATGTTTTCGGGCTCTGTAAACTCCCCATCAATTACACGGGATAAAAAAATATCCAATCCACCAAGCCCCAAATGTCCATTTGAAGCGAAAAATAACACCTCATTATTAAAATACATAAATGGTGACACCTCATCCTTTGGTGTATTTATGATTCCTCCTAAATTTTTTGCTTCAGACCAAGAACCATCAGCTTTTCGAACAGTATACCAAATATCATTACCCCCATAACCTCCCCTTCTATTAGAAGAAAAAAACAACATGCGTCCATCAGCAGAAAGAGAAGGTTGGGAATCCCAAAATCGGGAATTCACATGTTTGCCCATATTACCAGGGCGCTGCCATTTTCCATTGACCCGATAGGCAATATACAAATCGCAACTCCCAAATGAATCCGGGGCATCGCATGAAGTGTAAATCAAAATGTTACCGTCAGCAGAAATTGTACAAGTCCCTTCGTTATAAGGTGTATTAATTATTTCACTAATACCCGCAGGTTTAGTCCAATTTTCGCCATCATCTAAAAGGTAGGATACAAAAATATCCTCTTTCTGAAAGTCTTTGATGCCATCTCTTTTAGTAAAGAGAATTTTTTTACTATCAGCTGTCAGTACCGGAAAATATTGCATAGCAAACTGATTCAAAGGTTCAGGAAGTCGCTCTTTAGTGATATCAAGAGGGTTTTCCAAAACCAATCGAACATATGCAATACGTGCACGTTGATCGATGTATTCTCTTGAACTTCTGAACGATGGAGTTAAATACTTATCAACTGTATCAAAGCTAGTAACGGCTTGTTCAAATGCTCCTTGAGCCAAAAAAATGTACATTTTGAGCCAACCGATGTCGGCCTGAATTTGTTCGCTAGCCTTCCCCGCCCTAGCCTCTCCACGGTTGACAACCTCTAGGGCTTCATCTAGCTTTTTTTGGGTAAATAGGATTCTACTCCACTTAATATAACTTTCCAAAAATCCACCTTCTCGCTGAATTGACGCTTTATACTTTTCAATAGCCTGATCATACATCCGCCTTTTCGCCAATTCGTCACCTTCTTGATGCATCTTAATAGCCCGGCTATCAATGATAGAATAAGTCTGGGATTGAACTGCAAAAGCTTGTAGGAAAATAAAGACAAGAAAGACTAAACGATTCATGGGCATCAAGGGATGTCCATAAATTTATGAGTTTGTAGGGAAATATTCCAAACTGGATTCGATTTTACGTACTCAATAATGCTTTTCAAGTGAATATTTTGCTTACTCCATTCAGGTTGCAATAACTTTTGACACTTTTTTGAAACCAAAGCGGCATACTTCTCTGCAAATTGAAAATCGGAACTATGGTAAATCACAACTTTTAATTCGTCTGCTTGCTCGTAAATGGATGGATGAGGAGCTTTGAATTTCTTAGGAGAAAAACATACCCAATCAAAATCCCCCGAAAAGGGATGAGCGCCGGAAGTTTCGATATGGGTTTTAAACCCAGCAGCTTTCAAGGCTACCGTCAAGGGGCCTAATTCATACATCAAAGGCTCTCCCCCTGTGATAACAGCCACCCTACCTGGATATTTGGATGCTTCCGATACAATTTCGTCTACCGAAACCACAGGCCATTTAGCCCCTTCCCAAGATTCTTTGACATCGCACCACACACATCCTACATCACAGCCGCCTAATCGGATAAAGTACGCTGGAACTCCTGAATGGGTTCCTTCTCCTTGGATGGTATAAAAAGCTTCCATGAGCGGAAGTGCTGTCCCGGCTTGTACAGCTTCTTGAAATGCTTGCATATAAATTTTTGATAAAGCGGGTAATTGAACCGCTGGTGAATACTGATTTTAGGGCTGCAAAGGTATAAAAAAAGGACTGATTTCACATCAATCCTTTTTCTTGTTTGAATCTTTCCTATTCCGACCAACTCATTGGGTATGCAGGATCTACAAATTCTAAACCCTGTGTGGTTACAAACAAAGGCCTAAAAGTATCCAACATGACGGCCAATTCATGGGTCTCTTTAGCACCGATGGATTTTTCTACTGTACCTGGATGAGGGCCATGAGGCAATCCACCCATGTGTATGGTAAAGCTTCCTCGATCGATGCCTTTTCTGCTCATAAACTCCCCTTCGGCATAATACAAGACTTCATCTGAATCTATATTGCTATGATTATAGGGTGCAGGTATCGCCAATGGATGATAATCAAACAAACGAGGAACGAATGAGCAAATGACAAATCCCCAAGCTTGGAAAGTCTGATGCACCGGTGGTGGCTGATGAATTCTTCCTGTAATCGGTTCGAAGTCATGTATGGAAAGTGCGTAAGGATACAAGAAACCATCCCAACCTACAATATCCAGCGGACTATGTCCATAAGTATAGGGATGTAACATGCCTCCTTTTTTGATTTGGACGAGATACTCTCCTTTTTCTGCCTCAGTGACCAAAGCTCCCGGAGGACGGATATCACGCTCACAATAAGGGGAGTGTTCCAATAACTGACCTACCTCATTCCTGTACCTTTTGACAGTCTCAATTGGTCCGTGAGATTCGATAATCAACAATCGAAGTGGTCCTTCTTCCTTAAATTCAAATCTATATATAGTCGTGCGAGGAATGACAATATAATCTCCCTGCCTTACTTCCAACTTTCCAAATTGGGAGTACATCACCCCTTCTCCATCGTGGACATAGATCAGTTCATCTCCATCTGCATTTTTAAAATAGAAATCCATTTTCCGCTGTTCGGGAGTACAGATCCCCATCATGCAATCATTGTTCATCATCAACATCTTGCGGGCGCTGAGGTAATCCTTACCGGTAGTTGCTACGCCTGCTGTCTTCAAATGTGTCTGCTTCAATCCATGATCTTTGGCCGGTTCCCAGGAATAGGGCGTTGGTTGACCGATTTTAAGTACATTATTCGGATTATGGATATGGTATAAATTGGAGTAGATTCCTGAAAAACCTTTGGAGCTGACCAATTCTTCTTTGTACAAAGAACCGTCCGGCTGCCTGAATTGGGTATGTCTTTTGGGAGGTATATTCCCAAGTCTATAATAATAAGCCATGCTATTCGGGTTTATAGTTTTTTTCAAAAATAATCTCCTTAGGATTATAAATAAATGAATTGTTAAAGAAATTACATATTGATACAGAAAAATAACATGCGAAAAATCTAAAAGCAAACTGAATTTTGAAAACCGATTCCATTAAAAAACTTAATTCCTTTTAATCAAAATCATTCAAATCCAATTCATTACACTATAAGCACATATCATTTACATAAAAAATCGTCTGGTTTTTGATCTCATTTTCGATTGTTACTTTTGGAATTCGCAACTACATAGAAATTAGTTGAAATAATTGAATTTAAAAAATTAAAAATACTATACCAATGACATTCAATAGCGAAAACATCCTAGAGATAGAGCAAATTCCCAGTGTATATGAAAGCAATAACAAAAATCTTCGATTTGTATCTAAAGACTTAATTAACGGAGTTAAGATAGTCCATAATGACACAGACTATGTTGTGGGAAATTTAGCACTATCAGAAGGAATTTCACCCCATAAAAATATAAATAGCTCCCCAGAAGAACTAGATTACAAAATCTTATTAAAAACAGGATTATTGTTAAGTTTTCATAAAATAGGAAATCCAATTACTCTTACAACAGGATTTCCTTTTTCAACTTTTCAACTTTATAAGGACCAGGCAAGAGAAATGCTCGTTGGAGCCCATATCTTAGAATTTGATACTGCAACATTTTCTAACGGAGGAAAGAAAAAAATCGTGGCAGAAGTAGACAGTGCATTCGTAATGCCAGAAGCAGTAAGTTGTGCTTTAGCTTTACGAAAGCAGGGCACTGCAAAAGGAAATTTTTTCGTAATCAGTCTTGGTTACGGTACCTTTGAAGCAATTTTGTCTACTGAGGGCGGATTGGTTCAACGGTCATCAGTTTCTACTTTTGGGTTGAGATACGCCATTAAGCTATTGGAGGCAGAGCTATCCAAAACATACTATTTAGATTTAAAAAATGAGCACCAGCTTGATACCGCATTTAGAAATTCATTTATCTTTTTAAATCGAAAAAGAGTAGATCTGACCGAAATTAAAGGAAAAGTTTTAAGACAGTACTACGAAGATATTGTTTCCCCTGCACTTAGAAAGGCATTTGATGATAATGATTTTGCAAAATCAAACATTATGTACCTCGCAGGCGGTGGAGCAATGTATCCTGAACTAAATGAATGTTTTCAAAAAGAATTTGAAGGTATTGTTGAGGTGAAGATCCCAGAAGATGCTGTTTACCTTGCAGCTAAAGGCTATTGCTTTAATAGTTTAATGTCCAATGGTGGAGATAAAGGTCGTGCAATGGGACTAGACATAGGTAACTCATCAACAATAATTTGCACATTTAAAGTCGAGTGTTAATAGTTTAAATCATGAGCACAAGTAAAGAAGTATTTGTAACAATTTTCTCTAAAACCCTAAGACTAGTTGGTGATATAGTAACTAAAGGAGATTTAAGGATTGAAGGAAAAATTGATGGTTCAATTCTCTGCGGGGGTAAAGTAGTGATTGATAAAGATGCCGAAGTACATGGCCCCGTTCATGCTGATTCTGTAGAATTATTGGGCAGTTGCAATGGAGAGATTTTCGCACATCAGGGAATTACTTTAGCTAAAACCGCAAAACTTAAAGGCAACTTAACAACTAGAAACTTATCAATAGACAATGAGGCAATTATTGAAGGAACTATTCAAATAAATAAAAATTTACCAGGTCTTGATTATGAAGGGGTCCGCAACAAGCGTAAAGTAGGAGAAAAAAATATAGCAAAGCTCTCTTTAAATACCCATTGGAAAAAAAATACTCAGTCGGTCGAAAATGAAGAAAACATATATGGCGAAGGATGGATTTAAACATTCAATAAATTGACAATTACAATTTAATTTCTATTAGATTACATTTATTTATTAACAACCAAATCAAAAGAACCATCAAATCTGATAGATTGATTAGAACTATACTATCGAGCATAATTTATATTTTTATATTAAACTAAATTTACAACACTTATTAACAACTTTCTTTTTAGCAACACTTAAAAGAAATAATCTACATTAATGAAAATACTATTAGTAGAAGACGACCCATTGATTCGCTTATTAATTGCTACACAATTAGAAAATAACGGCTACTCAACCATAACTGCAAACAATGGTAAACATGCATTGGAGGTTCTTGAAGAAAGTACTTCAATTAAAGTCATTGTAAGTGATATCATGATGCCCATCATGGATGGAGTAGAACTTGCACTTGAACTGAAAGAAAGCAAATTCAAAAATATACCTATCCTGGCAATTACTGGAGGAACTTATTTGGAAGAAAATGGAGGCGATCCTAATCCTTTCAGCTATGTACTAAATAAACCTGTCTATGTACATGAATTAATTGAAAGAATAGAAGAGCTTACCCTATCAATGTAGACCCAAATGAAAGGATTGCTTCAAATTCAAGATTTTTATTAATCTTAAATTTCAGCACTGCATCATTTTTTTCTGCCAATTCCTGCGCGATGAACATACCTAGTCCAAAACCCTGCTGCTCAAACACATCTCTTTTAAATTGCTGAAAAGGTTCTGCTTTGATTTCTTGAGATGAAGAAAAAAGATTTTGATTATTGATAATCGTAAGCGTAGGAAAGTCTATGATAATACTGACGGGTTTTTCATCTGAAACAAAGCTTGACGCATTTTTAAGTAGCTGATCCACTATTTCTTTAAAATGTTCTTCTGTAAAACTAATGGAGAAATCATGTTTAATCTCTACGCAAACGCCTTGATAATCGATTTTTTTAGAAATATGATCTTTTAAAAAATCACCTATGGATGCAATATTGATAGGGGTTATTTGAATAAAATCAAGAGTCTGGTATTTTTTCAACATCTTGAGACTAGCATCCAAGCGCTTGGATGCATCCAATGCCTGATTGATAAACAAATCGAAATCTTCGGGGGCTATGGTTGACCCATATGCCTTTAACAGTTCCAATGATGCTATTACGCCTGCAAGGGGCGTATTCATTTCGTGAAAAAAAACTTTCCGCTGTTTTCCAAAGAGTTGCTTCAGCTCCGCAAACTTTAAACGATTGCGCGTTTCCCGTTTTTTTAATGCGATATCAATTGCAGCAATCAGATCTCTAGCTTTTACAGGCTTCACCAAGTAATCCTCAGCCCCAGACTCCATTCCCTTGCGTTGATCAGCCTGATCCATTTTTGCTGTCAAAAAAATAAATGGGGTTTCTAATAAGTATTCCTTTTTTCTAAATGCTTTCAAAAGTTCAAACCCATCTATCTCAGGCATCATGATATCAGAAATCACCACATCAAATACATCCGATTCCAAGACAGCCAAGGCCTCAAGACCATTTTTAACAGAAACAACATGATAACCAGAGAGCTCCAAAATTTCCGCAACATTTTCCCTTAACTCAGCTTCATCTTCAGCTAGTAATATTCTATATGTCATTTTTCATTGGTAGTTCAAGTTTGAATATTGTCCCTATATTTTCATGACTTTCAAATGAAAGTTCAATACCTAATCTATTGGCAAACTCCTTGACTATATTCAGTCCCAATCCAGTACCTTTAATAGTAGTGGCATTTTTTGCTCTGAAAAATGAGTCGAATATATATTTCTGTTCTGATTCAGGAATCCCAATCCCAAAGTCTCTAATTTCGACATATGCAGATTTTTCATCTGTCAATAAGGTTATTTCAGGATCTTGTTTTCCCTCAGAATATTTAAACGCATTGTCAACTAGGTTAGTTACTATATGTGATAACCATATGGGGTCTGTGGACAGTTCCAACTCTTTGAGTTTGCTGTAAAAACGTAACTTTCTACCTTCTGGCAAAGGATAGTTATCGACAAGATTCCTAACAAATGAAACGATTTCCACTTGCTGCATGGTAATAACTATTTTTTCCTGAGTACTTTTACCAATTAACAATAAATCCGATATCACCTTGGTCAATCGCTCCACTTGCTGATTAATCCTGCTTAAATGAATATCCCACTTTTCTGTGGTAACAGTTGGAAGACTTTGTTGTGATGTAATCAACGATAAAATATCTGTACTACTCAAAATCGTTGCTAGGGGCGTTCTAAACTCATGCGATGCCATAGAAATAAATCGAGTCTTTAACTGGTTCAATTCCTGTTCTCGTACGAGCATTTCTTTCAACTCTTCCAGCATTTTCTCCCGCTGAGTAACATCTCTTGATGTAGCTAAAAAGCTATAAACATTTCCATTACTATCTTTAAGCGGAGTCATTAAAATCTCAAGAGAAACGAACTCTCCAGTGAGCATGTTTTGGTGTGGCATCACAAATTTTTCTGAACTACCTGAGCCACTCAAAGCCTGTTCCTTCACCTGAAAAACCTCTGAGGGCCTTTTGCCTATCAATACCTCTGGCTTTACTCCCAAGACTTTCTCGATGGAAGGAGAAACATATAAAAATCGCATATCTAAATCGTGCAGTGCAATGATATCGCGTGTGTTTTCAGAAACTAACTTATACTGTTCGTCTGCTTTTTGCCTCAAAGATTCAGCATTTTTCCTAGCGCGATTGATACGAATGGCACTGATCAAGTTGGCATAACCCGAAATCAATGGCTCTAAGTAATCAATATCCTCTTGGGTATAGTCAGTAGGCTTATTAGCAAATCCCATCATGCCGATAAACTTACCGGCCTTTTTGACAGGGATTCCGATATAACGTTCTAGGGGAGGATGCCCTTTGGGGGTGGTATGTCCTGCTCTAGGGTCAGCATTCACATTATTGGAAATGACTACCTCACCTGTTTTTAAGGTATAGCCAAATAGCGTATCTAAGTTACGAAAATCAATTCCTGCCCGATAATTATTTCTGAAAAACTCTGCAGAAGCCTCGTCCCAAGCCAAATTAGACAAGGTATGAGACCGAAGGAAAGGTTGCCCATTTTCATCGTATAAGATCTCTCCGATGAAACCAAACTTACTCCCTGTAATTTGTAAAATCTTATCCAAAAAAACCTCTAAGGGACTTTGAAAATCATCCTCCACAAAAAAACTCAGATGGGCTTCATTTACAGCCTGCAATAATTCATTCAGTCGTTGTTGGGCTTCCTGGCTTTCAAGTAAAGCATCCAACATTTCTTTTTCATTATGAATATCGACCAAGGTACCAGTGTAACCTTTTATAACCCCATTTTTACCTCTCAAGACCTTTGCAAAAGCACGAACCCAAATACTTTGATTGTCTTTTCTGATCAATTTCAACTCTAATGTCCCCTCCTCAATCAGCCCCTGCTTTATTTGCAGTCGCTTTCCATCAATTGAAGGTAAAAATATGGGGTCATAGAATTTGTAGGCACAAACACCGATAGTTTCTTCAACAGCATATCCTGATAAAATCTCCCATCGTTTATTAACAAAAGAAACATTCCCATTGGAATCAATTAGAAACACCACATCATTGATATTGCTGATTAAATCATAGTAAGACTTTCTACTCTTTAAAATTTTTTTCTGCTGTTTTCTATTTAAGATTTTGGTTCCAATTGTAGAAGCCAACGCGTGTAGAGAAAAAACCTGTTCTTCGGTAAACAGCACTTCAGCAGAGCAATTATCAAAGCCCATGTATCCCCAAAAATAAGCCCCTGCAAAGATGGGTACAAATAGATATGCTAAAATACCTTGAGCTTTCATGGCCTCATAAAAATCTCCATTGTTGGTATCTTTCACCAAAGCATTGACCACACGATTGGTTTTCATATCATGTTCGATTTCCTCAAACATTTTCCAAGGCAACAAATGCAGGTATTCAAAATCCAACTGTGATTCTACCCCTTCTTTAGACCATTCAAATGTATAAGTCATGCAAGGCTCTCCTTGCTCATTTAAATGATTTTTGAAAACATATACTCTATCCACTCCTGTGGCCTGCCCAAGCTTTTGGAGGATGGTATTGATAGACTTTTTTAGACTGGCATTATTCTCAATCTCGAAATAAGATTCACCGATTGCTTTTAAAATATGGGCACTAGTATACATTTCACATTTTTTATTGACAAAGTACGTGCAATTCCCTTATAAAAAATACCCTTTATTTTACATTAAGTAGCTGATTATTTTTCTTTTAGTAATAAACGCATTTATTGCAGGAAATTTAAACTATGAAAAAAATACTGATAGTTGAAGATGAAAAAGATTTAGCAGAAAATCTTCGTGACTTATTAGAGGCCTTAGGCTATGTGGTGGTAAAAGTTTTTGACCAAGCTCAATTTGTATTAGAATATCTAAAAACAGAAGCTGTTGACTTGATTTTGATGGATGTCATGATCAAAGGCAGCATGGATGGTATAAAACTGACAGAGGAGATCAAAAAGTCGCACCCTATTCCTGTTGTTTTCATTACAGCATTTTCAGATCAGGGAGTTCTTGAGCGTATATCCAAAGGGAAGTATGAAGGTTACCTACTTAAACCTTTTAGTCTCCAAGCATTAAAATCAGCCGTTTTTCTTGCGCTCAACAAGCATGCTATTCTTGAAAAAGACTTGGAAGGAGCATCTAAAAACTCACTAAAAATCAGAGATAAAGGATATGTTGTACCAGTATCACAGGACGACATCCTATTTGTGGAAGCAGATGGCCTTTACAGTAAAATTGTAACCATTCAGAAAACCTATGTACTTCGCGGTATTTTGAAAGAGATCAGTAAAAACCTTGACCCTAAAAAGTTTGTACGTGTACACAAATCATTTACAATCAACATAAACCAGGTCACATCGCTGAATGCCAAAGAGCTTGTCATTGGTGAGCATATTATTCCGATAAGAAGAGGCTTCTACAAATCATTACTGGGACTTATCAAATTAAATTAACATGTTATTACATATTATTGAGAACAATCTGGCCGATATTACGCTCTACAGAGAATTATTGGAGGAAATAGACCCTTCCATCCAATTACTCGTCAGCGAAAATGGGCATCAGGCCTTGGAATCACTCACAAACTCTTCTACAGAATCACTTCCTAATGGGGTCTTGCTAGACCTTAATATGCCAGTAATGAACGGGATTGAGTTTTTAAAAGTCTTCCGAGAATGGAATGCTAACCTTGAAATCCCCGTCATCATACTTACCTCGAGTGAAGCACCCATTGACATAAAAAAATCTTACGAAAACAACTGTACTGCTTTTTTCACCAAACCTTTTGAAGCTGAAGAAACAAAAGAACTTATGGAATTAATCATTGATTTTCTAAAAATCAGATCACGTTAAAAATCTTTAGTTTTAAACGTAATATCTCGGATAATTTCATCTAATCATTACAGGTTTTCCCTCTAAATCAGGCAACCCAATATCCAATAATATGATATCAAAACTTTTATCTCTAGCCAAGATCTCCTGTGCATGCCTTAAGGTCTTCACATGTGTTACCTCTGCCTGAAGAAATTTTTCATCTAAATAATCACTCATCAGTAAATAATCCCATGGATTATCCTCTACGATCAAACAGGATATTTTGGACTTATCTTTAAAAATCATTAATTAGTTCATTTAGTAGTTTTAACAACATGCTAGCTGAGTGATTTTGCCACTTATCAGCAAACAGATGTATCATAAGAAACTATTTCAAGTTACTATTTGGGTAATGAAAAGTAAAAGGTAGATCCTTCACCTTTTGTAGATTCCACCCATATAGTACCTCCCATAAGTTCAATTAATTTTTTCACGATAGCTAAACCTATACCCTGCCCTTCGAATTCATCTTTCTTATGCAAGCGCTGAAATAAACTAAATATTTTTTCAAAATAGACGGAATCTATCCCTATGCCATTGTCTTGCACAGAAAACTCATGTTCTTTCGCTTTTTCCTGATAACCAATATGAAGGATTGGTACCTCTCCTGGCTTCCGATACTTCATTGCATTGTTAATCAAATTTGTAAATATCTGGAATACAGGAATTTTTATAGTTTTTATAACAGGCAGCTTATCGAATGTAATCTTGGCCTCCGTTTCCTCGATTAACTTCTTTTGCAGAAGTAAAACTTCCTCTATAACCTCTTGTAAATCTACCAATTCAGGTTCTTCAAAATTTTTCCCAACCCTTGAAAACCCCAACAAATCCATGATGATTTTTTTCATCCGCTTGGAACCATCCACTGCATAATGAATATATTCCCTTGCCTTATCATCCAATTGATCTTTGTACTTTCTCTCCAATTGGGTTAAAAAGCTGCTCACCATACGCAGGGGTTCCTGCAAATCATGGGATGCCACATAGGCAAATTTCTCCAATTCCTCATTGGAAAGTTGAAGTATCTTTGTTTGTTCCAATAATTGTTGATTCAATTGTTCCAAGGCTTGCTTCTGTAGCCTTTTCTCGGTTATATCCTGAATAAATCCAAATATCCTGTAGGGTTTTCCATCTATCAAATCAACCTTTCCCTGTACGCGAACAAATTTCTCTTTTTTTCGATGGGTGAGAAATGGGGACTCAAAATCAAAAGAAGAGCCTGATGTAGAAGCAATTTCAATCACTTTTTTCACATGTTCACGTGCTTCCCCTTCCGGATAAAAGGTTAGTGCCTCCTCATATAACATGACCTCATGGTCTAGAAACTCATGAATTTCTTTAGCTATCTTCGTTTGGAGTACTTCTTGAGTAACTAAATTTAATTCCCAACCTCCCAAAACTGCCATTTTTTGGATATCATCTAATAATTGCTTCGTCCGCTCTTCTTCGGTCACATCCCTGATTGAGGTAACTAATACTTTCTCCTTATCTGATAGGTGTAAAATCTTAAACTTCGCCGCAATTAAAATATACGTTCCATCTTTTCTTTTTGAACTATACAGTGTTTCTGGAACATACTCTCCATTCATAATTCGAGCATTTAACTCTTGAATGAGGGGAAGTTGGTTTTCAGGAACAAGGATAGAAAATGGCTGCCCTATTAACTCCTTTTTAGTGAAGCCATATATTTGAGCATAAGTATCGTTGAGATCTATAAAAAAACCCTGTCGCATCCGTTACACAGACCCCGGTAGTAACAACATCAAATACAGTTCGGAGCATTTGCTCTGATTTATTTGCTTTGACAGCTGCACTAATTTCCTGAGTATTTTCTAGAATGGCTAAGGTAATGGCTATAACTTCCCCTCCATGGGTTCTTACAGGGTTAAGATTCAATAGGAAGAAGCGGGTGCCTTTTTCAAAACTTTTTATCTCTGTCTCAAACCTTACCGACTCCCCTCTCCATACTTTTTCTAAGGCCCTTTTCAAAGAAATTTTACCTCTAAGATTTTCTCATCTTTTCTTAAGTTATTTCCTGAAATTTCAGTAACCAAGCTATTTGCAGGCTGATTAAAGTTCATGATAACTCCTTCTCTGTCAATTAAAAAAATTGCTTGTAAATCATTATCAAGCAAAGCATTTAATTCTCCTTTATTTCTTTCAAGTAAAAGCTCTTTTTCCCGGAGTATATCGGTAGTAGACTTTAATTCAGCATAAGCTATTTGAATTTCTTCATTCGTTGACTGAAGTTCTTCATTACTCGTCTCTAACTCCTCATTGGTTGATTGCAGTTCCTCATTGGTAGACTGTAACTCTTTATTCAGAGACTGCATCTCTTCATTACTCGTCTCCAACTCTTCAATATAGGTCTGAAGCTGCTCCTTCACTGCCTCGAGTTCGCGTTCTAACGTTAGTAGTTGCTCATTTTCTGGCGAACCTTTTACTGGGGTAAAACTTTTTGTTTTGAAAACAGCTGCATCGATTGCTTCAAATACGAGCATACAATAGCGCTCTTGCGTATCATCTATGTAAAAAGGTGAAGCATGAAGTCTGACAAAATATTCCTTGTCAAATAATACAAACTTTTTAATTTCAGCACTTCGTTTTTTTTGGTTTTTTAATACCTCTGAAATCAAGCAACGCGCGACAATTTGAAGCTCAGGGTTCAGTAATTTTATTAAATTCAGTTGTGCATCTCCTGGTATCAAACTCAGGTAAAGCCTTACATCTCCTCCAATATTCACAATATCAAACGTATCGCTGATGACCACATAAGGATAATCAAACAACGATGCTAGCGTTTCTTTTGCTGCTACATTCAGTGATTTCT
Source organism: Mongoliitalea lutea (assembly GCF_014652135.1). Classification (GTDB taxonomy): domain Bacteria; phylum Bacteroidota; class Bacteroidia; order Cytophagales; family Cyclobacteriaceae; genus Mongoliitalea; species Mongoliitalea lutea. The sequence continues at coordinate 119,052 of NZ_BMYF01000008.1, forward strand.
TCTCGGTTGAAGGTTTGGCCACCACCGGAGCACTTGTTCTAAATTTTGAGATAGCAAAATGAAGGCGTGGATTTTTGGACTTCAGGGATTCTCTTTTTTGAAAAATCCTATATTTTTCATGTAAGGGTTTAAATAGCTCCTCATTTTTTTGAATATTCTCAGATTTTCCCAAAAACAGTAATCCATCAGGATTTAAGGCATAATGAAAAATTGGAATCACGTGATTCTGCAAGGTTGTGTTAAAATAAATCAATAGATTCCTACAGGATATCAAATCTAATTTCAAAAATGGAGGCTGATTGATCAAATCGTGTTTAGAAAATAAGATCATGGAACGGATATTCTTCACGACTTCATAATCCCCTTTATCAGACTTGACAAAGTACTTCGATACCAATTCTTGAGGCAACTCCTGAATGCTATTTTCAGTAAAAACAGCACTTCTGGCAAATTGAATAGCCATATCATCTATATCCGTTGCAAAAATCTGAATGTTGAGTGGCTTTTGTTTTGCATCCAAGATATCTTGTAATAAAAAGGCCAAACTAAGAGGCTCCTCACCTGTAGAACAACCGGGAACCCAAATACGGATAGTGTCGTTTGGTTTCTTGTGATTCACCAGCTCTTCCAAGTATTCCTTCAAAGTCTCAAAAGCTTCCTGATCTCTAAAGAACTTGGTTACGCCGATGAGGATTTTATTGAACATAATGTCCTGTTCATCTGAATCTTTTTCTAAAATAGGCAAGTAATTTTCAATACGTGAAATCGCTAATTCATTCATCCGCTTGAGAAGTCTCCGTTGGATCGTGGCCTTTTTATAGTTGGAAAAATCTGTACCGGTACGTTTGCTCAAAATCCGGAACAATTGGTCCATGTAATCAATTTGCGTGATTTCATAATCATCTTCCTCCTCATCTTCTAACTCTCCACTAAGATATTTTTTAATGAACTTCCCCATGCTTTTAGGATCGAGAATTTCATCAATCACACCAGTTTGAATGGCTGCTTGAGGCATACCGTCATATTTAGCAGTAGCGGGGGATTGGGCAAGTGCAAGACATGGCCTGTTTTTGAGCAACTTTAAACCTACAGACCCATCTTTACCTGTACCAGATAAAATAACTGCCACGATTTTATTGAAATCAGATTGATACAGGCTGGACAATAACTCATCTACAGATGGTTTTGGACCGATGGCATTGGATGGTTTTGATAATCGTATGCGTTTATTTTCCAAAAAAATATTTCTATCGGGAGGAGTTACATAGATATGGTCGACTTCAAGAAAGGTGCCATCTACAGCTTCCCGAATTGTCATAGAAGTAGACTTAGCCAATAATTGCACCAGCATGCTTTTATGAGAGGGACTCAAATGTTGAGCGATAATCAGACACGTATCATCTACGTAAGGAAAATTGGCCAAGAATTCCTGAATCGCTTCTAGTCCACCGGCAGAAGCACCTATCACTACAATATTTACTATTTTCTTTGGATTATTCAAAGATTCTTGAGCCATATAACCACGTATTATTTATACAAATACTAGTTGCTTCTTTCCATTCAAATTAGGAAAAAAACTATACAATCGCTAGCAAAATGTAAATGAAGTGAATATATGCTAAACAATTAATCTAGTCTTAATAAAATAAAAATGGAGACCGTCAGATAAAAATCCAATTACTTTACAGCAATTGGATTTCAACTACCTTCATTACTGAAGTGATTCTATTGATAATACAAAGATTTTATCCAAACATCAAATTATAATACCGTCCTATTTTTTGTTCTAATTCCCCTAATGCAACCAATCCATTACTTCGCATATACTCTTTCCCATCCAACATCAATAAAATTCCGGGAATAGCTAACATCCGCAACTGACCTGCCAACTCCCTGTTTTTTTCCGCCTCTATACGAATGATTTCCAGCTGGGGGAATTTTTCATAGACCATAGCCTGGAGTTTGGGAAATAGCATGGCACAGACTCCACAGGTATCCTGATAAAAGTAGATTAATGTTGCGGGATGCTGTTGTACCAGCTGCCCAAATTCATCTTGACTGATGGTATGGTTTAACTCCATGGCAAGGTATAATTAGTGATAAAATTGACGTGAAATAAATTAACTTTATTATAGATCCATTGAGGTCTCACTTCTCCTTGCAATAAATTGATTTTACTCATCAAGATCAAGTGAAAATTGAGTCCATTACCCCAATTCTGTGGCGTATAACGTGACCCAATATTCCACTGTGCATAAGACGGGAAAGCAAATTTATTGATAGAGATATTGGAAGGATCAGGTAAGAAATGTAATCCAGCAAAACTGTATACCTGAAGCCCTTGTTCATTGAAATTCCGCTGATAAAATAGTGTCATGGCATTGACTTGGTTAAAGCCCTCATTTCTTTCCCGTGGTATAAAGGTAAAGAAAGGGTCTTTCCCCCACTCTCTAGGACTCAAAAACCTGCCCCTCCCATCAATTCTCGTATAGGAAGCAAAAAACTGCATCTGAGGATTTTTTACTCCCAATCTAGCCGAAAGTACAATATTCAAATCATCTGGATTTTTAAAGCGCTTTAAAGTATCAGCATTTCCTCCATTTCCAACCCCATTTTGAACAATCACTTGCAAGCCACTAACCAAGATATTTTTGCTTCCTTCCAAACGCCAATCTTTCATCACTTGTGAAAAAAGGGTGTTTGAAACATTATCCACAAATGTATTATTCACTTCAATTGCCACATCTTTCGTGGGCTGATGCCTCCAATCCAAAATTGTCACAAATTCACTTTGAGTGTTTCCTCGGTATCCCGAAGGCTTTCCAAACTCTGACTGACCCACGGGATATAAACCAAAGGATTCACCTACCCCAAACCATTGAGAAGTAGAGCGTGGACTGAATCGATGGATATAGTAAGCATAAAATTTATTTTTGGAATCCAATTGATAATTCAGCTGCAATCCTTGGATGAATGTAGGCGATAAGCGCCCATCTTGGGGATTGATAAAGGGAGTGTTGATATCCATCCTACCCAATATGGCTTGGAATTTTTTCGAGTCATAGCGTAGTTGCAACTCCTCCAGTTTACCAAAAAAGGTCTTTTCAGGATTGACTACATCAAATAACCCCACCTCATAGCGGTTAAAATTACCTGTGATAGGATCTCTATCCAATAAATCAGAACTCCATAGATTGGCAAAAACAGTGTACCGAGTTGCTAGAGAAAACCCTTTGTAGCTTTGCGTATTTAATCGTATGAAGGCACTTTGTCCCAAGGCAAAATCACCTTTGAAGTCCTCCCAATAACTGGTAGACATCCAATAATTTCTGAGACCCAGCGTTCCTTGGATAGGACTTGCTGGGCGTGAGGATTCTTCTTGTGCTGGTAGCTGGGTAAGTAATAGAAAGTTAAAAAAAAGTAAAAGGCTTAATTTTTTCATTTTGATGCAATCACTTCCCTAGCGGCTTTGATTGGTTTAAAAGGTCCGAATTTATGTTGCTCTTCACTAAACTCATCAGAGAAAGGTCCGAAGGGATGGTCAATAGGTTTCTTGGATATATCTGGCCAATCTTTAGAAATATCTTTTTTAGGCCTCTCCATACTATTAATGTAAGCAGCAACATCCCATGCCTCTTCATCGCTTAATAAAGGTCGTTCAAATGTTGCTCCTAAAGGCATGTTGGTTTTGACATATCCTGCAAAACGTGACATTCGGAACAAGCCTGCACCGTCATTATAGCTATGTTCGCCCCATAAGGGAGGATAGACGTAAGCCGTCTTATCAGGCTTCATCATTCCTTGACCATCTTCCATGTGACAGGATTGGCACTGTTGCGCATATACTACCTTACCTCTGACAGGGTCTGCTGCCCTATCCAGAAAAGGAACTTCATAAATTCCAGCTCCTTTGGGAGTTTCCCCTTTGGGCACATCTTTACCCAACCATTCCATATAGGCAACCATAGCAATCATTTCTTTGCTATTCACGTCCAATGCTTTCCCATTTAGAGAGCGCTCAAAGCAATCATTGATTCGCTTGGGAATATCTTCAGACTGCCCTGACCTAGCTCTTACTTTCGGATAGGTAGATGCGACAGCTGCGTAATTATTCCCCAAAGGTGCCGTGCCGGCATTCAAATGGCAGTTTTGGCAATTCATCCCATTGGACAATTTCTTCACCTTACCGTTTGGCCCCAAGTACTCTGACGTATTGGCAATCAGTTCTCTACCGTACTTGATCGCATCTGCATTGGGTTCTTCGTCCACCTTAGACCAGTCAGGTGCTTTCCACATCCCTTCCTTGGGTACTACCCCCCTGTAAACCTCTGCTACAGCCTGAACGACTGCTGGCATCTCTTTGCCCGATTGTAACTCAGGCAGTGTTCCTCCAGTAAATAAGAATACTACCAAAGCTAACAAGAGCCCTGTTAAGGCGGTTACTCCCACAAGTAAGCCAACTAATAGCGATAGAATCTTAATGAATGGTTCGAAGATATTTTTCATGGGTTAACTGTTAATCCTATTTACAAAAATGATAAATAAAATAAAAGTTTTGCTGTGACGGATGTCACACGATAGGAAATTTGGTGGCTTAATACTTGAATATAAAACAGATTTGTAGTAGTAAGTATGGAACTAATTCTCTTGTAATTTTGAATGAAAATATAGCAGTGATTAGTTTAATTACTAAATCAAACAGATGGTTTACTATTAGTTTGCATGAAAGTTTTTTATAAGTAAGATTAATGAAAAAAGTGTCATGTTAAAACTCATTTATTGTTCAATCTATTTTAGTTTTATTGCCTTTTTGTTTATCTATTTACCTTACCCTCAGGAAGTAATTGATGCTTCACAATTCGACTTCCAGCAAAATATGTTTGCTAATGAAATGATAAAACCCATTAGAGCTGGATTTCCTTTAAAAATTGATGAACTAAAAATTAACTTATTTTCATTCCAAGAATCTGGGAAGATGTTTCATGTAATTTTCATAAGTTCATTCCCGCAATTTTCACCAATTCTAATTTATGTTGTCGTAGGTGTTTTGATTGGTTCATTGTTAACACTTTTGCTAGGCTATAGAGTCATGTTAGATATGAAAGAATTGAAAGGAAATAAAGAGTTATTGGAATATGATTTATGGAAGGTGAAAAATGAGGCTCTAAAAAAGGAAAGAGTATTGAAAAGAAAGATCATTGATCTTGAATTAAAAATTGAACAAAATTTACACAATCAAGGAGGAGAGAGTATAGCGCTAAAGACGCAAGTACCAACATCTGAAAATCCATAAATCCGATAATGTTTTTCATCTGAAAAAAATCTAATATATACCTTTTGGCCAATGGATGCCTCTGCTTGATAATTAATCAATAATGAGGAAAAGTTTAAGCCTTGCTCTAGCATAAAGTCCTCAATCCATCTGATATAACTCACATTATTGGCATGATTATTCATATCCAAATCTGAGTGCCGTACTTGAAAAACTGTTCCATCGACAGCATCTGTTAATAAATCCACCTTCACAGGGGTTAATCCACTATCGGTTACTACTGCAAACAATTCTGAAGGTAAAACTTTATCAGGCCTTTGTGGACGCTTGCTTTGAATATCCAATAATAACCAAGCGGACATTGCAGTCGCTAAGATGGCTCCTGATTCATTACACACTTCAAATGCTCGGAGAGCAAATAATTTATCTATGCCTCTCCCTGCTGTTTTGACGATGATTTTTTGTCCCCATGAGGGCAAGGAATTTACATGAATCTCAAAGCGGGACATCACCCACATGTATCCTGAGTCAAACAAATTCTGCCCAAAATCACGGCTATCAGCGTGTCTCCATGCCACCTCTTGCATCATATCTGCCAAGCAAGACCAGCGCAATTTCCCTTGAGGATCGATCTGAAATGATAAAACCTCAAAATCCTTCTCAAATTGAAATGATTGATTCATAGTATCTAACAGAAATGAAAAACCCCTGACTCACGCATCAGGGGCTATTTGCAAGCAAAGAGTTAAGAAATTGTTTAAACTTGCGTAAAAATACCAAGACCTACGAAGAAATGAAAGTTATTCAGTGGATTTACACGATTTATGCTGCAATTATCTTTATAGCACTCATGCTTGCTTTGGGCCTTTTTATTTTGATCCCATTGCTGATTCATCCAAAGGGTGGGAAAATTTCCTTCTTTTTTATCCGTGTATGGGCTAAAACTTGGTCCTTTTGCTCGGGCATCCGCTACAAAGTTGAAGGAAGAGAGCATATTCAAGCCAACACACCTTATATATACATCTTCAATCACCGTTCCTTTATTGATGCCCCTGTCATACCCATAGCCATACCCCAAGAAATCCGGGCCATAGGCAAAAAAGAATTGTCCAAAGTTCCTTTCTTTGGTCTGTTTCTATCTCGAGTGGCTGTTTGGGTAGACAGAAAAAGCCCGGAATCCCGAAAAAAATCCGTTCAGAAACTCTTGGAAATTCTACAAAAGGATATCTCCATAGTTGTAGCACCAGAGGGAACAAGAAATAATAGTGATCAAACCCTCCTCCCTTTCCAACGGGGAGCATTCCGCATTTCCGTGGACACAGGGGTTCCAATTTTACCAATGGCAGTCATTGGAGCGGATAAAATTATGAAACGGGGTTCTATTTTATTAAAACCTGGCCTAGTTCGTATTTACTTCTCAGCACCTATTGACCCCAAGCCTTACCAACCCACCAATGACTACAATGGATTGATAGAGAAAAGTTATAATAGACTGGATGCTATGATTTTAACCCATGAATAACAATCTCAATCCAAGCGAGAAGTGACAGCTGTTACATTTATTTGGAACAAAAACATTTATTTTTCGCCATAAATTGATTCCCATGCACAAGCTAATCACAACACTCGCTCTTCTGCTAGCTCTTTTTGCTGTTGCTTCTTGCCAACCCAAAGACACTGTCAATTCCGATTCAGGCACAGTAAAAACCAAAATTCATCGACTCAAAGCGGATGAATTCTATAAAATCAGTACAGAAACTCCTGGGATCTTTTTGGATGTGCGCACACAGGCAGAATTTAACCAAGCCAAACTGCCCAATGCGGTGCTCATGGACATCTATAAAGCTGATTTTGAACAACAAATTCATACGCTCCCCAAGGATGAAGCCATCTATGTCTATTGTACAGTAGGTGCAAGAAGTATGCAAGCAGCTAGATTACTTCAAAAACACGGATTTGAAAAAATTTATAATCTGGAAGGAGGAATCATGGATTGGGCCCGCTACCGCTACCCTATCACTCAATAAAAAGAAACTAGTCCAGAAGTGAAGACTTCAAAAAAGCACAGTCTATAAAGTTTATTAGATCTTTAGTAGTAAATTTTATGCCTTAGAGCCTTCGTGGTATTTTCAACCCAAAAGACCCTAAGGCAAAAAGGAAAAATTCTTTATCAGGAAATATTAAAGCTGCTTTATTCGGATATTTCTAAACCACACTTCATCTCCATGGTCCTGTAGGGAAATTCTTCCTTTCTTGTATTTTCCAAATCCAGGCATATCCTTAAACTTACTATTGGCAATCATTTCTTCCCATTCAGGAGTCCACATGGTAGTGGAAACCACCATGGTACCATTCAAATGCAGTTCTAGATTACCATCTTTCGCAATAATTTCAGCTAGATTCCAATCTCCCACAGGCTTGGCCATCTCTTCACTGGATTCAATCAAATCATATAAATCACCCGCTCTGTGGGTTCTGATTTTAGCATCTGGATGTCCGTCATTATCCAAGACCTGCATCTCAGGACCTGTCATCCAAGGATAGGCATATTCTCCGTTGTCTTGCACAAAGAACATGATACCGGAATTTCCATCTTTTGAAATTTTCCATTCTACTTGAAAATGAAAATTGTCAAACTCATCTACGGTAACAATATCCCCTCCATCAGCAGTTTGCCAGTCTTTTTTGTTGGTTGCATCTAAGTAGATGGCACCATCCTGAACTTTCCAGGCTGCCCCCACTTCATCACCACCAAATTTTTTCCATCCAGTAAAGGTTTCCCCATCAAACAAGCTTATCCACTCATTTTCGGTAACTACCTCAACCTCATCCACAACAGTTTCGGTAGAAGGTCCGCCACAAGCCATCAGGAAAGTAGCGCTCAAAAAAGCAGAAAATAGAATTCTTTTCATATTATCTCTTCAACAATAACACATACTTAACAATCGTCTCCACATCCTCTTTGGCCAAATGTGGGTGTGCTGGCATTTGGATTTCTCCCCAGTTACCTACATTTCCATTGATGACATGGGCCGTCAACATTTCAATGTTTTCAGGTGTAGCGGCATATTTTTCAGCCACATCTGCGTAAGAAGGACCTACGATTTTTCTTTCTACCATATGGCAGGCAGTACAACCGGCTTGCTTCGCTTTCGCAGAACCTTCGATAAAGATCGGGTCATCCTTGTATTTATCTTCCAAACTCACTTTTGCAGGAGCTGCAGGAGTAGAAGAACTCGCTGTCTCTGAAGATGAACCACCACCGCCACAAGCATAACTCAATGCTGCTATGGCAATAATTCCGATTGAAAATGATTTCAGTACTTTCATGGGTTAATTCTATTTGTTTGATAATTAAATTCCTAAGATTCTCTTATTGAATGACTCATCTGCTCCGGTACCCGCAAAATCATCAAAAGCTTTTTCTGTAACTCGAATGATATGGTCTTGGATAAAAGGTGCCCCTTCGGTCGCTCCTTGCTCGGGATGCTTGATGGCACACTCCCACTCCAACACAGCCCAACCATCGTAATCATACTGTGAAAGTTTGCTAAAGATAGCGCCAAAATCGACTTGTCCATCACCTAAGGAGCGGAATCTTCCTGCACGCTCGATCCAGCCTTGGAAACCTCCATACACACCCTGCTTACCCGTAGGATTAAATTCAGCATCTTTCACATGAAACATTTTGATCCGCTCATGATAGAAATCGATGAATTGTACATAATCCAAACATTGCAATACAAAATGTGATGGATCGTACAGAATATTTGCACGAGGATGTTGATTGACTTTATCTAAAAATGTCTCGAAAGTAATACCATCATGCAAATCCTCTCCTGGATGCAATTCATAGCAAACATCCACCCCATGTTGATCAAACTCATTTAAAATCGGCAACCAACGCCTAGCCAATTCATCAAATGCTGTATCTACCAAACCCGCCGGTCGCTGAGGCCATGGATAGACCAAATGCCACATCAAAGCACCTGAAAACGTCGCATGGGCATTCAATCCCAAGTTAGCAGAGGCTTTTGCTGCATACATTAATTGCTGCGTAGCCCATGCGGTCTTTGCTTTTAAATCTCCCGCCATTTCTTTGGGAGCAAAGCCATCAAATAATTCATTGTAAGCAGGATGTACCGCTACCAACTGCCCCTGCAAATGCGTAGAAAGCTCTGTAATTTCCATCCCTGTCTCCTGCACAATTCCTTTGACTTCATCTGCATAAGTCTGACTAGTAGCCGCCAATTCCAGATCAATCAATCGCTTATCCCAAGAAGGGATTTGCACGCCTTTGTAGCCTTTGGATGCCATCCACTCACAAATGCTTTGGAGAGAATTAAATGGAGCTTGATCGTCAGCAAATTGTGCCAGAAAAATTGCAGGACCTTTGATAGTTTTCATGGGTTTAGGTTTAATTTAGGTTAGAATGATTCATTCACATGAAAGGCTAAATTAATAAAATCTGTTTTGAAAGTACCTTTCCAGGAATGAATTAATCCTTCAGCACCTCAAAAGGTGTCCATTTTTGACTACTTTGATTGCTTTTGAGAACAAGGTCAATAAAAGCCATCCCACGGATTCCATCTTCTGCACCTGGAAAATCCAACCACTCTGGCAGTGGCACTACCCCTTTTCGCTTCGCATAAATCGTTCGGGCAAAATTCCTGTAAATATTGGCAAATGCTTCAATATATCCTTCCGGATGTCCCGCAGGCGTACGCGTGTTCGCTTGCGCTAAACTTCCCAAATAAGAAGTCCCAGCTCTGAAAACTTCATCTGGTCTATCCGGCCAGCGGGCTACCAAGGAATTATTTAACTCTTGCTCCCATTCCAAGCCTCCTTTATCTCCATACACGCGGATTTTAAGGTTATTTTCCGCACCTGTATTGATCTGTGAAGCTGTCAAAACGCCATTGGCACTATTGGAGAATTGGAGTAACAAGGCCCCATCATCATCAATGTATCTACCTTCTACTTTGGTATGCAAGGAAGCACAGATTGCTGTGACCTCAAGACCTGTCACATACTCTGCCATATTGAAGGCATGGGTTCCTATGTCTCCAAAGCATCCTGCCTTACCATTTCTAGCAGGATCTGTTCTCCAAGATGCTTGCTTATTTTCATGCTCCAGCAATCGGTACAACCAACCCTGTGGATACTCAACATATACTTTTTTCACCGTTCCAATGGCGCCTTCTGCAATCATTTGCTTCATTTGCTTGATCATGGGGTAGCCTGTATAGGTGTGTGTAAGGCAAAACAAGGAGGAACTCGTTTGGATACATTTATATAAACTTACTGCTTCCTCATAGGTCAAAGTCATCGGCTTGTCCAATACCACATGAAAACCTGCTTCAAGCGCTTTCTTAGCAGGATCGTAATGCACATTATTTGGAGTTACGATACAGACAATATCTATGCGCTGCTCTTCGGGAAGTTCCAATTCTTTAGCAAATAGCTCATCATAATGACTGTACACTCTCGAGGGATCAAGCATGAGTTCCTCCCCCGCTTGCCTAGATTTTTCAGGATTACTACTGAATACTCCCGCGACAAGTTCGATTAGGCCATCCATCAGTGCAGCGTTTCTGTGAATTGCACCAATAAAAGCCCCCGGCCCTCCACCAATCATCCCCATCTTCAATTTTTTCATAGTTTTCATCATGTGTTGTAGTTTTTTTAAAGAGTTTTTACATTTTTTTTCTAAACGAACATTTAAGATTTCTTTACCTCCGTCATTCTAAAATAGATTTTCATCATTTTTTTTCAGCCAAAATCCGATTACTTAAAAAAAGAAGGTTTCAACTTTTTCAATCGTTTGAAATGATTTGTTATTAAGGAATAGACAAGCAACCATGCATTTAAGATAACTTGTATTTCACGCAAGATTGTGTTCAATCTGTATCAATTGCCGAATGATTTTATGAACGGTTGAGCTTCATTCAGTCAAAATCCACAATTTGAAACATCATTGCACAGTATTCTCTAATTCTAGAAAAATAGTATATTTAACGCTCTAATAAAACAAATTACGTTTTACTCATTAGCAATTAAACCAAATTAAACCTTTCTCTATGAATTCACTAACCCGCTCAAAATTATCCTTCATGATGTTTTTGGAGTTTTTTATTTGGGGCTCATGGTTTGTTACCTTAGGAACATTCCTTGGCACCAACTTAGGCTCCAGCGGAACACAAATTGGCGCGGCCTTTTCCACTCAGTCTTTTGGAGCCATCATTGCTCCGTTTATCATTGGACTCATTGCAGATCGATATTTCAATGCTGAGCGAATCTTAGGGATTCTGCATATCATCGGGGGTATTTTGATGTATTTCTGTTATCAATCTACCAGTTTTGAGGCTTTTTACCCGGCGGTTTTTCTTTACATGATATTATTTATGCCAACCCTGGCTTTGGTCAACTCGGTATCTTTTAGACAAATGAAAAATCCTGAAGCTGAGTTTGCCTCTATTCGAGTATGGGGTACGATTGGCTGGATTGCAGCTGGCTTAGCTATCAGTTACCTATTTAAGTGGGATGCTGCGGATAATTTGGCAGCAGGTCAATTGAAATACACCTTCCTGATGGCTTCCATCACATCTATTACCCTAGGCTTTTTCAGCTTTACCTTACCTAAAACTCCACCAAGAGCAGATAAAAATGAAAAAGTGAGAATCGCTGACTTTTTGGGATTGGATGCTTTGGCCTTATTGAAAGACCGAAACTTCGCAGTCTTTTTCGTTTCTTCCATTTTGATTTGTATTCCTTTGGCCTTCTATTACCAAAATGCCAATCCGTTTTTAGCAGAAATCGGCGTCAGTGACCCAACAGGAAAAATGACACTAGGACAGATCTCAGAGGCCTTGTTCTTGTTATTACTACCGGTTTTCTTTAAGCGGTTTGGGTTTAAAGTCACCATCTTGCTGGGGATGATCGCTTGGGTATTGCGCTATGCACTATTTGCGATCGGAGATGCTGACGGAGGCTTATATTTGTTGATTATTGGTATTGCCCTTCATGGGATTTGTTATGATTTCTTCTTTGTATCCGGGCAAATCTATACTGACTCTAAGGCCGGCGCAAAATTCCAATCTGCAGCACAAGGCTTGATTACCTTAGCAACGTATGGTATTGGTATGTTGATAGGTTTTGCTGTGGCAGGTGCGATTACAGACATGTATCTCATAAGCGAAGGAAATCATGCATGGTCTTCTATTTGGATGATTCCATCGGGAATTGCTTTGGTAGTGGTAATCATATTTACCATATTCTTTAAAAACGAAAAAGTTGCCAAAATAGACGCCTAAATAACCATGAACCCAACAAATAGAAGAAATGCGTTGAAAAAGATTGCGCTCTCGGGCGTGGTATTGAGTGGTACAGGCCTGAACCTGGCATGTGCACAAACTTCCGAGAAACAAGCATTGAAAGGCAATCTCAAGCACTCGGTATCCTATTGGACCTACAGTTATCTTGGATTGGAAGGCCTTTGTGAGACAATCAAAAAAATTGGCTTTAATGCCATAGACCTATTAGGCCCCAAGGACTGGCCAACCATCAAAGCCCATGGGGTAGAGTGTTCCATGTGTAATGGGGCAGAAATCAGCTTAACAGAAGGGTTTAATGACCCAAAAAACCATGACCTACTTGTTAAAAATTATTCGGAGATAATCCCTCTTGTTGCGGAAGCAGGTTTTACAAACTTGATTTGTTTTTCGGGTAACCGCAAGGGGATGGATGATGAGACCGGTTTGAAAAATTGTGCGAAAGGTCTAAAAAAAATCATCAGTTTGGCAGAAAAACATGATGTTGTTTTGCATATGGAGCTATTAAATAGTAAAGTTGACCATAAGGATTATATGTGTGACCGCAGCACATGGGGTGTAGAGCTTTGTAAGCAGGTAGGTTCTGAAAATTTTAAACTCCTTTATGATATTTACCATATGCAAATCGATGAGGGAGATTTAATACGCACCATTCGTGAAAACCACCAATATTTTGGTCATTACCATACAGCAGGTAATCCCGGTAGAAATGAAATCGATGATTCACAAGAAATCAATTATGCTGCGGTGATGAAAGCTATTGCAGAAACTGGCTTCAAAGGATATATCGGACAAGAGTTTGTTCCAAAAGCGGAGGACAAGATTGCATCCTTGGAGCAGGCTATTAAAATATGTGACGTGTAATTACAATAAACTCAAACAAATAAAGATTATGGCAGACAATACCTATGACGCTATCGTTGTCGGTTCGGGAATCAGTGGCGGTTGGGCAGCGAAAGAGTTGACAGAAAAAGGCCTAAAAGTACTCCTTTTAGAAAGAGGGCAGAATGTAGAACATATCAAAGACTACAAGACGGCCACACAGGCACCTTGGGAAATTCCTCACCGAGGAAGAAGAACGGTGGAAATGCTTGAAAACCACCCTAATTTGAGAAGGGATTATGTGTTGAATGAGCAAAATTTGGATTGGTGGGCACATGAAAGTGACTCCCCGTATGTAGAAGAGAAGCCATTTACTTGGTTTAGAGGCTATCAGGTTGGTGGGCGCTCATTGATGTGGGGAAGGCAAAGCTACCGATTAGGTGATATTGACTTTGAAGCAAACTTGAAAGAAGGCATAGCTGTGGATTGGCCTGTTCGTTACAAGGATTTGGCTCCATGGTATTCTTATGTGGAAAAGTTCGCTGGGATCTCTGGCAACAAAGACGGGTATTGGGTGCTTCCTGATGGGGAATTTCAACCACCCATGCCACTCAACTGTGTGGAGAAAGATGTGGCAGCCCGCGTCAAAGAAAAGTGGGATGGTAGAAGAATGGTTACCATAGGCCGTGTAGCTAACCTTACGGAGCCTCTTCAAAACCGTGTTAAATGTCAGTTTAGAAATAAATGTTGGTTAGGCTGTCCATTTGGAGGTTACTTCAGTACGCAGTCTTCCACGCTTCCAGCTGCCATGGCTACCGGTAATCTGACATTAAGGCCTTGGTCTATTGTAACGCGTGTATTATATGACAAAGACACTCAGAAAGCTACCGGAGTAGAAGTGTTGGACGCTGAAAATATGCAAACCTATGAATACAATGCGAAAATCGTATTCTTATGTGCATCAGCTTTCAACTCTACTGCCATCTTGATGCGTTCCGCTACCGATATTTGGCCAGGTGGCTTGGGCAGTAGTTCGGGTGAATTGGGACACAATGTGATGGACCACCACTTCAGGCTTGGAGCCAACGGTATCGCTGAAGGCTATGAAGACAAGTATTACTTTGGAAGAAGACCAAATGGAGTGTATATCCCAAGATTTAGAAATGTTGGTGATGATAAAAGAGATTATTTGAGAGGATTTGGCTATCAAGGAGGTGCTTCCCGCTCTGGCTGGAGCAGAAATGTAGCCGAAATGAATTATGGTGCACCTTTAAAAGAGGCTTTGAGCGAACCAGGACCATGGTCTATGGGCATCACAGCATTTGGAGAGATTCTTCCATATCATGAAAACACCATCAAATTAAGCAAGGAAGTGAAAGATAAGTGGGGAATGGAAGCCTTGGTGATGAATGCAGAAATCAAGGAGAATGAGAAAAAAATGCGGGTTGACATGATGAATGATGCCGCCGAAATGCTGGAAGCTGCTGGTCTGAAAAATGTCAAAACATTTGACGCAGGATATACATTCGGTCAGGGAATCCATGAAATGGGTACAGCTCGAATGGGTAGAGACCCAAAAACGTCTGTATTGAACGGCAACAATCAGGTGTGGGATTGTAAAAATGTATTTGTAACGGATGGTGCCTGCATGACCTCTGCGGCAGCACAAAACCCTTCACTTACCTATATGGCCTTAACTGCCCGAGCAGTTGACTTTGCGGTGAGCGAATTGAAAAAAGGAAATCTTTAACCACTGAACCAAGAAATCATGACTATGAATAGAAGAGACGCTTTGAAAAGTGTCGCATTGATGATGGGAGGAGCATTTGTTGGAGCAAATGTGCTGTTGACAGGCTGTGCTCCTGAAGACCAAATTGTTGGACTTAACTTCTCTGAAAGGGACATTGCCTTCTTGGATGAGTTGGGTGAAGCCATTATTCCTACTACCGATACTCCAGGAGCTAAAGCCACTGAAATCGGGGCATTTATGGTGATGATGGTAACCGATACTTACAATGCTGAACAGCAGCAAAGCTTTGTTGATGGCTTGAATCTTCTTCGAAAGGATTTCAAAAATGCCACCGGCAAAGATTTTATGGCTGTAAATGTGGAAGAACGAACTGCCTATCTCAATGAATTGAAAGCTGCCGGTAAAGCGAGCGTGGACGCTCCTGCTGAGTTGATTCCAACAATTCTAGGTATGCTTCAAGACCTGACAGTCTTAGGTTATTTCACCTCGGAAATAGGAGCAACGCAGCAATTACGATTCTATGAAGCCCCAGGAAGATACGATGCATGCATTGATTATACACCTGGAGACCGTGCCTATGCCCTGTAATTGCTAGTTCACTTGCAACTAACCCAAAAAAAAGAGGCTGCGCAAACAGCCTCTTTTGATTTTTGAAGGTGGTTTTTCTTATTGAAGGAATTCTGAATTGATGGTTCGCTTGGTATACAGTAATAGGTAAATAATCCCTGCCAAAATCACCAAAGCAGCTAATTCAAATTGTGCCCAAATTTTGGATTTATTCACCACACGGTCAGCCTCATCCGCCATCCGCTTCCCTTCTTCCATTTGTATTTCGGATAACTTTTCTAAGTCAATCAAGGCCTGTTCGATAGACTCGTTATATTTACTAACTTGGGCGATATTGATCCCGTCTGATTCTGAGAATAAAAGATCGTAATTGTTGATCCGAAGACTCTCCTCTATGATGCGTCTGAAATCCTCTAAGAAAATCGCTTCATTAGCTGTTAATCCTGTTTTTTCAAAATCGTCCACAGTCGTAAGGATTTTCTCCTCTAACACTTCAATGTCTTTAATTACATCTGAGTAATCACTTTCCAACTCACAGTGATTGACAAGCAATTTGATTCGAAATAAATTTTCGGAGATAGAAAAAATGTATCCTTCCACCACTAAGCGGTCTTCGTAAACGGAAATGAACGATTTCCCCAAATCATTGAAACTTCTACGTTCCAACACATTTTTTCCAACAATGATGGTGATAATAAAGGTCAATAAAATAGCGACCCTGATCTTATTCTTTTGTAGTTTGGTTCTACTCATGGCTATTTTGGCTTAACTCAGGAAAAGCGCTTATACTTTTCAATTTCTTACCTAAATAAGGCTGATTTACGCAATAAACCTAGCAAAGTATCCACAAAAATAGTTATGGTAGCCATAATTTAATTTTATGAATTCTCTAATGTTTGGTAAAACTGTGATTAATAAATTAGATGAATAGTTACCAACCAATAGCAGGAAAGTTGTTAGTTGAGTGAATAAATATTGGTTGAATGAAGTCAAAACCAGTTACTGAGATTCCAATTTTCATGGCTGATAGTCAACGACTAGGGACACTAATTCAATTCTCTTTTTTTCCCTGATTTTACACTTGGCACTTCGTTTTAGTTTTTTGGCACAAGCTCTTTCAATTGGGTTTTTGAATCTTGGGTCTATTGTAGGAACTTGGTTCTTGGTATCTAGTACACTATAAGTTTTAACTTTCAGTTCTCACATTGAACTTTTCAAACCACATACCTGAAATCAAAGGCAGGATCAAACTCCAATAGAAACTTATACATCAATTCAATCACCTGTTCAATATCCTGCTTACTAGCTGTTTCAACAGTCGTATGCATATACTTTAATGGAAGGGAAATCAAGGCTGAAGGAACACCTTCATTGGAATACGCAAAAGCATCGGTATCCGTACCTGTGCTTCTCGAAGCTGCTGCCCTTTGGAATGGAATTTCATTGTTAGTAGCTGTAGCAATAATCAAATCCAATAATTTTTTGTGTACAGCAGCCCCATACGTCAACACGGGACCATTGCCCGCTACTTGATCCCCCGAAACAATTTTGCTGTACATGGGAGCAGTGGTATCATGGCATACATCTGTAATGACCGCAACATTTGGCTTGATTCGAGCGGCAATCATCTCTGCCCCTCTTAAGCCGATCTCTTCCTGCACTGCATTGACCACATATAGACCAAAAGGTAGGCTCGCTTTTGACTCCTTGATTTTCCGGACAACCTCTGCAATCATGTATCCCCCAATTCTATTGTCCAAAGCCCTTCCGGAAAGAAACTTCCCATTGAGTTCTTGTAATTCATCTTTAAACGTGATTACACAGCCCACATGAATTCCCATTTCAAGCACCTCATCTTTGGTTCGGGCTCCTACATCAATGAAAATATTATCCAAAGTAGGAGCATCCTCTTTTCCATCCTTACGAACGTGAATGGCAGGCCAGCCAAACACACCGGGAATAATTCCTTTGTCTGTATGAATATTGACCCGCATAGAAGGAGCAATCATGTGGTCTGAGCCACCATTTCTGCGCACATAGATGTATCCCTCAGGAGTGATATAATTCACAAACCAAGAAATCTCATCTGCATGGGCCTCTATCACCACTTTATATGGATGATCAGGATTAATGACACCCACAGCAGTCCCATAGTTATCTGTAAAATACGTATCAACAAAAGGCTTGACATAATCCAGCCAAATTTGCTGTCCAGATGCCTCAAATCCGGTTGGAGAGGCGTTGTTGAGGTAGGTAGTTAGGAATATTTCTGAAGATAGCATAATTTATATTTTGAATGTCAACAGTTGACTGACGACGGTCAACGGTTTTGATACACGTATAAAATGGAGATGATTATTTCTTAAACGATTGGTCGGACTAACTCATTCAAGTTAAAGAGTTTCTAAGAGCCTGTATGCTTTTGATGAGATCATTATACTTGTTGTATAAATTTGTAAAGTCCTCTTTTTTGATGATTTTCCTCATTTCACCAAGATACAAACAAGTCACTACTTCTAAGGCAGAACGTATACTGTAATTCAGGAACCTTTTAAATTCAGCCGAACTTTGACCTGTAGACCCCTCTGCAATATTTAGGACGACAGAATCCGCGGCTTTTTGCATTTGTGTTCCCAAAACGAATTTTTCGTGTGAAGGAAACTCCTGAATCACATTACTTACCTCAAAAGCCAGTTCTAAAGCAGTCCTCCAAACTTTTAGCTTTTCAAACTTGAACCCCATAGTAAAGTGGATTAAATTTTACAAACTGGATAAAGAACATCTAAGAAAACGAATTTATTCTTTTTACGAATAGTCGTTAGTTTTAGTTGTTACGAACAGTTAACCGTTGACCGTTGACAGACCTACCTCACTTACAGAGGGATATTCCCATGCTTCTTTCTTGGCAGCTTATCTACCTTATTTTCAAGCATTTTGTAGGCACGGATGAGTTTTTCGCGGGTTTCGGATGGGAGGATGACTTCGTCTACGAACCCTCTATGGGCTGCACGGTATGGATTGGCAAATTTAGCGGTATATTCGTCGATTTTTTCTTGGAGTTTTTCTTCTGGGTTTTCGGCTTCGGCAATTTCACGTTTGAAAATAATTTCAGCAGCACCTTTGGCCCCCATCACGGCAATTTCCGCAGTTGGCCAAGCAAAGTTTAGGTCTGCACCGATATGTTTGGAATTCATAACATCATAAGCACCACCATAGGCTTTACGGGTAATTACCGTTACTCGAGGCACGGTAGCCTCCGAAAATGCATACAATAATTTAGCTCCATTAACGATAATCCCATTCCATTCTTGATCTGTACCTGGCAAAAAGCCTGGCACATCTACCAATACTAACAAAGGAACGTTGAAAGAATCACAGAAACGAACAAAACGAGCAGCTTTGATGGAAGCATCATTATCCAACACACCTGCCATAGACTGAGGTTGATTACCAACAATCCCAATACTTCTTCCCGCTAATCTGGCAAATCCAACAACAATGTTATCCGCATAGTTTTTATGCACTTCCATAAATGAATCCTCATCTACTATTCCATTGACTACTTCACGGATATCATAGGGATGATTTGGGTTGTCCGGAATAATGGTATCCAATTGAGGTCTTAATTCATTCTCCTTCTTTTCGTACTCATAAACTGGTGCCTCATCTTCACAGTTCTGAGGAATATAGCTCAATAGCTGCTTGATATGATTGATGCAATCCAATTCATTGGTACAGGCAAAATGTGTCACTCCACTCTTCGTACTATGTGTACTGGCACCGCCCAACTCCTCAGCTGTAACAGTTTCTTGGGTAACCGTTTTTACTACGTTTGGACCGGTGACAAACATGTAGGAAGTGTTTTCCACCATCAAAATAAAATCAGTAATCGCAGGAGAATACACCGCACCTCCGGCACAAGGCCCCATGATCGCAGAAATTTGAGGCACTACTCCTGATGCAAGTGTATTTCTGTAAAAAATATCCGCATAACCACCCAAAGAGACTACGCCTTCTTGGATACGGGCACCACCAGAATCATTTAAGCCAATAACAGGCGCACCGTTTTTCATGGCCATATCCATGATTTTACAGATTTTTTCAGCATGGGTCTCAGACAAAGAACCTCCAAATACCGTGAAATCCTGAGAATATACATAGACCAATCGCCCATTGATTTCCCCATAACCAGTGATTACTCCATCACCAAGGTAATGCTCCTTATCCAAACCAAAATCCTTGGCTCTATGCATCACAAACTTGTCAACTTCTTGGAATGTACCTTCATCCATTAAAAAATCTATCCGCTCTCGGGCAGTCAATTTGCCTTTTTTATGCTGAGCTTCAATTCTCTTGGCTCCTCCTCCGAGTAATGCCTCATCATTCTTTTTAGATAAAAGTTCGAATTTCTCTTTGTTGGACGGCAGGCTATAAATTCCTTTGACTTGACTTTTCATAAGTTTAAAGTTTGCTTTCGACGGTTATTTTGGAGTGACTTTAGAAAAAACCTTGCTTATGAAGGCTAGTTACTTTCGATCATCATCCAGTGTGTAAGGTATTATCTTGGTCAAATATAAGTAAGGACTGCGATAGTGAGAAAAATTTGTTGGTCAATGACTATACAATTTACCAAAGTAACAAAAGTATCACTTTGACTTCCAGCAAAATTGACTGAAAATAGGTTAGCAGTTTTTAAGATTATGTTTCTATATTCGCACATCTTAAAAATAGGTGAGTATGAGACCTAGAAAGGCTGCAATTATCGATATGGGGACCAACACATTTCATTTGTTGTTGGTAGAAATTTTAGGAGAGAGATACACGACTTTATACAAAGAAAAAGTTGCTGTAAAAATAGGACAGGGGGGAATTAACCAACGTGTAATTCAAGCCGATGCCGAAAAAAGAGCCTTACATACCCTCCAACACTTCAAAAACCTGATTGATGGTGAGGGAATAACCGAAATATTTGCATTCGCTACATCTGCGGTAAGAAATGCAGAAAATGGTCAAGCCTTCGTCGACAAGGTATTACAAACCATTGGCATAGACATCAATGTCATCGATGGAGTCCAAGAAGCCCAAATGATTTACGAAGGAATCCGACTAAGTGGAGCCTTGAATGAGGAAGTTTCTTTGATGATGGATATTGGTGGAGGATCTGTCGAGTTTATCATTGGTACGCAACAAGCTGTCTTGTGGAAACAAAGTTTTGAAATTGGAGGTCAACGCATGCTGGACCTTTTTCACTACCATGACCCAATTCTGCCCGAGGAAACACAAAACTTATTTGAGTACCTTGAAAGTAACCTTCAAGAATTAATCTCCGCTATTCAAACATACCAACCTACACGCTTCGTGGGTGCTTCGGGAACATTTGATACCTTATCCGATATCTATTACGCATCTTTACACAAGCATAAAACTAGAGAGGAAAGCGTATTTTTACTTCCAAGAACTTCTTTTGACCAAATTTCCAACCAGCTACATACTTTACCCAAGGAAGAGCGACTTAAAATCCCGGGCATGATCCCTATGCGTGTGGATATGATAGTAGTTGCATCCTGTTTGATTGAATTTATTTTAGGATTCCTTTCAGTGGAACTCTTAGTATGTTCTAATTTTGCCCTCAAGGAAGGGGCCATCGCCCAACTGATGGGAAAAGATTCTCTGGCTATGGCAGAGAAATAAGATCAACGATGCTCATGAATTTTACTTACGAACACCTCCGACAGTTTACAATTGATATACTGAAAAAAATTGGCTGCTCGGATAAAGATGCCACGATTGCAGCAGATGTATTGGTATCAGCTGACTTGCGAGGAGTAGATTCCCATGGAGTTGCTAGGCTTTCGGGCTATGTGCGCTTGTGGGAAAAAGGAAGAATCAATGCCACGCCATCCATACGTGTCACTTACGAAACTCCAAGTACGGCAGTTGTGGATGGAGATGGTGGATTAGGATTAGTGGTCGCACCATTTGCTATGCAAGTAGCTATTGAAAAAGCCAAAAATGCTGGTACCGGCTGGGTATCTGTGAAAAATAGCAATCATTATGGAATTGCTGGTTATCATGCGATGATGGCCTTGGAACACGATATGATTGGTATTTCCCTAACCAATGCCAGTCCCTTGGTTTCTCCGACTTTTTCCAAAGAGCGTCTTTTAGGAACAAATCCTATTTCGGTAGCCATTCCTGCTCATGAGCAGCCTCCTTTTGTCGCAGATATGGCAACCACAACTGCCGCTAACGGAAAATTGGAAATATTGCAACGCAAAAACTTAGAAGCTCCTCTTGGTTGGGTTCAAGACCCACAGGGAGTACCTACCACTGATGCTAACGGTGTAAAAAAGGGTGGTGCTTTACTTCCTTTGGGTGGTGATAGAGACCATGGATCGCACAAAGGATATGCACTTGGAGCGATTGTGGATATATTTTCCGCAGTCCTATCCGGTGCCAATTATGGTCCTTGGGTTCCGCCGTTTGTTGCATTTCTAGAACCAGACCCTAACCCAGTTGGGGAAGGTTTGGGGCACTTTTTTGGAGCTATGAGAGTGGATGCTTTCAGACCTGCAGATGAATTTAAAGGCCATATGGACACATGGATCAGTCGCTTCAGGAGCGCTACTCCAGTTGAAGGGCAGGAAAAGGTATTGATACCTGGGGATCCAGAACGCGAATTAGAAGCCATTAGAAGAAAAGAAGGAATCCCACTGCTTCAACCGGTAATTGAAGATTTGACGCAGTTAGGAGAAAAATTGGGTGTAAGCTTTTCCTAAGCTCTCCTTGCCTTCCCCTTTCCTTTTTGTAACTTGAGACTGTTTATCTATACATATGAAAGCAGTCTCAACTCCCGGAAGAAGAAATTTTCTAAAAAAAAGTGCAGCGCTATTAGCACTTACTAGCCTTGGAACACTCTCCACAGGATTTATTGAGAATAAAAACCCGCTTCGGGTAGCTGTCATAGGTACAGGTTGGTATGGGAAAAGTGATCTCTTTCGTTTACTTCAAGTTGCCTCTTGTGAGGTAGTCGCCCTTTGCGATGTAGACCGCAAGCAATTGGAAGAAGCTGCCAGACTTTTGGAACAGAGACATCCACAATCCAATGGACCTCAGCTGTACAAAGACTATCGGGAGCTACTTAAAAACCATGCCTTGGACATCACCATTATTGGTACTCCCGATCATTGGCATGCTTTGCAGACCATTGCAGCCTTGGAGGCAGGTTCCCATGTATATGTGCAAAAGCCCGTTTCGGTAGATGTACTGGAAGGAGAAGCAGTAGTGGCAGCTGCCAAAAAATATGGAAAGGTGGTTCAGGTTGGGCTTCAACGGCGTAGCACTCCACATTTGATCGAAGCCAAGCAAGCAATCATCGATACTGGTAAGTTAGGTAAAATTGCAGCAGCTGACATTTTTTGTTACTACCATATGCGGGAAGATAAAAGCAAGGAAGTACAAGCAATCCCGGACTATATTGATTATAACTTTTGGACCGGTCCTGCCCCCTTGAGACCTTATACAGGCTTGCCTCATGGATTACATTGGCGATCATTTATGGAGTATGGAAATGGAATAACAGGGGATATGGCGGTGCACATGTTGGATGCTGTGCGCTGGATGCTGGACCTAGATTGGCCTCACACGATTTCGGCTCAGGGAGGTATTTATGTACAAAACAAGGGGATATCCAATACGGCAGATACGCAAACCGCTGTTTTTGAGTTTACTGACTTGACAGTATCTTGGCAGCACCGAACTTGGGGAAACCCTGTGGATCCTGAATACCCTTGGGGATTTAAGATTTATGGAGAACATGGAATGTTAGCGGGTTCACCCTTCAAAGCTGAGTTTATTCCCTACCCTAATGGCGAAAGCCAACTATTTGAGTGTCTGTATGAGCGTGAAAAATATCCAGAAGATCTGACCGAAGCAGGCATGGAGGTTCATGCAGCCCCAGCTACCCGAAGGCACTTTCAAGCCATGGTAGATGCCATGCAGCACAATACTGACCCAAATGCAGCTATATACAGCAGCCATATTTCAACAGCTTCCTGTATTTTGGCCAATCTTTCTATGGATCTTGGCAGACCTTTAAGTTATGACCCGACCAATAAAATCATAGCGAATGACCCAGAAGCAACGAAATTATTGAAGCGCGCATATCGTGAACCTTGGGTGCATCCGAGTGGAAAATGGATTTAAGCTATTTTCGAAAAAGAAAACTAATTGGGAAACCAACAATTACCATTATCCAAATAAATCCGAACTCAGGTATCTATCCCCTCTATCGCAAGTGATACAGACAATCACACCATGCTTTAGCTCTTGTGCAAGCTGAAGAGCTGCATGAAGGGCACCTCCACTGCTCATCCCCGCCAAAATCCCCTCTTCTTTTGCCATTCTTCGGGTCATCGTGGTAGCCTGTTCCTGACTGACATCTATCACTCGATCCACACGGGAAGGATCAAATATTTTCGGTAAAAATTCGGGAGACCATCGACGGATCCCCGGTATATTTGATCCGTTTGTAGGTTGGGTTCCTACAATTTGGATTGCTGGGTTTTGCTCTTTTAGATACTTGGAAACACCCATAATCGTTCCCGTAGTACCCATAGCGGATACAAAATGAGTGACTTTACCATCAGTATCTTTCCATATCTCAGGACCTGTGCTGTAATAGTGAGCCATGTAATTATCAGGATTAGCAAATTGATCGAGCATTACATAACCTTCCTCACGGGCCATTTGCTCGGCCAGTTCACGGGAGTATTCAATCGTTTTGGCAGCGGGTGTCAAGATCACCTTAGCACCATAAGCCTCCATAGATAAAATTCGCTCTTTGGTGGAATTATCCGGCATCACGAGTGTCATCTTCAAACCCAAAAAATTAGCCACCATAGCCAATGCTATTCCTGTATTGCCACTTGTAGCTTCTACCAAATTAGCCCCAGGTTGAACGGTACCTCTATCAAGGGCAGACTTCAACATATTGTAAGCAGCTCTATCTTTGACAGAACCTCCAGGGTTTTGGCCCTCTAACTTGCAATAAATCTGAACGCCAGGATTGGTCGGGATCGTGCGAAGCGCTACTAAGGGAGTATTGCCAATAAGTTTTTCAATATACATTAGGTCTTGATGATATAGGTTTCACGATGTTCTCCAGAAGGATCCTGCATATTGGCTTGGTAATACACTTTGGAATGCGGAGGTATGGATTTAGTCAACCATACATTTCCGCCTACAATGGAGTGTTTGCCGATGACCGTATTCCCCCCGAGGATAGTAGCGCCGGCATAGATGACCACATGATCTTCGATGGTTGGATGTCGCTTTTTATCAGCATCAACCTTATCTACACTCAATGCACCTAACGTAACTCCTTGGTAGATTTTTACACATTCACCAATAGTGGTTGTCTCACCGATCACAATACCAGTACCATGGTCAATACAAAATTTAGGTCCTATGGATGCGCCTGGATGAATATCGATTCCAGTTTTACTATGGGCAAATTCTGTGATCATTCTTGGAATAAGTGCAATCCCTAATTTATGTAAACCATGCGCTACCCTGTACGCAGTGATCGCATAGAAACCAGGGTAGCAACGAATTACTTCTGTTACGGATTTAGCTGCTGGATCTCCATCAAACATGGCCTGCACATCTTGCAAAATCAATTCATAAATTGCTTCTAAGTTTGTGAAAAACTGTTCCGCTAATGCTCCTCCGTCAGCTTGATGCAAGTGTTTATTTTTGATCAATAAGCCACCTAACCTACATTTTAACTCCTCTACTTTTTGTTGGATTTGTGCAGGGTCTTTTAAGAGTTCTTCTGTGAAATCAGGAAATAAAAGACCTAACAGATCCTCAAAATACAAATGAATCACCTTAGCCGAAGGGCATTCGGGGCAATTGCGATGAGCTAGCGCCAATTTTTGAACAAAAGAATCCATTACACGGAAATTTGTTTGAGACTAAAACACTAAACCCACACGAATCACATATGGTTCATTGTAAGGCGATCGTCTTACATCGTAATTAAGATTATACAAAAACAAAAAGTTTGCTCCACCTCGATTCCCAAAAGGAACGAAATAGCCCCCACCAACCAAAAACGCATTGACCCACTCTCTTCTAGAGGTATCAGTCACAAAATCATACAAATCAAAATTTAAAGACTCGTACTCTCCATGAAGAAAAATATTTGGTAGCACATTATACCTGGTAAACAACCTACCTCCATATAGTGTATTGGACAGACCCACCCACCGGCTATCATCAAAATATTGATATGTTAATCCTGCGCCTGCAGACAACTTGTCAGTAATCATTACACCTGCAAGAGGTGAAATTTCCACAGCAGTAATAGGACCAAAAGATAATGCAAAATTCCCCCCGTAGTACATCCTATCTCTCAAAGGAGGCCTTTCTTCTGGTTCAATCACCCGCTGCGCATAGGAAACCTGAATAATTAATGAAAATGCAGTCAGCAGCAACAATCTACTCTTCCACCACCACATACAAATCTTCTGTTTTTTTCTTCATGTAATAGCGCTCGCGGGCAAATTTTTCAAGCAATTCATAATTACTCATCAATTCTTCCCGATCGGCTTTGATTTTTTCTTTGCGTTCCAAGTAAAATTCCTTTTGATTTTCTAGCTCTTTCAATTTGGCTCTCAACTTAAACTGAGACACCACATCATTGGAATCAATAAAGACCATCCAAATGATAAAAAATAACGTGAAGAGCACGTAGAAATTTTTGCTATACTTAAATAGTCTTGACATAATATCAAAATTCAATAGATTTTCGCCTTTTACATTTCGAACTTAGTAAAGATTTAGGCTATTTTCAAATACAACTTAACTTTCTTCAAAGATTATTCTTTTTGAAAACGGGATAGGTACATTGTTATTTTTCCAGGAATCAAATATTTATTTATATAAATAATTTTTTAGTTTCTTTTGTTGCAGGTCTAGGAAATTCCAACTAATTTCATCCCAAATCAATAGATAAAAGTTTTATGAGCAAATTCAACTTTAAAACAGTAATTCTTTTCTTTGTTTTAATTTCGACAACTCTCTTTTCATTTCGGATTAATGACCCTTTTATTCAAAAAATCATTGATTATTTCACTGAAGTACAAACTGACTTTCCTGTTGAAAAAGTCCATTTGCATTTGGATTCAGACACCTACACTCTAGGCGATGACATTTGGTTCAGTGTATACCTTACGGCAGGAGTAGGCCAGGTTCCAAGTCCACTAAGCAAAACACTTTATGTAAATCTATTTGATGGAGAAGGAAACTTGGTTTCAGAAAAAATTGTATTGATTGAAAATGGTTTTGGGCATGGAGACTTCAAACTTCCAAATTTTGGATCTGAAGGCATCTACAGAATCAAAGCTTTTACTGCTTGGATGGAAAATTTTGGGGAAGAATACTTTTATCATCAAGAAATACAAGTATTTGATGGAAACAATCGCTCATTTTTCCCAAAAATAATTTTTGAAAACAGATCCAAAGAAAGCCAAGATGTGAAATACACGATTTTACTCGATGCCTTAGATGGACGTGGGGCGCCACTAAAAAATGCTACACTTGGCTTCAAAGTGATAGCTGATTCAGAACTCTTGGTTAATCGGGATATCAGCTTGAATAGTCAAGGCGAAGCTTCACTTTCTTTTACAATTCCTTTCAAACCATATTCTAATCAACGCATTGAATTAGAGTATCTAGAAAACGAAAACTACACCGTCAAAAAAGAATTCAAAATTCCTTATTCTATACATCATGCAGACATTCAGTTCTTGCCTGAAGGAGGAAATCTATTACAAGGATTCAAAAGTAATGTAGCATTTAAGGGAGTCTATCCTGACGGTAGCCCTGTCAACTTTAAGGGTAAAATAGTAGATTTGGATGAACCTATAGAATTCAAACCCTTTTTTGGCGGAATGGGTAAATTTGAAATCACCCCTGACAATCAGCCTAAAAATGTCCTAATTACAGATGAGGAAACAGGTGAATCTTTTCAAATAAAATTACCACAGGCACTAGAGAAAGGAATTGTTCTCAAAGTATTAAATAATGATAATCAAAGTTATATTACTGTTTATGTTGAAGGAAATCTAGGAGAAGAAGAACTAACATTAGTTAGTCATTCTAAAGGATGGATTAACTTTATTTCAAATGGCACCATGCCTTATAATGTCTGGGGAGTACGCATACCCAAGCAAAATATACAGCAAGGAATCAACCACATAACAATTTTAACACAGGATGGAAAACCTTTGGCAGAAAGGCTATTCTTTTATTGGAATAATGAAGAACAATATGAATTATCTGTAAAAAAGAAAAGCGATATCAAACCAAGGTCAGAGGTTATTCTGGAATTAGAAGCATTGCTGAATCAAAATCCGCATGAGGGCAGGTTTTCGATAAGTGTTGTTGACGCCGATCAGCAATCTTCACCTACCAACTCCACAAATACTATCTTTACGAATCTTTTATTAACCTCAGATTTGAAGGGAACGATTTATCAGCCCAATTACTACTTAAAAGACAGAAACGATACAACTCTTTTGGCTCTAGACCTTGTTATGATGACCAATGGATGGCGAAGATTTGATTGGGAGGATGTGTTTTCCAATAAATTCCCTGAAGTAAATAAGTTAATTGAACAAGGGATTAGCATTTCCGGTGAAATTAAACCTTTAAACAACACAAGAAGAGGACTCAAAGGGGGAATTGCAAGTGCGATGATTGGCCAAGGAGATTCATTTATACGGATGCAATTTGGGGAAGATGGTAGATTTCTTTTCCCAAACCTTGTGTTTTTTGAAGATACACCTGTTACTATTTCAGGAAAAGATGATAGGCAGCTAGAATTTGTAGAAGTTATAGTGCATGAAAATAAAAGATTCTTAGATTCAATTCCAAAAAAAGTATCAGATGGTAATTTTATCCCAAATTCCTTATTGGAAACATTTGCTGCACGCCAATTGATGAGTAGACTCCAAGATGATGAAAGATTAATTGACCTGCAAGAATTTGAAGTGCAAGCTCAAACGTTGTATGAAGAAAATCTTGATCAAAGAAGAATATACGGTAGAGGAGATGTAGTCATTGAGCCTGATAAAATTTTGGGAGTTCAAGGGGCTATCAATATTTTTGAAATGATCCAAGGAAGGGTAGCAGGAGTGCAAGTAGTTACAACCGGCCTAAATGCCACAGTTACAATCCGGGGCCCAGGTTCTGTTACAGGAGGGACAGAACCATTATTCTTATTAGACAATACTCCAGTCGATATGCAAACCCTTATGCAAGTAAACCCAAGGGATGTAAAAGCAATTGATATATTCAAAGACCCTGCTAGAGCTGCAATATTTGGATCCCAAGGAGCTAACGGAGCCATTGCAGTTTATACAAGGTCAGGATTTGAAGCCCCAACCGGCAATAGTGTCGGTAGCCTTATGTCAAACATTAAAGGATATGCAACTCCAAGAGAGTTTTATCAACCTAAATACGACAAAATCACACCTGAAACAGCTACTTCAGATCAAAGAAAAACAATTTATTGGAATCCTAATCTTGAACTTAAAGCAGGCCTTAAATCTGAAATTAAATTCTTCAATACCGATCTAGCTCGGCGACACCTTCTAATTATAGAAGGTATGGATGCTAACGGTCGCCTTATACGATTTGAAAAAATTATGGAGTAAAAAGAAGAAGCTATAGTAAGTTTTCTTTAAAAATTATAAGTGTAGACGCTATCAAAAGGATGAATATCAATCCTATAATCTACCAATAAAGCGCTTGATGAAGATTGCAATTAGCCATCATTCATAATCTTTGATTATAGTCAAAATATTTCCAAATACATTCAAGATTAAAAGCACTCAAAAAAAGAGGCCGATCAGTGAAAATCGGCCTCTTGAATTACGACTGCTTTGAAAACTTACTTAACATTTTAAAACAGCCTCATCTCCATTTTTGATTACTATTATTATTTGAAGACAATTGAGTTTAGATACGAATATCCATACCAATTCTTTTCTTGTTATTGCTGGCATTTACAAGATCTGTGGATTGTAGTTCAAACACCAAACGAACAGCTGCTGTATTTGGCAATTCAGGGATATTTATGGTTAGAAATCCAAAGGCTTCATTTGCAGGAATTCTAACATTCAACCCATTTGGAAGCGTATAATGAACTCCCTCAACTGCAGTTGTGCTTTCTGCTACAATTCTCACAGGAATATCTAAGTCCTGCCCATGCAATCCTCCAAATAAATTGATTCTAAAGGATCTATCCCCAGCATTATTGCGGAGCTGGGGTAGTAAAGGAAAATCAAGCCCTGGCGCGTTATTACGAGCTACGGCATCATCAAACTCAACTGTTAGTGTTCTGAAGAAGTGCCTTTCGGAATAATCTTCAAAACAACTGGTTGTCACAAAGGACATGAGAAGTGCAAGAAATAATATATTTAATCTTTTCATAACTTAAATCAGTTTAATAGCCCCTGTTTTGTACAAGACTTGGATTAGTTTCAATTTCACGGTTTGGAATATTTGCCAAAATCCTGAAATCTGAATGTTCAACATTACCAGTAGGTTTAATAATGTCTCGGCCCAGTCTCTTTAAATCGAAGAATCTATGACCTTCAAAAGCAAACTCTCTTCGTTTTTCAAGTAATATTTCATCCAAAATTTGCGGGCCTGTAATCCCTTCCAAAGCTTCCAAACCTGCTCGAACTCTTAACTTGTTTAATTCTGTAAGAGCAAGATCAAACTGACCTAAGTGATAATGTGCTTCTGCTTTATTTGTAATTGCTTCTGAATATCTAATTACAGGTACATTATCCAAATTAGGCACTCCATTTTTACTTGCAAACTTATTGATTTCAAACACTCCTGAATTCACAGCTAACCCCCTTTGAATAAGGTCTCGACGTAAATCTTCATCAGGAAACGCGGCTGCTAATTCATCGGTAAACACGACATTGCCATGACTAGCAGCAACAGCATCATTTAAGAATACTCTTGACATAAACGTTGCTCTCAATGATTCATTTGCACCGATGTTATCCTGAGTGGTAAACACAATTTCAAAGAAAGACTCTGGCTGTACTTGTGTTCTCCACCCACTAACAGGATCTGCTGGAAAATTAGCTACACCACTTGCCATAGCAATTTCTGACATTTCAATCGCACGCGCATAATCGCCTCTGTAAAGCGCTACCCTTGAGAAAAGCGCAGCAACTGCACCTCTTGTTACAAAAAACGGTCTTCTATTCATATTGAAATTTTGCATTAACCCTAATGACTCTTCTAAGTCATTGTAGATAAATGTATAAACTTCATCAACCGTATTTCTTGCAGGATACTCTACTTCTGCAACAGTCAAGGTTCCTTGAGTTACAATCGGAACACCACCCACATTCACTCCAGGAATATCTGCTGTAGGATCATAGGCATATACCCGAGCCAGATCATGATACAAGAGCGCTCTTAGAAATAGAACCTCACCTCTTATTCGATTTCTGAATTCCACAGGAAGCTCTACCTCTTGAAGTGCGCGTAGGATCAAATTGATTTGGTTGATCGTAAAATATGCGGTCCCCCAATTACCCATATGGGAACCTGGTTGATTATTAAACTGACCAACCAAACGGTTACCAGCACCTGTGTTGAAAGCATTATCGGCTAATAGTTCAGGGATAGCTAAGAAATCTCTCCCGTAAAGTGCAACTGATCTAAATCTAGCATAAACTCCATTCGTAGCAGCAGTAATTGCCTCTTGACTGGAAAGTGCAGTAGCAGAATCAATAGACTGTCTTGGTTCTACTTGTAGCCACTCTTCGCAAGAACTTAGAAAGAAAGTAAGTCCTATTAAAACGTATATAAATTTATAATTTTTCATAACCTTCAATTAAAAACCAATTTGAATACCCAATGTGTAAGCTCTCGTCTGAGGAAGTGCCCCTTGTGTGGATGAGAAATCACCTTCACCAATGATCAATTCAGGATCATATCCTGACCAAGCTGTGAACGTCAACAAGTTGGCACCTTGGGCGTAAATCTGAGCAGATCTTAACTTCATACGAGATAACAAAGGTTTAGGAAGATCATAGGTCATTGACAATTGTCTCAATCGAATAAAAGAGGCGTCCTCTAGGAATCTGGAACTAGCCGCATTTTTGTTTCTACCTAATGTTTCTGCACCACCACCAATTGGTCTAGGTACATTCGTAACTTGACCCGGTTCAGTCCATCTAGCTTCATAAATGCTTCTCAAGCTGTTTCTATTGTCCTGACCATTTCTGTACCAGAATGACATTTGACCAGAGTTACTTAATTCTCTTCCAAAATCATAGATAAACAAAGCACTTAAGGAGAATCCTTTGTATGTAAATGTATTAGTTAAGCCACCAAAATAACTGCTCAAGCCATTTCCAAAAACTTGTAAATCACCTGGCAAAATAGGATTGTATGTAATATCTCCATTGGCGTCAAAGAACATTGGTCGACCAGTAGCAGAGTTAACACCGGCATATTCCACAAATACATTTGTTCTCAATGCATGCCCGACACGAACTGACTGATTACCAGGAAGAACTTCATCCCCACCCAAATCCATTACTTCATTATTGATGAATGTAATATTGAAATTAGTAGTCCAAGTAAAGTCTTTTTTGACAATATTTCTTGTTTGGAACTCGATTTCTAATCCTTCATTTTTAAGCAAACCAACATTTTGTGTCACATTACTAAATCCTGAGTTCCAAGGAAGAGGAGTATCCAACAAAAGGTCTTTACTCATTCTTCGGAAAACTTCGACAGCACCACTTACTCGTCCACCAAAGAACCCATAATCGATACCTATATTAGTCGTTACATTACGTTCCCATCTTAAGAAAGTATTTGCAATAGCAGAAGGTCTAATACCAGGCAATTCATTGTAGTTAGCAGCTGCCAATCCCCCGTATAAACCTCTGGAATCAAAGTTTCCGATCGCATCATTTCCAGTTTCACCATAACCAACTCTGAATTTGACCTGATCTATCCAAGATTTATCAGCCAACCAACTTTCTTCATGGATGTTCCAACCACCGGAAATCGCAGGGAACCAGCCGAAAAGATTATCAGCACCAAATCGAGAAGATCCGTCATAACGAAGAACACCACTTAGTAAGAATCTTTTATTGAAGTCATAATTTACTTGTGTAAAAGTACCTAGTCTTCTAAAACCTGTCCAGTTAGCCGTTGCAGAAGTGATTACGGCTGCTGCCTGCATAGTTCTAAACTGAAAAGTAGGGAATCCTTGCCCTGAAACAGAAGAAATCTCACGTACATCGCTTCTGTATTCTGCTCCCAATAATACATTCAAATTATGGCCCCCATCAAACTTCTTGTTGTAAGTCAATGTCTGATTGGTAATGAAATTGACATTTTGTCTATTTTGAATATTTAATGAACCTTGAGCTGCAAAACCAGATCGTGTTCTTGGGTCTGTGTAGTTAGTTTGGTCGATAACCCTGTAATCTAAACCCCAGAAACTTCTAAATCTTAAGTTATCTGATATTTTGTAGTTTGCTTGAAAATTGGTGATGATCGAATTAGTTCTACTGTATAGGTCATTTAAGAACTGTTCCGAAATAGCATTTCTATCCATATTCCCAGGAAAACCTGTTACGGGAGCATTAAATGAACCGTCCTCCAAGTAAACTGGAATCCATGGCAACATCATTGGACCTGAGTAGTGAGGTGCTGCAAATGCACCAGTTGAACCTGCACTACCTGTGATACCATTCTGTCTGATACTAGCCAAATTAGCATCTAAACGGAAATCCAATCGTTGATTCACCTTATGATTCAAGTTGAACCTAGCGGTAGATCGTTGAAAATCCAAAGCGACTACATTACCTTCAGTATAATTATGTGAACCAGATATAAAGAAGGTTGTATTATCATTTCCTCCACTGGCACTTAGCTCAATATTATGAGTTACACCAGTTTTAAATACTTCTCGCTGCCAATCATATGTTGGAAGTGCGGCAATTTCCTCGTCAGTAAACGTTGCTGGGAATCCTAATTGCTGTAATAAAATAGACCGATTTTGAGCGGCACTTCTATTAGGAAATTGATTATTAAATGCCGTTAACCTTACGTCCATGAACTCTTGGCTATTCATCATTGGTATAGTTGGCATTGGCTCTGTTACCCCGGAGAACACATTCAAGTTAAACTGCGTTTTACCTGATTTACCAGATTTGGTAGTTACCAAGATTACACCGTTAGCAGCTTGAGCTCCATAGATAGAGGCCGCTGCTCCATCTTTTAACACTTCGATGGATTCAATATCATTAGGATTGAGGAATGCCAATGGGTTACTTGCAGTATTGGAAGCACCTTCCGCCATATTCAATTGAACACCATCCACAATTATGAGCGGCTGACTACCTGCTGTGATAGATCCAACACCACGAATCTGAATTTGAACAGGACCACCCGGTACACCATTAGCACCCATGATATTTACACCGGAAATCTGACCTTGTAAGGCTCTATCTGCGGATACCACAGGGAAGTTTTGGATAACCTCTCCCTTCAAGGATGACATAGCACCTGTAATTGCTCTTTTTTCTTGAACGCCATAACCAGTAACAACAAATTCCGTCAGATCTGATAGTTGTTGATCCAATCGAATTTGAAGTCTTGATTGATTTCCAACCGTTACTTCTTGAGTTTTAAATCCAAGATAGCTAATTACTAAAACTGCATTCGGTCCAACTTGTAAGGAGAAATTACCATCAATATCTGTAGTGGTTCCTCTCGTAGTCCCTCTAACTAAAATACTAACTCCTGGAAGTGGATCCCCAAGATCGTCGACGACCACCCCTTGAATTAGCCGGTCTTGAACATCTGAAACCGTATTATCTGCTTTATTAGAAACAAATCCACTTTTTGATGAGTGGTTGAAATCGCTGGAGAAATTAAAGGCTTTCGCTTCAAATCCCGTCATTGCTGCAAGTAGAACTAAAGATTTCAAGAAAGTTTTTCTCTTGAAAACTGTTCCAACCTGTCCATTTTTCAATGTGTAGATTTTTGACATAATTGTAATTTTAATTAAACATTAATTATTTTTTTTTAATTTTTTTGTGGGTTAAGTTAAACTTTTCTCATAGCTCTTAATTACTTTAAATACCTCCTTTCATTAATTTTGGGTTCGATGATATATCTTTTTTTTCTTTGTTGATTCAAAGTAATATCAGATTCCTTTAAAACAAAGAAAAAAAATTACATAATTTGAAACCTTCAATACTTCCGAAATAAAAATCTCATGTTAACAGACTTAAAAAAACTTTCTCTTTTGTGCTTATTTGCACTTACAATTTCCCTCTACCCAACCCTCGCTCAAGACATCAAACCTACCACTGCGAAGGAATTGAAGGAGGCTATTGAAAGGCATCAACAGTTGTTAACGGAAACTCCATTCAGAAATTATCCAGCAAAAAATGTTGGACCTACCAATATGAGTGGACGCGTGGTGGACATAGAGGTCAGCAATGATTATAAGACCTTCTACATCGCCGCTGCTTCCGGCGGAGTATGGAAGACAAGTGACAACGGTCAGTCCTTTATACCCATTTTCGACCATCAGGGAGCCATAGGTATTGGAGACATAGCCCTGTCGAAAAGCAATAACAACATCCTCTGGGTAGGTACGGGAGAAAATAACTCAAGCAGATCCACTTATGCAGGTGCTGGTGTATACAAGTCCACGGATGCCGGTCAGACGTGGGAACACATGGGCTTAGGCTTCTCCCAACATATCGGACAAATTCAAATTCACCCAGAAAATCCTGACATCGTTTGGGTTGGTTCCATGGGCTCCCTCTATTCTACCAACGAGGAGCGCGGACTTTATAAAACCACTGACGGAGGAAAAACATGGAAGCGAACCTTGTTTGTCAACAACAATACAGGTGTAATTGATATTAAAGTTGACCCAAGTAATCCAAACCATTTATTAGCTGCTACTTGGGAGCGATTTAGACAATCGCATGATTTTATTGGTAATGGAAAAGGCTCAGGAATCTGGAGATCAGAAGATGGCGGAGAAACCTGGCAAAAATCAGATGCAGGATTCCCAACAGATGAATTTGTAGGAAGAATCGGTTTTGACTTTAGCATGAGTCAGCCGAATATCGTGTACGCACTGCATGATAACCAACGGACCGAAACCAGAGAATCATCTCGAGGGATGGGCAACAGAAATGCAGATGAACTCAGTTTTGATAACTTTCAAAATATGACCGCAGCTGAGGTGCAAAATTTGGACAATGCCAAATTAGACCGTTTTCTCCGAAGCAATCGATTCGCTACCAAATACAATGCGGCTACCGTTAAGCGCTTAGTAGCCCAAGGCAAAATAACCCCTAAGCAAATCGCTACTTATAATGGGGGTGGCGTAGATGCGAATGCCGCTATCTTGAACGCAAGCGTAGTAGGGGCAGAAGTGTACCGTTCCGAAGACAGTGGTAAATCTTGGAAAAAAGTCAATGAAAGTGATTTATCCAGACTTTACAACACCTATGGCTACTACTTTGGAGAAGTTCGTACGAGCACCACGAATCCAGATGAACTGTTTTTATTGGGTGTACCGCTATTAGTTTCGAGAGATGGTGGAAAGAATTTTGCCTTAACCGATACTGTAGGCAATGTACATTCAGACCATCAAGCCATGTGGATCAATCCTCAGGACAGCAAGCACATATTACTCGGTACAGACGGTGGATTATATAGATCTTATGGCGGTGGAGAGCGCTGGGAGCATCTGAATACAGAATTGACCATCAGCCAGTTTTACTCCATCATGGTAGATGAGAACGAACCCTACAACATATACGGAGGAATGCAGGACAACGGTGTTTGGTATGGTAAATCAACAGGAAAACCTTCCGATGTATGGACTTCCTTAATGGGAGGTGACGGAATGGTGGTGGCTGTTGACACTCGAACCAACGATATTGTATATACAGGCTTTCAGTTTGGCAACTACTTCCGTATCAATACGAAGACAGGTGAACGTAAATCTGTTACCCCTGGGTATGATATTGGCAGAGCGCCTAATCGCTGGAACTGGCGAACTCCGGCAGTCCTGAGCAAGCATAATCAAGACATCTTCTACATGGGTTCTCAGTATGTTTATCGTTCTCTTGATAGAGGAGATACTTGGGAAACCATCTCTCCAGACTTGACCAAAAACCAAAAAAGCGGAAATGTTCCATTTGCAACCTTAACAGTAGTAGAAGAATCACCCCTAGAGTTTGGGACACTTTATGCGGGTTCGGATGACGGCAATCTTTGGATTACTCGAGATCATGGCAAAAACTGGACTGATATCAGCAAAGGACTACCTCAAGGTAGGTGGGTCAGCAGCGTAACTCCATCTGCTCATCAGGAAGGGTTGGTCTATCTCACCTTGACAGGCTACCGATTTGATGATTTCCAGACCTATGTATTCAAAAGTACGGACTATGGAAAAACATGGACAAGCATCAAAGGTAACTTACCTATGGAGGCTACCAATGTTATCAAAGAAGATGTGAAAAATTCTGAAATACTATATCTAGGGACAGACCATGGGTTATATGTAAGTATGGATGGCGGAAAAAGTTGGGCATTATTTCAAGGCAACTTGCCGAATGTCCCGATTTACGACATGGTGATTCAGGCCAAGGCCAATGATTTGGTCATTGGTACCCACGGAAGGAGTGTGTATGTAATCAATCTGGATGTTTTGCATCAAATCAAACAAAATAATGGAGCGTTGTCCATTCTCAGAGCAGACAACGTCCGCATCAATCCACGCTGGTCTGCCATGTCAGGAAGAACAAACTCACAAGCCATAATATTCTATCTTCCTTCCGCCGAAACGATTTCCTTGACAGTTCAAAATGAAAAAGGAGAAGTTACTAAGTCTTGGGAAGTAGCCGGTTCAAAAGGCGTAAACATCACTTCTTGGGACATGGAAGCTTCTATTGCAAAGGGTAAGTACTCCCTTCTTATTACTGATAGTAAGGGACAATCTGTTGATAAGGGTTTTGAAATCAATTGATAGCTTTTAGCTGACATCAGTTATTAATGTGGCAATAAATAAAAAACCTAGACTTAAGTAGTCTAGGTTTTTTTATTTTGTCATGCT
Source organism: Mongoliitalea lutea (assembly GCF_014652135.1). GTDB lineage: Bacteria > Bacteroidota > Bacteroidia > Cytophagales > Cyclobacteriaceae > Mongoliitalea > Mongoliitalea lutea. The sequence goes on from NZ_BMYF01000008.1 coordinate 157,007, forward strand.
AGGATGCAAACTATGAAAACATTTCTTATTAAGTTAAGATCACTATACATAATTTAGATATCTTTTTGGATGATTCATCCATCAGCATGCGTAATTCTAGAACAATCTAAAACCAGCAGATACCATTAATTGATTTTGGCGTTGGTCTGTATTGAAACCTGCAACACTTTGAGCGATTCTTCCTAGAGAGTTTTCATATTTGAAGTCAAGAATGAGATTCCCCAAATCCAAACCGATTCCAGCTTGATATCCTAAAGTGGATGATCTATAATCGACATTTTGAGCTACATTTAGGGCGTCATCTAAGGTATAATCCAACAATACTGATGCAATAGGACCCGCTTGGATTCTAAAAACTCTAGCCAGTTTCACTCCAACCATGAAAGGGATATCTAAACGATTGAAATTGGCATCTATGCTAGCATCTATCCCTGTATCAGATTTTTGAATGATGGTTCCTCCGGTATTGGTATATAAAAATTCTGGTTGTACAAATACGGAAGCCCCTCCCATACGTACAAATGCACCTACATGATAACCAAGGGAAGTAGAACCCGATTCAAAGCCATCTCCGTTGACAGCAATTGAACTTTGTGAAACACCAACTTTTGGACCAATAGAAAAGTCTTGCGCCGAGAGTTTAGAAAAGCATAGAACTGCTATTAGTAATAAATATACATTCTTCATTATCCTTGAGATTATACCTTCTGCTAATGTAACCAAAAGTGATAAAAATAACTAAACGAGAGACATATACTTTTTATACTTAACAAAAAACAAAAAAGAGAGGTCTTCCTCTCTTTTTTGTTTTTTGTAAATCAACCCCCTTCTTGTGGGTCTCCAAAGACACCTAAAGTGTCGAGAAGTACTAATGCAATAACAATAGGACAAACCCACTTGATGAAAAAGATCCAAGCAGACCGCCAAGGACCTTTGAATGAAGGTGAACCTAAAGCAAGTTCATTGGCAAAATCAGAAATTTTCTTAGCCCAACCAGTATATAGAGCTAGCATAAAACAAATAAGCACTACTGCGAAAGTTCCAAATAAGAAATCCATAATCCCAAAGAAACCTACTTGTACATTACCACCGAATTTTAATGTCAAGGATTCAAAGAAGTTGCCTTCAATGGATGAAAGTGCTGACGGGACAGACAAAGCCATGGCAGCTATACCAATCAACCAAGCAGCTTTTTTTCTACTCCATTTCTTCTCATCGATGAAATATGCCACAGGAACTTCCAACATTGATATGGAAGAAGTCAAGGCAGCCACTAATAATAAAAGGAAGAATAAGGCTCCAATAAAGTTACCTCCTGGCATCGCGTCAAATACTTTGGGCAATACCTCAAAAACCAAAGCAGGTCCACCTGCGGGATCTTTTCCCGGTAACAACGCAAACAAGGCAGGGAAAACCATCAATCCTCCCAACAAGGCTACCATACTGTCCATCCCTGCAATCCAACCGGAAGACTGTACGATGTTACTACTTTTTGGCAAATAAGAACCAAAGGTAATCATCAAGCCCCAACCTACAGACATGGAGAAAAAAGCCTGACCAAGTGCTGATAAGACAACTTTTCCATCAATCTTAGAAAAATCAGGTTTCAAATAGTATTCAATACCGGCGCTAGCACCTTCCAAGGTTACTGCACGGCCCGCAATGAAGATAATAATGATAAACAAGATAGGCATCAAAAACTTAGCAGCTTTCTCAATACCACCAGAAACACCGCCCAATACAACACCAATTGTCATCAAAATAAATATGAAGCACAATGGAATCACATACATTGGTGTCTGTTGAAAATCTGCAAAATCAACAGGAATATCTATCAATTCAGTGAAAATGTAACCAATAGTCCACCCTGCAATCACGGAATAGTAGCTTAAAACACAAAAACAAACCAGGATACATAATACACCTGCCAATTGCCAAAACTTATTCCCGCCTGTCTCACGAATAGCTCCGATTGGGTTTTTTCCAGAGATTCTTCCTAACGCAATTTCATTGAGCAAAAGCGGAAGTCCTATGAGTAGTACACAAATTGCATATACAAAAACAAAAGCTCCCCCACCGTTCTCACCTGTTAGGTATGGAAATCTCCAAATGTTTCCAAGTCCTACCGCTGAACCGGCAGCCGCCATAATAAAACCCAAGCTGGAACCCCATTGGCCTCTCCCTTGGGTATCTGTATTCATCGCCATACGTTACGAAGTAAGTGTGATTTATAGATTAACTTATTTTTAAGAATCGGCTAATTTAAGTTGTTTTGCCAAAATACCAATTCCACTAGTAAAACTTTTAGGCTCAAAATTTAACTCATTTTGAACTTTTTGAATGATAAATCCTGTTTTTGGCGGCCGCTTCGCCGATTGTGTAAAAGTAGATGCGTTTACCGGTTGAAGTAATCTTTTATCCAAACCAAAATAATCTGCGGTCATTTCAGCCATTTGGAAAGGGGTTAAGACCTCTGCTCCTGATACATGAAAAATTCCTACGGACTTTTTCATGACCATCAATAAACAAGCATCAGCCAAATCTTCTACCAAAGTTGGGGTACGCATTTGGTCGGTGACCACTTGAATAGTTTTTCCTGCCATCAAAGATTCCCTCACCCACAAAATTATATTAGATCTACTCAAGCCCTCTGCCACCCCATACACCAAAACTGTCCGCACAATAGCCCAGGATAGATTACTTTGCTTCAAAAGTTGCTCTCCTTCCCACTTAGTCCTTCCATAGTAATTGACAGGATTGGGTTGATCCTCCTCTATATATGGACCATTTTCTCCATCAAATACAAAATCTGTAGAGAGATACAAAAAATAGCAGCCGAATCGCTCGGCTGCCTGAATTAGATTCTTGGTACCCAAAACATTGACTATGTAGGCTTTTTCCTTGTTTTCTTCGCAAACATCTGCTTGGGTTATAGCAGCAGCATGAATAACAGTAGTAGGCCTATGCTTTTCAAATACACTGTTCACCTGCTCCTCGGAAGAAATATCCATGGATTCCCATTGGTAATACTTGGCATAAGATGCAGGTAATCTGCTCTCACCAAGTCCTGTCGCTATCACCAGTACATGTTCCCGGTGAATCAACAACTGCACCAGCTTGTGTCCCAACAAACCGTTGGCACCGGTAATCAGAATAGTCTCATAGCGCTCAATTCCCAAATTCATACCCAAATTCTTTGGTGATTTTGGATTTTGGCAATTGGGAAACACTCACTTTCATATACACAGGATCCACAGGTTTGTCACGGGGCCCAGTTTCCACTGCTGCAATTTTCTCCATCACATCCAAACCCTGAATAACTTTCCCAAACACTGTGTATTCGTTATCTAAGTGAGGCGTACCCCCAACAGTAGTATAAGCATCAATTTGTTGCTTGGTCATATTCTTCTCCAAATTGATATTATAGAAGGATTCCAAGTCAGACTTGGCAGCTAGCATCATTTCATTGATGGCATCAAATTCTTGTGCTTGATAAAACTGCTGATACTTCTCCATCAATTCTTTATTGCTACCCAGCTGCATGTATTTGAAAAATGTCTCTGACAGCAGCTTCATGTCCACTACTAATTCATTGCACGTATAGACCTTCCCTTGGACTATGTAAAATTGGGAACCGCTGGACCTGCGCTCTGGATTGACATTATTACCCATACGTGCCGCTGCTATCATGCCTTTTTCATGGATTAATCCGGGCTTAATTTCCGCAGGTACGGTATACCAGTCTTCTTGAGGAAGTCCTTCTTTTCCAAATACATCCCCACCTTGGATCATAAAATCTTTGATCACCCGATGAAAATCCGTAGAGTCAAAACGTCCCGCCTGGGCTAAACTGACAAAATTTTCCTTGTGCTTGGGAGTTTCATCAAATAAAACCGCATACATATCTCCATATGAAGTCTCAAATTTGACCAAATACTCTTTTTCTGTTTTGCAGGAAAAACTAACTGCCACTAAAATAATGAAGAATAACTGTCTCATTTATTCAATCCTTTTTTAATATCCTGTAAAATTTCTGCACCACCTGCTTTTAAAATGGAATGCGCCAAACTTTCTCCAAGCTTCATTGCTTCCTCAAAAGTTCCATGGATTTCTTGTACAATTCGCTCTTTCCCATCCAGACTCACAATCCCACCTTTCAACACAAGTGCATCATTCGCTATGGTCGCCAAGCCAAAAACAGGAATACTACACCCTCCCTCCAATACACGTAAATATGCTCTTTCTGCTTCCAAGCGATAACCTGTAGCAGGGTGATGACAAGCTGCAATGATTTGCTGTCTGATAGCAGGGTCTAGTGTAGTAGCTGATTCAATAGCCACAGAGCCCTGTCCTACCGCAGGCGTAAACTCCTCCAAACTCAACTCCTCCACAATCATCTCATCATACCCCATGCGGTGTGCACCTGCATAGGCCAATAATAAAGCATCACAAACGCCAGATTCCATTTTGGCAATTCTCGTCTGTAAATTCCCTCTGACCTCTACCGTTTGAATATGCGGATAAAAATGCTTCAAAGTAGCCACTCTTCTGGTGGAAGAAGTTCCCAGCAACAAGGGTTTGGACGGGTCCTTGTAATCAATATCCTTTCGATGACTCAGGATGATATCGTTGACTTTCTCCCGCTCTGTAAATGCAATCAATTCAAATCCCTCAGGAAGGGAAGACTGCATATCTTTGGCACTGTGCACGGCAATATCGATGGTACCAGAAGCCAACTGATCTTCCAATTCTTCAGTAAAGACTCCTTTGCTCCCAATTTTGGCAATGGATACATCCAAAATTTTATCACCCTTGGTTTCGATGATGACAATCTCACTCTCCAGTCCCTGCTTTTTCAACAAGTCCTGCACATGATAGGCCTGCCAAAGAGCCAACTTACTCCCTCTAGTGCCTATCTTTATCTGCTTGCTCATGTTTGATTCGTTTTTTTCTATCTGTTTTTTGCACCGATGCTTCGATGTATTTGACTATTTCTCCTGCGATATCAATTCCTGTTGCCTTTTCTATACCCTCCAATCCAGGACTGCTATTCACTTCCAAAATCAGTGGACCTCTATCTGATTGCAACATATCCACGCCAGCGATATCCAAGCCCAAAGCTTTAGCTGCGCCCAATGCTGCCAAGCGCTCTTGTTTGCTTAAGCGGATGACAGTAGCCTTACCTCCTCTGTGCAAATTGGAGCGAAACTCTCCTTCTGCTCCTTGACGTTTCATGGCACCGACCACCTTTCCATTGACCACAAATGCACGTATATCCGCACCTTTGGCCTCTTTGATAAACTCCTGAACGATTATTCTCGCTTTCAAGCCATGGAAAGCTTCGATTACAGATTGAGCTGCTTTTTTGGTTTCTGCCAACACCACTCCCAAGCCTTGCGTCCCTTCCAGTAACTTAATAATCAACGGAGTCCCACCAACCTGTTCGATCAAGGTTTTTTCTCCGCCTTTGGAGAAATTTGTAAAAGCAGTTTTGGGCATGCCTAGCCCCTCTCTCGATAATATCTGCAAGCTTCGCAACTTATCCCTACTTCTTACAATCGCTTGGGACTGTACCGCAGCAAAAGCTCCCATCAACTCAAACTGCCTGACCACTGCTGTACCATAAAAAGTTACAGAAGCTCCAATCCTAGGAATGATGGCATCAATCCCTTCCAATTTTTCTCCTTTATAAATAATGGAGGGGCCCTCCTGCTCTATGATCAAGTCACACAATAAATGATCGATAATCATGGATTCGTGGCCTGCTGCACGAATAGCTTCCTGCAGCCTTCGGGTGGAGTATAAATGTTGATTTCGGGAAAGAATGGCAATTTTCATAGTGGGGAGACTGCTCCTTAAGATGTTGGTGAAGTTATATTTTTTCGCGGGGTGCTGAGATGAACCTGAGACACATCCACAAGGAATCTCCCTTGGATGAGCTTTCTACCAATCAATACGGCATTCCGCATTTTGGATCGATCGGTAAGCGTAAACTCTGCTTCAAATTCTTCCCCAAACATACGGACTTTTGTACTCACTTTGTAACGAACCTCTGCTTCTCCAAAAGAATTCTTTACCCGCTTCTGAGTATAGTTCGTAGCACGAAGCTCTTTACCGGAATATTTTCTATCCAAAACCGAAAGCAATTTAAAATAAAGAACTTTGGAACCGTTTTCCTCACGTTCCTCTGCAAAATCACAGTGAATAGAAGAGGTGTAAGCACCCGTATCAATTTTGGCGCTGATATTAGCTATCCCCCAGTCCAAAAAACTGATTTTCTCTTTTCTCCCGATGATTTTTTTATTGCTCATGCTGTTTCTTTGGCTCTCATGATTCTAGCTAACTGAAAAGATAAATCAGCAAACATAATCTTCACATTGGCATTGCGCTCGATGTGGTAGTGCGCTTCATTCATCAACACATACATTTTAGAAAGCTTTGCCTCCGTGAGTACATGTTCCCCTAATTTATGAATAAAATCACGATCATCTTCTGCACTTCTTTTCAAATCATTCACTTCCGTTTTATCCAATAAGACTTCCCGGAGCACGTTGATACCGGTCAACAACATGGATTTTTGACCTTCCTTGTCTGTAGCACCAAAATTTTCCGTGAAGCTGAAGATCGCATTGATATCCAAAGAAAAGCAGGCCCGAAACCAATCCCTGATCAGAACAGTATTTTTATCCTCGACACCATCGACCATTTGGTATGCCTCTCTCATATTGCCATCTGCTAATGGCGCCACCTGAATGGCTGCCTCTGGAGAACATAGATCCATGGCTACTAAGTGGGACTTGATTTCTTCATCGGAAAAGGCCCTCACCATGATTTTCTGTGTTCTTGATAAGATGGTCGTCAACAGTCGATCTGGATAAGAAGTAACCAAAAAGAACATGGTTTTTGGAGGTGGCTCTTCGATTATTTTGAGAAGTGCATTCGCTGCGTTGACATGGAGAAACTCCGGGCACCAAATGATCATGATTTTATACCCCCCTTCAAAGGATTTAAGGGATAAGGTTTGAATTATCTGCTTGGCCGCAGCCTTAGAGATATTCAATTGTTTTTTCTCGATGGAGTTGAAATAAAGCCAATCGGAGATATTTCCATAAGGTTTGGTTTGGACAAAATTTCTAAATGCTGTTATGTAATCAACTTTTTCAGCCTTAGAACTTTTTTCATCATCCTCCGAATTTCCTCCGGGTTGTGGAATGGCAAAATTCGTATCTGGATGGATAAGCTTGGCCATCCGCTGACAGGATGCACAAGTGCCGCAGGAATCATCTTCTTGTGGATTTTGGCAGTGCAAATAGGTGGCCAAAGCCAAGGCCATATCCAAATTAGGCGAGCCCTCCGGCCCATGAAAAAGCAAAGCATGCGCTAAATGATCATTTTTGACAGCTTGCACAATCTTTTGCTTGACCTCAGGCAAACCCGGTATAGACGAAAATAACATATCAATTAGCCTTCTTTATCCCAAATACGGTAATGTTTGGTCAATTCGAAAACTTTCATCAAGATTTCTTTCTCCACAGCATCGAATGCCAACCCCCTGCGTTTCATGACAGCCTCTGCTGTTTCCTCAAACTTACGGAACTGAAAAGTCGTGAATCCGGCAGCACCACCCCAAGCAAAAGAAGGAATGAAGTTTCTCGGGAAGCCATCTCCAAAAATCAATGCACCCACACCTACAACTGTACCCGTATTGAGCATGGTATTGATCCCTGTCTTGGAGTGATCCCCCATCATCAGGCCACAAAACTGTAAACCTGTATTGGTAAAGCCACCTTTGGTATAATCCCAGACTTTCACAGGTGCATAGTTATTCTTCAGATTAGAGGTATTGGTATCCGCTCCCAGGTTACACCATTCTCCTATGACAGAATTTCCTAAGAAGCCTTCATGACCTTTGTTACTAAAACCGAAAATGACCGCATTGGAAATCTCCCCTCCAACCTTGGAAAAAGGCCCCACAGTAGTATCCCCTCGTAATTTGGCCCCCATGTTAACCGTACTTCCTTCGCACAAAGCAAACGGGCCTCTGATAAGTGCCCCCTCTTGAATTTCGGTATTTTTACCAATGTAGATAGGTCCCGCTTCCGCATTCAACACTGCCGCCTTGATCACAGCTCCTTCCTCGATAAATATATTTTCGGCTTGGTAAACAATCGTATGAGCATCCTGCAAGGTAGCAGAAGTACGCCCATTGCTTACACGTGTAAAATCCTTTTTGATTTCTGCTCCATTAAACTGAAAAATATGCCAGTTTTTCTGAATCATGACACAGGCTTGCTCGTAAGGTATCTGGTCCATACTTTTCGATTGATCAACCGAAAAACTATCCTGTGGAGCGGTCTTTGCGGCCAACACCTGCTGTTGAAGCATCAATACCTGACCTTGCTTCAGCGCTTGGATGGCAAGCACTAACGCATCATCCGGACATAAAGACCCATTGATCCATAAGCTTTGCTGACTTGGAACTGGAAATTTGGACTGCAAGTATTCTTGCGTTTGAAAAAAGCACGCCCCCTGCAAGCACTGCTGCCATTTCTCAGAGATTTTTAAGATACCCACCCGGATTTCAGCCACTGGTCGGGTAAAAGTAAACGGCAATAAAGACCCTCTTATAGCTGGGTCATCAAATAACACAAAGTTCTCCATGACACAAAAATAAAAAAGTCTGTGGGAAAACCATTTGCTAATGCCATGATGTCAACTATCCCATGGCTTTCACGTATCTTTTTCTTGGTCAATGGTCTCGAAATAGCTGTTTTTTTCTTAAATTTAGTGGTATGGAGGAGAAAAAAGATTGCAATCAGTTAAAAGAACCCTATACAGAGTATGGACGATACACCTATGCTGATTATTTAAGCTGGGAACTTGATCATATGGTAGAACTCATCAAAGGAAAGGTTTTTAAACAAGCCGCAGCTGCTCCGAGGAGAATTCATCAAGGGCTAGTTCTAAAACTGGGATCTAAATTATTGAATCACCTAGCAAATAAACCATGTAAAGTTTATCCTGCACCCTTTGATGTAAGACTTATTACGAACTCTAGAAAGCCAAATCAAATTTACACCGTTGTCCAACCTGATATTTGCGTTGTCTGCGATCCTGACAAATTAGACGAATTTGGCTGCATTGGTGCACCTGATCTGATTGTGGAAATCTTATCCCCAAGCAACAATAGAAAGGAGCTTCAAAACAAATATGAGGTGTATGAAGAAAGCGGGGTTTTAGAATATTGGATTATTCACCCCTATGAAAAAACACTGCTAGTATATACGCTAGTTGATAGGCAATACACTCCCTCCAGACTCTTGACACTGGGAGACAAGGTAGCCTCCAACTGTATCCAAGGTTTTGTCCTGGATTTGGATGAATTGTTTGAAGGATTGGAATAAAAAAACTCCCAACCATGTAAGGAAGGGAGTTTTGAATGCTTGCGATTGGCAAATTATTTTTTTGCGTATCTTCTGTTGAATTTTTCAACACGACCCGCTGTATCAAGCAACATTTTCTTACCAGTGTAGAAAGGGTGAGAGTTAGAAGAAACCTCAATCTTGTAAACTGGATATTCCTGACCATCTTCCCATACGATTGTTTCACTTGTTTCGATCGTAGACTGAGTCAAGAATTTATATTCACTTGAAGTATCGTAAAATACGACAGGTCTGTAGTTAGGATGAATGTCTTTTTTCATTGTATTGCTATTTTCCTTAATCACTCGTTAGAAATGAGGCACAAAGATATTGCTTTTTTGAAAGCATACCAAAAAAGAATCAAAATTATTTGACTTTCATTAATAAGCTCCACAATCAATCCGTAAAGTTGAATGAATTAAGCGCCACACGCGTGGTATTTCTAGCTTTTCTGTGAAAATTATTCGCTATTCGAAAACTCGTCACGTCAACCAAAAAGAGAGGTAATAAAAGTGAATTCTGAGCAGAAGATTGAAACTGAGGAACCACCACGAAAGATATGAATGCCAATGTTCCAATATTAGATATTGTATCAAAAGTTCTTGCTCTCTTAAAGTACTTATCACTCAGTTTCAAATCCAAATCCAAGGTAGGATTACTATTTCGGATGCTGGCAAATTGAGCATCTGATAGCGGAATTTTGCCATCAAAATACCTCATCTTTGGGCCTAAGAATCCCTGCTGCCCTCGCATAGATAAAAAGGGCTGTGTAGCATATGTCGAACGTAAATTAAAATTATACATATCTGTAGCCTCTTCAATTCTTTGAAATCCATTATTCCTCATAATATTTCCACCAATTGCAAGCCCTATCCCAGCTATAGAGCCAATAAAGTAGTTCCTAAAGGCAGTTTGATTCGCTCCCAAAGCACTGCTTAGCATCCCTATGGAACTAACAAAAATAACTACCGGTGCCGTGTAACTCAAGATACGCCCCCCCTGAAATGTATTCAACCCTTTTGCTAGCTGACCATCCTTCAAATCAGTTTGATTCATCAAGACTCTTACTTCGTTGGCAGACATTCGTTCCCCGTCAACTAAATAAAATAAACCTCCCCAATTATTTTCTTGAAGCACGATGGAAGATAGATCGAGGGATTTCGTATCAGAAAAATAACTTGTCTGCTGTCCCTCCACATCATGGTTGATGATAAAAAAAGCTGCCAAAAACAAACAAATTCTTTGAAATAGACCATTACCCATAATTTCGATAATTAAAACAAAGACCAAAGATTTAAAAAGCACACAACGAAAATAACGAACTTATTAAAATTAAGTTCTTTTAACACCAACTATTTTTCGAAAAAAATTAAATGCTCAAAAATTCTATTTTACTTTGCAATACAAAGTACTTTGAGATGAAAAATCCTAGCCAAGAATTATCAGAAATAAAGTCCATGATGGAGCGAAGCAAGCGTTTCCTATCCCTCAGCGGAATTGCCGGAATCCCCGTTGGACTTACTGCTCTAGCAGGAATTGCTGCTATCAATTTTACAATTCACCAATCATGGAATGTATGGCTTTTGCCTGAAACTCTCAACTTATCAACTACTCAGCTAATATGGCTAGGAATAATTACTGCACTGATGTTTGGAATGGCAGCAATCATTACTTGGATTTTGAGTCATAAAAAAGTTCCTACTCAAAAACTTACATCTCCTGCATCCAAGAAGTTTTTGGAGGCACTCGCTATTCCGATAGCCTGTGGAACTGTTACCTGCCTCCTCTTTGCCAAGAATGAATTGTATGCTTACATCCCTGGGCTAAGCTTGGTGATGTATGGCCTCGGGATGATTCAAGCTGCGCAGCATTCCTTCCAAGAACTCAAACGACTGGGACTGGCGCTGGCAGTTTTGGGACTAGTAGCTTTTCTTGCCCCTACCTATAGCTTGCTTCTTTGGGCTATGGGATTTGGAGGTCTGCATATCTTGTATGGTATCTGGATGCACCGGAAATATGACCGCTAAATCGGAAGTTATGTATGATAAAGCATTTGAAAACATTGTACGGCTACGCATCATGTCAGTGCTGATGGTAAATGAATCTTATGACTTCAATGCATTCAAGGAACTATTGGAGGTAACCGATGGAAATCTGGCCTCACACCTACGATACTTGGAAAAGCAAGCCTATATACGAGTTGAAAAGTCCTTCGTCGGGCGGAAACCTCAGACCAATTACAGCGCAAGCCCAGCTGGTGAAGAAGCTTTTCGTAAGCATTTGAACTATTTGGAGGTGCTCATCAATGAAAATAAAACCTAAATAACCTTAATTTTTCATCTAGGATATGATGTCATGCCCAAGAACCCCTACGCCGATTGCATCCAGCAATTCGAAATAGAAAACCTATCAGGAATTGAATTCTGCAAATGCATTCATGCCTCTGGAAATCCACTTTCTCAATGCCTTGATAATTATTCATTTACCAAAACGCACTAAATACCTTCCCCAACTATGAAAGACCAAATCCTCTCCAACATCGGCGAACCTGCCAACTTGGAAAAACTCTACCGCAGCAATCCAAGCGATTTCAAAGAATCATTCTTCCAACTTCAGGAAGAACTTACAGACAGTCCCATGGCAGCGTTCTGGCATGCCCGCCTCCAAACGGATACTGAATCCATTTCTTGGGGAACGTTATCCGAGCGATGGTTTCTCTTGGTAGGCGCAATTATCCTGGGGATTGGCATGAAACTCCCTTCTTGGTTTTCTATAAAGGAAGACATCTACTTTGGTAGAAATGGTGCTTTTTTGGCCATGGGTGCACTGATTGCATTCTTTGCTTGGAAAAACCGCTTAAAACAAAAAACAGTAATTTGGATTGGTGGTATCTTGGGTTTAACTATCCTCCACATCAATGTTTGGCCTTGGGACACAGAGACAGACACACTCACGTTGGCATCTTTACATCTTCCTTTATTATTCTGGGGATTACTAGGTTGGAGTTTTGTAGGAAATGAACCATGGAACCTTCGTAAGCGAATTGACTTTATTCGTTTCAATGGAGATATGGTCATTGTGTGCACCGTTTTAGCCTTGGCAGGATTAATCACCACGGGCATTACCTTGGGCCTATTTCAATTGATAGGACTTGAGATCACAGCATTTTTCACCAATAATATTATTCTCTTTTTACTTCCATCAATCCCTTTGTTAGCAGCATTGGTTCTCCTTCACAATCCAAGTTTGGTCAGCAAAGTTTCACCCATGGTAGCCAAAATATTCAGTCCATTGGTGCTTGGAATATTAGTAATTTACCTGATTTCCATGGTATTTTCTACCAAAAGCATCTACACAGACCGTGAATTTTTATTACTTTTCAACATCCTATTGATCGGAGTAATGGCATTAATCGTGTTTTCCATTGGAGAAAGTAGTAAAAATTCTTTAGGCAAACTCCAACTCTTCACCTTGTTTGCCCTGGCTTCGGTAACCCTGATCATCAACAGTCTGGCCCTACATGCCATTAGCCTTCGAATTCTTGAATTTGGTTGGACTCCTAATAGAATCGCCGTACTGGGCAGCAATCTCCTCATGTTGACACACTTGCTATTGGTCAATGGAAGTCTGTTTATTGCCTTTTGGGACAGTAACAAAGCTCCAAATGTAGGTTGGACCTTGGTAAGATTTCTCCCATACTACCTTTTTTGGATAGCTTTTGTAATCTTTGGCTTGCCTCTTTTCTTTGGGTTTTGATTAATTTACCAACATGAAAGTCATTCTACGCCTACTTCTTTTTGTATTGACCACCTCCACATACGCTCAGGTCATCCCATCAGAAAACTACACTGATTTTTTACCTCATGGCTATGTCCTGCTAAAGGAAATCAAAGGAGATCTGAACAAAGATGGACTAGAGGATCGAGTATGGATCATCCAAGGTTCCGATGAAGAACTCTTTATCGAAGATGAGTACTGCGGCACACTCAACCGAAATCTAAGAGGTATCCTAATTCTATTCCAGAAAGAGCAAACCTATGAAGTAGTTTTAGAGAACAATGCATGCTTTCCTTCTGAGAGCGAAGATGGGGGAGTATATGTTTGTTGCCCCTGATTTATATTTGACCATTGAAAAAGGGAATTTGTATATCAATTTTAGCCATGGAAGGTATGGATCACAGAAGTTTACTTTTAGATACCAGAACAGGGACTTTGAGCTGATCGGCTATGATCAGAGTGACAACTTTGGACCTGTGGTAGCCAAAGAAATTAGCATCAATTTTATGACAAAAAAGAAACTGGAAAGAGAGAACACCTTTGAAAATGAAGAGGAGGAGGTCTTTAAGGAAACTTGGAAAAACATCAAAGTTGATAGATTGATCAAGTTATCTGAAATTAAGGATTTTAGGCAACTGAATGTAACGGACCTTTAGAAAAAGTTAACCCCAATTATTTTTAATTACAATTCATTTCATCACCTAACATGCTTTTTATTGCAATTCTCCAAGTCTTCTTTTAAACTATCTATCAAGCTGTTAAGAAAGGTTAAATTAAGATTTTGGTTTGTAACTAATCAAAAATGTTGCAATCTTTCTCAAGCTTTCCGGACTCTTACCGAACGGTCTTATTTTCATTAAAATCTACTTTACTTCTCATGAAGACTACAGTATTCCTAGTTTTTTTACTTTCCTTGACTGCTTTTGTTAGCTGTCAAAAAGACAATAGAAGATCAGATTTTAACCTTGGCTTCGAAAAAATTGAAAATGGAATTCCGGTGGGTTGGAGTACTTTTGGGAGTAGTGATTATTCAGTTGGGATTGATTCTTTGATTCATCAAGAAGGAAAGTTTTCTTCATTTATAGAATTCAATGGGGATAGTCCCGACTTCAAAGCATTGGAATTCAAACTTCCCGAAAATTATTCAGGAGAAAAAATTACCCTTACAGGCTTTATCAAAACTGAGAATGTAACTGAAGGATTTGCTGGTCTTTGGATGCGAATTGATCCGGGGATTGCATTCGAAAATATGAATTCTCGTGGGTTAAAAGGAACTAATGACTGGGGAAAATATGAAATCACGCTTGATTTGAACCCTACAAAAACAAAGCAAATTGTTTTTGGTGGTCTATTAGCCGGAAAAGGAAAAATGTGGATTGATCAATTGACACTTTCAATAGACGGAAAAAATGTTGAAGAACTACTTCCGATAGCAAAAAAAGAATATCTAGCCCCTTTGGATAAAGCCTTTGATGAGGGTTCATCTGTAGTGATTTCAGAACTCAACTCAACAACTACTGCCAACCTTGAATTGCTAGGAAAAATTTGGGGATTTTTGAAATATCATCATCCTAAAATTGCTGATGGCGCGGTTAATTGGGATTACGAGTTATTCAGATTTTTACCAAACTATCTTCCTGAAAGCAATCTCGAAAAAAGAGACAAACTACTAGTGAAATGGATAGATTCTTTAGGAAAGATCCGCAAATGCAACAAATGCTTACCCACCAAAAAAGATTCACACATTAAACCTGATCTAAACTGGATAGAAAGCCAAAGTAAATTGCTCCAAGATAAACTCTATCATATTTACAATAATAGGTCTCAAGATAATCATTTCTACATAGAAATGGCCATGGGGGTTGGAAACCCAGTGTTTACCAATGAAAATTCGTATTCCAACATGCTTTATCCAGATGATGGGTTTAGATTATTGGCTTTGTTTAGGTACTGGAATATGATAAACTATTTTTTTCCTTATAAACATCTCATTGACAACAGATGGGACTCTATTTTGAAAAAATACTTACCAGTCTTTATTGAGTCCAAAAATGATTTGGATTACCAACTTGCAGTCCTTCAACTAACCACTGAGATTCAAGACTCACATGCTTCACTCACCGGCGCTCACAAAATTGATGAATGGAAAGGAAAATATTATCCACCATTTCAAGTAAGATTTATTGAAGATAAACTAACCATCACTGACTTTTACAATCCACAGATAAAATCAGCAATGACATCAAAGTTTGAGGTAGGGGATGTCCTCACAAAGATCAACGGCAAAACTATTGAATCGATAATTGAAGAAAGGTTAGGCTTTTATCCTGAATCAAATCTCACTAGAAAATTACTGAAGCTTTCTTCGGACATCTTGCGTTCGAATTCACAAATAATTGAAATTGAGTACATCAATAAAAACAGCTTAACAAAAATAGAGAAGCTACAACTCTTCACTTTGAGTGACTTAAAAATCCCAGAATGGGCAAGAAGTAAAACACCAGAATCGCATAAGTGGCTGGATAAAAGCATTGGATACCTTAACCTTCAAACACTGAAAAACGACGATATTCCCCATATCATGGAAACATTTGAGAAAAGTAAGGGGATAATTATTGATATTCGAAATTATCCAGCAGATTTTGTCCCCTTTACTTTAGCAGGCTTTTTTGTTTCCTCTCCTACTGAGTTTGTCAAATTTACCAATGGAACTATCGACAATCCGGGCGAATTTGTTTTCACCGAGCCATTACTACTTCAGCCTATGGAAAAAACTTATCCAGGAAAAGTGATTGTCTTAATAAATGAGGAATCAATAAGCTTATCAGAATATACCGCTATGGCATTACGGGCAGGCCAACATACTACTATCATTGGCAGTCCTACTGCTGGTGCGGATGGGAACATCTCTCAAATACCACTACCCGGCGGACTATTTACCCTAATCTCAGGAATTGGAGTTTATTACCCTGACGGTGCAGAGACCCAACGCGTAGGCATCATTCCCGATATAGAAGTAAAGCCTTCTCTCAAGGGAGTACGAGAAGGCAGAGATGAGATATTAGAAAAAGCAATTGACGTGATCTACAGAGAATAAATAACCGTCTATACTAAAACAAGTTCAACGTTTCTTACTCCTAACCCTCTTAACTGTATTGTTTATTTCAGCAAAGACTTCGGTAAATTGGAAGGTGTGAGTTATTAGAAAAAAAATTCTTACAACTTACTCTTTGTTGTAAGATCTTGGTAAAGTATTTTTTTTAGTCATAATGAAACATGCATTTAGCAATCAAAATCTCTCCTTCTCGATATTGATAAATAAGTCTATGTTCACTATCAATCCGTCTTGACCAAAATCCGGCATATTTATGTTTCAAAGGCTCAGGTTTTCCAAGCCCATCAAAAGGATTTCTAGCAATATCTTTTAAAAGTTCATTGATCTTCTTGAGCTTATTTTTGTCGGTTTTTTGCCAGTACAAATAATCTTCCCAAGACTCATCGACAAAAATATACTTCATTTAACTTCAATTAAGTCATTGCTGAAAGTTTCTCCTTTTTTCAATTTTTCAATCGCAGAATCTAACCTTAATTCATTCTTTCGAGATGATAATTCGTGATTAGTAGCCATAAGAGAATTGTACTCTTCCAGTGACATGACTACAATCCCAGAATCTTTACCTCGATTGATAATTAAAGTTTCAAAATTCTTTGCAACTCTATCTAAGTAAACCTTCATATCCTTTCGGAAATCTGAGACAGTCGTTATTTGCATGATTATGTGTTTTATTTAGTACAAATTTATGTACATAATTTGATTGTAACAACCTTTTTCTTTACCATTTCAATCTTGTAAACCATTCATTACGGAAAAATAAGCGGTCTCGGAAAGATGTGCTCGAACATTGCTAGTGCTCTCATAAGCTTGGCCTGACCCAAGATTCTAATAAACATGTCTGTTCCAATAATCATTTAAATCCGGATGTTCTAAGCTAGAGATTTTTTCCAAACGATCAGAATTCAACAATTCCCCATTCTTTTCTTAGCTTTACAAGCAGAGAGCGTTGCATTCATGAAAAAAATAGTATTGCTTGGTTGGGCATTAGCCCTTTTCACGCAAATCCAAGTCTTTGGCCAAGGGGCTTACATTCCCTTTAACAGAGATTACTACCATCTGGTAGAGCGTTATGAACTATTGGAAGGGCACAATAACCCTACCTTTCATACAGGATTTAAGCCTTATCGTAGAGACCATATTGGTATTTACCTGGACTCGCTTAGCCAATCTCCAAGCATCCAAAGTGCCGCCGACCGATTCAATCTTGCATACCTTGCTAACGACAACTGGGAATTTGTTGAGCAGGAGACAGCAGACTCCCAAACTCCCCTACTCAAACACTTTTACCAAAAGCCCTCTGATTTTTATCATTACCGGGATGATGTTTTTGATATCCATGTGAATCCTGTTATCCACTTAGCGGCAGGCAGAGAACCTGGATTTGATAACTTCCGCTTACGTAACAGTCGAGGATTGGAATTCAGAGGAAGCATAGACCGAAAAATCGCTTTCTATGCACACATGACCACCAATCAGGTAATCTTTCCTTCGTGGGTCAAAGATTACATAGAACATAGCGGGGCTGTCCCAGGAGAAGGTTTCTGGAAGCGCTACAATCAGGAAGGCTATGGCTTCTTTTCGGCCATGGGCCATATCAGTTTCGATGTCAGCAAACATATTCAGGCGCAAATCGGACATGACCGAAACTTTGTAGGAGAAGGGTTTCGTTCCATGATCCTATCAGACTTTTCCAATCCTTATATGTTTGTGAAACTGAATACCAACATTTGGAAACTACATCTGACCAATGTATGGGGACAGATGACGGCGGATGTCACTTACGACTTTGCAGGTAGACCTACGGACGACCGCTACCCACAAAAATGGTTTGCCATGCACCGCCTAGGTGCCAATATCGGGAAGCGATTGAATATTGGAATTTTTGAGTCCGTGATGATGAACCAATTCAGTGTCAATTACCTCAATCCCATTATCTTCTATCGCTGGGTTGAGCATCAACTGGGTTCGCCTGATAAAATCATGCTGGGTACAGACGCCAAATGGAATTTTGCTAAAGGCATGCAGCTTTATGGGCAATTTGCCTTGGATGAATTTGTATTCGGAGAGTTTTTTGGCATTGATGGACGACAGTCTTCACGAAATAAATACGGCTTACAGGCAGGCTATAAGTATATCAATGCCTTTAAAGTCAATAATCTAGACCTGCAACTGGAATACAACCAAGCACGTCCATACACCTATCAGGAAAAATTTGATTTCCAGTCCTTCACCAACTATCGCACTCCTTTGACCCATCCCTTGGGAGCTAATTTTAGGGAAGCCATTGGTATCCTCCGCTATCAACCCATTCCAAGACTACAAACTAACCTGACCGGGATGTATCAGTTTTTTGGAGATGACCCAAGTTCGGATGTGAATTTTGGCCGAGACCTCCTTAAAAACAGACTCAACACCAATACCGGAATAGGTCTTTTCGGACACCGCATCGGTCAGGGAATAGAAAATCAGGTTGTCATGGCCCAGTTTACGGCTTCCTACATGTGGAAGCAAAATATCTTCTTGGATTTCAGCCATACCTACCGCAGGCAGACAGCACAGAATTTGGATGCCCCCTTGGTATCGAATTTAACCAATCTCGCCCTACGTATCAATATGGTCCGGAAAGACTATTTGTTCTAGAGCTCAAGCGGGATTCTAAGATGCCCAAAAATGTGTAACTTGCGGGCTTAACTCCCAACGATTGGCATGAATACCTATCTCAGGATCCTATCCTACGCAAAGCCTTACAGAAGATATTTCCCTATTTACATAGTCTATACCCTGCTCGCCATCATTTTTGGCTTGCTGAATTTCACCTTGCTCAAACCACTCTTTGATGTGATTTTTGAACAAGTGGAGCCGGCATCCATGGAGCGGTTTTTGGACAAACCTAGTTTTAGTTTATCCCTAGACTACTTTATCCACCTATTCAACTACCATTTTTTACAAACTGCCGAAACTTCTGGCAAGTTTGGAACCTTGGTGTACGTCTGTATCATCATTGTGATATCGGTTTTCTTATCTAATCTTTTCACCTATTTGTCAGGAGTAGTCTTGGCCGAAGTGAGGGCGGAGGTCATCAAAAAAATGCGGATGGGCATTTTCACCCAAGTTACGCAGATGCATATTGGCTTTTTCTCCAACGAACGTAAGGGAGATTTGATGTCTAAAATCACCAATGACATTCAAGAGGTAGAGAATATGATTGTGCAGTCATTGAAAGTGGTATTCAAAGAGCCTGCTACCATCATTCTTTACTTCTCTGTACTTTTTATGATGTCGGTCAAACTGACCATCTTTACCATCTTAGTCATCCCGATCTCGGGAGCCATCATTGGTGGTATTACCAAGCGACTGCGCAAAAAAGCCATCGAAAGTCAAGAGTCCCTCGGTAGGATTGTCAATATTCTCGATGAGACCATCGGTGGCATGCGGGTCATCAAAGCCTTTGGTGCCCAGAAATATATTCAAGGAAAATTTGATAAGGAAACTAGTTTCTATTCTGATGTCAATGTTTCCATGGCTAAGAAAAACGAATTGGCCTCCCCTATTTCCCAATTTTTGGGAGTATCCGTGGTAGCCGGGATATTGGTGTATGGGGGTAGTTTGGTACTATCCAATACTTCTGAACTGAATGCTTCCGATTTTATCACCTACATCATTATCTTTACCCAGGTACTGAATCCTGCCAAGGAAATCTCCAAAGCTGCGTCTAGCATACAGCGGGGATTAGCTTCGGCAGAGCGAATTTTTGTGGTGGTGGAAACTCCGAGTCAAATCCAAAATACCGATCAACCGAAATTGATAAGCGAATTCAAAGAGGCTATCCAATTCCAACAAGTGAGTTTCCGCTATGAAAAAGAGGAGGTACTTTCCGACATCAGCTTTACCTTAAGCAAAGGAAAAACCATTGCCTTGGTAGGTCCTTCGGGAGGGGGTAAATCTACGATTGCGGATTTGGTTCCTCGCTTTTACGACCCGAGCAAGGGCAGCATTACCTTGGATGGCGTTCCCTTGCAAGCCATAGAAATCAGGCATTTGAGAAAATTGATGGGAATAGTTACCCAAGAATCCATTCTATTCAATGACAGCGTTTTCAACAATATCGCCTTCGGATTGGAAGGGATATCTCAAGAAAAAGTAATCGAAGCCGCTAAAATTGCCAATGCGCACGAGTTTATTGTACAGCTGGAAAATGGCTATGAAACCAATATCGGTGAACGGGGCAGCAAACTCTCCGGCGGTCAGCGTCAGCGCCTAAGCATTGCACGGGCTGTTTTGAAAAACCCTCCTATTCTTATCTTGGATGAGGCTACCTCTGCTTTGGACTCCAACTCAGAGAAATTGGTACAGGATGCATTGACCAAACTCATGGCTAATCGCACGACATTGGTCATCGCACATCGCTTGAGTACCATACAGCATGCGGACGAAATCCTCGTGATCCAAAAGGGAAAAATCGTCCAACGAGGCACCCATGATTCCCTATCCCAAACAGAGGGACTGTACCAGCAACTTTCGAATATCCAATCTGTTTAGTATATTCAAGACTTTAAACACCCATCAAACGAACCCAAATAGATGAAACAACTAAATAAAATCATGCACCTTTTGACTGCGCTGTTGTTGGCCGTCAGTTTGGTTTTCTTTCTGAGCTTCAATTCAGTGAAGGGCATCTTAGGAATAGATGAACTCAGCAGTGGACTCGTAGTTAATTTTCTACTTTTCATCAGTATTTTATTCTTAACCGCTTGGGGTACCTCTCATCTGAATCAAAAAAGCATAGAAAGTGAGCTGTCCAAAAAAGAAAGTGAGAAAAATGAACTGAAAGCCAAGCTTTATGATTTGGAGCAAGGTGTCAAATTGAAAAATATCGAGCGTAAACTCGAGGAAAAAGAAGGAGAAAGAGAAAGTAAGGCAATTCGACCAAGACAAAATTTCAAATAAACTATAAAAATAAATCGCATTTGATTAATTTTAGGGGAATCCAATGGGATTCCTTTTTTATTCACTAACACTGAAACTATGGTCGCAAAAACTTTTGGAAGTGCTGTATCAGGTGTAGATGCCAAACTCATCACCATCGAAGTGAATGTTGGGCAGGGAACAGGTTTTTTTATGGTTGGTCTTCCTGACAGTGCTGTCAAGGAAAGTCAGCAGCGGGTAGAGTCCGCCCTGAAATATTTCGGGTACCGCATGCCCCGACAAAAGATGGTAGTCAATTTGGCACCAGCGGATATCCGAAAAGAAGGCTCCTCCTATGATTTACCCATCGCTCTTGGAATACTGAAAGCCTCGGAACAAGTGGTTTTCCCTGAATTAGAACAATATGTAATCATGGGGGAATTATCATTGGATGGCTTTTTAAGGCCTGTCAAGGGTGTGCTGCCTATTGCTATTGAAGCGAGAAAACGAGGATTTAAAGGCTTTATCCTCCCAGAAGAAAATGCTTCTGAAGCATCTATTGTCAATAACCTGGACATCATCGGCGTACAAACCTTGCGGGAAGCCATAGATTTCCTCGAAGGAAACCTGACCATTGAACCGGTAGTGACCGACACACGTGATATTTTCTACAATTCTTTGGAGAAATATGAATTTGACTTTGCGGATGTACAAGGCCAGGAAAACATCAAGCGTGCCATGGAAATTGCCGCAGCAGGCGGACACAATGTCATCATGATTGGACCTCCGGGTGCTGGTAAAACCATGTTGGCCAAACGATTGCCTTCCATCCTTCCTCCACTATCTTTGCAGGAAGCATTGGAAACCACCAAGATTCACTCCGTAGCAGGAAAGTTAGGAAAGCACGCTTCTCTAATTGCCCAGAGGCCCTTTAGAAGTCCCCATCATACGATCAGTGACGTGGCGCTCGTAGGCGGGGGTGGCAATCCTCAACCAGGTGAAATATCTCTATCCCATAACGGCGTTCTGTTTTTGGACGAATTGCCTGAATTCAAGCGCACGGTATTGGAAGTGATGCGCCAACCCTTGGAAGAGCGGAAGGTAACCATTTCACGGGCCAAAGTTTCCGTAGATTACCCCGCCAACTTCATGTTAATCGCCAGCATGAATCCCTGTCCCTGCGGCTATTATAACCACCCTGAGAAAGAGTGTGTCTGCGGGCCAGGAATCGTGCAACGATACCTGAACAAAGTCAGCGGACCATTACTAGACCGGATAGATTTACATGTAGAAGTCACCCCAGTCAAATTTGATGAAATGACCTCGACACGGAAAACGGAACCTAGCAATATGATCCGGGAGCGGGTGATTAAAGGTAGAGAAATCCAGCAAATCAGATTCCAGGATAATCCAGAAATTTTCTGCAACGCCATGATGCCTTCACACTTGGTCAAAGAGGTTTGTCAAATCAATGAATCCGGGAAAGTTTTGTTAAAAACAGCTATGGAGCGTCTTGGTTTATCGGCCCGAGCCTATGACCGGATTTTAAAAGTATCCAGAACAATTGCTGACTTGGCAGGCTCAAAAGATATCAAAGTAGAACATTTAGCGGAAGCCATTCAATATAGAAGTTTGGACAGAGAAGGATGGGCAGGGTGAAAAGCTTTTGAACTGCTTTTAAGATACTTCAAAGATTTATACAAGTGAAAAAAGTTATTTAAAATTTTTAATAATTAAATTTTCTTTATTAATTCGTATAATTGTGCAAACGCCAGAAGTTGCTTGAATTCACCCAAATTCAACAATCAACCCGATTAAGCAGTCAAAAGGCCCATTAAGGGCCTTTTTTTTATTGAAATGCCTGATTCATATCTAGTAATAAATCTTCCAGAGACTCTAATCCAACGGATACACGAATCAGATTCGGTGGTGTAAGGCTATCAGGACCTTCAGATGCAGCTCTACGTTCGATCAAAGATTCCACCCCACCGAGACTTGTTGCATTCGTAAAATAATGCAATTTAGACACGAAATTATCAGCTACTGCCGCATCGCCCTTAATAAGGAAGGAAAGCATCCCTCCAAAATCCTTCATTTGCTGAGCTGCCACTTGATGACCAAGGTGACTCCTTAAACCTGGATAGTAAACTTTCTCAACCATTGGATGGGTATCTAAATAAGCCGCAACCCCTTTCCCATTGGCAGCATGGGCTTTCATCCGATAGGGCAAGGTTTTGATACTTCTGCATAAAAAATAGCAATCAAAAGGAGAGGGGACAGCACCTCCCGTATGTTGGATCATCTTCACTCGCCCCCAAAATGCATCTTTTTGTTTCGTTACCAATGCCCCTCCCAAAATATCCGAATGACCTCCCAAATATTTGGTCGTAGAATGCATCACTATATCGGCTCCAAGTTTCAAAGGATTTTGAAAAATTGGCGTAGCGAAGGTATTATCACAAACGACTTTGCATGCGTGACTTTTGGCTACTTTAACAATCGCTTCAATCGGAGCAATTTTGAGCAGAGGGTTGGAAGGTGTTTCTATCCAAACCAAGGCAGTTTCAGGAAGGAAAGCCGCCGCAACTGCATCGACATTTCCCATATCTACAAAACTTACCGACAATACTCCTTTAAAAATAGAAACCAGTTGATTTCTCAACCCGTGATACATATCATCTGGCGCAATTACATGAGACCCGGGCTCCAAAGCTTGAAAGACCGCCATGCCAGCAGCATTTCCTGAAGAAAAAGCGGCCGCATCTTCCCCATATTCCAACTGGGTCAGCACTTGCTCCAAGGCCATACGGTTGGGATTATTTGCTCTTGAATAAATCAACGATTCTTCTTGATGCTGAAAAGTAGTGGATAGGGTGATTGGCATGACCGCTGGCTGTTGGCTATCAGTGACGATATTCCCTGCATGGATAGCGATGGTTTCGATGTTCATGGTTTCAATATTTTTTTTAAAAATAAAAAAAGCCAGCGGTTAAACTGGCTTCTGATGAAAAACTTTCGAATTAACGGATTCTATCGACAGATCGAACCAACATCTCATCTTTTCGGATAAAGCGATTGGCCAATAGATTCATAATCATTCCACCTATAATTGCCCAAAAACCTAAAACAAAGGCTCCATTGGCCTGTGGATTGAATTCTGCATTGAATGAGTAAGTCTTGTAGACCACCAAGCCCAACATCACTGCCATCAACAGGGAGTTGACCATGTTAATTAACATTTGTTTGCCACGGTTTTTGAATTGGAGCAAGCTAAAAATTGCCATTCCAGCCACAAGCAATGCCAATAAACCTATATAAAACACACTGGTAGAAGTCAACACTTCTTCTGTCTCTATAACGCTGACAGATAAGCTCCAAGCGTCCATGGATGCCAACTCTGTCTGCCCCAGATTAACTTGTTGCCATATGGGGAAAGCAACTACCAAAACCATGGCAACAGCCACTAAAAACAGGAATACTGTCTGAATTCTTTGTATCATGATGCTTGTAAAATTTTGACAAAGTAAAAAGGTAAATAGCTCAATCGCAAGGAAAGCCAATCTCTTACTGCAAAATTGCAAGGGAATAGTATCTTTGCAGGCAGTTATGGGGGAAATGAATCGATACTTTATTGAATTGGCTTACGATGGCAAAAATTACCATGGATGGCAGATTCAAAATAATGCGTACACAGTGCAGGAGGCTTTGGAAAAAGGACTTAGCACACTTTTAAAATCACCCATTGGTATTATGGGAAGTGGTAGGACAGACACTGGGGTTCATGCGACGCAACAATTTGCGCATTTTGATAGTCCGATCGTTTTAGAGAAAAGCGAATTCCTAAAAAAAATCAACGGAATTCTACCACCGGAAATTGCGGTCTACGACCTACGGGCTGTCAAACCGGATGCCCATGCCCGTTTTGATGCCAACTCCCGAAGCTACATTTACAAAATCACTTTAAGCAAAAGCCCGTTTTTCAAAGACTCTCACTGGCTATTTTACAAGGGCTTAGACATTGAAAAGTTGAATGAAGCCGCTGCTATCCTAATGGAGTACACTGATTTTGAATCCTTCAGCAAGGTACATACGGATGTCAATACATTTTTATGTCAACTATTTGAGGCCAAGTGGGAACAAAATGGACAAGAATTGTTATTTAACATATCAGCGAACAGGTTTTTGAGAGGAATGGTACGTGCGATTGTGGGAACCTTGGTAGAAGTCGGCACTGGCAAGCTCAGTACGCAGGATTTCAGAAGAATTATTGAAAGTAAAAATAGAAAAGAAGCGAAGGCAGCCGCACCGGCACAAGGTTTATACCTTTGTAGGGTGAGTTACCCGGAAAGTATCTTCATTTAGACAAGTAACGTTTTGAGCCTCGAAAAAGAGAATGTCAAAAGCGGTGAGATTATAGACACCGAAGTATTAAAGAAACTCTATCGCTTCGTACAGCCGTACAAAGTGCAATTTTATTTATTGGTTTTTTTGACCATTGCACTTGCGGTTTTAGCACCTACCAGACCTTACTTCATTCAGGTTGCCATTGACGACTATGTAGCCATAGGAGACGGAGAGGGCTTAGTTCGAATCATTTACCTTTTGGTGTTTTTACTGGTCTTGCAGGCCATTGTCCAATTTGTCCATACCTACCTTTCCGGCTGGATTGGACAGGTTATTATCAAAGATATCCGGATCAAATTGTACAGGCATTTATTGAAAATGCGTCTGAAGTTTTTTGACAACACCCCAATCGGACGATTGGTAACCAGAAATATTTCTGATATTGAAACACTAGCCGATGTATTTTCAGAAGGACTGGCAGCAATCATTGGAGATTTACTTCAGTTGATTACCATCCTTGCGGTGATGTTTTACATCGATTGGCGATTGACCTTGGTTTCTTTATGTACACTACCCTTACTGATTATATCCACCTACATTTTCAAGGAGAAAATCAAGGTGGCATTCAATGACGTACGAAATGCTGTTTCAAACCTCAATTCATTTTTGCAGGAGCATATCACGGGGATGAACATTGTGCAGATTTTCAACCGTGAGCAGCGGGAATATGAAAAATTCAAAGATATCAACCGCGAGCACCGAAAAGCGCATATCAAATCTGTTTTGTACTATTCCATTTATTTTCCCGTAGCAGAAATCATACAGGCAATCGGCATTGGATTGGTCGTATGGTATGGTGCTACAGGAGTGTTTGACGCAGATATCAAAGTTGGGGTACTAATTTCATTTATCATGTACTTACAGCTGTTTTTCAGACCAATCCGAATGATCGCTGACCGCTACAATACCCTTCAATTGGGTGTGGTGAGTTCTTCCCGAATCTTCAAATTATTGGAAAGCAAAGAGCAAATTCCGAATGAGGGCACACATACGCCTGTAAAAATCAAGGGAAATATTCAGTTAGAGGATGTTTGGTTTGCCTACAATGACGAAGAATGGGTATTGAAAAACATCAATTTCGATGTCAAACATGGTGAGACAGTGGCTTTGGTAGGTGCCACAGGTGCGGGAAAATCAAGTATCATCAACTTGATTAGCCGATTCTACGAAATCAATAAAGGCAGCATCAAAATTGATAATACAGACATCCGTGAGTTTGAATTAGACACACTCCGGAAACACATTGGGGTGGTATTACAGGATGTATTTTTATTTTCCGACACGATTTATTACAACATCACCCTCGGAAATCCCAAAATCTCCCGGGAAGATGTGATGAAAGCGGCCGAACTCGTGGGTGCAAAAAAATTCATTGAGCGATTGCCGGGTGGATTGGATTACAATGTCATGGAACGAGGAGCTACGCTATCTGTGGGACAACGACAGTTAATTTCATTTGTAAGGGCAATGGTCTATAATCCTGAGATTATTATTTTGGATGAAGCTACTTCATCCGTGGACACCGAAACCGAGGAAATGATCCAAAAAGCGATTGACAAGATGATGAAAGGAAGAACTTCCATCGTAATTGCCCATCGATTGTCGACTATCCAAAAAGCACACAAGATTATCGTCTTGCATCAGGGAGAAATCAAGGAAGTAGGCACGCATGAGCAACTACTTCAGCAGGGAGGATACTACGCCCAATTGCATCAGATGCAATTAAAATCCATGGCAATTTAAAAACGTGCATTAATTTTGTGCGTTAAAATCAGCAGATTTAAACTAAACCAATATACTCTATGAAAAAGATTCTTTTGTTGGCCTTTTTACTATTACCCTTTTTAGGCTTTGCACAAGAAGATGGGATCGGATTGCGATTAGGTGAGCCTTTGACCATTACTTATAAAAAATTCTTGGATGATCAGTTTGCATTAGAAGCGATGATCGGAAGAGGTAGCCCTAATTCCTCTAATTATTACAGAAGGGCTTTTGACAGAAGACCTGCTACCCCAAACGCCTTTTATGCTTCTCATGCCGCCAACAGTGGTTTTTCGTTGAGCTTACGGGGAATGCTTCATGAAGACATTACTGATGACCTGAATATCGGAGAAGGCTACTTGCTTGCATATGCAGGTGCAGGCGCACAATTGCGATCCATTGGTGTAAGTTATGCCTACACAGATCCAAGTATCTCATCAGCGGTGTTCAGAGACGATCGAACCAATATTGACTTTGGTGCGGAAGCATTTGGTGGAGCAGAGTACTATTTCAATGATTTACCTATCAGTGTATTTGCAGAAATCGGCCTTTTCATGGAAGTATTGGATAGATTTGGACATTTACGACTGCAAGGAGGGATTGGTATCCGATACTTATTCTAATTTCGATGAAAAAAAAGTTACTCATATTTGCCGTGTTATTTCTGATAAGTGTTGGCTTTATCGGGTTCTACCAATTGGGGGGATTCAATCCTGTCAACTTAGAAATACAAACACTTGATCTGACACTTTCGGGGGTGTATTACAGGGGAACGCCCCAAGACCGTAAACTAGCCAAGGCTTTTAAAGACATCCAAGAAGTACAAGAAGCAAGCCCAGAGACAAGGCTCCATACCATTTATTTAATCGAGCCAGCAGGAAAATTGGATACGATGGAGGTTTACATAGGCTTGAATACAGAACTACCTGCATTCTTTGGGGATTGGGATAGGCTTAATTTTGAAGAAAAATCATTTATCGTCGCTACGATTCAGGCAAATCGCTTCGTGATGCCCGGACCTGAGCGAGTGAAAAAGAAAATCCGCTCTTTTGCCGAGGAAAATGGATTGGAATTGGATGGAATTTTTATTGATAAAATTATTAGTCCTGACCATGTGGAGGTTATGGCTCCTATCAAATAACATAGAAAATTTGGTATAGATTTGGAGTGGTAAAATTTTAAGCAACCAATACTTGCCAATAGTCGTTTTCATTCATTAACTACCAAAAGCTATCCATATGAGAAAATTACTCGCTATTCTGTTTGTCCTAGGTGGATTTGCAGGAATTCAATCATGTTCAGGTCCCATGGGACCTCCCGGACTTCCAGGGCCTCAAGGTGCTCAAGGTCAACCAGGTATTAATATACTCGCAGAGGTATTCGAAGTGGAAAATGTAAATTTCACATCGGCCAATGAGTTTAGAGAGGTTTTTGAGTTTACTAGAGCAATAGAACCATCAGATAAAATAGCTTCATTCATATTATGGCAAATTGATAATGGAGTAGATATCTGGAGACCTTTGCCGCAAACAGTCTTTCTACCAAGTGGGATTATGCTCTATAATTTTGACTTTACCAGGTTTGATTTTAGCTTTTTTTTAGAAGCTAATTTCCCTTTAAATCAGGCACCTACGGATTTTACAAGAAACCAAATATTCCGAATTGTAGTCATCCCAGCCGATTTCACCAATGCACGATTAGATTTTTCAGATTACAATGCGTTAATGGAGTTCATTGGTAAAACTGAAGAAGATGTCGTAAAATTGAACAAATAATTTTAAAGATATACAGTTAAAAGAAAAGTCCTGGCAAACCCAGGACTTTTCTTTTCCCGTATATGCCAAATACTATATTACTGAACTATCTTTGCGACATGCAACTGAAAAACGACTTATTGATACGAGCAGCTCTCGGTCAGCCGGTAGAACGAACTCCGGTTTGGTTGATGAGACAGGCTGGAAGAATATTACCCGAATACCGAGCGGTAAGAGAATCTGTTAGTGGATTTATTGAATTGGCACAAACACCCGAACTGGCGGCAGAAGTCACCATTCAACCGGTGGATATTTTGGGTGTAGATGCAGCCATCATATTTTCAGATATTCTAGTAATCCCTGAAGCTATGGGGTTACCCTATGAAATGGTGGAAAAAAGAGGACCTTGGTTTCCAGAAACAGTTCAATCAGCTGCGGATTTAAAAAAGTTACGGATTGCTGATGGCGTGGACGATCTAAGCTATGTCATAGAAGCCATCAAAATTACCAAAAAAGCATTGAATGGAAGAGTTCCATTGATAGGCTTTGCTGGTGCTCCATGGACGATTTTCGCCTACATGATCGAAGGGTCAGGAAGCAAGACGTTTTCTAAAGCGAGAGCAATATTGTACACGCAACCGAAATTCTCCCATCAGCTGCTCCAAATGATTACAGACAGTACGATCAATTACCTCAAAGCTCAGATAGAAGCAGGGGCGGACTTAGTACAGTTGTTTGATAGCTGGGCGGGTATCCTCCCTCCTAATCATTATGAAGAATTCTCTTTAAAATATATTTCACAAATCTGCGACGCTATCCAATCTGTTCCTAAGACGGTATTTGCCAAAGGAGCATTCTTCGCAAGAGAAGCTATGGGTAAATTGGATTGTCAAACCATTGGTCTTGATTGGAACATGGGTATTGCAGAATCCAGAGCCATGATCGGTATGGATAAAACGCTCCAAGGAAATCTTGACCCTGCTGCATTATACGGAAGTGACAAAGAAGTAGCTGCTGCTACCCGATTAATGATGGAGCAGTTCAAAGGCACACGTCATATTGCCAACTTGGGACATGGAGTCTATCCGGATATCAGTCCAGACAAGGTCAAGGTCTTTATTGAAACAGTCCAAAACTTTTAACAGGAGAGCGCCAAAAGCGCTCTTTTTTATTTTTTTCGAAAAAAAATTTTGCCCACAACCATCATCCCATCCATAACATTTGGAAGCTAGAAAATCGCCTATTCTAGCCCATTCAATGGACTTTCTCGGTTTTTGCATTTTTCTCAATGAAACATACTTTCAGTTAATTTTTTTACATTCGAAATAATATTTTGTTGCATTTTTGATTTCGATGATTAATTTTAACACCAAGAAATCAATAAATCACATAAAATTCTGATTTATAGGTCTCAATTTTAACCAATTTTCACACAACCTATTAAACTTATGCAAAACAAGATTACAAAAATCACGGCGGCAGTCACGCTTACGTTCGTTTGCTTTTTGGGAATGAGTTTCCAACAAGCATCAGCTCAGGAAGAGAGTAGATTCAACATGGATGTCACGCTCAATTCTGATCAATTCTTTGGATTTTACCCATTCTTCTCAGGTTCATACAGTCTTAGCAGCACGTTGGACTTCACCTTTTATGGTATTTTATGGTCAGGAGGTTCTGGCGGAGGCTGGGGAAACTGGACAGAGTTTGGTGTGGGTGTAGGGTTTGAGCCAGCAGAAGGCATCAGTGTTAGCCCACAAATTGGTATCTTAGGAGGTAGCTTGCTTTCTAAAGGAGCTGTTGGTGCAGGGATCTTTGGAGACGGTATTGTTCCAAATTTGACTATTGGTTTGGATAAAGCCAAAACTGAAGGTGAAATCTATGCGGGTTTCTATGCTCCTTTAAGAAATGAAGCCCCAACAGGTGGCACCACCTTGTCCTACCTTCACTACTGGGCAAACTTTGGTATCAAAGCAACTGAGTTTTTCTCAGTGGGTGCTCACTTTGAGCATTTGATTAACACAGGTGGTTCCAACGTTGCTGAGGCAACAGATGTGTATCAGTGGTTAGGTCCATACGTGCAGTTCAGCAATCCTAAGGGAGGAGCTTTTGCACGATTCTCTTTTGGAACTGATTTGGTAGCCGGAAATGACTCTTTCTTCAAATTGACTACTGGATTCAGCTTTTAATTTATTGAAAAATCAAATGTTAAGCCCGTTGAAAGTCTTCAACGGGCTTATTTGTTATAATGACTCTTGCATTTCCCAATCTTATCCTCAATAATATCAAACATTTATACCTACTATACCCCTCCCAAACTCCTCCAACTGCGCATCTCCAAAATCCAAGTGGGTAACAAAGCGAATCTGATCTGGACCGAATTTTACTGCAAAGATCTGTTGTTCCCGAAGCTTTTCGAGCATGGCTTCCGGACTGATTCCTTGCAGGCGGGCAATTACAATATTGGTCATCACAGGAAAAACCTCTGATACCAAGGGATGCTTTTCAAAAAACTGACCAATAGCCTTCGCACGCGTATGATCTTCGGAAAGTCTATCGACATGATGATCCAAGGCATAAATCGCAGCCGCAGCCAGGTAACCCGCCTGACGCATGCCTCCACCAAAAGACTTCCGGATTTTACGGGCACGCTTGATAGCCTGCTTACTGCCAAGAAGCACAGAACCTATCGGGCAGCCCAACCCTTTACTCAAGCAAATAGAAATCGTGTCAAACTGCGCTCCCCAATCCAACGGTTTCTCACCGGTCACTACCAAGGCATTGAACAAGCGGGCTCCATCCAAGTGAAGGGCAATTCCTTTTTCTCTGCACAAACTGCTGATCGGACGCACTTCATCCAAGGTGTAAATACTGCCGCCTCCCTTATTCATGGTATTCTCTAAGGAGACCAAGCTCGTCTCACAAGCATGCACATCATCCGGACTGATGGCTGCTGCAATATCCGAAGCGGTAATTTTTCCATAGGGCCCATCCAATAATTTGACCGAAGCATGGGCATTGGTCATAATGCCTCCCGCCTCATACAAATAGATATGGGAATATTTATGACAGATGACCTCCTGATGAGGACCTGTGTTTAACTTGATGGCAATCTGATTGGTCATGGTGCCAGATGGACAAAACAAGCCTGCCTCCATCCCAAAAAGTGAAGCCAGTTTTGCTTCCAAAGCATTGACAGTGGGGTCTTCCCCAAATACATCATCCCCTACTTCCGCAGCCCACATGGCTTCCAACATACCTCTAGTAGGCTTTGTAAGGGTGTCTGAACGTAGATCGATTGTCATAGTAGTTGATTAAGTGATTGACTGTTTAGTTGATTGGTGGCTGAGCGGAGTCGAAGCCAGTTTTGAGAGGTCGACGGTCTACTGTCGACTGTCCACAGTGCGATTGCGGTTGAAATACGATTATTCTTTTTATTATTTTTAGCGTTAGCCGAAAGTTCATCATTCAGCGTTCGACATTTTATTCTTCCTCAATACTTCAATTCCCCTTGAGGATTACAAATCCTCCTTATCTCTTGTCCAAGATTGCAAATCTCGAACAGCGTAGTTACTTCTCCTTCCAAACCTCTTGGTCTAGCGTGCAAATTCCGAGTAGGCCCTTCCCTGAAAGGGCAAAACAACAGTAACCACGGGTCTCGACCCGTGGCAGAACGTCTCTACACCTTAGTGTCTGCCCTGACGGGGCAGCATTATTGATTTCTACTCTAGAGAGCGTTAGTACAAGCCCTTTAGGCTTGATGATGAATCTTCATTTATCAACCATGGGTTTGTTGAAACCCATGGTTATTATTTTGTAACCCTTTACATGGTTCTTAGGTCCAAGCGATGAGAGTCTAATGTCTATCATCTCGCTTCTCTCGCTCGAATCAATAGTTATCGTCGGTTGAAAGTTCATCATTCAGCGTTCGACATTCATCATTCTAAATTTTATTCACCCTCAATACTTCAATCCCCCTAGAGGATTGCAAATCCTTCTTATCTCTTGCCCGAGATTGCAAATCTCGAACAGCGCAGTCTTAAACCATAACCGCTGGTCCCCAACACACCCTGTCTTGATTCTTGATTCTTGCTTCTTGTTTCTGCAACTTGATTCTTGCATCTTGACTCTTGTTTCTGCATCATGATTCTTGTCTCTTCACAACTATCCTATTGGCCAAAATACTTCCCTTTCGAACTCCCCTTAGGAATGAGACTTTCTATTGCCTTTGCTGCTTCAATCGGTCTATCAGTAGCTAGGATGTCCGCCCCATTTTGTACAAAACCTGCATACAACTGATCTCCACGGGCGATAGCACTTCGGTCTAGGTTACCTAGGGTGCCTAAGATGGTAAACACCCCGAGTTCGTGTAATTGTTTGTTGAATTCAGGAGCTCTTTCGGATGTTCCGGTGAATGCGATCCACCGATCCACAGGAATACCTGAACTTTGAAAGCGTGTGAGTTCTTCTTCATTTCGGATGCTTACAGATAGCATTAAGTCCGGATGTAAGCGATGGATTTTTTTAGCTGCTTCCAAACTGTAAGTGATGACAGCTGCGTATGCTTCAGCTTCCTGTTTTTTGATAGCATCTATAATCATTTCAAAGGGCACTTCCCTCTTGATATCTACAGTAAATAATGTTCTCCCTTTCCCCCAAGCCAAAACTTCCTCCAAAGTTGGTACTTTGAAGGTGGTGATAGTTCCTTCTTTATCCACGAGAAAAAACTCCTGAATCTCCTCATAGGTATGGTCGACCACACGACCTTTTCCTGTAGTGGTCCTATCCAAGGTATTGTCATGCATCAAGACCAACACCGAATCCTTGGTCAATGCTACATCAAATTCTATGATGGATGGAGTATGCTTCAAGGTGTTTTCGAAAGCCTCCAAAGAGTTTTCTGGAAAGCCCGGATATGGTCCTCCCCGATGGGCGGAAACCATGGGGATTCTATCCGGTGACCAAGTATAAAAGTCTCTCGCCTCTGCCGTAGAAGTGACTACAATGCTATGTTGGAGATGATCTGCAATGGCATTGTCCGTATTAGTTTGAGGACTGCTACAGGCTAGATAGCTTAGAAATACGAGTAAGCCAAAGAAGTTAATTTTCATTTTTATCTTTTTTAAACCAAAAACCAGAAGACCGTTTTTGAAACAATTCCTCCATGTCCTGAATTTCGAGGTTGAGTGCTTGGGTGGAAATCAGAATTTCAATGAGGGATATTCCCAAAGACACCAGCAAAGCCAACATACTGCCAATAAACACATAATTAGCAGCTTCCTGAGCTTCGGTAAATATCAAAAACATACATATCACACAGAGCAAGAAACTTAACACTCCGCACAACTGCATGTATTTGATCATGCTCAACCGCTTTTTCAAGTTGTGAATTTGCTCAATAATTATCTCCTGCTCGGGATTTTCCAAGTATTTTTTGTGCAATCCCCGTATGAGATTAGCAATGGCCAAAAAGCGGTTTGTAAAAGCCAGCATCATGAGCGTAATCGCAGAAAATAATAAGGCGGGAGTGGATAGTTGGAGCTCCATGGCTAGATTTTTTTGAATCTTAAATGTGGGGAATAAAGCAGTAAAATAAAAATCGAATCTCAAAAGTTTCCGTGAAAAACGGATTAGCTTAGGCATTTACTGCATAAAAACATCCTGTTTTGAATAAAATATATAAACTCTATAATTTTTGTAGACTTTTATTTGCATTTGTGTACAAGCATTCCTTTCTTTGCATCATCCTTTCACTTTTTAGGTGTTGGGATTTATACAGAAGAGGCGAGAGACGGGCTCCGTGACCCTCTGGCAACCATTCGAAACGTCGAAAAGGTGCCAATTCCCACCAAGCTTTCCTTGGAACTATAAATTCTTAACCCAATGATATACATTCCTTACCACCCTTTCTTACGCACTTACCTTTCTTTAGATAGCAGGTCAACTATTTTAACAATTGACGTGTACGCTAACACTAAGTTTTACGTAAATTCATTTAACTACTAATCATACATTTAAAACTTAATAACCATGGCTTATCGATTTGAAACTCTCCAGCTCCATGCAGGTCAGGCTCCTGACAAGGCAACCAATTCCAGAGCGGTTCCCATTTATCAAACCACCTCTTATGTCTTCAATTCCGCTGAACACGGCGCAAATTTGTTTGCACTAAAAGAGTTCGGGAATATCTATACCCGTATCATGAACCCCACCACAGATGTCTTCGAGCAGCGACTAGCAGCGTTGGAAGGTGGAGTAGCAGCGGTGGCTACTTCTTCAGGACAGGCCGCACAATTTTTGGCCTTGAATAATATCCTACAGGCAGGAGAAAACTTTGTCTCCAGCCCTTCGCTCTACGGAGGTACCTACAATCAGTTTAAAGTCGCTTTCAAACGCATCGGCATCACTGCCAAATTCGCCAAAGGGAACAATCCAGAGGATTTCGAACCGTTGATTGATGAACATACCAAAGCAATCTACCTGGAAACTATCGGGAATCCTGAGTTCAATATCCCAGACTTCGAAGCCTTTGCCAAACTGTCTCAAAAATATGATCTCCCATTGGTAGTAGACAATACCTTTGGAGCCGGAGGATACTTATGCCAACCAATAAAGCATGGTGCCAATATCGTTACTTCCTCTGCCACCAAGTGGATTGGAGGACACGGAACTTCCATAGGCGGCATCATCGTCGATGGAGGAAACTACAATTGGGGTAATGGCAAATACCCCCAATTCTCCGAACCTTCGGAAGGCTATCATGGATTGAATTTCTGGGAAGTGTTTGGAGAAAACAATCCGTTGGGGCTTCCCAATGTGGCGTTTGCCATCCGTGCAAGAGTGGAAGGACTGAGAGATTTTGGTCCGGCCTTAAGCCCCTTCAATTCCTTTTTATTGCTACAAGGATTGGAAACCCTCTCCCTGCGGGTGCAACGAACCGTAGAGAATGCTTTGGCATTAGCAACTTGGCTAGAAAACCATCCAAAAGTGCAAAAGGTAAACTATCCAGGACTCCCTTCCTCTCCCCATCATGCACTCGGTAAAAAATACCTGACTCATGGCTTTGGAGGAGTGTTGAGCTTCGAACTAAAAGGTGACAAGGAAAGCACCAGTCAGTTTATCAGTGAACTGAAATTGGTCTCTCACCTGGCAAATGTAGGCGATGCAAAAACCCTGATCATCCAACCATCCGCCACCACCCATCAGCAACTAAGCCAAAAAGAACAAGCAGCTGCGGGAGTAACTCCAACCATGCTTCGGGTATCTTTGGGAATCGAGCATATTGAAGATATCAAAGAAGATTTCCAGCAGGCTTTTGACAAGCTTTAAATGTAAAAAAATACACCTGTCAGCGCATACATCACCTGACAGGTGTTCCTTTCTAATAAATGGGTAAGCGCAAAATATCTACCCGCTTGTCGGTCTCTAATTTTACGAAATAATGTCCATCTTCGATATGGTATGGGTGATGGGGTGTTTTACCTAAGGCTTTATAACTTCCTCGGGAAATGTCCAGTTCCCAGATTTCATAGTGTTTCTCAGAAATATTCCATACTAGCAGGTAATCCTGCTTTCGTGTTAAATCCGAAAATACTTCCCAAAATCTAAATTTAACCGTATCCACCCCGAGCAGTATTTGCTTCGCTTGTACCTGCTCAGGAGTTTGGCTCAAGAGATAAAGCGAGTTACTCATTCGCTCTAGCATAAGTAATCCTCCACCATTCACAGCGAAGGTGGCATCTCTGTAAGGAAGACCTTCATAGATTACTTTCTTCGTTATAGGGTAAAATTTCCACCAGGGATTTTTTTCTTTGCCATGAATGATGAAGTTAGATTCCACTGGCACCCTGCCACCATAAAAATCCTTTCTGGAAGAAGTAATATCCGGATTTGACCTTAGTTCTTTTGTAGGCAAGGCAAAAAACTGCCGTTCAAATAATTTCGAATCTTCCTTATTTTTACCCTTCTTGGAAGGTTCTTTTCTCTCAAAAAATGGCGTAATCACCCAATTATCCCAAAAAATAATAGGGTTATCAATGGTCATTCCGTTTTCTTTGACATCAAGAAAATACCTCATCCCAATACTCCTGTCAATCATTATTTTACCATCTTGAATGCTAAAGTCAAGGGAAGAATTGCCAATAGAAGTAAACGAGTTTTCTCCGGTCTTTATAATCCGACGATACCCTTCTAGCCAACCTGTCAAGGTATCAATACCCAAATTTTGCTTGTCCAAAAGCATCAACCGAGATTTATTGGAATTCCTTTTTTCCAAATAGCTCACGACCTTATAGTCCCCAAAGGTAATCAGCTCTGTCAAGGTACAGTTCTCACATCCATAGAAATAAAAGTCCGTTTGAGCTTTCATAGAATTGGGAAGCCAAAAAACAATAACTAGTATAAATTGAATTTTTTTCACTTGTCTAAAGCTTTATCAATTAAAATCTTAAACTCTTCTTTGCTTGAAGAATTTAGATCAACTAAGTTTTCTACGACACCACTTCTTAATTCAAAAGCTACAGGTGAAAAGACTCCAGTTTCATACTGTTTAAAATTACCATCCTGATCAAATACTATGTTACTTTGCCTTTTTAATTCGACTTGAATAGTAGATGTGAAGATCACCAAGTCAACGCTTGGGTCCGAGTCTTGTAAATAATCTAATGCTGGACCTATACAATTATAACATCCTCCAATTGGAATCAAGACAATCGATTGATTTTGGTTAACATCCAATGGTAATTGTTTTAGGTATAATACAAGACCTTCATTGTATTCATAAATACTGCCTTTTTGGTTGCAAGCGGCTAAAGCAACACATATACCAATGACTCCCAAACAATTAACCCATCTTAAAAAAGGTAAATGATGCTTTATCTTCTTCTTCATCAGTTTTATTTTTAATCAGAATACCATTTTTATAAGGAAAAGAGATGGGTAAAAACAAATCTTTAGCATCTATTTCATATACTTCAAGCACACTATAGTTTGTTTCAGCTTTGGATACCAAAAGGAGCCAATTTCCAAATAGATTAGTATTTAGAGTCCCGTCTGCTTTTTTTAGTGCTTGGGGCTTTTTTTGAAATCGAATCAATGCATTCAAGTCTGGATGATACATAGTCTTCAAAAACCAAGGCTCTATAATCCCCAGATTCCGTTCTTTTTGTAAATCGTCGTTAGACCTACTTAGACCTTTGGACATCGCGGGAAAATCACTTGTTGCAATCCATAATTCTTTTTGAAAATTACCTTCTGTGTCAAATAGCGTAACTCGGGGGCTCATAGGAAAAGATAGGGCTACACCTTCTGAATGTTCACTTAAAGATATCTCACCCAAAAATCCAAAATAACCATCTTTTTGCAGATAAACTCTATCCCAAGCCCCAAAAGAGCGAACTCCGCTGTTTGATTGAATATCGTATTGGCCTACAGGAGGATTTTGGTAATACTGCAAGCTTTCAAAATTTACATTTTTGGTTATTGGAAAATAAATTTGACCATTTTTCCATGTAGGTTTCGCACCAAATTCAGATGCAAAACTATAGTACAAATCTAAAGGTGATCGACCATCATAAAATTCCATTTGCCGGAAATTTAAAGCCTTGACAGAACCGTCAAGCCCAACAACCAACGCTTTTCTAGCATTTCCATCAAACAAGATTATTGAATTATCGCCATACATCATCGCTTCTATATCCGATAAGCCTAAAGGGCCATCACTTTCAACAAAAATTCTATGGCTAAACAATCCTTTTTCAAGATTGTAAAAATCAAGTGAATGAGAAGACTCATTCCATGTTACAAAATGTAATGTATCAAACCTACTAAAAGTGGCATAATGAAAAGAACCTAGGTTTCCTAAGGTATCTAATGCTAATAGGAAATGTCCATTCTCAACACTTTTATCGATAAAATCAATATCCAATACCTCTAAATTTTTAGAAGAGCAGGAAAATAATAGTAGAATTACCGCAACAAATCTCATATCAGAAGAGAAATAGCCGAGAATAGAATATCGGCTTTTTTAAAGAACTATTGATTACATTATTCCATCATCCCCATGATGATGGTTTTTAATGTTTAACTAGTAAACATTAAACAAATCAAAAAAAAAAGAAGACACCCACAAGCACTTGAATTAAAATCACTTATGAAATTATTTTATAGTAACTATACTATTTTTTTATGTGTCTTAGTTGACGAAATAAAATTTTAATTTAAGCTTTTATTCTTGACTTATGATTTGTGCATTTCAATCCATCAAGGTAAAAAGGAATTTTATTTTGAATAGGACAATCGGGGTTTTTCTACTATTGATTGATGACAAAACCAATCCAATCAGCTTAAAATATATAATAAACTTGGCTGGAAAACCATTCAAAAGTTCAAAAAGTAAACTATCCCAGACTCCCTTCCTCTCCCCATCATGCACTTGGCAAAAAATACCTGACTCATGGCTTTGGAGGAGTGTTGAGTTTTGAACTAAAAGGTAACAAGGAAAGCACCAGCCAGTTTATCAGTGAACTGAAATTGGTCTCTCACCTAGCAAATGTGGGCGATGCAAAAACCTTGATTATCCAACCCTCTGCCACCACCCATCAGCAACTAAGCCAAGAAGAATAAGCAGCTGCGGGAGTAACTCCAACCATGCTTCGGGTATCGTTGGGAATCGAGTACATTGAAGATATCAAAGAAGATTTCCAGCAGGCTTTTGATAAGCTTTAAATGAAAAAAATACACCTGTCAGGGTATACATCTCCTGACAGGTGTACCTTTCTAATAAATCGGTAAGCGCAAAATAGCTACCCGCTTGTCAGTCTCTAACTTTAGGAAAAATGAAGTTAATCAGTCAAATTTTAAATTTCTTCGGATTTTTCCTGTTAGCTCTAAAACTCACAATCTCTAGGTGGTCATCCTTTATCCGATAGTAGATACTTGTCTTTTTACTGAAAGCGCATTTTCTCAGTCCTTGACGTCTGTTAGAGATACGGTACATCTCTGGGTTCTCAGCTATCAGGGCTAAAGTACTTTCAATTGAGGTAAATACCTCTTTCGCTTTTTCTTGCCCAAAGTTCCGTACAATATACTCTAATAATGCTATTTCTTCGTACATCGCACGATGCGAGTATCGAATATTCAATTTCATTTTACAAAATTGAAACGATTTTTAATTTCCTGACGAACAGACTCAAGAGACTGATAGTTTCCCGCATCTAACTGTTCTAGACCTTCATCTATAGCCGCTTTGTCTGCCTCGCTTAACTCTTCCCAAAAATCCACTTCATCTTCTATATTTAAAAGTGATTTGACAGCATTCAACACCTGCTCATCATTACTCTTTATGATTTCCGAAATGATTTTATATTTTGTTGAGGTATCCATGTAAAGATTCTAATGAGTAAAGTTACTAATTTTTTTTTGCTTAAGAAGACTACAAAATACTTAAATTTTTTTTAGGTTCCTGCTTGAAAAACAAAATAATTATTTAGGTTTTAGTTTGGCTATCGTCTATTTTTACCTGTATAATCAAAGCTGTTCAAACGATGAAAAAAGCACTCCTGTCATCACTTCTTTTAACCCTTAGTTTTTTTTCTTTTGCCCAAGAATCTGGTAAAATTCACGCAGGTATTTATCATGGAGGAATCATAGGTCAGGTGGGAATTGGTACTAATTTCGAAAAGAAAAATTTTGGCGAACTTCGATTCTCGGCTTCTGATATTGTAAATTATCCATTTAACATCGAAGGGTATTTTAACCGAAATTATATCCAATCAGATTGGTACAATATCCATGCTGGACTGATGCTGGGATACAGTTTTTATGAAGATATTCGATTTGGTCTTCCGATAGGCATGACTTTCAAACCCATCAAAGAACACCGTCAATTCGGAATTCTCTTGGAAGCCATGCCAAATTATTTTCTAGGAAACCCAAATCTGCGTGCCAGCATAGGTATACGCTATAATTTCAGCAACTAATGAAAAAAATATCACTTGTCGCATGTATTCTCATATTGACTACCAATTGCAAAACATTGGAGCCGATTTCAGGAAATGCATCCACCCAGACTCCACCACCGGCAATCCCGACACCACCTATATCTCCTTCCGAAACAACAGAAACGTTGCCTGTTCCTACAGTTGACCTGTCTTTTGTGGCTGAGGAATTCAGGGGTTTTGTCCCGGAAGTCTCTTCCAGAGATTTTTTTTTGGATTATACAGGCTTTGTGTTAGAATTTGACACGCTTACTAGAAACGCCAAATGGGTCAGCTATTTGCTTTGCAGGGCCAACTTAGGAAGTGGAGAAGAGCGTGCCAGTAATTTCAGGATGGAAAGAAGGCTCGGAGACTATAGTCCCCGAGATGCTGCCTACCGAAATTCTGGATTTGACAGGGGACATTTGGCCCCTGCAGCAGATATGGGCTACAGTGCGGAAAGTATGTATGATAGTTTTTTCCTCACCAATGCAAGCCCTCAAGTTCCTGGATTCAACCGAGGAATATGGAAAAGATTGGAGGATCAGGTTCGAAAATTTGCCGCTGACAAAGACAGCATATATGTAGCCACCGGCCCGATCCTTCAAGCAAACCTTCCAGCTATGGGGGACAGTCCCATCCGGATACCTGAATACTTTTATAAGGTGATCCTTAAAAAAGACACAGAAAACCCTCAAGGAATAGCTTTTATCATGAAAAATGAATCTGCCAGTGGGGATCTGAAAGCATTTGCCGTGAGTATTGATTCGGTAGAAGTCCTGACAGGCATCAACTTCTTCCCCCTCCTCAGCCCCCTACAAGAATCCAAAGCAGAAGGGAAATTTGATGTAGGTTTTTGGTTTGATAATTAACATTATTCGAGATTCCTCGCGAAAGGAGTGGTTCACGCAAAGGTATTATGTTTGAAAAATAGGCATAAGCTAAATTTCGTATATTAAAGGAAGAATTTCAACCTTAACCTTTAAATACAGAACGCTTATGCCAT
>NZ_BMYF01000009.1 GCF_014652135.1 Mongoliitalea lutea
AATTTTATTTAAACAAAAAGGTCTGAGCAACCGCAAGGTTGCCGAACTTATGGGGATCAACCGAAAAACGGTTGACAGTTATGTAGGTAGGTTCAAGGAACTATCTCTTGGTTATTCCGAACTTTTATTGCTTGAAAACAGCGATCTGGAAGATGTTTTCAGTAAAAACGGTCAGACCGAAAAGCAGAGATATGAACAGCTTTCAGGGATGTTTTCCTTTATCCAGCAAGAGCTCCGCAAACCTGGGTGTACCCTTCAGATTCTATGGAGGGGATATATTGAAAAAAATCCTGACGGGTATAAATACAGCCAGTTTACCTGGCATTACAGGCAATGGAGTAGACGCAACAATGTAAGCGGCAAGCTCGAACATCTGGCAGGAGAAAAGCTTTTTGTTGACTTCTGCGGCAAAAAACTTCATTATGTTGACCGCAGTACAGGGGAACAGATAGCCGTAGAGGTCTTTGTTACCGTCCTTCCCTGCAGCCAATATACGTACGTGAGGGCCGTTCCGAGCCAAAAGCGTGAGGACTTTATAAGCTGCCTGGTTTATTGTCTCGGATGGCTCGGAGGGGTTCCGTACGCCATTGTTCCGGATAATCTCAAGTCAGCTGTAAGTAAGGTGTCTAAGTATGCCCCTGTCCTTAACAAAACTTTTGCTGATTTTGGTCTGTTTTACGGATGCTCCCTGGATCCGACCAGGCCTTACAGACCGCAGGATAAGGCTCTTGTAGAACGTGCCGTCACCCTTGTGTACCAACGCATATTTTATCCCATTCAGCAGCATACATTTTTCAGTCTTGCCCAGCTCAATGATGCTATTGCGGACAGGCTTGTGGAATACAATGATTATCTGTTCAGTCATGGAAACGGCAGCCGCAGAAGTCATTTTATAGATACCGAAAAAGCTTTCCTTCAACCTCTGCCTCAGGGGATATACAGTATCAGGAATTATAAAAGGGGTACTGTCCAAAAAACATCCCATGTTTACATGAGTGAGGATAAGAACTATTACAGCTGCCCATACCGCTTTATAGGGCTTTCGGTGGAGATACAGTATAACCAGGATACCGTGGAAATATTCTACCGCAATGAAAGGATCGCCTTTCATAAGAGAAGTTACAAGGCCGGGACGTATACAACTGTCGGGGAACACATGCCAAGCAGCCACCAGTACTACAACAACTGGAACCCGGAATACTTTGAAAAAAGAGCAGAAAAAATAGGACCTGATACCAAAAATTACATAAGTCGGCTTATCAGTCAGTATGACTACCCTGAAATCGGATACAAGCAGGCCCAGGGCATACTTGGTCTGACAAAAAGCTACACCTCTGAACGGATTGAAAATGCCTGCAAAAGGGCATTGGGGTTTGAAAAATCCAGCTATCATACCATTGAAAAGATATTGAAAAACAAAATGGATATAACAGACCTGTTTTCCGGACAAGACCATGTAACACCGGACCATAGAAATATCAGGGGCTCATACAAATGATGCCCCCAAGATTACTCAACCACTTAATTACAAGATATATGAACCATTACAGTACAATCGAAAAAATGAGACAGATGCGTATGTCAACCATGGCTGACCTTTACAACAGAAGCCTGACTGAAAATCTTTATAGGGAATATTCTTCTGATGAACTGCTGACCTTTCTGGTTGACAGCGAGTGGGAGTCCAGAAACAACAAGACCATTGACAACCTGATCCGACAGGCAAACTTCAGACAGAGTGTCTCACCCACCGACATTGATTATCATTCCCCACGGAAACTGGACAGGTCGGTTTTTGAAAAACTGCTTGGACTCGGTTTTATCAAGAACAGGGAAAACATTATCATCACAGGAGCTACCGGATGTGGGAAAAGTTATCTGGCACAGTGCCTTGGCATCAAAGCTTGCCAGTTTAGGCAAAGGACCCTTTACTATAATACCGCCCGCCTGTTCGACGCCGTAAGGCTTGCCAAACTAGAAGGAACTTATCACAGTCTGATTAAAAAACTGGAAAGAACCCCCTTACTGATATTAGATGATTTTGGTCTTGCACCAATGGATAATCAGGCCAGGCACGCATTAATGGACATCATGGAGGACCGTTATGAAAAGAACTCAACTATCATCGCCTCACAGATCCCTGTGGAAAAATGGCATGAAACCATTGGTGATAACAGTATCGCAGACGCCGTACTCGATAGGCTCGTTTACTCCTCACATAGAATAGAACTCGAGGGAGATTCAATG
Source organism: Mongoliitalea lutea (assembly GCF_014652135.1). GTDB lineage: Bacteria > Bacteroidota > Bacteroidia > Cytophagales > Cyclobacteriaceae > Mongoliitalea > Mongoliitalea lutea. The sequence goes on from NZ_BMYF01000009.1 coordinate 2,248, forward strand.
AGAAAAAAAAAGAAATTGGACGTTTGATTTAATTAACATTAATTGCAGTAGGAAAGTGGCCCAATGATTCCCGTAAAAAGTGGCCCACTATACTCCGGAATCAGTGGCCCAGTATCGCCGGAATAGACACATAAATCTGAATATGGAATATATCTATGGAAAAGGAGAAAATTCAAATCCAAAAATCAGTTTCAAATTCAGGTATGAAACTATTTTTCTTGATTTTAATAGACACTTAGGAAAATTTGGTTTTTACAGAAATGATCAATCACCTCCTTCAGATAATGTTTATGTATATACTGAAATTGAAGATGCGGTAGATGCTATGATTAAAGAAAACAATCAGTCTTGAGGGGAAAAAGGCTCTAGAAGTCAAAAAACGCCTTTGATTACTAAACTTCCAGCAATCTCACTCCCTTTCCAAAAACCAAATCCCCGTCCCCAACTGAAGCCGAAATACCCACCGATCATCGACCACAACCCGCTGATGCATCTGCTTGATGCCTGGGGTCTAACCAAAAAATACAGCCACAATCAGGGGCATTCTGTGATACAACTTTGCTCACAATAATACGGCCCTTCTATCCTCCCATCCGAATAATACTTCGCCCGCAGGCCATTCATAGACACAATGGTCTGACTTAAGAGTACCTGCTGACAGTCAGGACAATGAAATACCTAGGTGGAGCCGGTGAGCATGTCTTACTATATTAAGTCCTTAATAAGCCCCATACAAACTTCTTCCACCTCCATAATACTGACTCTTCAAATGATCATACACCAATTGGGTTTTATAATCCAATTCCTCTGTTTGATAAGAATAGGGCATTTGATTGAAAAGTGTATTGTTAACTAAGTTAAAGACGGAAGCAGCAGTACCTGACTTTTCAGCCCATAAATCTATTTGGAGTTTGTCTTTCTTAAGGTCCTCCAATAACTCAATCGCGACCCGCTTAACGTCCTCCTTTTCCGCTTTGGTCAGTTCTTTTCCTGATTTTAGTATATCAAAGATGGCTTTTTGTTCCTCAGTCAAGCCTTCTCGCTTGGTATCCGCTTCTTCAGCGGAATAAGAATTGACAAGTTCAATCAATTTCCTAAATGTCTCTTTGATGACGACTTCGTCTTTTCCTCTATTGTATGCTTCTATGATTTCCTGATAGCGTTTGTAATAATCGACGGTCAATGGATTGCGTTCTACCATTTGTTTGAGCTGCTTCTCTACCTTTTCTTTCAATGACTGAACAGCAGCATTTTTATTTTTGGTTTGTGAAAAGTACTGTTCCAACAGCTCAAAATTCAATCCACTGAGGTCAATGATTTTTTCTTCATTGTGCCCAGGTTCAGCAACCATGTTCTCAATGGATTGATCTACTACCTCCTGAATCTTACGCATAATATCGGTTACATCTGCACTTTCAATATTGTCATCAATCGCAGTGTAAATAACATCGATGGCGTTTTTCCGTGGTGCATAGTGATTCAATACTTTGTCAGGTTGCAATGCCTTGTACTTCTTGAAAACCTCCCTTCCCAAAACCTGAAACTTCCTCTTGGTTTCGTCATTGGTATAAACAGCGTTTACAGCTTTTTCCATGGCTGCGAGTTTGTGCAGACCATCCGCCTGGATAAGTTCTTGAAGATCAAAACTTACTTCGTCCTGTAAAAAGGTTTCCGTTGCCTTTAGGGCCTCTTCCAATTGCTGAATAAGTTCTTCTTTGGGTTTCACAGGGGGTTCAGGTTTTTCACCCCCACCACTAGGTTCTTCTCCTCCTGATCCATAGATGGCCAAAGCATCCAATAAGGCGGAGTATGTTTCTATATAATCCACAATCAAACCGTTGTTTTTGCCTTCACTGATGCGGTTGGCCCTTGCAATGGCCTGCATCAACGTATGCGACTTCAAAGGCTTATCCAAATACAAGGTAGAAAGGGTGGGCACATCAAAGCCTGTAATCCACATGGCACAGACAATTACAAAGCGGAAAGGGTCATTTTCATCTTTAAACCGTGTTTCAAGATCCTGGGTGTTCATTTTCTCTCTATGTGGCTCAATGTCCAAATCCCATTTCTGAAACTTTTGGATTTCGTTCTGCTCAGAGCTTACCACCACACAAATCTCCGTTTCCTTTATCCACTGCAGTTCACGGCTTTTTTCCAACACTTCCTGATCACCATATTTCCCTCTGGAAATTTCTTTTTCCAGTTGCGCCGCATAAGCATGCCAATGCGTTGTAATCAGGTCATACATTTTTACGGCAGTGAGTTTATCCAATGCGACAAACATCCCTTTACCTTTATAACCCCGATTGCAAAAATGCCAAACGGCATCCTTGGCAATGGCATCCAATCTCTTTTTTGCAGTAAGTATTGGATATTCACGGGAGAAAAGTTGTTCTACCCTGCTACGTTGGTCGCTGTCCAAATCCTCGCTTTCCGCATCGATTACAGACCTTATTTGCTCGTTGATAACGGGATTTTTCAATCCCAAATACTCTCCTCTGTTTTCGTAGTAAAGCGGAACGGTGGCACCATCATCCACACTTCGCTTGAAATCGTACCGGGAAACATAATCACCAAAAATACGCTTAATAATTTCATCATCTTTGAAAAGCGGAGTTCCGGTAAATCCAATAAATGAGGCATTGGGCAATGCATTCCGTAGATTCATCGCCAAAGTTCCACCTTGTGTACGGTGTGCTTCATCTGAAATGACAATGATATTATCCCGCTTGGTGACCTCTTCTTTAAAATTGAAATTATGGATAAGTGTAAAGAGATATCTGTTTTCAGAACCTAACAATTCTTGCAGATTTTTGCCACTGGAAGCTTTAAGAGAAGTTTTATTACCTGTTTTAACAGTAGGTACAGCCCCAACTCCGCTAAAGGTACCATATATCTGATTGCCCAACTCTGTTCTATCGGTAACAATTAAAAAAGTATAACTTCCTGTAAACTTATGATGGATTTTTTGGCAGAAGAATACCATGGAGTAGGATTTTCCACTTCCCTGGGTATGCCAAAATACACCGAGTTTTTGCTTCTCTTCCAAAATGATTTTACCCTGCTTATAGAGCCCTTCTTTTTGCTGTATATTCTCAATGGCCTTGTTGACCCCGATAAACTGATGGTTACGGGCGATGAGTTTTACTACTTTGCCCAGGGAATTATCAAATAAGATAAAATTCTCAAACAAATCCAGAAAGCGCTTCTTCTCACAAACACCGACGATGATCCTGTCCAAAGCAACAATACCTTCATCTTCCTCTGTAATCCTTTTCCACTCATGAAAGTGTTGATACTTACCCGTGATGCTTCCAATGCGACTTTCAATACCATTGCTTAACAGTACAAATGCATTGTAGTAAAAAAGTCTGGGGATGACATCTTTATAATCTGTGAAGTTGTCGGTATAGGCATTTTCCAATTTACGGTGGGCTGCCTTTAGCTCAATGAACAACAAGGGAACACCATTGACAAAACCGATAATATCCGGTCTCCTTTCCCGGTTGCTTTTACCCTGAATCCAAAGCTGACGCACAGCCAAAAAGTTATTTTCCTCCGGATTATCAAAATCAAAAATCTTGATGGTCTTGTTCTTAACCTGCTCGCCCTTTTCATTGACAAAGTCAACTGGAATACCATTGCGGAGCATCTGGTGTTTTTCGTAATTGATTTCAGCCAATGACTTGGTGATGCTTTCCTCCATCAGTTTTTCATAGGCTTCTTCATACGCTTTAGGAGGCAATCCGGGATTAAACTGTTTGATTTTCTCCAGGAAAATCTTTTTGAGCACCACTTCTTTTTTGTTCAGTCTGCCCAGAGTGCTGCCTTCGCCAAAGCCTTCTTTGTTGTAAGCTAATAGCGTATCCCAGCCCAACTGATTGAAAAATAAATCAATCGCTGTTTGTTCTATTAAATTATCTTCAGAGTATTCCCAAGTCATCCATTTTTCTTATTGTGAAGCAGCTTGTTCGGGTTAATAATGGGCAAGACAAAGTTTTGCAATGCCGTACCTTGTAAACGGGTTAAAAGAATGCCTCTTGATGTGGAATAGGTTACAGATGAAAGTGCATTGGCTAATCCGGGATGCAATTCAATTAAATTCTTGTCATCAGGTTTTGCTAAGTCATTCAGGTTTTCTACGTGATAGATAAAAACTAAGTGAAAATTTCCGCTGGCTTCTTTGGCATTTTGACCTTTGCTCTCCGTTTTTATTTCAATCGTAAAGTGCGCTTTTACGAGTTTTTCGTCAAGGTTAAAACCTAATTGCAATGAATTGTCTAGATGATGTCCCTCAATATTTGCAGTTTCAAATTCTTCGGGCACATCTACCTGGCCTTTCACCATCTTAAATTCTACGATGCTGATTTTCTCAGGGTCAAATATGTTGTTGTTATCCGACATTACTTAATGGATTTAATTCATTTGCCTTCTGCCATTCAATAACTTTTGATGGTTTGGCAGGTTCATTTTTTTTATAGACGACAAATGTGTGGACACTTCGACTATAGCCACTAATAAAAGTAGCGTGTGGTTTTCGCTTCGGCACTTCCATTAAAGGTTCGCCTAATTCAGCCGACAATTTTGCCAGTGAACGCAAGGTGAAATTATGCTCACCGTTCAGCCATTTGGAAATTTCAGATGGTTTCTTGTCCATCTTTTCTGCGAGTTCCTTTTTGCTGATATTGTTTTCACGCAATAGCTGATTGATGCGAACCACCAGGTCGGCATACCAATCCACAAAGATGTCAACATCCTTTGGGGTGTTGTCTAATATTCTTTGAAAAACCTTGCTTCTCATATTTTTTGTCTTTTAGATTATTATGTCATCGCTGCCATCATAATAACGGAATGCTCTTTGGTCAGCTGTAATGTAAATATCTTTTTCTCTTAATGCATCCAAAATGCGTTTGGCAAAAATGTTGGCTTCCTGAAATGCCATACTTGTTTTTCCTCCTTGTGCTGTTTCGGATGTTTTCTCACCTCCGTTAAACAGCACCACCAACGTTTCTGAAATCCGCAAACAATACAGGCGAAGGGGAAAATTGCCAAAATTGATGTAAAGGTCTTCCACTTTGTATGTGCCAGATGGGGGAAGTGCTTGAGCTGCATTTTCAAATCTGAAGAAATCTTCCAACGCACCCATTTCATCTCCAATCTTGTTAGAGATAAACTTTGCCAATTCCTGCATTGGCCGTTGAAAGGTGCTGTCGTTTTCATATTTCACGAAAAACTTATCGGTTTCCGAAAGGGCAGCGTCCTCCCACCTTACGGTGTAAAAGGTGCAAACTTGCCCTTGGTCGTCAAATATTTCGAGTGCAAATGTATTCACTTATAACTGAATTATGCAAGTTTTTGTTTCACTTTTAAGTTAATTGTTGCAAATTAAACGATTATTTCCTACTCCATCAAGCATTTACACTTCTATTTGTCCGTTCATTGGTTTAAGTAATAAAATTTCCCGTTCCTCCAAGAGTTCGGTTTTTTTGATTTTTATAGTGCTGCCTTCGCCAAAGCCTTCTTTATTGTAAGCCAATAGCGTATCCCAACCCAACTGATTGAAAAAATAATCAATCGCTGTTTGTTTTATTAAATTATCTTCTGAATATTCCCAAGTCATGCTATTTTTCTTTTAAGTTCATCTAGAGGGTTTACTACTTGCTCTTTAACCTTTTCCCATAGATCTAGATTTCCCCAATCTCCTTTAAAGTTTCCCTTAGAATTATAGATTATTTGATTCTCATCTATAAATAGCCTTGAATATTCAATCTCATCACATATTATTACTCTCTCTCCTTGTGACCATAGTTCTTCTGAAGAAATAAAGAATGAATAAAAAATTAGCTTTTCACGCAATGAATAACCAGCAGATAATGCGATTACTGAATTTTTAATATCTGTTTTATGTTTTGTCAAGAATTCATTTTGTAAATCATTTAAGCGTAATTCTAATGTTTTTCCAATTAGACTGTCTATAAATGTTTTAAATTCAACCTTTCTTATATTTCGTTTCCAATCAGAAAAATCATAGCGTTTGTGATAGTAAGAAGTGTCTTTCCAAAAATCTCCATAGTGTAAGAGTATCGTTTTTAGTAACGGAGAGCCAGACTTTGTGCCATTTGGAAATAGTTCAAAAAACGTGTCTCTCACGTCAGTAAGTTTCTTAATTGTTGTTGAATCATTTAAATCAATTAAATGGGTTATGTTTATATTTCCGACATCACTTCCATCAAGATTTAAAGGATGGTCTTCGATTTGCCAGATTAATTCTTCCTTTTGTATAAAGTCAATATCTTCTTTTATACTACTCAGAAAAATGTACTTAACTGACTCTTCAATTGTTCTTAGCTTCGTATCGGTTTCCTCCTCAGGACTAATCTCAGCTGTATCAATCGCTTGATATAATGACATGAAAATTCCATTGTGTATAATTCCATTTACTGTCATCTTTAATGTTAAAACTGATCTATTGTTATTGCTATATCTGATGAAGAAAAATCTCAAAACACGATAAAGTTCATTTATATTAATTTCTTTTGACTCGCTCTTTAATTCTATTAAATAGTACAACCAAGACCAAATAAATACCATCCTGTTCCTTTCAGTTGACTTGTTTTTATCTTTGTAATCAACCATCCAGTCAGTTTCATTTTTATTAATTATTTCCCAGATTTTATCAAAGCACTTTTGTATCCAGTCTGAATAGGAATAATGTTTTTCGAATTCGCTTCTTTTGTCGATAAGTAGTTTAAAAGCAGTTATGTATTTTTCAACTTTTTCAAGAGTAAGTAGCTTTTGAATATCCTTTTCTGCATTATCCCAGTTGTCATAGTTTAAGTACGATTCTAATCCGGCAATGCAGGATAGAAATCCATTGAATCCTTTATCAGCGCTTGGGTTAGGGTTGGTTTTATCTCTGTTTTCCCAAAAAAATTGTTGCCATTCTTCCCATTTTTTTCCCCACTCATAAATTTCAGAACCACCCACCATCAAAGCCGCTTTGGTAACTTCATTGTCTGCCAATTCCTCACCACGCGCATTCATGGTGATATAAAGTTCTTCGCCTTGTGATGTGGCTTCTGTTTTAAAATGCCAGAAAACCACATAGTTAATAATGTGATTGAAATACCTTGTATTATCAGAAAAAATGTTTTGAATAAACCCTAAAGCATTGCGAATAGATTTTATACTAACATCATTCTTGTAATCTTTAAGAAACCAGGTTTGTTTGTCAATATTTTGTATTTGCTCAATTGAATCAACTTTTTCAATTAATTCAAGCATAAATCTCTTTGTTAAATCTCTCACCCTGAAATCAAAACACATGCGTATTTTTTCTTCAAAACGAATCAGTGTCAGAAATTCTTCTTTGCGGTTCTTACCATCTGATCTGGTTTCCTTCAAGGCGCAATAAAAAAGCAAAAGAAATAAGGTGGTAAATCTTTGCTGACCATCAATTAGGTTTTCATCTAAAAATCGGTCATGTTCTATTTTTACATAATCCGGTTTGTATGAATACAAAAATCCAATGTTAATTTTATTTTCTGAAGAAGGTAGATTACATTCATTACAACATAATCCAATTTTATTTTTTAAATCGGATAAAAATTTTGTGATGACTCCTTCATTTTCTCCCCATACATACTCTCGTTGTATTTCGGGAACAATAAAATTGTTCTGAGACAATAACGTCAACAGGTTCTCCTCCTTTAAGTATGCAGATGCTTTTTTAGCCATTGTTAGTCTCTTTTACGGTAAAAAAATCTGATAAAACATTATAAATTTTATCGGCATTAGAGGTTATATCCTGCATCGTCCAATCATTTAAATCTGAACTTTCGGTTTGCTTTACAAATACTTTTAGCGTATGCTGTCTTACATAATGCCCATTTTCAGTATTGTTAATCACACAAATTCGTTTATTTGCATAGTAATCATTTCCAAATCCTCTGTTGATACTCAGATGTAGCAATACAAGATTACCAATTGAATTGATGGGTCTTTTTTGATGGATTTCATTCTTTAAAGAGATCAATTTTCCATTTTTTTCTTCCGCAGTAAAATCTTGCCATTCATCGTTTTTAATTTCCCATTTTATCAATTTATCATATTCAGATCCAACATTTAGTTTGTTAAGGTAATCCTCTATACTTTTCATTGGATCTTTCAAATCCTTGAATTTTTTTTCTGTTATATCCAAAGGTGTTGACGGGTAAATATGTTCTTCATCTTCTTTATAGTTTTTGAAATATAGAGGTTTTAAGAACGGAAGTGGTACTCCCTTGTCTTTTTCCTTTGAATGCTCGATAATATCTAAAAGAAGCAATATTTTTTGAAGTTCAGGTATCCCTTTCCAGTAAGTAGGTGTATTGCTATTATAATCTTTAATTTTATGCAACAAAAATGTGATACCTGAATTTTCTTCGTCTCCCTCTTTTGGTTCAGGTCCAAATACTGCTTTTTGGATTTCTCCTTTTAAAAAGTCTATAAAATTTAATCGGGTTATATTTTCACTGTTCCACTTCTCCCAAACTTTAGAAAAAGCAATTACTCTGAGTGAAAACAAGAATCCAAGAAAATGATAAATCTCCCTATCCTCATACCAATCTTTTAGTGTTCTATGAAGCCCAATAATAGAAACGTACAATGACAATGCATCGTTTTTCTTAGTATCCGAATCTGTTTTTTTAGGCTCGAATATCGTAAGGCGAATACTCTTTTCTTTCTTTTTCTCTGCCCAAAGCTTATAAAGGCAGTTTATAGGGTGTTTTTCCTGGTTAAATTTTATAGTTTCTTTTTCTCCTGTTTCAATATTCGTAAAGGATTTGAAATAAGCCTTTACTTCGTCTTTACTCCACCATGTATTGATTTCGTCTAATTCCCAACCTATTCGTACCCTTCGTTCATTTAATCTTACAACGGTTTTAACTTCTGATGAATCATACTCTTCCATTTCTTGTTTAGCAACTCTTGTAATCAAGATAGCACGAATGAGATCTGAACCATCTAAATGAACCCTGCCTGCATTAAGATTCATAAATAATTCCTGCTCTTCAATACCTGAAATACGATTTACTATCAATTTGACATTATTAAGCAACTTATTCTTGAAAGCGTTCTTATCTATTTTATCTTCTCTGCCAAACCAACTATTCATGCATCTAATTGCGGTATACATGAAATAAATATCTTGAAAGTCGAAGTTCCTTTCTTTTATAAATTTCTCAAAAGATTGACTTTCAATAATATTTTCAATGAAATCATCCTCATTGGATATTACTTTTTGAAGAAAAATATTGGACGGTTCTCTTACAGCATAATGTATTTTGTTTTTTACAAGTGCTTTTTCATCAAAATAAGAAAGAAGTAGAGTAAGTGTGGTCAATCGTTGCTGTCCGTCAACGACATTAAAATTCCCATCTTTCTCTACAAGTGTAATGTTTTGCAAACAATAAAATAGGTCATCATCCCCACCTGTTTCAAATTCGTGAATATCCTTTAGCAATTGTTCAACTTGCTGTTCTGTCCATTTATAGCCACGTTGGTATCCAGGAATATTATACAATTGACCATTATTCACATAGTCCTGAAATACACTTTTGACACTATATATTAAATCAGCCATAATCTACACTTCTATTTGTCCATTCATCAATTTTGGTAATAAAATATCCCGTGCCTCACGGAGTTTGCTGTTTTGTTTTTGCAGTGTAAGAATAAGGCTGAATGGAGCTTCAAATTCTTCTGCAAACTCATTTAATATTTCTTGATTTGGAACAAAGACTTCCATATTCTCAAACTTGCTTTTATTAACATTCGTGAAAGTCGAACCATTGCTTCCTAAAGCATCAAGTTGCTCTTTCATTTGCGACATTAACGCATAAAAGAAATAGACATTTTTCGGCTCATCAAAAACAATTGAATTGATTTGTTGATTGGTTTGACTTGGTTTAGAAGTAATCCCGACTACTCCCGCTGTTCCAATGCAACTTACACAAAGGCTTAATGGTGGAAGGAATTTTTTTCCTTGTGATTTTGCTCCAAGCTCACTTAACATTTGGTCTGTTTGCTCAATAAAAATTTGATTGTGCATATCTGGAGTTTTAATGAATGGCACATCATCACCAAAATAATCACCGATAGTGGTTGAAGGTGTTTTACCTGTAATTATATCTCCAAAATCAGACAGAATATGCTTTTCCAATTTCTCTTCCTTCACAATCCCCTTATACCTCAAAAACGCTTTCTCCTCCAGCAACTTTATCCGCTTCAAATTATTCTCTATCAAATCATCATAAGCCGATAAAATGGAGGCGATTTTGCGTTGGATGGGGAGTGGGGGAAGCTCAAATGAAAATTCTTTTATTAAACCCAGTGCAATTCGCACCTGATTTGCAGCTCCTCTTCCAACCGATTTTACATACCCCTGAAATAAATCAGATTTACCCAAGTAGCCTAAATAGCCTTGATACAATATTTCGCTATTGGCTCTTATACATAAAGCATTTTGATTTAATAATGCACCTTCGGCAATTGAGGGAATAATAGTAGCTCTACCCGCTGCAGAAGCTACTAAGTTTGGATGGGAACCAACTGTAGCAATTACTAAATCTCCTTTGCGTAGCATATGTCTCCCATATTTATCCAAACTTGATTCTGGGATATAATTTACTTCGTTTAAGTCAACAGTACCGTTTTTCAGGTTCGTAACCTTAACTACTGGGATGCCTGTATTAGTGTATTCCTTATCACTCCAAGCTCCTCCGTTGATAAATTCTGCTATATCTCCAAGCCTTGCCATCATATAGCCAACTCTTTATAGTTTTCAGAAATGGTTGTCAGAATCACGGATTTTCTCGGATTTCTCAGATGGCACGGATTTTTTGATTTCACAGATTTCAAATCCGTCAAATTCTTTAATCCCTCTAATCCGTGATTCTGACAGTGTTTGTGATGCAGATAGTTATTCACTTTCATAATACCAGTCTTTTAAAGGTTAAACTCTTGCTGCCGAAATTAATAAGCAGCCCCACATCCAGTTTATATGCTTTCAGGTAGTTGAGAGCCTGTGCCCAATGCATATCTTCCAATTGTAAAATGGCCTTCAACTCTACCAATACTTTTCCTTCTACTACAAAATCGGCTCTTCGGGTTCCTATGGGTTCTTCAAGTTCTTTGTAAAATATATCCTGCTCAATTTCTCTTGCAAACTCCAATCCCGCTTTTCGCATTTCGTAGGCCAATGCCCGTTGATAAATCACTTCCTAGAATCCATTTCCCAGGAATTTATGCACCTCAAAAGAAGCCCCGATTATTTTTCCTGTTATGTCCTTATATTTTAATTCCGTATTCATAATCTGTGTAATCCTAAAATCCTTTTAATCCGTGATTCAGACGATTTGCTTGTAGTTTTCTGAAATCATATCCGCTAATCGAACAGCCTCCTCGTTCAGTCCGTCCAACTCAATGTGTATTTCGTTCAGGCGTTCTTCGTAGTCAAAATCATCATCAGTAGCGGTGTCCACGCCTACATATCTGCCTGGGCTTAGGCTCCAGTCTTTGGCTTCTATTTCTGCTTGGGTTACTACTTTACACAGCCCTTCCACATCGGTATAAACGCCTTCGGGGAAACGGCTCGTCAGCCAATGGGCTTGCTTGTAGAAATATTCGGTTTCGTGCAACAAGCCGGGTTCTTCTTCATTGGGGTTGCCGCTCAGTTGCTGTTGCAGGGCTTTCAGTAGGTCGAGCTGATCTTTCAGTCCAAGTTCTTTCCAGTCTTTGTTTTTCATGAGTTGGAACTCCTTCTGACCATTACCAATGGCATCCAGCAATTGCTTGATCAACTTATCCTGTTGTTTACGCAGCTGTTTGCATCCATGGGCTACGGCTTCCAAAGTAACTTCTTCAGCGCTTGCCTGCGCTGCAAGGGCTATTAGGTCTTCTTGCTGCTGCTCGACCGCATCCCAGCCATCCAAGACCAATGATTCCGCATAAGCTTGGGTACTTTTATCCTGCTCCGCGAGTTTTACAGCAAAATCCACTACTGATTGATGTACTTTTCTAAACTGTTCCTGCAAGCCCTTGACAGCCTGAGCTGTTTCTTTGGCCAGCGAAGCAGACGTTTCCAAATAGTCCTTTATAGTTTCTTCAAACTTTCGTGTATTTCCCCGGTATAGATTTACTATGCAGATGATGTTTTTCAGTTGTTCTGGACTGAAATCATTGATTTTGGAAGTGACTTTGCGGAAAATCTTCCGTGCATCGAGCATCAATACCTGATCCTTGCGTACTTCGTCCTTTTCCTTGGCCCGATCGTAAAACCAGAGCGTACATGGCAATGAACGGGTATAGAAAAAGTTGTTACCAATCGCCATCATCACATCAACGGCACCTGTTTTTACCAGCTTTTCCCGTATGTCTTTTTCGCTATGTCCAGCATCACTGGCCGAGGAAGCCATAACAAAACCAGCTCTTCCGGTAGGAGTCAGGTAATTGTAAAAATACTGTATCCACAAGTAGTTGGCATTGTCATTTTTGGGCAAGTTGACCTTGCCATCCAGAATCAGGCGTGGATCTTTTTTGACAGCATCTTTTCCCTTATCCACCCCGTCCACATTGAAAGGTGGATTGGCCATAACAAAATCTGCATTGCCCAAGAGGTCATGCTTGTCTTCGTAAAAAGTATTGCCTTCCTGAATATTTCCTTCCAGTCCGTGCACGGCAAGGTTCATCTTGGCGAGTTTGGTATTGAGTTCGGCTTTTTCTTGTCCGTAAAAAGTAACCTTCTCGGCAGGTTTCAGTCCTTCACTTTCTATGAAATAGCCTGTTTGTACAAACATACCCGCAGATCCGCAAGCAGGGTCAAACACAATACCGTGATCGGGTTCAATCACATTCACAATCGTCTGCACCAAACTCATAGGCGTAAAAAATTCTCCCCCTTCCTGTGCACCGGTCATGGCAAATTTGTTGAGAAAGTATTCGTAAATCTTCCCGAATAAATCGCCTTCGGCTTTCTGCAATACTTCTTTATTGAAAATACGGAGCAGTTCCCGCAACAAGTCTTTACTGAAAATGGAGAAGTTTTTGGGCAACACCCCTTTGAGGTTGTCGTATTCATCCTCAATCAGCTTCATCGCATGGTCAATAGCTTCTCCTATTTCAGCGCTTTCCGGAAGGCTTACCAAGTATTCGAACTGTGCTTGTTCGGGGAGGAACATGGCATTTTTTTCCTCAAAGTCTTTTTTATTGACAGGCCGTCTTCCCCGAACAGGATGAAAGGGCAGGCTCGCTTCCACTTCCTCCTTGGCTTTTAGGAAACGGTTGTAGGCATGTCTCAAAAAAATAAGCCCCAATACGGGCATGGAGTATTCAGAAGCCGTCAATTTACTATTGGCTCTGAGCTGATCCGCAGCTTTCCATAATTCGGCTTCCAGTTGACGGAGTTGTTTTGCTTGCATTTACGTGTTTTTTAAACTTAATCCTGGGTAAATTATGATTTACCTATTTACAAATTAATAAAACTATTGGTTATTCGACACATCCTTCCGGCGCTATACCCTGAGATATTCCTTCAGAGTTACATTCTTATCTACAGATAGATTGACTTCCTGTTTAGATTGTACCAACCAACCCGCCTGCAACAATTGTTAGTCAATCAAGTCTCTTGCGATTTGCTCAGGGTTTTGGTTGGGTTTAGGAGTCATAGTACGCAGTAGAATTCAAAAGTGAAGGGCCTACTAGAGCCCTAATTATTATTGATTTACATCTTTCAATAATTACTAAAAGCCAATTTAAAGAATTTTGGCAAGAAATGGTTTGTTGGAAAGAACCTAATTTTTCTTCCTTAGAGAAATCAACAGGCCCACCCCAACTATCACATCTACAATATTCCAGAGTTCCCTACCTAGCGGTATCTTAAAGAGAGGTTGAAATAGTAAGGCCAAAGCCCCATAGACAAACATTTCACTTTCCTTCCTTTCTTTATTCGCTTGAAATGCGAATTATCCGAAAACTACAAATCTAATATTTTAAAACATATATGCTACATTTAACATTAAGTTTTGATAGGTGTAATCTGGTGTACCTATATAGAAAAAACCTTCAGCTCCTTTAGTATAAAAGCTTCTTGAACTTTTCCCAAAAGTAAATTGTAGTCTTTCAACTCTCATGCCAACCCCATATTCAAATATTAAAGGATAAGCAGCATCATTGGTGTTACTGCTTTCAAAAAATGTAAGATTTGGTCCTCCAAAAACAAAAAGATTAAACGATTCTGAAAAATTCAATCTGTACTGTAAATGAAGAGGTAGTTTGACTGAATAATAATCAAACGAAGAATCACCAAAAAGAGAATTCCCTATGTTGTCCGTATAAAAATCGACAAAAAAACCTACTTGTATTCCAAACCCGTATTTCAAAAGAGGATTTACAAAAAAACCTATATTTAGCCCTTCTAATTGAGATGCAGAATTCAAACTTCTATTGTTGATTGGATCAAAGACTAATCGATTATAGCCGAGAGAAAAACCCAGAATTTCATTGGTAAGTGGACAATTGAAACAGTTTTCTCTAGGCTGTGGCTTTTGGGTATTAGTTTTTGTTGTAGTTGCTGTTGTTGTTTTGGGTGCAACATTTTCAAAAACTGGCTTCTTCCCTTCATTTTGAAGAACCTGAACATTTACTTCTTTATCTCCCGCTATTATTTGAAATGAACCACGTCTCTGTGCAGTTGTATTATTCTCAAGGCATACAATTATAAATGAATCAGCCACCTTTCGCTCTATTTTTATCCAAGAAGGCAAATTAACTATCGAGTATGAAGAAGCATTAGTAAGTACTCTGATAACTTCTTTTGTTTCTTTTTCTCCCTCAAAGATAAAACCTGTCTTTGACAAAGAAATCTCAATATCAGGAACTTTCCCTTCCTGTAAAATATTTATCTGTTCTTTCTTCCCTTCGGCTTGTATGATTACCTGACCTTCTCTTTGTGTCAGAGCAGAGTTATCCTCACAAACAATTAAAACTCCATAATTATTTATTGATGCCTTGCACCAAGATGGTGTAGATATAATACTGTATGAACTTGCATTGGTCGTTACTAAAACATCAACTGATCCCCCCTTTGCACTAAAGCTCAAAGAATTTTTTGATAGTTTAAGGGAAATTAGTTCAGCTCTACATTTTTCTAATTGAATCCTAGCTAATTCATCATTAGGGTTTTCTTTAAGTACATTTTCGTAAAGAGTAGCTGCATTTTCAAAATCCCTTTTTTCAAAAAAATAATTAGCTTCAGTTGTCCATTCTAAGCAACTTTTTGCTCTAAGGATATTTATCTCAATTAATTGCCGATCTCTACCAGTTGCATTCCTAAGTGCAGCTTCAAAGTTTCGAATGGCACAAGAATAATCACCTAAATTAAAACATTCATTTGCTCTCGAGAGTGATGATGCTTGGGAAAATGCATACTCCGAATATCCAATGATAAAAATGAAAAAAAGAAAACGTAGCATAAATGTATTTTTAAAGTTTAAGTAATAAGTCTGT
The DNA here is from genome assembly GCF_014652135.1 of Mongoliitalea lutea. Classification (GTDB taxonomy): domain Bacteria; phylum Bacteroidota; class Bacteroidia; order Cytophagales; family Cyclobacteriaceae; genus Mongoliitalea; species Mongoliitalea lutea. Next base: position 17,794 of record NZ_BMYF01000009.1, read on the forward strand.
TATATCGGCATCTGGATTAGGATGCTTTCTCCGCATTACTTCAAGAGTTATCTCAATTAAATAGGGATAATTATTTTCCTTTAAATCGTAATTAAAAGTGAAGGAGGATAACTCTGTTAGAATTTTACCAAGTTTGGTGTTTTGTATTTCTGTCGGCATACCTCTAACCAATTCACTTTGGTCTATTTGGTTGATTTTGGCAAGAGCGTTTTTCAAACCTTGATTAACTATTTCATAATCTTGGATTTTTTTACGCAATTGATTAGTTAGTTGTGATTCTTCAGAAATAACATCTAGGTTCTTAAGTTCCAGATTCACTTTGCTCTTATCAAATTTTTCATGAAGAAGATTTTCAGCCTTGTGATAAATAATGAGCTTTTCCAATTGCCCCGCAACTTCTGAGGTTTTACTTACAATTTGAAAGTCTTTTTCGACCGAATACTTTGTTGTAATCCTAATCAAGTCGTCAAAAGAAGTATTAGCATACTTTTGAGAGATCTTATCTAATAATTCAATTTTCCCTGCTTCTTTTTCCTGTTTGGCAAGAGTTATTCCCTTATTTTTTTCTGAAATAATCTCGTTTTTTGCTGTTCTTAACTCACTCTTTAAAAGACCAATTGAATCGCTTTTCAGTTTGAGTTGTGTCTCTATACTTCTTTGACTATTCTTGGTTTTTTCAAACTCTTGTAAACGACCATTTAGAAGGTTTAAAGAATCCCCCCTGACTCTGTATCGTTCTCTTAATTGTAGTAAGCTACTTTGAATTCCTTTTGAATTATTTTGCTCAAGTATAATTTGTCTTTTTAAACTGTCAATTTGAATAGCCTTAGATTTAATTTCCTGAATTGGGTCGGTTTGTGCATTAATAAAACCTATGACAAAAAAGAATAGCCCTATAAAAATTAATTTTTTCATAATTGCTTTAAAGTTCTATTGTGGACGGTTAAAGTGATTATATGCTTTTTGAGCATCGCTATCCCATTTCCTTTTTAAGGAAAGATATTCTTGATTGAATCTAGAACTATTGTAAATATCGTTGTCTATAGTTTCAATTTCTTTGGAGATTGGAATGAATACATTATCTGCATAAGTACGCTGAGAGTTAAAATTTATATAAGCCCCAGACCAATTGTTGATTTTATTATCAAGATACTTTACATGGGCAGTAAATAAAATCTCGGGAATATTCCCCAAATCTTCATTTAATCTCACACAATTAAAAAGATAGCGATTTCCAAATCTAGATTGATTGATTTCCAGAGAGCTATTAATTTTTTCTGTAACAATATCTATTGGAAACCTATCTGACAATCCTGTTTCAAGATAACTAAAGCTTTTACAGATACGGATAAAGGATTCTATTTCTTCATACTGACTGATAATCCTTTGAATTTCGCTCAGCTGCCTTTCTACTTGACTTTGTGCAGCTAACAAAGGGGAGCGTCTCAAGGAAAGACTTTCATTTTTAATAAAACGTAAATCTGCTGGATCCCATGTTAGATTATTGAATACGTAATAGGCTTGAGTTACAAATTTTTCAACATAAGTGGAGTAAAGTGATTTTGTTAAATTTAATTTTACTTGCTCATTTTCTGTTGGATTACTTCCTAACCTGTCATTTGTATAATAATCATTAATCAAATATTCAATTTCAGCATATAAAGACTGACTAAACCTGCTTTCAGGTACCCCTGATAATTCTTTGATTTTACCATTAACATTCTGGATAAACTGATTATCTGATTCTTCTACAGGAGGAGGAGGTGTGATTTCATTACTCCAATAGAAAAAACCAAAGACTATAGCAAGCCCTAAAATTACAAGTAAACCTATTTTAATATTTTTCATCTTTTGAGTTCTTTTATGGTAAGCTCTTCGGAATTTGGCTTTGGGATTTCCAAATATTTGTTAAAAGCATCTTCATCTTTAGTTATTTGTGACAAATACTTTTTAAGTTCACTATCCTTTAATACAGGGTCCTTATTAACACTGTCTAATATTTTTCTATAATCCTGTGTCTCTCTTTTTTGGTCTTGGATTAGTTTCCAAAAATTTTGATATATTTCAATACTATTTAAGTGTACACCATTTGCTTTTAAATTTTCTAATTTATTGAAACTTAATTCATCACCTTTTAACTGAATGGTTATAGCATCGTTAGGCGTTGTATTTTGTTTTTCTTGTGTTTTTCTATTTCGACTTTGTTCTTTATTGGTACTTTCATTGGGAGTTATAAGATTTGTTGAAATTGTTGTCTCATTATTTAAATCGAGTGAATCAATCTGTATTTCAGTTGATTTTTGGGTCTCATTGATGATTTCAGTTATTTCATGTAGTAGCAGAGAGTTTATATTTCGCCTATTAGTTAATTCATTATTGATATTTATCAGGTTAGTACTGTCCAATTCATCTATGAGATTTTTGAATTCCATTTGATTTCGAGAAAAGTTAAATCCTTTTAAATCCAAAAATTCTACGTTATCTATTTTTTCTCGAATCATGATTGCAGAGTCAATTCTTTCTTTTAAGATGCTCCAGTTACTTAACTCTACCGAATCAATACCTAGATTTTGGGATTTTGAAAATAAGTTATCAAAAAAGCTTAACTTTTTTGCTTTAGGATATTGCAGTATCCACTCACTTTCATACTCTTTAAGTTTGCTTAAAATAAATTCATCTCCCTCTAAATATTGAGTTATTTGGTTTTTTGTAGGTGATTGCTTTTTATTACTTGCATAGTAATACCATCCACCAATTCCACTTGTCAACAACAGGATAGCTCCAACAACAATAGAAGCTATAATTTTGGGTTTACTAAGCCATGACCTTTTTTCATACTTTGCCACAAGCTGACCAGCATATTCACTATTATTCTGCCAAGGTCTTAGGCTAAATCCTTTAAACTTGTATCCCTTATGCGGTTTGATAAATCGAGTTACATCACTTCCATCTTTGTCATAGGTAAAATCAGGACAGCCCTCTACCTTTACTCCAAAATCCCCTGCACTTATTTTGTATCGTGGTTTATTTTGCTTTTTTAATGGGATTTGGACCTTATCTAAATCTCTTGGACAGAATTTTATTGTCCCGGAAAATTCACCATTCTTATTTTTATATCTGGCTATTACGATATAATTATTATCAATTTCATTTTCAAAAAATTCTATTTCCCCATCTTGTGAGGATTTGTTAGTCTGTTCTATTTTTATAAATAGATCCTTAGCGGGAATTGGACTTTTTTCACCTTCAATTTGGCCTAAAAAATTTACTATTTTACTTTCATCTAAATAAATTTCTAATTCGTAAATATTTTTTGGATAAAAACTTCTTTCTTCAGAAGAATAATTCTTTCCTTTTTCTGCTGAAATAGCCCATGATTCACCAATTTCTTCGCCTTTAAATACTAAGATTTGGTTTGATTTAAGATCTTTATTTTTATCCCTTGATGACTTACATAAAATGGACACATCCCTAACATTCTTGTCCTTCCTTGTTGAAAAGCGAACAGGTATTTCTTTTTTTTCAGGCACTAGGTATTCCTCTCTCTCTATTACCTCATAGGCCAATGATACTTTGTTACCTTCTAACTTTAGGAATTTATGAATATCAGAATTTGTATCACTTAACTTACCTGATACGGGTTTAAAAGAAAAAAACTCTTTATCGCATATTAACAGTAGGTCATCTTTTGCCCTGATTACATGTTGATACTTATCGTTTGAAAGTAAACGATCATTTGCAAAAAGTTTACATGGTTTTGAGTGCTCTAAACCACTTAAGTAATAGTAATCGTTATGAAGGTCGATATCTTTTAATTGTATACCTGAATTTCTTATTACCTCCAAAAAGTTTGTTAAATCTGACTCATCCTTTACATTTAAAAAGTAAACTTGTTTAAATGATAAATATTCTTCTTGATAAGGTTTATCAAAATACTTCTCTACATCAGACTCACTAGCAAGTAAAATATATGCAGCCTCCTTTTCACCCGAAACAAATCGGGGATATTTGTTTTTTACTAATGTAGTTTGAAATTTTTTTAAAATATCATCCACATAGGACCAATCTTCTCTAATTACCCGATCATTTATACCTTGATTAACTTTGCAATCAAAGACGTATTTTTTAATATATTCATCAGATAATTGATCCAGAATTAATTTAATATCTTTTCCACCATTGGCCAATTTTTCATTGTCTGAAATAAAAAGATCAAATGAAATATGGCCGATAGCTTTATTTCTTAAGGAGTCTCTTACAATTGTGAATTTTGAAAAAATACAACCAGTTTCAGCGAAGGCAATTGAGTAACCTGCCCTCCCAAGACAACGATCATTATTTGAATTATTACGAATATCAATAGAAATATAAGATGGATTATTCGTTTTAAACAACTTATTCCATCCGTCTTTTGTACCATGAACAACAACATCCATAATGCTTATTTGTTAAAAATGTCTAAAATGCTTTTTTTATTCGGTTTAATTCTGCGTAATAATATATCTATTAAATTTTCAGATGTTTCTGGGTCAAATGAACAAATTTCATTAAAATAAACAGTTCCAAGAGAGAAGTGCGTACCTAGGATTTTCCCGGAATTTATACTATGCTCTCTACAGCGGTTTCTTAAAGAACTAACAAATGAATTAAAATTTGCATTTTGCAAATACTCCTTCAAATGATTCTTTCTTTCAGCTTTATCGCATGCCATTAAATCACTCTTAGTGATAATAATGTAGATTGCATCTGTATGTTTTCTGAAAATATCATTGTTTTGAAAATACGTTGCGGCAGCTTCTAAATAATTGGCTTGAGTATATCCCTTACCGTCTTGTCTGTTTTTGTTTTCAAAGTCTATGAAAAAAAAATGGATTTTTCTATTGTCGCTATTTAAAAAATTCAATAATGAATTTAAAGTTTTTTGATAATCTGGGTCCAATTCTAAATTTGCATTTATTGAATAAAAGCATTTAAAAATCTCGCCGCTAAGCTCGATTAAAGAAACAGACCGAGGATCCTCATCCCCTTTCCGAATTGTAAATGGCAAATATTGAGTACTGTCAGTTGTTGTTCCTGCGGGCAAAAATGAAATGGGATTGATGAAAATATTCCTTAGCCTATTTGTATAATCATATCCTGGACCAACCGCAATTTCTAAGGAGTTATTTTTATGTGCTGTACTTAATAAAGCAGACAAAACACACGTTTTACCTGAGCCTGGAATACCCCAAAAATAAACTTCTGTATATCCTTCGGGTATAGAATCAGGAGTTTTACCTAAATTTAAACGAGGGGTTTCAATATTACCAAGACTTTCAATGACTTCATTAGGAATACCTATTTTTAATAAATCCTCCCGCAAAATGGTGCCTTTTTGTAATAATCCTAAAATTTCATTGGGAGTGTAATTATTTAAGTTTTTTTTAAGAAGCTCTAATGTTTCTTTCTTTGTTCTTTCCTCTTCAGCGATTTTATTTCGAAACACTTCTATATTGGACTTCGCCTTTTGGATAAATTGTCCGTATGGATATGCCTTAATATATTCATTACAGCCATCTTCAGTATTTTGATGTTGATTCCAAAAATCTTTTTCTTCTTTGGACTTTGCTTCAGTTAGCTTAATTATAGCGTTTCTCTTACTTGCAGGCAAATCACCTGTACTTCTTAGTTCCTCAAGTGTAACTAATCCAGTATTAATAAATTCAAAAAGCTGTTCTGATCTAAAATCCTCTATTCTCTGAAGTATCTCCTCTTTATTCATTTTTATAAAATTAAGTTCTTTGGTTATTATAGTTCTATTTCGTAAGGAGCCAATCTCCCAAAACTCACTTTACTGTCTCGTTTAGTTAGAAAATAAGATAATAGCATCAAAATGTATATTAAAAACGCAATTCCCATAGTTACAGGAGTAGGGCTACTTTCAGCTTGAAAGTATTCTTTCACATCTTGGAATGTCAGCGCATAACCAAATGTTTCTGCGGATTCTCCTAGTTGTACATTCGAAGAATACCTTTTTAGCTCATTCAACCAGAATTCAGATTTTTCTTCCACTTCATTCACGATAGTTACAATCCCAAGAGGCTTCCAGTCTTTAGTTGTTGATTTGGCGTCACGTAACCATTTGATAGCAATCTCTTTAATTCCATTGTTTGAAACTGAATCAGAATAATTGGTAGGAAATAAATCTGCATTTGCGGCAAACATTTTACTTCGTATTTGGACTTGGTCGGTCACACTTCCTGTCACGAATCCAAAGCTGTTGTATTCCTGAGGATTTATTCCTTTGCTTCTCACCACCGTCTCGAGAGTGCTTTCATAAATAGTTTTTCTATTTTTGGCATATTCCTCGTATTTCGAAAACATGTTTTCAGCCTGCTCAATCGAAGAAATCATTCGTTGTTGAATGAGTTCTTTATTTTCCGATACTGTAAAATAGTGTGGCAGATGTTGTATGGAGAAAAAAGCAAACAGCAAAGTGAAAACAATGAGCATCATCATTTCAAAAATAAAATTTGTTTTGAAATTACCTTTGGCACTCTTAAACCTTTTGGCTAAATGGGCAGTAGCAATTAATGTTAGAGCAATAATACCTGATACGGTGAAGCTATTATTAAAATCCCCTAATGTGTAAAAATTTAGCCCAAGAAAGCAGATAATGCCGAAGATAATACCTCCAATTAATGTTAAGACATCTGCTAATGAAAATCTTGATCGTTTCATAAATCTATTTGTAAAATTCCAATTAATAATTTGCCGATAACTTTTTTAATTCCCTTTCTACTCTGTCAAGTTCTGCTTGAAGTCTTGCACGCTCTTTTTCAAGCTGACTTCTCTTGTCATCACCTCCTTGAGATTCATTTTTTCCTGCCCTATTTCCAACTGTAAATGACTTCACAAACTTTGCCCTGTCTGCTGATTTAATTACTCCTGCCAATTCTTCCACATTACCATCATACTTAATCGTGATGGTATATGGTGTTTCATCAATAGTTGGCTCGTGGTTTTTAAAATATTGCAGGTAAACATTGTAAGTACCATCTGGGGCTGTTCCTGGTCGCCAGAATATGTTTTCAATGGGGCTTTGACTGTCTGGAAATTCCACATTCATGTCGATTTCTAATTGTCCACCACTGGAAACGGATCTGTTCTTATAAGAAATGGTTTGTCCAGTTGGATCTGTACATATGAGATCTAGGTCATTATAATTATTCCAACTAAGTAAAATCTGGACATCACCTGTAGATGGTTTTGGAGCACAGTCTGGCTCTGCTCCTGACTGGACAAAATCCAACGCTTTGTCTACCTGTATTAATTTACCTATCTGACCTCTCGTATATTTTCCTGTAGTTTGAAGGATACAAATAATCTGTTTGGAGGTCAAGGAATCATTTAAGCTTTTCATCAGGGCTACAGCACCAGATACTATAGGGGCAGCCATGCTAGTACCATCCATTGAAGTATATCCATTTTTACCTACTGTACTGTATATATTTACCCCTGGTGCTGAAACGGTGGACCGACTTCCATAATTACTGAAAGCAGCTTTTGATGGATTATTTCCATCTTGGTCTATAGCTGAAACTGTGATGAAAAGTTCTGGCCGCTGTAAAGCATCAATACCCGTCAAAACGTTATCATTTCCTGCAGCGATAACCAATGTTGAGTTATGATTGGCAGCAATTCTCATCACCCTTCTCCAAAGGCGCTCTTCTTCTTTAAAGCGATTTTGAATAAGTTCTTTCTGAGCATCCTCAGGAATTCTTGAAATTCCATTAAACTGAGAACCCAATGAAACATTCACTACATCTGCACCTTGATAGAGAGCATAAAGAATTCCATCCAATACAGAAGTAGTAGTCATCAGTCCATGTTCGTTTGCGACTTGAATTGGCATGAATCTGGATTCAGGAGCTATTCCCGAGATACCCTGTCCATTGTCAGCCGTAGCGAGAGCTATTCCTGCCACATGTGTTCCGTGGTCTTCTTTCTGGGCAAACACATTTGACGAATGTGACCAAACATTGTAAGGAGCAACTACTTTTTGCTTAAGCTCAGGATGCTGGAGATTGAAACCATTATCTACAATTGCAATCGAAATCTTACTAGAACCTTTGGTGATTTCCCATGCTTCAAATGCATTTACTGCTTTCAAATACCATGATTTAGAGGCATCGCTTATAGCTGGATCATTGGGGATAGAGGCCCCTTCAAATAACGACTCATCAAAAACAAATAAATCAAAATCTGGAGCGAAAATAGTTGGAATTTCTTCCTTAATCTTTTCTCTTTCCTCAGTTGGAATTTCAATCTGCATTCTCTTGACTACATTATCATAGTAAACAACTTGATACTTACTATCAGGGTATTTCTCTTTGAATGCTTTTGCCAAATCCATAATTGATTTGTCGTCATTTTCCATCAGAATATTGAGTCTATTCCCAATGATGTTTGGATTTCCAGGAATTATCTCTGGATTCTCTGGCAATGGTGCAAGAACTCCCTCATTTGGAGGCAAAACACCTTCAAATCCGGGAGGAGAAGGTTTGGGCGTATAGGGATTGTTTGGATCATATTTACCACCATCTTTCCCTACATTTGGATCATCTGCCAACCAACCTTGGTCATTTTCACTTAAAGCCCCTCCTCCATTAAAGGTTCTATTCGAATCACATCCTCGTAATAGGCTAAATAGTAAAAACAAAAGAAGCAACAGTAATAATAGCCAGAGTAGACTTCTTAAACACCCTCTACCAAAGAATAACCCTTTTAACCACTCAATAAATCTAAGGTGCCATGGCCTTTTTTTGGGCTTCTCTAGCTCTATTGGTACTTCGGGAGTAGGATTATCAATAACTTCAGGTTTGTCCTCTCTAATACCTGATGGTATTGGAGGTTCGGCAGGCTCATCTGGCTCAATAGGTTCTACACTATCTACAGGGATGTCATTTTTTGTTGGAACTATAAGGTTTTTCCGTATTTCACTGATATCCTCCCTTAAATTCTCTTTTAGCTGTAGTCCCCAAACACCTAAAACAACTTTTTCATCATAACAATAGACAAACCTATTATCTATAAACTTGATTGTCTTTGATAAAAAATCGGCTTTTAATTTCTCATTCCCTTTGTTAAGCCCATCGATAACTTGTTTATAATGTTGGAGCGTTTTATTTAAAATTTCCTTATACTTATCTCCTTCAATTCCAGTAAGCTCAGAAAGAATTTTTGGTTGGTCCTTGCTTTTTTTTCCATGAAATGTAACTGATAGATTTTCCTCAGTTACAGGATGGGAGATAAAGGAGCGAAACTCCTCATCAATATTATTACCAATAATATTATCTAAAGCATCAAAGCGTTCAAAAAGCACTTTCCCTTCAACTCCCTGAGTGCTTTTGAAGTATTTTATTTCTATCCTACAAAGAGGTATTTTATTTATAACCTTCGACATTATTGGTCAGCATTTAATGCTTTTGCTTTATCAATAATTTTAGCAAGCTCATTATTGGCTTGCACATTGTAATTTGGAATATCGCATACGGACACAAATCCAATTTTTAATTTATTGTACCAAGTCAAGTAATTTTGGTAGTGTGGCATAAACTTCATTTCACTTGGATTTTGCTGAATGATATCAGTCCAGTTTTCCACTCTTTCAAAAAGCTCCTCTATAGAAGTATGAGTTGAATCATCTGATTGTGAAAAATTTAAACCTAACTTGCTTTTTTCGTTGGCTTGGACTAAATCGGACAATTGAGAACTATCAAAATACTCTAAACCAACGCTCAATATTGCATTATTTAATATTTCTGAACTAATATCAGCAATAATTTCAAACGGTATTTCGGTTTTGAAAACACCGTCCACATGACTTCTTATTCTCTCTGCAATTATTTTAGAAAGTTTAATTTTTTCAAATAGTTGCTGGTACATTTCTATTAAATCATGAAAAGCGCTTGAATTATCTCCGCCTAAAATAGTTTGTATATATTTTTTTTCATGAAGGGCTATGTATACAAACCAGTATTCCAGTAATTCCTCGGAAAGCTGTTGTGCACTGTTTTTTATTCTATTGATATTTCCGACCAACAACTCATCCAAATCAATATTTTTTAATGCCAACTCTTGCTCAAAATTATTTTTTTCCTCTTCAGTATTTCTTTCATAGTGGGCACATAATCTCTCAAAGTACGTTCCCTTAGTATCACCAGGAAGTACGGGGACTTGCATTCTGTAGGTACTATATATGTCTAAATTGACCACATCCCTATGCTCGATATCATCAATTTTCTTTTTAAATAATTCAAGAACAAGTCCTTCATTAATCATGAAATCTTTGATCAACCTACCAAAGTTTTTGATTCCGTCAGCACTAAAAGCTGTGTCCAATAGTAATTGAATACTTCCAGCTTTGGATTTGGCTTTTTGTAACTGTTCATCTTTATCATTGCTATGATAATATTTGAATAACTCAGTATTCAAGGCATTTAAAATCTCTTGGAGCTCTACCTGTATTCGTGCTTTTCTAGCTTCGTTTATATTTTCACTCGCTATTGTCAAGTTTTTAATAATTAAATCAGTCCCATCTTTATTGACAGTAGCTGCTTCATCCCATGATTGATTCGGATCGGGAAAATGTTTTTTTACAAATGGGTAGTTTAGAAATGATTCTTTAAGTCTTTCTCTAAAATCAGGAAATCCTGCTGGTTTTATCTCCGTAGTTTCCCTTTTCAATTTCTGATAGTCATTGAAAATATTTTTTGAATAATTAAAATCCCTCAATAAATAGATATTATTAAAATTTTGATGTGTCTTAGTCCAGTTATTGAACCAACCATACGTCTCACTATTCAAAATCTGTACAGATAGGGTTTTTTCAAACCGTTGTTGCCATCTGTAATTTAATGATGTTAAATCTTGAGATGAATCATGTATATTATTATACTCCAAATTGATATTGAAGAACGTACCGACTATAAACAGAGGTGAAATCTTTGAATTTTCTATAAATCTTTCCCTTTTCTCAGGAGTGTCACCTATAAATTTTTTTATCCATGAATTAAGCATTTCTGGAATTGATCTAGCACCAGGTTGATCATGCTTTGCACATAGCATAAAAACATTTATCTTTTCAGCCTCAGAGTATTTATTAAAAAGATAAGCAACTTTTCCACGAAGCAATAATTCCCACACATTTTCATTTTTTATATCAGCTTCTCCAAGCGTTAACCTTCCACGTGCACCTGGGAAATCCAATAAATCAGTTTCTCTTAAAAATGGCTTAGTTTCAAGTAGCGACTTATCTTGTGGAAATATTAATTCTGACGATAGCGCACACAAAAATGATTTCTTTATTATCATATTTTTCTCTAAAATGCCTTCCATCCATATAGCTGGCGTATCCTCCCTATAATCAACTTCAATTTTTTTATCAGTAGAGGAATATATTTCTTTTATTCTTTCAACGTCTAATAATGTTCCATGCTTTCGTAAAACAGCTTCTATTGGAAGATACACTGATGGAGTAAAATTCATTCTATCATATTCTGAAATCAAATCACGAAAAAGCATCGTGAAAATTGGGTTATGATTCCATAAATAGGAAAAAATATTCTTCCACTCGTTAGGTCTCGTTTTAGCAATAAAGAAAGACACTTCTTCAAAAAAATTCGATGTTAAAATATTTGATGCTTTGTTTGAAAAGTGCTCTTTGAAGTATTCTTGAATATCTAAAATATCATCTTCATTTAAAAATGATTGATGATAATTGATGTTCCTTAATTCATTTTTTAAGTTCTTTATAGCAGAATTAACTTCTTCAGTACCTAACACTGTGCCAATATCTGCTTTAATATCGTTGTAATAACTATCGCACAGAACTAAAATTATGTCAGCAGGACTTAATAGATTGGCTTGAATTGGGTATTTTAAATTAATTGGTTTAGCCTTTATCGAAAACCTAGACACTAGACTAGTTGATTCACTCCCTCCTCCAAAAGGGTTTATTTCTTCTAGAAAGTTAAAGTGATTACCAGATTCATCTTTTATTCCAAAAGCCTTTTCAGGAGATGATAAGAGATTGTTGACCAAATAGGATTTACCTACTTGACTTTCTCCATAAATCGCCACTGCTGGGTTACTCTCAACGGCAAATTTTTTCCTGTTTAATTTTCTTCGAAAGTTTACTAGTTTCCTGTAGGATTGTTTTTGTTTTTCCCCATCAAGAGACGTTGAAATCCATGTTAAAGAATCTTCTACTATATCTAATTGATTTTGAATATAATTTCTCACGTGGCCTACTAATTAATTATTGACATTTAAAGAAAAAATCCCTGAGTCCAACCAGAAGTCATCCAACTCACTCATACTTTGAACATTAAGGGTAAAAAGATTTTTAGAAAGCACATTACCTTCTTTATCAACTATTTCCTCAATCTTAAGCATTTCAACATCTTCTTGTACATCTCGAGAAAGTGTAATTTTAAGAGGTGTCTTTTTCCTTATTTTACTTTTTTCCTCTTCTATTCCAATCTGTACGGCATGGTCATCACATTCATCGTCAAGTCTCCCTTTTACTCGATCCTCTATTTTAAAGTCGTCGAAGTTGAAGGTATAAAATGGTCTTGAAGGGTAGGATGAAATATCTAGTTGACGTACTCCTATTCGTAAAGGTAGTGTTGGCACACTAATGGTCACATGGTTTACCTCCGGAGTTATAAAAGTTTCTGAATAATTTAGTTTTTCATTCAAAATCCCAAAATAATTTGTTGTGGGAGTTAGCTTCTCCTTCAAATCATCAAGGTTTAGCTTAAATCCATTCAATCCACCATTTTCTGCTTTGTTCCCTATCAAAGCACCAGTAGTAATGATAGACTTTGGATTTAAAAATTTACCATTTCCATCAATGAATTTATATCGTTTGTCTTCTGGATACCACCTGCCTACTCTATAATCATTCACGGTTTTTAGGCGATTTGGGGAAATGGCATAGTGTTTTAAAAATAATTCTGTTAATGGTCTTAAAGATGTGGGTCTACCTGATAGAAGAACGATATCACATTTATAGAATGATAGTAGAGACGATATTTTCCCCGTAAGAGAATCAAAAGTTTTCTCTACTATGGATGAAATCACCTGCTTTTCATAATGCCACTGAATTGATTCTAGGCTAAATCCAAAATGCGAAGTGAAGTGATTTAGAACATTCTGAGAAGGGGGATTCCTTTCAAAAAGTTCACTAAAGTTGATTATTTTGCTTTCTACAATATCTTCTTTTAATAATTCCAAAAAGTATGAAACAATTGGTACGGAGACCTGAATGTTAAAGTCACTTCTTAATTTTCTGTTTCTGAAAGAAACCCCAACATTTGTCCCCAAAAAGGGATGTAGGTATTCAACTGGCTTTTTTCCAAGACTGAGAAGTTTTTTTTCAATTGGAGAATATTTCCCTTCAATTATTAATTGATGAATTAGCTCTTTCATCAGATCATCCCCAGCTTTGTAGAAACTTTCCCAATAGAGTGGTACTGGTGTTAAGGTACATCTTTCACTACTATCATACTTGTAAGCAGCAATCATTACATCAGTAGTTCCTGCACCAATATCAACTGACCCTATTGTTAGAGATTTCTCATGATAGCCAGATAAGTCAGCCCTTACTTTCCCGTAAAAGTCAAAATACTCCTTTACATTATTCATGTAACGCTGACCAATTTCAGCATATAGATAGACAAATTGAGCGGCAGTAGCTTCATCATAAATCCAGTCTTCAGGAGTATCAGTGGAAGATTTTTTGATGGAAGGAATGACTTGAATAATATTTTTTATCTCTTTTTCATCTTGTGGTTTATTGTGACTTTTTTTAAAATATCTATTTAGAATAACTGCTGCATCTTCTGCGCATTTCCTAAGGGAACGTTGTTCTACTCTTGACATTGCTGTTGGACAGGTTACAATAATTTTTTTTATTTGCCTCGGAAGTGATTCATTGCCCCAATGCTTTCTTTGTTCATAGCTATTGATTTGCATATTTGCTTGAGCCAGAATTTCGAGAAAAGCCAAGGTCATTAAGGCTCTCCTAGAATATTGCATCAGTACTCCTCCCTCACCAGATAAATTTAGTGAACCATCCAAATTCAGCTGTTCAGAAATCCCTCGGATAAAAAATGGCTCGGATGATTCGCCTTCCAATTTTATAAATTCCCATTCTTGCTTACTTTGCCTTTCATCCCAAAGAAACCTTTTTGGACTTGAAAAGGTACTTGTTTTCTCTGTACCAGTATTGAGATTGACTGCTTGGTGGATTAAATTATTTGCTTCTTTACCTAGGCGAAGCTTACTTGGAAAGATAAATTGATTACTATTCGCTAACCCAAATGCCCCACCAAAATCTGCCTTCCTAAAAGCAAGCCTCATGTCAAATGATTCTTTATACTTTTTTAATTTACCATCTTGAACTGGGTTAGAAAAATCTTGGAGTTCAACTGGACTCATTTTGGTAAAGTCTCCGTCATCAAAAAGAACCGCACATGTCCTTGAATTACCAATATCAACAACTAAATCTACGTTCCCATATGCTACATTGAAATTATTAAACAAGGTAATTTCTGGTAATATGCCCTTTTTCTGAATATAATTAATAATCAATATATATTGAGCCAAATACGTTAATTTAGGTTTCTGACCTTTTAGGTCAGCAATATTTTCGACTTCATGAAACTTCCTTAATAAATATTTATCAATCCATTCACAGTTATTACTATCAGATAAATATCCTAATAATTTATACTCATCATTGCACAAAGCAAAACTCCTTGTTTTTTCAAAGTCACTAGAAAAAACAGGGGTTTCAAATAACTCGTCATCTTCAAATCCTTCTTCTTCATTCGATGTTTTTGTATCAAATGCAATAAGAATGTCAAATTCCTTTTTACCACCTACCTGATTTGTAGGAATTAATTTAAACCTACACCAATTAGTTGGACCAAATCCTGATTTTTTCCCAATTAAATAGAAAAATGGCATTGGGAGCCACGTATTTTCAAACTTAGCCCAATTAACTTTATTCAACCCTACATCAAAACAACCATCATTATCTTCGCTACTTCCATCGATGGAAATAATTTTAAAGTTGTCACTTTCAAAATCATCCTTAATTGTCTCCCAGTTATCTGTAACCACACCATTTTTTACATATCCTAAAGAAGAAAGATTTTGCTTTTTCACCCATAAACCATCGTCAGAAAAATAGTGTGCTAGCTCTAGCTTCAATTGTTGATCTTTGGTATCATACCATTCGTGAAAATACATTTTGAATTTGTCATTAGGCTCAATGTGCAGTTTTTCGTGAAAAAGCTGTATGCCAGTATTAGCTATTAAATTCATGGTGGCTGAAAATCTATTTTGTTAGCGTGAACAATATAAGTAAAAAAAATATTTAAAAACCATCAATTTAGTATTCGTTGAAAAACAGACCAAAAGTGTCGATTTTTACAAATAAGCGTTAAAGCACATTCCTGAAAACCGGCGATTTGGTCTATCAACCAAACTCATTTCTGGCTCAACCTAAAACCTCCTCACCCCCACTTCCCTCAACCAAAACCGCTTGTGCCAGAAGATCCCGGACTGGGGAATTTTGAACCAAGGGCTGATCCCGGAATGTCCACTTTTGACGATATGAACCGACTGGGCGGGGGTAAAGCCTTGGGCAAGGAGGTAGATGAATTCACCTTTGGCATTTTTGGCTTTGTCCACAATAATCACTGCATGGCCAGGACTGCCAGGTTGGACGATGACATCTCCAATTTGGTACTCGCTTTTGCGGTTCACTTGTTTCATATCTCTATGCAAGGAAATGGTCCCCGCATACATAAAGACAAAATCCAAATAGCGTCGGAAAGCCTCATAGGAATTGTCAGCAGCAGCCGTTTGCTTGAAACTCACCTGATTCCCCTTCACCTCCGGACGCATACCCGAAGCATAGGCTGACCAAGCATAGGTATGGCCTGATGTAAAGTTGAAAGCGATTTGGTCTTCTTGATTCTTGTTCCATAGGTACTCCGCCCGCAAGCGGATAATGGCATCCGCACATTGCTGCAAGTCTTTCTTGCCCACATCTATATCCAATACCGCCACATGGCTTCTTTGATCAGAAATGGGTTTGCCGGTATAATCCAGCACAGGCGAGCCAGGCGGTAGTAAGGGAAAGTCCTGCAAATAAGCCTCCCAGCTTCCCGATGGTGCCTTAGTTTTTTGATAGCCCTTGGGAGCAGGGAAACGCTCGTAGATCGTCCTAGCGGAATTATTTTCCGCTAGCTCAGCTGTATCAAAAGTATCCGAATATCTATCTTTACACGCAGCCAACACCAACAAACCCGGAAAAAGAATAAACAGTAACAAGGCCGAACCCAGCCTCCATTGATTTATCATAGTTTAATCAAATAACGTTGCCAAAATATCAAAAAACGAACTATGTAGTATATCCGAAAATCAAAAAATCTCCACGCAAAAAATAAGCGACTGATTCTTAAGCCTAAAATTTTAATCCATAACGATACAAGAAGTAAAAATAGTTTGTAGCTAGCATTCGTCAAGCATCCAATTCGACTCCTACCGGAGTCGGGAATTATGTATGGCCTGTCCTTTTTCTACCCCGAGTTGCGACTCGGGGCTAATACCCTGCGGGATTGAACTCCTTGCGGAGTTAGACTAAGTAGATAAAAACCCGCTTCTCGAAATTTGCAATTTCGGGAAACAGATAAATGGAGATTTGCAATCTCCTTGGGTAGTCGTCTTATCAAGCCAAATAATCACTAAGTTTAAAAAGATTGCCCTCGAAGATTACAAATCCTCATTCATCTTCAGACCGTGATAACAAATCTCGGACAGCGTAGGACTACAATTCCCCAAATAGCCCTAATCGGATATTTAAAATCATTACTTGAAATAACGACCATCCAAACTTTTAAAAATCATGTTCGTTACTTTTGGCATCGCCCCAAAAGTAACCAAAAAGTCTAGTCAGAAAAATCCTTCTGCCCACAAGGCCACCGCCGGCCCGGTTTTCTGACTTCCTCCCCGCTGCGTCTTGTGCTAATGATAGGACTGGCAAAGTAGATACTTCTAGCGGATATCCTTGATAAAGCTAAAGATTTTCCCTTAATCTCCTAAACACTCTCCATCCGTGAAATCTGTGGACAAGAAAACATTCTGCAATCGCTATCCAAACACCTCTCCGTTTAAGATCTCAGGGCTAACGCCCCTCTCCTGAGCCAGCGTAAATCAATACTACGAAGATCGCAGGGCTTACGCCCCTTTTTCGTCTGGAACAGTTATTTCAACCTTATTTCACGAAGTATATTTCACCCTTAATCCATTTCACTACCCTCTAAAATTATCATCTAATATCGCGAAGCTTATATCAATCAATATCTATCCCATACCTTATTTCATTTCACTACCTCCTAAAAATATCAATCAATATCGCTAAGCTAATATCAATCAATATCTATTTCCCAATCAATTCGCGTAGCTTTCTGTACCCTATACTTGGTACTTCGTACATGGTTCTTTGTACTAGATCCTCATTACAACAACCCATCCTCTTATACGTATGTATTCCTACAAGGCAACCGGTACCGCCTCTCCAACTCCTTGTGGCGGTTTTTGTATCTGATAGTATCTTCCACAACCAACTATTACCACTACTACCATGAAAACCACATTCTTAACAATTCTCGCTTTTGCATGCTGCTTCACGCTCCGGGCACAGACCTTTCATACCTTTCCAACCCAGAATGGCATCAGTTCCCCATTCCCTACCCAATCCGTCACTCCTGCCCCGAATAGAGCCAATACCTTCCATGTGTACGAGCACACCAATGGAATCCGTAACATTGCACCTTCCCAAGTAATTCAAGTGCACCCAAACGGCACCAAGCAAGTATTCAACACCCGAAATGGAATCCAGGAAATCACACCCGTGCAGGTAATCAAACCCATGCCCAATGGGGGTTCACAAATATTCCAAACCCAATCAGGTATTCCCAACATCGTTCCCAGCCAAACCATCCAACCCAACAATCGTGGTGGCATCGATGTATTCCAAAATACCAACGGCATACAAGCCATTACCCCCAGTAAAAGCATCCAACCTATGAATCCCAATAGCTATGGGGTGTTCCAAAATACTAATGGTATTCAATCCATATTCCCTCATTCGGTGATCCAAAGAAAGGACTAGGGGAATTGAAATGAAGAATGAGGGCTCTCACGGAATACACAAAAAGCGCAGAAAAATATCCAGAGAAATGTCCCATATTTTCAGAATAATTAAAGGAATATAGCGTCTATTTTGACGGCAAGTTAATGAAAAGGCAGATAGAAGAATAGGAATAAAAGTAGGTATGGAGCAGTCATGGAAAATTGAATGTCCAATGATGAACGTCGAATGAATAATAATGAAGTTTTGGCTATCCCTGTATACTGACGAGGCTGGTAATAAAAGTGAAAGGCTGGATTGCTGCCTCCCCTTTCTTTGCCTATAACCCTCCTAATTCGACTCCTACCGGAGTCGGGAATGGTGAATGGGGCATCTTCTTTTCACCCCGAGTTGCCACTCGGGGCTAATACCCTGCGGGATTAAACTCCTATCGGAGTTGGGGCTGCATACCCGCTTCTCGAAATTTGCAATTTCGGGAAACAGATAAATGGAGATTTGCAACCTTCTTAGGTAGGCCGTCTTATCAAGCCAAATAACTCCTAAGTTTTAGAAAGATTGGCCTAGAAAATTACAAACCCTCAATTATCTACCAACCAAGATTACAAATCTCGGACAGCGTTCAAACAAAAACACCCTCTCAACATCCAATTCGACCCAATTCTGGGTCGGCCGGTAACTCTGGTAATTGCTTTTTGCTATAAACATGTGACCTCTTCGAGGTCGTAATTGACAATCATATTTCGATGAGCTACCCAAAAAAATTACATCAAACCCAACAAATCAATCATCCCCAATCCCGGAGCTTGCGACCAAATTTTATAAATCCATCCATCCATTAATGTCAGCTACCAAGGAAATCTTCTAAATCATCCCTCCGTAAAATCTGTGCCATCTGTGGACAAAAANAACAGGGCTAACGCCCCTTTTCAATCCAAATCAATTATTTCAATTTTATTTCTAAATTATTTCGCGACAGCATATTTCAACCTTATTTCATTTCCCTGCTCCCAAAATTTCACACCAAACCCAATCAATCCTTCCCTATCCCGGAGCCTGAAACCAAATTTCATAAATCTATCCATCCTTCAATGTCAGCTACTAAGGAAATCTTCGAAATCATCCCTCCGTAAAATCTGTGCCATCTGTGGACAAGAAAATATTCTGCAATTTCTATCCAAATACTCCTCCGTTTAAGATATCAGGGCTGACGCCCCTCTCCTTGGACTAACGTAGATTAATACTACGAAGCTAACAGGACTAACGCCCCTTTTCAATCCAAACCAATTATTTTAATTTTATTTCGCGAAGCATTATTTCTACTTATTTCCACCTTATTTCATTTCACTACACCCAAGAGTATATCCATCCTATATCGCACCGCTAATATCAATCAATATCTATCCCAAATTATTTCGCGTCAGCTTTATTTCTACTTATTTCCACCTTATTTCTACCTTATTTCATTTCATTACTCCAAAAAAATATCTTCCAAGATCGCAACGCTAATATCAATCAATATCATCAAGTAAATATCCTACACTATCTCCGAGCCCCTCACTTGCTTATTCTTTAAGAATCTCACATCTTCGTAAAAATCATCAACCCAAATACCATGAGTCAGCACAGAAGAGACTTTTTGAAAATCGCAGGATTAGGATTGGCGGGAGCTAGCATCCCCCTACTTTCCAATGGAGAAACATCCCAAAGTGTTCACAAACTGAGTTCCAAGCAACACATACAGGCCTTCAATATGTGTGGATATGCCGCACCGAAAATTCCTGTGGTGAAAGTTGGAGTCATTGGTTTGGGGATGCGTGGTCCTGGAGCAGTGGATCGACTGAGCAAAATTGAAGGGGTGCAAATCACCGCACTTTGCGACTTGATTCCCGAGCGTGTGGACAAAGTCAAAGCCTCTCTCCAAGGAACAGCCCACTCTCCTACTTCCTACAGCGGTTCGGTCTATGCTTGGAAAAAAATGATCGATCAGGAACAATTGGACTTGGTATATATCGCCACCCCTTGGGACTGGCATGCGCCTATGGCCGTTTATGCCATGGAAAATGGTAAACACACGGCCATAGAAGTTCCTGCGGCCAAAACGCTGGAAGAATGCTGGCAATTGGTGGAAGTTTCCGAGAAAACCAAAATGCATTGCATGATGCTGGAAAACTGCTGCTATGATTTCTTCGAATTGATGACCCTGTCCAT
Organism: Mongoliitalea lutea; assembly: GCF_014652135.1. Taxonomy (GTDB): domain Bacteria; phylum Bacteroidota; class Bacteroidia; order Cytophagales; family Cyclobacteriaceae; genus Mongoliitalea; species Mongoliitalea lutea. The sequence goes on from NZ_BMYF01000009.1 coordinate 38,216, forward strand.
GAAGAGAGCAGGATTTTTTGGGGAAATCGTCCATACCGAAGGAGCCTATATCCATGATCTTTTATGGCTGAATTTCATGAAGGAAGAAGATGGAGGTTATCAGGACATGTGGCGATTGAAGGAAAACTACCGGGATGGCAACCTGTATGCTACCCATGGACTGGGGCCTATCGCCCAAATCATGGACATCAACCGTGGGGATCAGATGGATTACCTAACCTCGCTTTCTTCCGCAGATTTCCACATGGCAGCCAAAGCCCGAGAATTGGCCGAGCAGGATAACTTCTTCGGTTCTTTCGCAGAAAAACGCTACGGAGGAAATATGAATACGACGATAGTCAAAACTAAAAAAGGACGTTCCATCCTCATTCAACACGATGTCACTTCTCCTCGTCCTTACTCTAGATTGCATACGATTAGCGGCACAGAGGGATATGCTCAGAAGTACCCAAATCCGAAAGTTGCCAAAGGTCATTCCTGGATGAAGGAAGAAGAAATGAAAGCCTTGGAAGCCCAGTACACCCCGGAAATTGTCAAAAAAGTAGGTGAACTAGCCAAACAGATTGGAGGGCATGGGGGCATGGATTTTATGATGGATTGGCGATTGATTGATTGCTTGCGCAATGGCTTGCCATTGGACCAAGATGTGTACGATGCTGCCCTATGGTCTGCGATATCTCCTCTCAGTGAATGGTCGGTCGCCAACCGTTCCAACTCCATTGACATCCCTGACTTTACAGGAGGTGCCTGGAAAACCAATAAACCCGTAGATATCACGCTCAACGGAGGTGGCAATACGAAGGTGATTGTTTAAATGGTGAACTTTGGGGAATGAAGGATGAAAGATGAAGGATGAAGGATGAAGGGTGAAGGATGAAGGATGAAAGAGTGAGCTGTGCAGTGTTAAAATTATCGATTTTGGGTTTTAACCCATGATTAAGAGTAGTAGTTTGGAATGAAATTCAAGTAATTTCTTAAGGAATACACCAATCAATAGCCGTGGATTTTAATCCCCGGCTTTGGAGATGCAGTGAACAGTGCAAAATTCTGTAAGATGAAAAACTCCGACAGGAGTCAACTACCGAAGGTTATTAGCCCCGAGTCACAACGCGGGGTTTATGTGAATAGATTTATTTTGATGGCCCCAACTCCGGCAGGAGTTGGATTATTGGGGATGATATTTTTTCAGACACAGATTTTAAGGGATTTGCACAGATAGACACGGATATGGGAGGTGCACCGTTGTTTTTAGGCAATAGGTCTTTTAACTACCATTACTCCCTCCTAATTCGACTCCTACCGGAGTCGGGAATGGTGGATGGGACATCCTCTTTTCACCCCGAGTTGCTCCTCGGGGCTAATAACCTGAGGGATTGAACTCCTATCGGAGTTAGGTTTGCTTCTGGATATCCTGCTTCTCGAAATTTGCAAATTCGGAAAACAGATAAATGGAGATTTGCAATCTCCTTGGGTATACTGTCTTATCAGGCCAAATAATTCCTAAGTTTTGAAGAACGATCACCCTAGAGGATTACAAATCTAGGACAGCAAATGTTGGTTCTATTTGATCAAAATCGATCACTGGCATAATGCTACAATTACAAAAAAATCAATTGGCGACAGCCAAAAAAACTGTAAAAACCCTTAAATCAATAAGACCCTTTTTAGTCATGGAAATCCTTGAGCCATCCAACGAAATTTCACATAAATTTTTCCGTGATTTCAGTGATTTTTGCGAGTACTCCCCTTCCTTCGTGTAATTAGTGCCATTCGTGGACAGCCTCCCCAAATAGTACTGCCCCTACAGGGCAGTTGAGAGGTGATCTACTAATCCATGGATTGGAAAACCGATGGATACTATTCTGCTGACCCTCACGGGTCAGGGCTACAATATCGATTTCAGTGTTTTCTCTGTATTCTGCGCTTTTTGCGAGAGCCCCAATTTGCAGCAGCAAATCCATCTGTGTCAATCTGTGAAGATCAAATTATCAATCTGTGTCTATTAATCATCTGGCTGAACAAGACCTCAGCGCTATGCGCCTCTTATTCCCCGAAATACATCAATTACTACGAAGACCGCAGGGCTAACGCCCCTATTGAGTCCAAACCAATTATTTCAATTTTATTTCCACCTTATTTCATTTCCCTACTCCCAAAATTTTACACCAAACCCAATCAATCCTTCCCAATCCCGGAGCTTGCGACCAAATTTTATAAATCTATCCATCCAAGAATATCCGCTACATAAACACCCTCCAAAACACTACCTCCGTGAAATCTGTGTCATCTGTGGACAAAAAAACATCCTCCAATCACTATCCAAATACCCCTCCGATTAAGATCTCAGGGCTAACGCCCCTCTGCCTCGACTTGTATACTTCAGAACTACGAAGACCGCAGGGCTAACGCCCCTTTTGAGTCCAAACCAATTATTTCAATTTTATTTCCACCTTATTTCAACCTTATTTCATTCAACTGCTCCAAAAATTTCGCACCAAACCCAACCAATCCTTCCCAATCCCGGAGCCTGCGACCAAATTTTATAAATCTATCCATCCGTTCATGTTAGCTTCCAAAAAAAATCAAAGCCCCCCCTCCGTGAAATCTGAGCCATCTGTGGACAAGAAAACATCCTCCAATCGCTATTCAAAAACCCTCCGTTTAAGATATCAGGGCTCACGCCCCTCTCCTAGGCCAACCTAAACCAATACTACGAAGATCGCAGGGCTACGCCTTTTTTTCGTCTGGAATAATTGTTTCAATTTTATTTCCACCTTATTTCACGAAGTATATTTCAACCTTATTTCGCGAAGCATATTTCAACTTTATTTCAATCAACTCTCTCGTCTCTATCCATTGGCACACTAACAAATCCTCGTATCTTTAGGTCAGAATTACTGACCATGAAGCGTATCCTTTTATTTTGTTTACTTTTCCTGACTTTGCATGCAGCAAGTGCTCAAAAATTCATCTTACTTCAAAAGGGTGATAACCAAAAGACCCGCCTAAAATTTGAAGTGGGGGAAGAATTTGTCTACAAAACAGATCAATACGACTTTTTTATCACAGAAGTGATCAGGGAAATCACTCATGAAGCCATTATCCTAACAGACAATGTGGTGCAACCAAATCAAATCGTTGCAGTGGATATCCGCAACAAAGATCCTCGCAATTATACCATCAACAACCTCTCCTACCTGGGAATAGGAGGAGGTGCTATGCTTTTACTGGCAACGAGCATCAATAGCCTCTATCAGGAAGGAGATCTTTCAAATGCCGGAAACTCTCTTGGGCTTTCACTCGGATTGGTGGGAGCGGGTTTGCTGATTAGGCAGTTTAAGTATAAAACATTCAAGCACCGAGGGCGCAACAAAATACAATTGGTGATTCTCTACGAAGAATAAACTTGGATTAGGTTAAGCGCATAATATTTCCGAATTTTGCACCTCAATTAATCAAATCAGTTATGACATCAGACCAGTTGAAAGACTTGAAAGCCCGCGTTTCGGCTTTGAGGAGGTATCTTTGACTACGATCGTAAGAAAGCAGAAATAGAAGATTTAGAGGCGGTTTCCTCGCAGCCGGACTTCTGGAACAATCCGGAGGATGCTGAAAAAACCATGAAACAAATCCAGATCAGAAAAGGCTGGACCACATCCTTTGAAGCCTTGGATACCAGTCTACAGGACTTGGAGGTATTGTATGATTTTTACTCCATGGACGAAGTTCCGGAAGAGGAGATCAAGGCTGAATACAAAAAAGTACTTGTAGCGGTAGAAGAACTCGAACTCAAGAAAATGTTGAGCAACGAGGAAGACCAGCTTTCTGCCATGTTGGAAATCAACCCGGGGGCGGGAGGTACAGAAAGTAACGATTGGGCCTCTATCCTTATGCGTATGTATATCATGTGGGGAGAGAAAAATGGCTACAAAGTTACCGAAGTGGACCTACAAGAAGGGGAAGTTGCCGGCATTAAATCTGTAACCCTTCAGTTTGATGGCCCCTTAGCTTATGGCTTCTTGAAGTCCGAAACAGGTGTTCACAGATTGGTACGTGTTTCTCCATTTGACTCTAACGGAAGAAGACATACATCCTTTGCATCTGTCTATGTGTATCCTGTAGTAGATGATTCCATTGAGATTGATATCAATCCATCTGATGTGGAATTGCATACATCACGCTCAGGTGGTGCCGGTGGACAGAACGTAAACAAGGTAGAGACAAAAGTACAGTTGACACATAAACCTACCGGTATCGTGGTGGTCTGTCAGATTGAGCGTTCTCAGTTAGCCAACCGTGAACGTGCCATGCAAATGTTGAAATCCAGACTCTATCAGTTGGAGATGGAAAAAAGAAATGCAGCGCGTGCAAAAATAGAATCGTCCAAGCTGCGAATCGACTTTGGCTCTCAAATCCGTAACTACGTCTTGCATCCTTACAAGCTGGTCAAAGATGCCCGTACAGGATATGAAACATCCGATACCCAACATGTGTTAGATGGCGGATTGAGCGAATTCATCAAAGCTTACTTGCTTGCCCAAAGTGAGGAAGAAACGGCAAATGAGTCCAACTAATACGTATGTATAATCCTATGGCAAGGCTGACTGAAGATTTTGAAAATCATCCATTTTCTGAATCGGAAAGACAGCCTTGTTACATTCTCCTCCTATGAAATTTATCCCTTCTTTTTTTACGCTCAATTTCCTGTTGCTTTGCCTCAGCTCATTTTTATTTTTTGCGAGCTTCAATATGATTATTCCTGAACTCCCAGCGTATATCACTTCCCTAGGAGGAGAGGACTACAAGGGTTTGATTATTTCCCTATTTACCTTAACAGCTGGACTATCCCGACCTTTTTCAGGAAAGTTAGCTGACAAAATCGGGAGGATTCCTGTGATGATTTTTGGATTGGTCGTCTGTTTTATCGTAAGTTTATTATACCCGATCATTACAAGCGTAGCTGGCTTTCTTTTGCTGAGATTTGTCCATGGATTTTCTACAGGTTTTACTCCCACGGGAGTTTCCGCATACGTAGCAGACATCGTTCCTTTCAACAAAAGAGGGGAAGCCATGGGCATACAATCCTTGTTCGGTTCCTTGGGAATGGCTGCAGGTCCTGCCTTGGGAGGTTATATTGGGAGTGCTTATGGAATCAATCCTCTTTTTTACACTGCTTCCTTTACAGCGGTCTTATCCATGTTGGTGGTATTGAGACTGAAAGAAACCGTGGAAGAGAAAGAGCCTTTCCAATTCAATTTGATTAAGCTCAAAAGAGATGAAATCATTGAAAAAAGGGTGCTATTTCCCTCTTTGATACTCTTCTTGACGGTGATGTCTTTTGGAACTGTACTGACCATTATCCCTGATTATTCCGAACACTTAGGGATCCAAAATAAGGGATTGTTCTTTGCTGTTTTTACGATTGCCTCTTTGGGGATTCGAATAATAGCGGGCAAAACCTCTGACAAATACGGAAGGGTTCCTGTAATGAAAGTAGCTTCGTTCTCTATGGTAGTGGCAATGGTCATTATTGCTTTTGCTAGTTCCAAAGCGATACTATTATTGGGAGGAGTGATTTTTGGGGCTTCAGTAGGCATGAATTCCCCTACAATCTCAGCTTGGACCATCGATTTATCCTTGGACAATTATCGAGGAAGAGCATTGGCCACTATGTATATAGCCTTAGAAGCTGGAATTGGAATTGGGGCAGTGGTTTCAGGATTTTTATTCAATAATAAAGTAGAAAATTTCCCCATCGTTTTCCTTATCAGTGCGGCTGCTGCTTTTGTTGCATTTCTTTTGCTCATAGGTTATAAAGAAAAAAAGCACCCTAATCTTTAGAATGCCTTTTAAGTGACTACATATTAGAAAGTATTTTTCTTGAAAAAAGTTAAGATTGATTAATAAATCAATGATTTCTCAAGTGATTACTTTTTCTAGGAATAGGCATAATTTCTTTCTGTCTACCATTGAGGTAAATCACCTTTTCCCCATCGAAGAACGCCCCTTCTTCCAACATGACACGGTATTCTTTATTCCATTCTTTCAAGAAAACCACCGCATTGAGCTCAATAGCGTAAACAGTGTTTGGGTACAAAGGATAATCTCCCGCTCCCGGTGTATCACCTTGATTGTCCCACATTCCGATAGTAGGTCCGGATGCATGCCCATGGTAACCAAGCGGGTGAGAATAAATACTTCCTTTGATTCCCTCTTTATCCATTTGCTTGCGTGTTTCACGAAGGATCTCATTTCCTGTTCTGCCTGTTTTGAAATTGGAAGTCAAAATATCCTGTAAGCGATTGCCTACTTTCAAGGCATCTTTAAGGTATTGAGGCACCTCATCCTCTCCCGGTTTCAAGACATAGGCCAATTGCTGTGTATCTGTATTTAATCGTAAATAGGTAATACCAAAATCAATATGCAGCATATCACCAGGCATGATGACTTCGGCATCAGGCTTCACCGCAAAATTACGCATATGCTCCTGGGAGGAAGGGTCTGCTCGCTGAATATCCACGGTTGGATGAAACCAGGTATCCAATTTCAATTCCTTAATCCGGTCACGGTACCACCACTGTACATCTTCTGTCGTAGTCACACCTGGGGTAATCACATGCTCTGATAATCCTTCCGCAATAATCTGATTGGCAATGGCCTGAATATGTCTATAGGTGGCCATCTCTGAGGGGGTACGGGTTTCTAACCAACCCACCGCCAGATTCTGTGCAGAAACGACCCTAGATTTCAATTGCTCTGGTAAATACTGCATCAAAGAATTGTACTCTGTCAAATTGATCCCATCCGCATGCCCATAATCCTTGGCCATATTGATGCCGATTTTCTCAGGATTTCGTTCAGCGATCAGATCAACCAAGCGCTGATACTGATCTGCCTGTGTATCTGGATCCCAAGCTTTTTTAAATGACTTCCCCACATCGTATCGGGCTACAGCTAAGGCCTCCACCTGATCAGACCCTTTGGGCTTGTACATCAACAGCATGGTTCTTCTTCGAGCAGCATGCCAGGTAGCAGGTAAAAAGGTACGGATCACAGGATCTTCATTATACTCTCGGGAGATGATGACCCACATATCAATTCCCGCTCGATCCATCACAGCCGGCAACACCGTCTGAATGCGTTCTTCCAGCCATTGGTCAATGACCGCTGCCTGTTCCCGCTGACTCAATACATGCAGCTGCTGTGCTATTGATACAGACTGCCAACACATAGCAGCCAAAAAGAATACGATTAGTTTTTTCATGTAAATACGATTAGCTTATAAGAACGGCAAAGCTTTCCATCACTCAAAAAAGCTTGATTGAATCTGCTTTCTTTACGATTGAATGGCCACCATTCTTGGGTTGATGATTTTCCTTTGAAAATATAGATTTTTGTTCAATTAAAAAATCAGCTTTCCATCAATTAGCTTGCAGCACTTTCCCTTTGAGCAACTTGGCACTGAGGGCATGGAATCTATATAGCAACATTATGCCCGTCACAGTCAATCCTATCAGCAAGCCATACCAAATCCCCAACTCATTCAAGCCAGCATAGAAGGCTAATACATAGCCAACCGGCAATCCTATCACCCAATAGGCAATCAGGGTTACAATCGTAGGAACTTTCACATCTGCCATCCCTCGCAAAGCACCCAAACCCACTACCTGAATACCATCCGATAATTGGAAAAAAGCAGCTACGATCAATAAACTGGCGCTCAATTGAATGACGGCGGCATCATCTATATACAAGGAAGGCAGGAAGTTTTTTCCTATAATAAAAATTACTGCAGATATACTCATAAACATGGCCACCATGGCAAAAACTGTAAAACCAGCTTCCCTAAGGGATTTAATATCCTTTTTACCTAACTGATTACCTACTTTCACCATAGCCGCAGCAGATAATCCTGAAGCCATCATGTAACTGATAGACGCTAGATTAATAGCAATCTGATGGGCGGCGAGCGCATTGACTCCTATCCATCCCATCATGATAGCTGCCGTACTAAAAGCCCCTACCTCGAAAATAAACTGAAATCCAGTTGGCACCCCTATTTTCAACATTTTGGAAAGCATGGGGAAACTAAGATTTTTAATGCGGAAGGATAAATTGAAGTTTTGATAGCGCTTGGATTTCATGACGTAGTAAGCCATTACAAGTCCCATCAGTACACGAGAAATCAAGGTTGCGATCCCTGCTCCATTCAGTCCCATGGCCGGGAAACCCAAATTCCCAAAAATCAGTACCCAGTTGAGAAAGACATTGATCCCATTGCAGACAATGGTAATGTACATAGCCTGCTTGGTCTGGGATAAGCCCTCTGCAAACTGCTTGAAGGTCTGAAAAAACATAAAGGGAATCAGCGATAGCGTAATTATCGCCAAGTAAGGAATAGCCAACTCCACCACCTCTTCTGGTTGATTCATGTATTTCAGCATAGGAGATGCCAGTACAATCAACAAAAACAGCATCAACCCCACACCCATGTTTAGCAAAAAACCATGATTGAATAAGCGTGCCATCCGCTTGGAACACTTGCTTCCATCTGCCATCGCCACCAGAGGCGTAATGGCCATGGACACCCCAATGCCAAACATTAGCACTACAAAAAATATACTATTGGCTAAGGATGCTGCCGCCAAAGGCACTGCACCCAGCCTTCCCACCATCATACTATCAGCCACCCCAACCAATACCTGTCCTAATTGACTAAGCATGACAGGATACGCTAAGGTGAAGGTACTCTGAAAATGGTTTTTAAAATTTCCGCCAAACATACGCTTTCAATGAAAGCTCAAATATCCAAAAGTTTACCGACTTTAAGCAGGCCGGCAATGGAAATTGCATCGGTAATTTTACCATCCATAACCAATTGTATGGCTTCCCTCAAAGGTAACTTCCACACTTCTAGCTGTTCGGTTTCATCAAAATCAGTAGCACCAAGCGTAAGATCTTCCGCCAAAAACACAAAACCTTCTTCATCCGTTACGGAATTAGAAGTATGAATCCGCATAATTTCTGTCCAGCGAGCAGCCATCAATCCAGTTTCCTCTTTCAGTTCCCTTTTGGCATTTTCCAAAATATCTTCTTCTAATAAACCACCACCCATAGGGATTTCCCAGCTATATTCATCCAAGGTATATCGATACTGACCTACCAACCAAGTATGGAGATCTTGGTCAACGGGAATGATTCCAATGGCTTTATTCAAAAAAGAAACTTTGCCATAAATACCTGGCTTGCCAGACGGGTTGATTACCTGATGTTCGGAAACATCAATCCAAGCATTTTTGTAAATGGGGCGTTTGGAAAGTGTAGTCCAAGGGTTTTTCATAGGAACAAAAAAGGGTGGAACTAGCCACCCTTCAATTGATTTGAATATTAGAATTACATTGGAATTGGCAATACTTTGGAATCCTTGAACGTAGATAGGATAACCATAGACTGCATAGAATCCACTTCTTTGATTTCAGAAACTTTCTCCAACATCAATTTCTGATAGGCGGTGATATCTTTAGCGATGATTTTCAAAATAAAATCACCTGTGCCTGTGATATGGTGACACTCAATTACTTCTGGGATTTCATTGATTTCCTTCATGAAAGCATCGATGTTTCCTTTGTTGTGACCGATCAAAGAAACTAATACGAATGTACTTACGCCAAGTCCAATTTTCTCAGGGTCAAGTGTAGCATGATAACTTTTGATGATTCCAGATTGCTCTAGTTTCTTCACACGCTCCAACGTTGGGGCTGGGGAAAGACCAATGTCTTTTGATAATTGGGCGTTGGTTATTTTGGCATTAGCCTGAAGTATTTCAAGGATAGCCCTATCAATTTTGTCAAATTTCACTCGAACACTGTTATCCATAATTTCAGATTTTTCAAAATTTTATGTTGTGCAAAGTTAATATAATTTTAATTTATTTTAAAACGTAGGAACATAAAAAACGCCGTACCTAACGAAATATTCTTAGTCAATTCATCTGATTCATGAAAGAATTTTGAATGTAACCACTCAATGAACGGTATTTATCAAATAATCTCCTGAATTCATCCTACCCTATACGTAAACTTTGAATCAAAGTTTATTCTTTTTGATATATTCTCGCGCTTCTTTATGTGCAGGGTGTTTGCGCTTGGCGTATTTCTTGACTTTATTAAAATATTCTTTCGCTTTAGCCTTATTTTTGGCCTCATTTTCCATCTTCCCCAAAGCAATCAGGGCATATAAGTAGTAGCCACTTTCCTGACTCTCCGACTCCTCTCCATAGGACAAGGTTTTTAGGTAATATTTCTTGGCATTCGGTTTATCATTGACACGGTCATAAAACTGTGCAATATAAAAAGCCGCATACCGACCACTATTTGATTCATACCCCGTCCATTTATCATCAATCCTTTTCAATATCTCCAAAGACTGATCTTTAGCTTCTGTAATCCTTCCCACTGTGTACAGATGTCGGGCATAGGAGCGATGGAAGTATGGATTATTCGGAAATTTCTCGTGCAAATAATCCGTGATCGCCAAGGCTTTGTAAGGTTGCTTTTCCTCAGATCCATACAGTCTAAATAAGAAATACTGTGCCTCCACCCGCGCATAGAAGGCATTTTGAGCCACATCTTCCAATTGCTTTAATCCCAATTCTTTGTTCCCTTTAGGAAATAAAGCAACCACAGGCTTTAGGATAGGGTAATTTTCAGGTATCCAAACAGAGAAATAATTAAAAAGAGCATCCCCCAAGAGTAACTCAGGATTTAACTCCTCCTCCCCTTTACTCATATTTAGATATTTCAAAGCATTCTTTCCTGCAAAGGTTGCCTTAGTCCAGCTTTTCCGCTCCGAAAGTAATCTGCCCTGAAACCCGTAAGCTCCTGCCAAAAAGAAAGCCGCTTCCTTATTATCAGGGTCTTCATCCAACATTTTTTTAGCTTTATCAATAACCGTATCCATCTGTTTCAGGAATCGGTTATCAAAAGATTTATTCTCTATATCGGGAGCGATTTTCCACCAAGTCGCCAAACCTTGTAAAAAATACGGAAGCGGGTGATTCGGGTATTGGTATTGCATGACAGCAAAGCCTCTTTCCGCTTTTTCGAACTCATAATTATAAAGAGCATTTACATTCTCCGTAATCCGGAATTGCAAACCCTTATCCAGCAGTAAATAGGTAGATTCTGGCTCACCCACGTCATCCAATGGCGCATTTTGGGCTGACACCAAGCCGAGAAAGCCTATAAAAAGAATCGTTAGCAAAATCCTGCTGTACTGCATACTTATTTTAAATTTGACGCAAAATTAGTGGGTAATCCAAATTTTAATTTAGTTTTAACAAGATTTAATTTCTCTACACCCAATGAAACCCTCACCAATCCTCCAACGAATAGACGAGCAATTAGATTTCAATCGCAAGCTATTTTTTTTCGTTTTGGCAATTTTTTATGTGGTCATACGCTTCGTGACCAATGATTTGATTTTACAAAACATACCCGGCTATGAATCTTTAGAGCAAGACGGTACCTTAACCTACTTCCATATCTTCAATACCCTGAATTACTTATGGACTCCATTTTCTCTTCTTTGGAAATTTCTACTGACTACCTTCCTCTTGTGGATGGGCTCTTTTGCCTGGGGCTATAAAATATCCTTTGGTAGAATTTGGAGTTTGGTAATGTTAGCAGAAGTGATTTTTGTCATACCGGAAATACTCAAACTGTTTGCTTTGATTCTATTCCCTGAGCATTGGACAATTGCGGAAATGCGGGACCTCTACCCCCTATCCATCTTGAGCCTGATAGATTATGAGCAAGTGCCAAAAGCATACATTTATCCCTTGCAAGCACTAAACCTATTTGAATTGATGTACATCTTCAGCCTGGCAACAGGGATTGCTGCAATTTTGAAAAAAGGTTGGAAGCCAGCATTCCTTATCGTGGGAACAGGCTATGTACTGCTTTTTCTGGGCTGGTTGGTATTTTACATCCTCGCTTACCGCTAATCGCCATAGGAAACGACCGCTCCTAGATTTCATGATGGTAGATATTGAGATAAATAATAGATTCGAGTATCCAAATTGATGCTTATGAAACTATTGAAGTCCCTTTTAATCATTTGCTTTATTGGATTGTCCCAATGGACAGTTCAGGCACAGCAATCCACTTACGTAGAAGAAAATTACACCAAGCAGGAATTTCAAATTCCTATGCGCGATGGGGTTAAGTTGCATACGGTGGTATATAGCCCTAAAGATGCCTCTCAAAAATACCCCATCCTAATGAGTAGAACACCCTACAATTCCGGCCCATACGGAGAAGGAAGTATGAAGAGGAGCTTAGGCCCTTCGGAAAAACTCATGAAAGATGGCTATATTTTTGTCTATCAAGATGTGAGAGGAAGATGGATGTCCGAAGGCACCTATGACAATATGCGCCCAACTCTTCCCGAACGCAAGAAAAACAGCAAGGAGATTGACGAAAGTACCGACACCTTTGATACCATCGAATGGCTCCTTAAAAATCTATCCAATAGTAATAATAAAGTGGGTATGTGGGGCATTTCCTACCCGGGCTTTTACTCTGCCGCAGCCCTTCCATTTGCGCATCCGGCTTTGAAAGCAGTATCTCCACAAGCTCCCATTGCAGATTTCTACTTCGATGATTTCCACCATAATGGAGCTTATTTCTTGAGTTATTGGGTAGCTACCGCAGTATTTGGTTACCAGCATGACGGCCCTACTGACAAGCCATGGTATCAAATGGTCAACACCGGTACAAAAGATGCCTATCAGTTTTTTCTGGATATGGGTTCCTTGAAAAATGCCGACAAATATTATGGGGAAGACAACTTTTTCTGGACTGAGTTGAAAGAAAACCCTGATTACAATGAGTTTTGGCAAAAAAGAAACTTACTTCCTCATCTCAAAGACACCAAGCCCGCTGTCATGACTGTAGGGGGCTGGTTTGATGCTGAAGATCTCTATGGTCCTTTGAATATCTACAAAACCATCGAGAAAAACACACCTAACGCATACAATACGCTAGTCATGGGTCCTTGGTCTCATGGAGATTGGGCGCGGGTCAGTGGTGCACAGAAAGTATCCAATATTTATTTCGGTGATGATATTAATCTTTGGTATCAAAATGAAGTGGAGGCAGTCTTTTTCGACCATTTCCTAAAAGGCTCTGGAGACGGAAAAACAGGCTTACCGGAAGCTTACCTGTTCGATACAGGAACCAAAGAATGGAAAAAGTTTGATACTTGGCCTCCTAAGGAAGCGGTAACCACTCCTTATTTCCCACATGCAAATGGAGTGCTTTCTACGCAAAAACCTACAGGATATGAAGTATCAGAATTTATTTCTGACCCAGCGAAACCTGTTCCCCATAGCCCTGATATCAAATTTAACTTTACTCCGCGCAAATATATGGCCGATGATCAGCGATTTGCTGCCAGAAGACCTGATGTGCTGGTATTTGAAACAGATGTCTTAACCGAAGATATTACTTTAGCTGGTGAGATTTTTGCCAAGCTCCAAGTTTCTACCTCTGAAACGGACGCTGATTGGATTGTCAAGTTAGTGGATGTGTTCCCTCATGACACCCCTGACAATGAATTCGTTCAACAGGGTACTCATTTGAGCAACTACCACATGATGGTACGCTCGGAGGTAATCCGCGGAAGATATCGGGAGAGTTTTCCAGATCCAAAACCATTTACCCCAAACCAGGTAACGGAAGTGCCGCTACAATTACAGGATGTATTGCACACGTTCAAAAAAGGTCATAAAATACAAATTCAAATCCAGAGCACTTGGTTTCCTTTGATCGATAGAAATCCTCAGAAATACGTTGAAAACATTTTCAAAGCGGATGATGCAGATTTTATCAAGGCGGCGCACCGCGTGTATCATCACTCGGATAAGCCAACAGAAATCAGCGTTCAGGTATTGAAATAAACCCAAGCTGCTGAACAAATCGCTACTTTCCTTTTGTTACCTCAGGGAGGCAAGAGGGAAGTAGCTTTTTTGTTGCCCTTTCCCTTCAAAAACTTTATCATTGACCTGAGAAAAAAAGAAGTATATGAACCCATTATTGGAAAAATTTGAGACGCCATTTGAGACGGCCCCTTTTCATCTTGTAAAAAACGAGCATTTTCTACCTGCCATCACGGAGGCCATCCAACAGGCAAAAGCGGAAATCAATGCAATTAAATCCATCAGTTCGCCGGATTTTTCGAATACGATTGAAGCCTTAGACAAGGCAGGTGAGCGTTTGGGTATTATCGCAGGTATATTCTACAACCTCAATTCAGCAGAAACCAATGATGAAATTCAGGCATTGGCTAGAGAAATTTCTCCCTTATTGACGGCCCATAGTAATGACATCTTATTAGATGCTGAGCTTTTTCAGAAGATTGAACCAATCTTTAAAAATAGGGCAAACTTGAACCTTACTCCCGAGCAGTTGACGCTTTTGGAAAAAACCTACAAGGGCTTTGTTCGCAATGGAGCCTTACTCAATGACGCAGAAAAAGAGCAATTGCGGGCAATCGATCAGGAATTATCACAATTGAGCTTAAAGTTTGGGGAAAATGTACTGGCGGAAACCAATAAGTTTGTAATGCTAGTGGATCAGGAAGAAGATTTGTCCGGATTACCCGATGCTATCAAAGAGGCGGCTGCTCAAACGGCAGAAGAAAAAGGGCATGCCGGGAAATGGGCATTTACACTTGCTTTCCCAAGCTATATCCCTTTTATGACCTATGCAGAGAATTGGGAATTACGGAAAAAACTATTCCTCGCCTACAACACCAAAGGCTGTAAAGGGGATGAATTAGACAATAAGGAGCACATCCAACGCATGCTGACACTCAAACATCAGCGTTCCCAGCTACTTGGCTATAAAACGTATGCAGATTTTGTTTTAGAAGAGCGCATGGCCAAATCTGCGGATAATGTGCAGGATTTTCTTCGGAACCTTCTGGATAAATCTAAGCCTAAAGCCATCGAAGAATTGGCAGAACTACAAGCATTTGCAGAAAAACTAGATGGTTTGGGTCAACTTGAAAAATGGGATACAGCCTATTATGGAGAAAAACTCAAAAAGGAAAAGTATGCGGTAGATGATGAGCTCTTACGTCCATATTTCAAGTTAGAAAATGTCATTGATGGCGTGTTCCATACAGCTTCCAGGTTGTTTGACATCCAATTCAAAGAAAACACTGACATTCCTAAATACCATCCGGATGTGATCACGTACGAGGTCCAAGACCTTCAGGGAAATCATGTGGGGGTATTTTATGCCGACTTCTTTCCAAGAGCGGGCAAACGAAACGGGGCTTGGATGACGAGCTATCGCGGACAAAGCAAACTCCATGGCAGCAATAAGCGTCCGCATGTTTCCATTGTCTGCAACTTCACCAAACCAACGAAATCCAAACCTTCCTTGCTTACGTTCAATGAGGTTACCACTTTATTCCATGAATTTGGTCATGCCTTGCACGGAATGTTGGCGGATGGAACCTATGAATCCTTATCCGGCACTTCCGTATTTTGGGACTTTGTAGAGCTTCCTTCCCAGATTTTCGAAAACTGGTGTTATGAGAAAGACTGTTTGGACCTATTTGCCAAGCATTATGAAACAGGAGAAGCTATTCCTCAAGAATTGCTGGAAAAAATCAAAGCTGCTGCCAATTTCCAACAAGGGACTCAAACCTTGAGACAAATTAGCTTTGGCTTATTGGATATGGCCTACCATAGTACAGACCCTGCAAGCATCACCGATGTAGTGGCTTTTGAAAAAGACATCATGAAGGAAACAAGTTTGCTAGCAGCGGTAGAAGGCACTTTGATGAGCACATCCTTTTCACATATTTTCCAAGGTGGTTACGCTGCAGGCTATTATAGCTATAAATGGGCGGAAGTCTTGGATGCAGATGCCTTTGAATTGTTTTTGGAGAAGGGCGTATTCGACAAAGAAACGGCTAGCTCTTTCAAGAAAAATATTTTGTCGGCAGGGGGAAGTGAGCATCCATCCATTCTTTACAGAAGATTCCGAGGCAGAGACCCTAAACCGGAAGCTTTGTTGAAACGATCTGGATTGATTTAATCCAGTAGATCCATTATTCCACCTTCTGAAAGGGATAAAACCAAAAAGAGGATGACTCCTGATGAGCATCCTCTTTTTATTTTTCCAAAGTGTGAAAATTATCTGACCTTATTTTGATCTTTTCTGAAATGTAAAGGCGGAGCCATATCGCCAATCAAAGGCTCATATTGCAAACCACCCAAGCGCTCGTCAAACTCTTTCTTAGCTTCTTTGATCAATAATGGATTCAATATTAGATCTTTTCCTGTAAGCGCCATGGTCTTTGCTGCTACCATCATACCCTTGTATCCAATACTCATACCATCAGCAGCTACAGCCTGCCAGGTATGTGCAGCTGTGCCTGGCACCCAAGTAGCTGTACCAAGTCCTACGGTAGGCACCACATAGCTCACGTCTCCCACATCTGTAGATGCCGGAAAGTGCGTCAGTTGATACGGCTGAACTTCTTTGGCCACTGTCAAGGAAGGAAGTTTGGACAAATTTAAAGTAGCTTGGATTTTCTCTGCAAACTCACGCTCTTGCGCATCATACTCGACTCCACCAACAATAGTTAAGTTTTTATGCATGGTTTTTGCCAATGTTTCATTCGGCAATAGCCCATAAATACCGGCAACTACTTCTACTTCCACACGGGTACCTGTACCCAAAGCAGCACCTTCTGCTGCATTGATGACACGCTCCCACATATCCTTTACTTCCACCACATCCGGATGACGGACCATGTATTCTACCACCGCATAATCGGGCACTACATTGGCTGCCAGACCTCCATTGGTAATTACATAATGTATTCTACTTTCCTGATCTATATGCTCACGCATCATGTTAACCATCATATTCATGGCTTCTACCCCATCCAAAGCCGATCTTCCACGCTGTGGAGCGCCAGCAGCATGAGCAGTTTGTCCATGAAACTTGAAATAACCTTGCATCACGGCTGTACAAGTAGAGGCATTGGCAGCATTCCTATCACTTGGATGCCAGTTGATGACAGCATCTACATTTTTGAATAAGCCTTCACGCACCATATAGACTTTTCCTGCGCCTCCTTCTTCGGCAGGTGTTCCGAAGATTTTGATGGTTGCTTTGATATTGTTGGCATCAATCCATTCTTTCAAGGCAACCCCTGAAGCTACTACAGCTGTGCCAAACAAATTATGACCACAACCGTGACCATTCCCTCCCTCTACCAAAACAGAGCGAAAGGGAACTGCATCTTGAGACAGTCCTGGCAAGGCATCATACTCTGCCAGAAAACCTAATACAGGTCCACCTCTATCATACGTAGCAACAAAAGAGGTAGGCATTCCCGCTACACCTGTCTCCACAGCAAAGCCTGCAGCCTTCAGTTCATCTATCAGGAGTTTGGAGCTCGTAAACTCTAAATACCCCAATTCTGGATTTTCCCAGATTTCACGGGCCACTTTAGAAAACTGATCGGTCTTGGCATCAAGCGTTTTTACAATAAAAGCATCATGATTGACTTCTTGTGCATACAATAGCCCTGAGAGCAAGATTGCACATACACTTAGTAAAGATTTTTTCATTGGGACAATTTATATTTCATCAATAGGACATCAATCAAAATTAACAGAAGATTATACCGTATCCAAGATGATACCCACAAAAAAATACGGACACAAAAAAAAGATATGTTAAAACATATCTCTTTTTTAAATCCTTAATCCATTTGAAAAGCTAGAGTTGTTTTTATCAAACAACTTTTGCACTCTTGGGATCCTGTTAGATCACAATGAGAAACCCAACAAGGATCAACCATACTGCTGACGATATCGCCAACAGTATTCTGAATTGTCTGTCCTCGTTCATAGATTTTTTTCTTTGAATATAAAAACTAATATCCTTAAAATCAAGTAATTTAAAAATTTAATTCGGGCAAAGTAATTAAAAGCTTATTTTACCTGATCATGATAGTGCTTTTGATTTTTGGACATATTGATAGAAGTCCAGTCGATTTTTGTATTCATCTCAAATTTTCGAACACTACAATTCTTTATTTGGCAATAATGACAGCACTTTTCTGGAATGCATGGGTCTGCATGTACAAAAACCTCAACGACTCCAGGCCAGTCTAATTCCAACACATTTTCTAACTCCTCCACTTCGTCATGGACTTGTTTTAAATCAAGATAATACGGTAAGGTAAGATGAAGGTCAATGTGGCGATCTCCTCCATACTGCTGTACACGCATATTGTGTACGTCTATCCAAGTATCTTTCCGATGTTGGTTAATCACTTTAACAGTGGCTTCCAAGGCTTCAGGATCGGCTTCATCCATCAGTCCTGCAACTGACTTTCTCACCAAACCATAACCAGAATATACGATATATGCAGAAAACCCAATAGCAATAATGGAATCCAGTGCCTGAATTTTAGTGACAAACAATATAACTACCCCAAAAACAAGCAGCAAAGATGTAAATGTATCTGTCAACAAATGCTTCCCATTTGCTATTAAGGTAATACTATTCGTTTCTTCCCCTTTTTTTCTCAGTGTATACCCTAAAGCCCCATTAACAACCCCACTACCAGCAATAAGCAAAATACCCTCCAATAGATTATCTAACTCTTGGGGAAAAAACAGATTGTAAACTGATTGATAAATAATAAATAAACCAGCTATAATTATAAGTGCTCCTTCTAAACCAGCACTGAAAAACTCAATCTTCCCATGTCCATAGGGGTGGTTATCATCTTTGGGCCTAGAACTCAGGTAAATCGAATAAGATGCAAAGCCTGCAGCAACTACATTCACGATACTTTCCAATGCATCCGTCAATATTGCTGTTGACCCAGTAATCAAGTACGCATAAAACTTAACCACTAGCAACAACACACTGACTATCAATGAAATCTTAACCCAACGAGAACGTGTTTCTTCCACCTTACTAAATTAAATGAGGTACAAATAGAAGTATTTTTTTAATAGTACCCAAACTATTCTATTGAATTTGGCAGAACTTAAAGCCTGTATTGATTACTTTGTAAAAAAAATGACATGGACGTAGAACAAGATAAATTACCAACTTTATTCAAGAGCTTAGCCATCTTGTTATTGATAATCTCTATTGTTTTTATCCTTGTGATCGGGAAAAGCATACTTATACCACTTTTTTTAGCTGGCTTACTGTCAATTATCCTCACACCTGTTAGTGACCGTTTGGAAAAGTGGGGGCTAGGAAGGACTAGCAGCACAATTCTATCTGTCCTGGGTGGGCTTATAGTCATCTTGACTCTCTTGGTGTTTTCGGTTATGCAAGTGGTAAGCTTTAGTAAGGACTTGGAAAATGTAGGTGAAAAACTAAATTCCTACCTTGATAACTTTAATGACACTGTCCTTAATAGGTTTGGAATTGAAACGGGACTGGAAAATGGCTTTAATCAAGAATACTTGATAGATTTAATCGAAACCAATGGCTCTTCTATAGCTCAAGCAATTTTAGGTACCCTGGGCTCCTTATCCAGTTTTATTTTGTTACCGATCTTTATTTTCTTTTTTGTCTTGTATAGAGGTCATTTGACGGATTTTTTTGTAAATCTTTTTAAAACAGAAAATCCTGAGCGCATCAAATCTGAAATAAAAGATAATCGAAAACTCATTCAAAATTATATTCTAGGATTGCTGAAAGTCATGAGTATCTTGGCGATACTCAATAGTATCGCCTTATTTAGTTTGGGTATCAAACATGCAATTTTCTTTGCTGTTTTCGCAGCAATTTTGAATGTCATCCCCTATTTAGGTCCTCTCTTAGGAGCAGTTTTACCGATGACCTTTGCATTCCTCACCATGGACACCTTATTTTATCCCATAGCTGTATTTGCCTGCTTCCAGGTTATTCAATTGATCGAAAGCAACTTTCTTACCCCAAAAATTGTAGGAAGTAATGTAAACTTGAATGCATTTGTAACGTTTTTAGGTTTACTTATAGGGGCATCTATTTGGGGAGTAGCAGGTATGATCATCATCATCCCCTCTCTAGCAATCCTTAGAAAAATATTTGAGTTATCCGATAGCACAAAACCCTACGCTTTTCTGTTAGGAGAAGAGAAGATTCAACAATCAGAAGAAAAGTAATGAAAAAATATGTTTTATTTCTCTGTTTAATCATCATAAGTACACTTACCGCATGCGACAATGATGACAGCAGAAAAGGGAGGTTTTTATTGAAAGGGAATGAAAAGGTCAAAGACAATGATTTGACTGGAGCCATTAATTTTTACTCAGAAGCTTTGAGAATTGACCCTACATACAAAGATGCCCTTTATAATAGGGGTTTGATGAATCAGCGTTTAAATAGATTGGATGAGGCCATTCAAGATTTTACGTTAGCTCTGCAAAATAATCCCGATGACTTCAATCTTCTTTTCCAACGAGGCCTTGCCTTTGTTGATAATGGGGAGTTTTACAAAGCCCAAGCAGATGCTAGAAATCTTGTTACTAATTTCCCTGAGGAATGGAAAAGTTTTCTTCTGCTGGGCCTTGTTATGGAAAAACTTAAGCAAAATGATGAAGCATTGACAGCTTTCGACACCGGTTTAGCCCTGCAGCCCGAAAATGTTGATTTGATTACCAACAAAGCCACTATTCTGTATTACTTGCAAAGATTGGAAGAAGCAGAAAATCTACTAGGAAAGGCAGTTGTCATAAATCCGCAAGAAGCCAATATTTACAACCTACAAAGCATGGTGGCATTCGAACGGGAGGAATTCGAAAAAGCTTTGGCCTTGGTAGAAAAAGCTTTAGAGTTAGATTCTCGAAATCCTTACTTTTATAATAACAGAGGACTGTTTAAAGTCTATCTAGGCGACTTAGATGAAGGGCTCAAAGATATTAATCAAAGTATCAAGCAAGATCCTCGAAATAACTTTGCCTTACGCAATAAGGGAATCTATTATTATTACAAAGGTGAGAAAGCTTTGGCAATGCAATACCTTCAGGACTTGCATGAAAAGTTCCCCGAAATGGAATTGGTTGAAAAGTATTACATAATGACCCAGGCACTCGAATAAAGACAGATTATCAGTTCTTTTAGTACTAAAAAAGGTCAATCGAATTGCTAAAGTTAGTTGATTAGATACCAAACTCTACTTGTAGCATTCCAGTCCATGAATTCCCCGAATTATCGAGTTTGGAGAACCCCTCCAACCATTTGTATCCAACATTGGCTTGGATTTTAATTCGGTGTCCATTCATATAATAGGTATAGCCCAATAAGGCTGTATCAGTTCTTTTCTGTAATTCACGGATACTTTCTGAAGGCAATACATTCGAATACCTTGCCGCTAACTCGGCTTTTCTGGACACCATTCTACTTACTTGGAGATTAAGTCCATCACCAACCACTATGTAGCGGATCTCCCCTGATTCATTTTCCGTGATAGGGTTCAAAGCTGTCCGTTTTAGGTATTCTCCACTAACTGCCCAACCCAGATGTTTGTAAACCCCATCAATAATCAAGGTATTCATATCACGCTCATCAAACAACTGTGGTCCAAGTTGTCCACCTGTTCTCACCGCCTTTTGATTCATTGAATAAGTCAAGGCAATAGAAAACTTAGGCCTAGGCTCAAATTCTAAATCCCCTTCAGAGTAATCTCCTTTGTTTGTAAACTTTCCCAGTGGAAGGTATTCAATCCTTCCTGTATAAGCTAGTCCGTTATTGATAGCAACTGCATTTCTACCATCTCCAGAGGTTATGGCTGTTTTCAGTTGAAGAATGGATTGATTGGAAAAAGTTTCTGTATAGTACCCAAAAAAACCAAAATCACGATCAAGAGTGAATATTCCATTAGCAATGGACCTGTCCGCAAATTGTAAATTCCCCGAACTAATTACCCGCTGCCTATTTCCTGGTAGCTTGGATTGCCCAAAACCTATATAAAATTTATCATTGACTACATAGTAAAGAATGGCATCACGCAGGGGCTGAGCTATAAAACCAGCTTCTAAGTCCAAATCCGCTCGAGAAAAAGCCAATTGAATATAATATTGAAAGCGAGGATTCAAGACATATCCATCCAATCTTAGTCGGAGGCGCCTGACACGCATTTCAAAATCATTGATTTCAAAATCATCTCCTCCTAAGGTATTGAAGCCTGCCCTGTTTTGCATCCGAAAACGAAGATTCATTAGGAATAAAGAGTCTTTCGAAAAACTAATCCCATCATCCACATATAACAAGGCTCGTTCATCCGACTCCACAGATTGCGCAACCCCATGTATTGATAAAGTACATAGAAAAACTACAAAAAGAACTGCTAACCAGCTATGTTTCATGCAATAAACCAATAAAATGTTTGTAATTAAGCGTTGATTGTCCTTAAATCTCCAAAAAAAAGACCAGTCAACAAATGACTGGTCTTTAATTTATTTTCAAAAAGATGGCTTACACACCTTCTTTAATCAAATTCAATGCAGAACCTGCTTTGAACCATCCAATCTGACCTGCATTGTACGTATGGTTGACAGTGATCTCATCTGTAGAACCATCCTTATGTGTCAATTTCACAGTCAATGGTTTGCCTGGAGCAAATTCAGTCAAGCCTAAGATGTCAATAGCATCATCCTCTTGGATCAAGTCATAATCAGAAGGATTGGCAAAAGTCAATGCCAACATCCCTTGCTTCTTCAAGTTAGTTTCATGAATACGTGCAAATGATTTCACTAAGATTGCTCTTACACCCAAGAATCTTGGCTCCATCGCAGCATGCTCACGGGAAGAACCTTCACCGTAGTTTTCATCACCTACGACGATTGTTCCTATACCTTCTGCTTTGTAGTGACGCTGTACTGCTGGTACTTCGCCATACTCATCTGTTAGTTGATTTTTCACTTTATTGGTCTCGCCGTTGTATGCATTGACAGCACCGATCAACATGTTATTGGAAATATTATCCAAGTGACCTCTGAATCTCAACCATGGACCTGCCATAGAAATATGATCTGTGGTACACTTTCCTTTTGCTTTGATCAATAACTTCAACCCAGTCAGATCTGTACCTTCCCAAGGTTTGAACGGAGCTAGTAACTGCAAACGCTCAGATTTTGGATCTACAATTACTTCCACAGAAGAACCATCTTCTGCTGGAGCCTGATAACCTGCATCTTCCACAGCGAAGCCTTGAGTTGGCATTTCCAAACCTGCTGGCTCATCCAATCTCACTTGCTGACCATCTTCATTCGTTAAGGTATCCGTAGCTGGATTGAAAGTCAAATCACCTGCAATAGCCAAGGCTGTTACGATTTCAGGAGAAGCTACAAAAGCGTGGGTATTTGGGTTACCATCCGCTCTTTTTGCAAAGTTTCTATTGAAGGAAGTGATGATGGAGTTTTTCTCTTGCTTATCGGCGCCATGTCTTGCCCACTGTCCAATACATGGCCCACAAGCATTTGCCAAAACCACACCCCCCATATTACCAAATACGTCTAAGAAGCCGTCTCTTTCTACAGTATAGCGAACTTGCTCAGATCCAGGCGTAATGGTAAACTCAGACTTGGCAACCAATTTTTTATCAACCGCTTGTTGTGCTAGAGAAGCAGCTCTTGAAATATCTTCGTAGGAAGAGTTGGTACAAGAACCAATCAACCCTACATCCAATTTTGCAGGCCAGCCGTTTTCTTTAACAGCTGCGGCAAATTTAGACAAAGGCCAAGCCAAATCAGGAGTGAAAGGCCCATTGATATGTGGTTCCAATTCGGAAAGGTTGATATCGATTACCTGATCAAAATACTTCTCAGGGTTTGTATATACTTCTTCATCACCTGTTAAATGTTCTTTTACGGTATTCGCTAGATCAGCTACATCATTTCTATCGGTACCTCTTAAGTATGCTTCGGATTTCTCATCATATCCAAAAATGGAAGTAGTAGCACCGATCTCAGCACCCATGTTACAGATTGTACCTTTTCCTGTTGCAGAAAGTGAACGCGCTCCATCACCGAAATATTCTACTACTGCACCAGTACCACCTTTTACTGTCAGGATACCAGCCACTTTCAAAATCACATCTTTAGCAGAAGTCCAACCAGATAATTTTCCAGTCAAACGAACGCCAATTAGTTTAGGGAATTTTAGTTCCCAAGGAAGACCAGCCATTACATCACAAGCATCCGCACCACCTACACCGATAGCGATCATTCCTAGACCACCTGCGTTTGGCGTGTGGGAGTCAGTCCCGATCATCATACCTCCTGGGAAAGCATAATTTTCCAATACTACTTGGTGGATGATACCTGCACCTGGTTTCCAGAAGCCAATACCATATTTGTTGGAAACAGAGGCAAGGAAATCATATACCTCTTTGTTTTTATCTTTTGCTTTATTCAAATCAGCAGTTGCCCCTATCTCAGCCTGAATCAAGTGATCACAGTGTACAGTAGAAGGAACAGCAGCTTGACTTTTACCAGCTTGCATAAATTGTAACAATGCCATTTGAGCAGTCGCATCTTGCATCGCGACTCTGTCTGGCTGGAAATCTACGTAGGAAACTCCTCTATCATAGCTCTGAGTAGCAGCACCCTCTGACAGGTGTGCATATAATATTTTCTCCGTCAAAGTTAGTGGTCTACCCACTGCTTTGCGTGCGGCTTCAATACGGGAAGGAAACATCTCGTATACCGCTTTGATCATTTCTATATCAAACGCCATTAGGAAATTGTATTTATGTTAAATGGTTTATTTTAAAATCGTTTGCAAAGATAAAAAATAAGGGCAAAATCGGAAGACAATTGACTAGAAGCCTGCTAATTTATATACACTCTCTACAAGCCAAGCCAAATACTTAGCCCAAACACTACAAAACCACAAATAAAAAAGATACTTGTGTATTTGAATAGCTCCTTGACAGGAAGCCCAGTCAGGGATAATAAAGGCAAGGCCCAAAATGGTTGCAACATATTACTGACTTGATCTCCAAACGCAAATACCATCACCATAGAGGCCGGCTCTAAAGACAATTCTTGCACTGCATTCATGATAATTGGTCCTTGAATAGCCCATTGACCACCCCCGGAAGGCACAAACAGGTTAAATAGCGCTGCACTTACAAAGGTAAGTAAGGGGAAAAATCGCTCTCCTCCCAATTGAATCAACCCTAAGGAAAGTTGCTCCAATAATCCAGAGTACTTCATCACTCCAAGGATACCTGCGTACAATGGAAACTGAATAATGATATCCACTGCTCCTTTAACTGCCTGTGATACCCCGGCTACAAAGCCTTTAAGGCTCTGGTAAAAAACCAAGCCCAAAGCAAAAAGCAAGAAATTAATATAGTTGAGATCAATAAAACTTAATCCTTTTTTCCCAGAGGTAAAGAAATCAGCCAAAGCCAACAACAACATTACAGAACCTACCCACAATCCCTTTTTATCGGAAAAACTGTCTGAATGAATCTCGGAAACAGGCACTTCAAAGGGATGTTCTGTCAATGGCTTTTGCTTGGACAAAACAATCAGGACCACAGTCATCACTAGAATTAATACCACATTGGTCCATATATTGAATGAGGAAAAAACTGTCTTGGAGATTGGAAGCACACCTACTGCGGAAGCTAAAAAATGACCCTCCTCTGCAACTTTAAGCGTTGCTGAACCCGAAAATCCCCCATGCCAGACCATCATCCCAAGATATGCAGCAGCACCAATTAAGGGATAATTAATAGCAATACCTTTCCGTTTGCAATGATGGGCGATTTTGACTGCTAAAATAGCTCCTAAAATCAATCCAAAGCCCCAATTGAAATAACCAGCAATCATGGCTATCAACCCAGTAGTCAAAACAGCTGAGGTATTTGACTTTACATTCTGAATAAGCTTATTTAAAAACTTATCCACTGGTTTCGTCAAGGCAAGTGCATGTCCAAGAATTAGAATTAACACCATCTGCATAGTGAATTCTAAAAGTTCCCAAAATCCTTTTTTCCAATAACCTAAGACTATTGCTCCATACTCAATACGAGAAGAATCAACAGGAATTGTTAATATCCACGCTGCGATAAAAACCAATAAAGACAATATAAGTGCTATTTCAAAAGTAGAGGGAATTGGATTTTTATTTTTCATGCTTAGATATAATAAAATTGCCATAAATAATCTATAGAATCATCGAGATTAATTACAAAAGTCCGTATTTTAGAGAAAATTATACCCAAATACTTTGGAATTCAACGTTTTTTCAATCACACTCTTAATCAGCGGTTTGACTGTTGCTATCATCTCTTTGGTATTAGTAAAGAGACTTGATAAAAATATACGGTGGTTTTCCATGACTATGCTCTTGGTCTCCTTTTGGTCTATAGCTTATGGTTTTGAATTGGCTTCCAATAGTCTAACTTACATTCTTTTCTGGATTAAATTAGAATATATCGGAATAGCATTTGCTCCCGCTACCTGGCTTTGGTTTTGTATCGTCTATACAAACCGAGAACGTCTGCAAAAAAAGAGATTCCTATATTTAATTTTTTTTATCCCATTATTGACATTTTTAATGGTCATCACTAATGATTATCATTATTTCCATTATCGAGAAATAGAATTAGATAAATCGGGCCCTTTTCCTCTTTTAGCAATTACTCCTGGACCCTGGTATTTTGTACATACTTTGTTTTTCTATTTTTCTCTTTTTACAGGAAACTATCTTCTTTTTTTGAGCTTTAAAAATGCAGAAAAAATTTATCGAAAACAGATCAGCTTCCTGATTGCTGCTGGAATTTTACCTTGGTTTATCAACTTTTTATACTTACTGGGAATAAGGCCATTTGAACATATAGACCTTACTCCTTACGCCTTTTTATCGATATATATTGTAGTTGGTTTTGGTTTATTAAAGTTTGATTTGTTTGAGCTAAAACCGATCGCAAGACACAAAACATTAGAGGTAATTGATAAAGGGATTATGGTATTTGACCCTTTAAACAGGCTTATTGATATAAATATAGCTGCAATCAAACTATTGGGGAAAAATAACGGTACACTAATTGGTATGCATTGTCGTCAATTATTAGAGGTATATCCTAATCTAATCAAAGCGATTGAATCCAAAGAAAAAGTAAAGTTAGAGTTAATTAAAATCAAGCAAAAGGGATTTCTTGCAGTAGAGACTACACTTATTAAAGATCAAAAAGACAATCATTTAGGAGTGCTTTTATTAATCGATGACATCAGCCAACTAAAAGCTAACCAAAGTCAGATACAGCAGCAATCCAAGGAACTCCAAGAGCTGAATAAACTAAAAGATAGATTATTTTCGATTATTTCACATGATTTGAAAGGACCTATCCAAAGTCTGAATGAGCTAATGAAACTTACTAATCGGGGAATTGTCACCAAAGATGAATTTTTTGAAATATTACCTGATATTTCAAAAAATGTAGACAATGTCTCTATCCTTATGCACAACCTTTTGGCTTGGTCAAGTTCACAATTAAAAGGTGAAGTGGTAAATAAAAAAGAATTTGATATTTCAGAGTTAGTTGATCAAACTTTTGAACTTTTCATTAATCGTGCAATTGATAAGGGGATAAATTTCAAAACAGAAAAACCAAAAAAAGTTATTGTATATGCTGACAAAAATATGATAGATTTAGTATTAAGGAATCTTGTAAGTAATTCACTTAAATTTTCAGGGATTGGAGATCAGGTTAGAATCCTTGTTGAAGATAAAAATAATACTGTCAGTATAGAAGTTGTAGATACAGGTTTGGGAATAAATGCAGAAAATATTAAAAAATTAAATTCAGGAGAATCATTTTCTACCCTTGGAAAAAATAATGAAAGTGGAACTGGTTTGGGTATTTTACTCGTCAAAGATTACTTGAAGAAAAACGAAAGTGAATTAGTTATTTCTAGTGAAGTCAAAAAAGGAAGCTCATTTTATTTTGAACTTCCCAAAAAAGCTATTGGACCCTAGATTGAAAGCAAAAACTTAATGGTATCAATATTATCTGCATAATCACTTAAAGAAGGACACTGACCTTGCCCAAATGCTAAGCTTTTCGGAAACCAAGCACTTTTAGAAACAATTATTTGAATTTTATCAGAAATAGAAGTCAAATCATATTCCAAATCAGTTTGATTCTTATAAACTTGATAGTAAAGCATACTTATAGGCGAAACCAATTCTTCACTTTTTTGCATCAATAAAAATCCATTATCCAAATGAGGCTCATTATTTACCAAAAGAATAGATTTGTTATACTCGTAGTTATTAAAGTATTTATGATGGTCTTTGACATAAGAATATTCTTCCATTCCATCCAAGAATGATTGCAACACTTCCTCGTTTGGAACAAAAATCTTTGATATGTTTCGGCATCCAAGTCCAAAATATTGAAAAATATCCTGTCCTAATTTTCGAAGATCTTCAGATGATTCTGTGCCATTTAGCACCGCTACAGAGGTACGGTTTTTTCGTATAATACTCGGAAATCTACCAAAATAGTAATTAAAATATCTAGCAGAGTTATCACTTCCAGTAGCTATATACGCATCCATTCCCTTAAGCATGTCTTGAAAGTGCACTTTTTCTGCCAGTTGTGGAGCGATTTCGTTCAGCTCACTTACAAGCCATTTTATTGAAATGGAATCTGTACTGCTTAACTTAACATATGCATCATGACCCACCATGAGAACACAGAGTAAATCATGAAACCCAACCGCAGGAACGTTCCCTGCCATCAAAATACCAACTTTCTTGGGCTCGATATTTTCAGGCAGCTGATAAGACTCCAACCATTTTTTGAGTGAGTCAATGGTTAAATTATTCTTAATTTCTTCAAAAGCAAATCTTGCTTGCACTGGAGTAAACCAATTATTTGAGTTTTGTAGTTGTTTAGCAAAATCTTCGAACGAAGGATCATTAAGAAAACTTTCAATTAATTGACCAAGGGCACTAAATGCCTCAATCTTATTTAAACTATTCATATTTCATCGGAATTCCAGCCCAAAGGTATCAAATCAATTGCTAAGATTGGATAGAACGAATTTAAATTACTTAGCATGACAAGTTTTTTTTGCAACTTTGAACCTATGATTCTTACTTTTGTTTACGAATTATAATTGAGAAGTATATGGCTATAATGATAACTGACGAATGCATCAATTGCGGTGCATGCGAACCAGAATGCCCGAATACGGCAATTTATGAAGGTGGTATTGAGTGGACATGGGCTGGTGGAACGCAACTAACCGAGGTAACACTTGAAGATGGCACTGTGGTAGACGGACATGAAAAGCAGACCCCTGTATCAGATGAGTTTTATTACATCGTTACGGATAAATGCACAGAATGCACAGGATTCCATGAAGAACCGCAATGTGCTGCTGTTTGTCCTGTGGATTGTTGTGTTGATGACCCTGACCACAGAGAAACAGAAGAAGAATTACTTGCCAAAAAAGTAAAAATGCACGGCGAATAATATAAATGAGGGCTGATTTAGCCCTCATTTTTTATTTCGTAAAACTAAAACACTTGATTTTGAGGAATAGCAACCCAAATTTTAATACTTTGTTCAAAAAATATTGAAAAGTTTTTGATTTTTTTTTTCGAATTGGATTATCTTGCCACCTGATTTTAAGTCAAACTACATAAAATACTTCAACAGTGGAAGATAACAGAGGTAACGAGCGAGATGAGATTTTCTCTAAAAGGGTAAAGGCGGGAAAAAGGACATACTTTTTCGATGTGAAGTCTACCAGGTCAAATGATTATTATTTGACGATCACAGAGAGTAAAAGGAGAAATAACCAAGATTCTTTT
This sequence comes from Mongoliitalea lutea, assembly GCF_014652135.1. Classification (GTDB taxonomy): domain Bacteria; phylum Bacteroidota; class Bacteroidia; order Cytophagales; family Cyclobacteriaceae; genus Mongoliitalea; species Mongoliitalea lutea. The sequence goes on from NZ_BMYF01000009.1 coordinate 68,104, forward strand.
ACATTTGAAAAACACAAAATCTTCTTATACAAAGAAGATTTTGGCAAATTTGTAGAAGCTTTACAAGAGGCCGTTGATCATGTGAAAAATGACTTGATGCCTGATTTTGATTTTTCCCAATTTGAAAATGAAGAATCTGAGACTGCATTAGATGATGAATTAAAGTGGGATTAATCTCATAAAGAATTTTCTTAAAGAGAAAGTGCTAAAATTTGCAACAGCGCCTTAGATTTTGTAATCTAGAGTAAATTTGCAGATACAACACTTTCTCTTTTTTTTGGACATATGAAAAAACCAATAATCATCCTAAGTATTCTTTTAGTATTAGTGTTTATTCTAGGGTGGTATTTCTCTAACATTACACTCTATTTTATTTTTTCAATTGTATTAGCAGCAATTCTCCGCCCATTGACCAATCGTTTGAATTCATTTCAACTATTTGGTCAAAACATCCCACGTTGGTTTGCCATTTTCGCTTCTTTCTCAGTTATCGGGTTATTAATCTTTTTGATGAGTTTACTTTTTCTCCCATTGATTGGTAATCAAATTGAAGTAATTTCTTCCTACGACTTAGATTATATTTATGAACAGATTCAAAATCCAGTAGGAAAAGTAGAAGACATTTTGATCCAATACGAAATTATCAAAGCGGAACCAGGATTTTTGATTACACAAGTCAGAGAAACAATGGTCAACAGTTTTAAAGCCATAAATTTCCAAGGTGTCATCAATAGCATTTTGAATACGACAAGCTCTATTTTAGTAGCATTAATGGCGATATTATTCATAACCTTTTTTTTATTATTAGAAAATGGACTTTTGAGAAGAAACATTATCAATTTAATACCTAATGCCTACTTTGAACTCTCCGTAGCGGCTTTCAGTAAAGTTGAGCGCCTACTCTCCAATTATTTGGTTGGCTTATTGATTCAAATTACCACAATATTCTCGATCGCTTCTATTGGCCTAACCTTGATGGGAATTGAATATGCGCTGACAATTGCGTTTTTTGCAGCTGTAGCCAACTTAATCCCATATGCAGGCCCTCTATTAGGGTCAACTTTTGGTGTACTAGTAGGGTTGTCTACTGGTACATTTGCAGAGACAAACGAGATACTTTTCATGGTTTTCAAGATTCTTTCAGTATTTGCAATTGTGCAGCTAACAGATAATGTACTGTTGCAGCCATTAATTTTTTCGAAATCTGTAAAAGCGCATCCGCTTGAAATATTTGTTATTATCTTTGCCGGTGCAAAAATCGCCGGTATCTTAGGGATGATTTTTGCTATTCCAGTTTATACTATTTTTAGGGTTTCTTTTTTGGAATTTCTAAAAGGTTATAGGGAGTACAAAATATTTAAATTGTAAAAAAACGAACAATGGCATTACAGTGCGGTATTGTTGGGTTACCCAATGTTGGAAAGTCAACCCTATTCAATGCATTATCAAGTGCAAAAGCAGAAGCAGCAAATTTCCCATTTTGCACCATCGAACCTAACGTAGGTGTGGTTACAGTCCCTGATCAACGCTTAAAAATCTTGGAAAACTTGGTAAACCCACATAAGGTAGTACCTACAGTTATTGAGTTTGTAGATATTGCAGGATTGGTGAAAGGTGCCTCAAAAGGTGAAGGATTGGGGAATAAATTCTTAGCAAATATCCGTGAGGTAGATGCGATCATCCATGTAGTAAGATGTTTTCATGACGATAATATTGTTCATGTGGCAGGAGGTGTAGACCCTATCTTTGACAAAGAGGTTATCGATACTGAATTACAGCTAAAAGATATTGAGTCAGTAGACAAGAAAATTTTACGATTAGAAAAAATCGCAAAATCAGGTGATGCCAAAGCAAAAAAAGAGCTGGAAATTCTTCAATTATTCAAAGCTGAATTGACAGCTGGTAAAAATGCCCGTGCTGTACAAGTGGAAAAAGAGGACTTAGAAGCCGTAAGAGATCTTCATTTACTGACGATTAAGCCTGTGCTTTATGTTGCAAATGTTGATGAAAGCAGTATTCTGACAGGTAATGAATTTGTAGAGCAACTACGTGAGAAAGTGAAAGAAGAGCAAGCGGATGTGATCGTATTATGCGCTGCGATCGAATCTCAAATTGCTGAATTTGAAGATCTTGAAGAAAAAGAATTATTTTTGTCTGAGTACGGTCTGGATGAAAGCGGATTGAATAAATTAATTCGAGGCGCCTACACATTACTAGATTTAATCACATACTTTACCGCAGGCGTTCAAGAAGTCCGTGCTTGGACTATTAAAAAAGGATGGAAAGCTCCTCAGGCCGCCGGTGTTATCCATACAGACTTCGAACGTGGTTTTATTAAAGCCGAAGTGATCAAATTGGAAGATTACGAAAAATTTAAAACAGAGGCAGCTTGCCGTGAAAATGGTAAAATTGCCATTGAAGGAAAAGAATATATTGTTAAGGATGGAGACATTATGCATTTTAGATTCAATGTCTGACATTTGTAAAAAATTATTACTAAATTTGTTAGAAACTTAATTTAATAAATTTCGTTAAAATTTAAATCTTAATTATTGTTTCATTAATATTTTTGTTACCCGTGAGAATAAGATTAATATTTTCTTTAAAAAACAAAGGAGCTTATTTACCCTTTCATCACCAGTACATACTGGCTCAGTTCCTAAAAGGCCTCATCGTAAAAGGGGGCAATGAAGAGTTTTTCAATTACAATTACTTCAATTTCTCTGGTTTGAAAGGTCAAACCAAGGTTAGTAGAAGTGGGCTTCATTACTACTCCAGTTTAGTCACCCTCGTTTTATCGTCACCAAATGAGGAATTTATGGACTATTTACTTGAGCAGGTATTTGCTACGCCTAAAATTGAGTTAGGAAACCTCATTCTATCTCCTGAGTACACTGAACTGGAATCAGAACCTGAACTAGAGACTTCAAACAAATTCGTTTGCATCTCTCCTTTGGTGTTATTGACCCCAGCATTCAACGATGAGTCAGGCAAAAGATTCATCAACCCAGATACCGATGAATTTTCGGATCTATTGTATGAATCCACGCTAACGCGTATGGAGAGGTCAGGATGGTATACCCAGGAGCAAATGGAGTCATTCTATAAGTTCCAAGTGGTACCGGATATGAATTACGTAAACAAGCTGAGAGAGCAGCAAAAGAAATTTGCTAGAATCTACTCTGTGTATGATATGGATGTGAAATATGAAGTAAGAGGCTACACGCTTCCATTCACTTTGTATGCAGCTCCGGAAGTACAAGACTTTGTCTTCAAGTGTGGCTTGGGTGCTTTCACCCACAAAGGCTTTGGTATGCTCGACTTAGCAAATCATGCTACAGTACAGCGTACGACACCTTACAAGTTTAAGAGAGAAGGATTCGTTCCTTACAAGCCAAGCGAAAGACAGAGACCTTCAGAATTGGAGGAAGGTGGTTCAGAAGAACTATAAAAAAATTAAATCCGGCTTTTCAGCCGGATTTTTTTATGCTTAGAATCTTCGCTTATTGGGATTAAGATTGAAATACCCGATCAACTCATCGTATCTGGAGCCCATATCCCGGTAATAAACAAAGATTTCATATTCATTCTCCGTCTCAAAAAAGCTCCCTTCTAAGGATCGGATGTCAAATCCCTCTCCTGACTTATAGCCGTACATATAATCGTACCAGCCCTGCTTCATCAAAATCGTTGCCTGATACGTATTGGTCCGCTTATTCAATTCCATTTTTGCAGCGGGATCTTTTCCCCATTGCGTAAAGGCTCCCACTATATAAGGTGTGTCTGTTACTCCTTCAGCAGATAAATTGAAGGTAGTCACCATATATTCGCTCTCCAAATCATAATTCCTTCGCTCTACATTCATGATTGCAAATTGCCCATTGACATCTAAGTACTCATTGTAGGTAGTATTGCGTCTGGCTTTATCTACAACCGCCTCCGCATAAACCACATCAGACTCCATCTGAATTGAGCGCACATTCATTCCACGAGCCCTTACAAAGCGTAGGTCTATGAATCGAAATTCATTTCCTCCCCAAAAGACATTGGAGCCATCAAATAAATTGTACTCCATCATCCGAGTATCTTCCCGAAGCATAGTTGGCTGCTTCAAAACACGCTTGTTATCCCATTGCTGATTTTGACGAATCACCACCCGAACATTATTAAGGGGATCAAAGAGCTCTCTGCCTTTGTAATTTACAGAAACGTTGATTTGTTGTACTTCCCTCCTATTTTCATTCTGACTCGGAGGCACGACCCTGCCAGCCACTCCCAGCATTTTTTGATAAACCATAAAACGCTTCGTGAGCACTGTCTGATTAATATCGCGACCTCGGTACATCACTAGGACATAATTACCCGATTTTGTCACAGGAGGCACGACGAAATTGTAATGTATATAAGGAATCCTTGTGTCAATTGAGTAATTGTAATCCAAGACGTTGAATTCATTGAACTGATTTAAATACTCCGGTTCTTTTAAATCCGATGGAGTCCAGTCCATGGTACAATGAATCAATTTGACAGAATACAAATCTGGGTCATAGGCCAAATCATCAAAACTCAGCAACAATTGAACACCGCTGTTCAACTCAATCACAGGCGTATTGAATTGGGCTGAGAAATCTCCCGCTCTTGGAAACAGACGTGCAGAAAGAATATTCTCATCAAATACCCTGTCTTCATAGACCGTTTGTGAAAAAATTGGGCTGACAACTGTTAAAAAAATAAGACTCAGTAAAATTCTCATAAGTTCCTTGTTTAATACCTAGATTTATTTCCCGGCTAACTTGTCCTGCAAATCACTAATCACCTCCACTAATAGCTCCCAATTAGCATTCAAATCCTGTTCCTTTTTCTTTAATTGCTCGTATGAAAGGTTCAATACCTGTAATTTTTCCGAAGATTCGTAATTTTCAGGTAAGGCCATGGCTTCTTCTGTTACTTCTTTTTCCAAGGCTACTGCCATTACCTGCTCTTCAATCTGCGCGAGCTCCTGTTCCTTTTTCTTCAATTCTTTTTTCCACAAATGCTCATCCGAAGGACTTACTTCTTTTTTCTTGGGAGCAGCGGTTTTTACCTCTACTTTGGGCACAGCGCTATCTTCCTGTTGAGATTTCCAATACACGTACTCCTCGTATGAACCTGGATATTCCTTGATTTGCTGATTTTCAATATACCAGATTTTGTTGGCAACTCCTCGGATAAAGTGCCTATCGTGAGAAACTGTAATGAATGTTCCCTCGTATTGCTGCAAGGCTTGGATCAAAATATTAACAGACTGCATGTCCAAATGGTTGGTAGGCTCATCAAGCAAGAGGAAGTTCGCTTCTGAAATCAAGGTTTTAGCTAGCGCGACTCTGGATTTTTCACCACCTGACAGTACTTTGATTTTTTTAAAAACATCTTCATTGGTAAATAAAAAGCAACCCAAGACATTTCGCAACTCTGTATCCAACTTCCCACTTCCAGCTTGCTGCATTTCCTGCAAAATCTCATTATCTACATTTAGAGCTTCTAATTGATGCTGTGCATAAAAGGACTTGATGACATTATAGCCATGTTCACGCTTACCCTCTATGGGTTCTGTCCCATCTATGATCCTCAACAAGGTAGATTTACCTTTTCCATTAGCCCCAATCAAGGCAATCTTATCTCCTCGCTCAATCCGGGCTGTTGAGTTTTTTAAAATCACTAAATCTCCATAAGCCTTGGAAACATTTTCCAACACAACCAAATCTCTTCCTGACTTTTGGGAGAATTTAAATTTGAAATTGACAGAAATATTATCATCTACCACTTCATTGACCCGTTCCAATCTATCCAAGGCTTTAATTCTGGATTGAACCTGATTGGATTTGGTAGCTTTGGCACGGAAGCGCTCAATAAACCGCTCCGTTTGCTTTATCATCTGCTGTTGATTTTCGTAGGCATTCTGCTGAATTTCCATCCGCTCTTTTTTCTCTTCTTGGAAGAAAGAATAATTCCCGGAATAGCTCGTCAGCGTACCATTGGCTACCTCTACTGTGATGGAAACACAATTATCCAAAAATTCCTGATCGTGGGAAACCACCACTACCGCACCTTCATAAGATTTTAGGTAATTTTCTACCCACTGTATAGACGGCAAGTCCAAGTGGTTGGTAGGCTCATCGAGCATAAGTAAGGCAGGCTTCTCCAATAACAACTTCGCAAGCATCACCCGCATTCGCCACCCCCCAGAGAACGTTTTCAACGGTCTTTTCAAGTCAGCCGTTTGAAAACCAATTCCTTCCAAAACTTCTTCCGCTTTGGCTTTGATGGTATATCCTTCATTCGCCTCAAAGCGATCCTGCAGCTTGGCTAATTTATTGATGATCTCGTCGGAATAATCCGTCTCCATCTGTTTGAGCACTTCATCTATTTCTGCTTGCAAGGCAAGGGTATCTTTAAAAGCCTCCAAAGCAACGTCCAAAATACTATCCTCAGATTGATAGGAAAGCAAATCCTGGTTCAAAAACCCAATGGTGCAATCTTTAGCTTTTTGGACCTCACCTGAACTGGGCTGATAGTCCCCATTGATGATTTTGAGTAGGGTTGATTTACCCGTTCCATTCATACCAACCAAGCCAATTTTGTCCTTTGGACGTATATGAAGGGAAGCATTTTCGTACAGGGCCCTTCCACCAATAAAATACGAGAGATTAGAAATCGATAACATGGCACAAAAATAACCAAACAAACCAACTAAGGCTTAGAAAATATTCGATAATCCAACCCTTCACACCAATTAAACAAATACGCTAGTCAAAGAGTACTAATTTTGATACCTTCAAACCTTGGAACAATTGAATAAATCCATCATGAGACAGTCACATATTGTAATCGCAGTTTTTATAATTTTCAGTTCTTTGAGCTGCAATGCCCAAAAGAAATCCAATCCAGAAATTCAGTTGGAAAGCATCCGGCTGCCAGAGGGCTTCAGCATAGAAGTCTGGGCAGAAGATGTTCCTGATGCTCGGTCCTTGGCTGCCAATGAAGATGGCAGCATCATTTTTGTGGGGAATCGACAAGGGAAAAATGTCTATGCACTCCATGACAGCAATGGAGACGGCAAAGCCGACAAAAAATACACCTTGGCTTCCGGGCTTCGCATGCCCAATGGAGTAGCCTATAGAAATGGTGATCTTTATGTAGCCGAAGTCAGCAGAATTTTACGATTCAAAGACATTGCAAAGAATTTGGAGAATCCTTCTTTTGAAGTGGTCTATGACCAATATCCAGATAAAGCGCATCATGGGTGGAAATTTATAGCCTTTGGACCAGATGGTCTCCTATATGTGCCCGTAGGTGCACCTTGCAATATCTGTGAATCCGAAGAGATATTTGCCAGTATCTCCCGCATCGATGTGACCAATCCTAGTAAACCAGAGATTTTTGCGCATGGCGTGCGAAATACCGTTGGGTTTTCCTGGCATCCTGAAACCAAGGATTTATGGTTTACCGATAATGGACGGGATATGATGGGAGATGACATTCCCGACTGTGAATTGAATCATGCGCCGCAAAAGGGTATGCACTTTGGGTATCCTTATTGGCATGCAGGGGACGTGAAAGACCCCGAATTTGGAAACAAAGGAAAAGATCAAGCAGCTTACACAGCTCCGGCAGCGAAATTAGGCCCACATACCGCACCATTAGGTATGCGGTTTTATACCGGAAACCAATTCCCATCCTCTTACCAAAACAATATCTTCATCGCAAAACATGGGTCTTGGAACAGAAGCAAAAAAATCGGTTACAATGTTGTCCGTGTAATACTTGATGAACAACAACAAGTAGTCCGAGAAGAAGTATTTGCCGATGGTTGGCTCAATGACGCTACGCAAGAAGTATGGGGCCGCCCTGTGGATGTTCTTCAACTCCCTGACGGAAGCATGCTCGTCTCTGATGATATGGCGAATTGTGTCTATAGAATTTGGTATCGTGGGGAGTGAATTGTACAAAAAAGATTTTCCGAAAAAATGAACCCATAAATAAAATGCCGTGGACCAACACCCACGGCATTTTTAGATTGAATTTTATTGAAAATTTATATACTCTAAAGGATTCTTTTGTTATTAAATCCTAGCTCAATTCGATGTAGGATTAAATTTATGATTCTCAAGGTCTTAAACGGAATTATTGTTTCCGTCATCTCCCACCATCTAATTGCTCGAAGACAAGCCTCATTTCAACCAATCCGGCTTCGTGGTAGTAATAGTAGCCTGAAGCTGATTTAACAAATTGTATAACCCAAAATACGTACGGTTAATATACAATCCGTGACGGGAACCTCTGGCCTGACGGGATTTTTTAAACATTTTATCGTTAGATATTCTGTCTCCTAATTGGAAAATCTGCTCGAAATATGAATCATCCGCAAAATCAAAGGTATCTACATGAAATGGCTTTCCAAGCAAGGATATCATTTCTTTGAAAACACCTTTGAAATACACTTTTTCTTCTGCTGTATCCTTATCTGAAATAAATTCCAGATTGTAGAAAATCTGATTCAACTCCTCTTCATTGATCAGTAATTCTCGCTTGATCAGAGAGAAATAACCTTGGTAGAAATCCTCAGGCAAAATTTTCACACATCCGAAGTCAATAATTCCCAATCGGTTGTCAGTGGTAATGATAAAGTTACCAGGATGCGGGTCAGCATGTACTTGTTGGATATTATGAACTTGGTGATGATAAAAGTCCCACAACGATTGCCCTACTCTATTTTTAGCTTCTTGAGAAGGATTGGTTTCCAACCATTCTTTGATATGCATCCCCTCAATCCAATCCATGGTGATGATGCGCTCGGAACTCATTTCCTCATAGTAACCAGGGAAAGTTAATCCCTCGATATGACTACAAGCGGCAGATATCTCCAAGGAACGCTGTACCTCCAACACATAATCTGTCTCCTCAATCAATTTGCTTTCTACTTCCTCCATGTAATGATCGAGTTCACGCTCGTTCATATTGAGTAATCGCAACGCAAAAGGCCGAACCAATTTCAAATCCGAGCTTACTGAGTCAGCAACTCCAGGATATTGTATTTTCACAGCAAACTTCTTTCCGTCCTTCGTAGCCTGATGTACCTGACCAATAGAAGCTGCATTCACTGCTGATTTGGTGAATGTATCATACAATTGCTCGGGTGTCTTGCCAAAATACTTTTGGAAAGTTTTCACCACTAAAGGATAAGATAAAGGAGGCGCACTGTACTGAGCCATGGTAAACTTATCCTGATAAGCCCGTGGGAGCAAATTCTTATCCATGGACATCATTTGAGCTACTTTCAGGGCAGAGCCTTTCAATTCACTCAATGAATTATAAATATCTTCGGCATTATTATTATGCAATTCTTCCCTAGAAAGGGATGGGTTCACCACCTTCTTCGCATAATGCTTGACGTAATTTCCACCTACTTTTGCACCTGTAGTGATAAATTTGGCTGCACGCTGTACTTTCGATACAGGTATACTCTGCTGCTCTTTCAACTTCCTTTCCATAAACCTGAAAATTATTTGTTTTGATATAAAAACTTGGCAAAGTCAATGAAAGTATCCACTGCACTTTTACCCATCAGGTCGAAGGCTAAATTCACTGATTTTTCAATAGCTGCGTCGGTCTTTTCAAAAGCCGGAGAAGTGTCTTTCAACCAAAATTGAAATACAAACCATACTTGTAGCCACATGGCTTCATCATAGCGCTCTGTAATCAAAGGACGGTTAGCAATCTCTTCGGTCTCCTTACCCTCTAGGATAATCTCATTGGCAAAATCCTTAAACTTGGACTTAAAGGACTTGATCTCCGAAGGAAGCATGTTCTTCAAATCCTTTTTGCCATGATAAATAGCCAGTAAATAGGATCTATTTTTCTTCAATTCCTCAATCCAAGTAAAGAAGAAACTAAGTAGTTTTTCTCGCGCACTGTAGCTACGATAAACCTCTTGAGATTCTATATTTTGGATAGTTTGATCGAATATATGTCCCCAAACGGAGGATTTCACAGCTTCGAAAGAAGTGAAGTAGTTGTAAAACTCTTCCTCAGCCATTTTGAGTTCTTTGGCAAATTTAAATACTGAAGCAGGTTCATGTCCATGCTCTAGCACATATGACACGTAACCTTTAATGATTGTACTTTTCGGGTCTGCTTTCGCAGTTTTTTTAGCAGGTGCTTTTTCCATGATGCTATTATTTACTCAAGATATAACCTACAAAAGCCTCATGAAGTTTAGAAAATCTACTCAAATACATGGGAATTTTTTCCATATCGTTAAAGCTTCCTTCCTATTTTTAATAACAACTGATAGCTGATAACCAATTTTAATAGTTAAAATTGTTGCTCTGAAAGTTTACGGGATGTTAGAAAGTGATGCAAAAATAAGAGACTCCCAAGGATGCTGATCGCACCTGCAAATAAGATTGGATAATAAAAAGATGATGATACCCCATAAAGAAATCCACCCGCCAAAGGCCCAGTGATTCCTGCAACTGTTTTTCCAAGAAAAACGAAAGGATAAATAACCCCTAGATTTTGTATTCCATATACATGCGCTGTTTCCTTTGCGAAAAGAACAAAATTACCTCCAAAGCCAAAACCAATCAAAACAACCACTACCAAAAAAGAAAAATCACTGTGGTCCATAACATTCAATAAGAAAATGAACACTCCTTGTACCAAAAGCGCTAAAAATATACTCAAACTTGCCCCGATATAGTCACTGACGAAACCCCAAACTAGCCTTCCGGAAAAATTGGCAATTGCAAATAAGGATACACTTAAGATCAAAACTTGTAAAGAAACTCCTAACTCGCTTCCGATCAATTTTAAACTGCCAATAATCAGTAAACCTGCGAATGTGCCCAGTGATAAACCAAAGAATAGTTTTTGAAATAACCTAGTCCTGATTACCATAGACACTTTTAATTGGTCACTTTTGGAATCTATCGTAATCGGATTTTGATAAATCAAGAAAGACATCCCAATTACTATACTTCCATAACTCAGCGCAAAAAGTTTTAAAATATCAAAAATCAAAAAATCTCTGTTTAACAAATACTCTATCACCAGAGACATCACCATGGCCCCCAAGCCAAAGCCAGCGGTAGCAATACCTGTTACCAATCCTTTTTTCTCAGGAAACCAGCGAACAGAGGCGTTTAATGCAACCCAATAGCCAAAACCGGTAGCTATTCCTCCCAGTAAACCAATGCCAATTAAAATAAGAAAAAAGTTCCCTTGTGACAGTCCCGCTAGGAGATACCCGGATAGGAAAAGAATCCCTGATATCACTCCTAAATACTTATGCGGCAGTTTCTGATCCAGTTGACCAACAATCACCATAGTCAAGGGAAAGACAGCAATTAAAACACCAAAAATAAGCTGAGCTTGCCCTATGGTAAACCCGTAGTCCTTTACGAGTTCGTTGGCAATAACACTCCATGCATACAAACTTCCCAAGCACAACATGATTATGAAGGAAGCGATGATGGTAAAATAATTTTTCATAAAATACTACACTTACAAATGAACATGAAGTTTCTTACGCAAATATCAAAAGAATAGATTAAATTCAGTTGCATATTTTTGGATATAACTTTATAGTTAACAATCAAAAGCTAACAAATACAAAAATACTCCAATAAAAGAATAACTAATCATAGAAAAATTCATACATAAACATGATTTTAATCATGTTCAGCAACTAGTCTCTTACCTTAGCGTACACTAATTTTGCAGAGCAAATCAAGCAGTACTAAATTGAAAATATATGTTAACCCAGGAAGAAAAGTTTGAAATCGCATGGAGAAATTTCCGTTCAGGCACATGGGAAAAAACCATCAATGTCAGAGACTTTATTCAGAGAAACTATCAGCCCTATTCAGGCGATGACTCATTTTTGGCAGGAGCAACTGATAGAACAAAAAAACTATGGGAGGCTCTAAAGCCGTTACTGAAAGAAGAAGTAGAAAAAGGAGTTCTGGGAGTTTCACAGATACCCTCTACAGTAGCTGCACATGCACCAGGCTATATTGATAAAGCGTTAGAAATAATCGTAGGTCTTCAAACTGATGAACCTCTGAAACGTGCCATCATGCCAAAGGGTGGCTGGCGTACCGTAGAGGATAGCTTGAAGGCTTATGGATATGAACCTGATCAGAAAATCGCAGAGATATTTACCAAATATGCCAAAACCCATAATGATGGCGTATTTGATGCTTATACAGAACAAGTTCGGAAATGCAGAAAATCAGGAATCATTACCGGTCTTCCAGACGCCTATGGGCGCGGTAGGATAATTGGAGACTATAGAAGACTTCCCCTTTATGGACTTGATTTTTTGATTCAACAAAAGATCAAGGAAAAGCAAGAAATTGATACAAGATGGTCAACTGAGGACATTCTCCGATTAAGAGAGGAGCTTTCCAGTCAGATCCGCTCCTTGAAAGAACTGAAAACGATGGCCGAAAGCTATGGTTTTGATGTTTCACATCCAGCTACCAATGCACGCGAAGCCGTTCAGTGGTTATACTTTGCATTTTTAGCTGCAGTCAAAGAACAAAATGGTGCAGCAATGTCAGTCGGGCGGATTTCCACTTTTTTGGACATCTATATTGAACGTGACCTAGAAGAAGGCACCTTAACGGAGTCACAGGCTCAAGAGCTGATCGATGATTTGGTTATCAAATTCAGAATTGTACGCTTTTTACGCACACCTTCTTACAATCAATTATTCTCAGGGGATCCAACTTGGGTTACCGAATCTATTGGTGGTATGGGGCAGGACGGCAGAACCATCGTAACCAAAAATAGCTTCCGGATGCTGAATACCCTATATACCTTAGGTCCAGCTCCAGAACCAAACCTGACAGTTCTTTGGTCTACCAGACTTCCTCAAGGTTTCAAAGATTTTGTGGCCAAAGTATCCATAGACACCTCCTCGATTCAGTATATGAACGATGACCTGATGCGCCCTAAATATGGGGATGATGCAGGCATCGCATGCTGTGTTTCGGCTATGGCTATTGGAAAACAAATGCAGTTTTTTGGAGCAAGAGTCAACTTACTCAAAACCTTGCTGTATTCACTAAATGGTGGAAAAGATGAAATTAGTGGTGCTCAGATAGGCCCAATAATTCAGGAAATAGAAGGAGACTATCTGGACTATACAGAAGTCATGAAGCGATTTGAAGTGTTGATGGATTGGTTGGCACGTACCTATGTAGACGCACTAAATATCATTCATTACATGCATGATAAGTATTGTTATGAATCGATTTTGATGGCCTTCCATGATCGTGACATTCTCCGAACTATGGCTTTTGGTTTGGCCGGATTATCACATACAGCAGACAGTTTATCTGCGATCAAATATGCAAAAGTCAAGGCTATCCGAAATGAAGCTGGCTTGATCGTAGACTTCAAGGTAGAAGGAGAATTCCCAAGATATGGCAATAATGATGAACGGGCAGATGACATTGCGGTAATGCTTTGTTCTAAAATGATGGAGAAAATAAGAAATTATCCCACATATAGAAATGCTACTCATACACAATCCATTCTGACCATTACATCTAATGTGGTCTATGGCAAGCAAACAGGTAACTCGCCTGATGGAAGAAGGGCTGGGGAACCATTTGCTCCTGGGGCAAACCCATCCAATGGAGCCGATAAATATGGCGCGCTGCCTGCCATGCTTTCGGTGGCAAAACTACCTTATGATGATTGCGAAGACGGTATTTCTTTGACAATTTCCATGATTCCAAATTCGTTGGGGCCTGAAGAGGAAAAAACAGAAAAGGTAGTAGGTGCACTCGATGCATTTATGGCTTCCAATGGCTTTCATGCTAATTTGAATGTATTGACAAAAGAAACACTTCAAGATGCTATAGACCATCCTGAAAAATATCCACAATTGACCATTCGTGTATCCGGTTATGCTGTTAACTTCGTGAAGTTGACCAAAGAACAGCAAGTGGATGTTTTGAACAGGACATTCCACGGATCGATCTAATTAGATACTATGGGTTCAAATAAACTAGCACGTAGCAGGTATGCATTTAAAACTTCTGGTAATGAGGGAAACTCTGAATTACCAGAAGTTTCTTCTAACGCAGAATTACTCACTACCTCCACTATACAAACTCACATAGATGATGGCTCTATGGGCTATGTACATTCGTATGAAATCGGAAGTACCATGGATGGCCCAGGGATTCGTTTCGTGTTGTTTTTGACAGGCTGTAAACTCCGCTGTCAGTATTGCCATAACCCCGATACTTGGGATATCCGAAATGGCAAGCCTTATGCCTTTGATAAAATGATGAAAAAAATCAACTCTTACACAGAGGTACTGAAAATTTCAAAAGGAGGACTGACGATTTCTGGGGGAGAGCCTGGCTTTCAACATGCATTTGTCAAAAAAATCTTTAAAGCTGCAAAAAAACTAGGGCTGCACACGTGTTTGGATACCTCAGGCTTTTTAGGGGCAAATTTTTCTGATGAAGATTTAATGGACATTGACCTCCATTTGCTGGATATCAAATCAGGTGATCCTGAAGTCTACAAACTAGTGACCAAACAACCCATTCAACCAACATTGGAACTGGCTGAGCGTCTTTCCAGACTGAATCGCCCCGTTTGGGTTCGTTTTGTATTGGTTCCTGGTCTTACGGATAGTTGGGAGAATGTTGAAAAAGTAGCAGATATCTGTGCCAACATTCAATCTCTTGAACGTGTAGAAATCCTTCGTTTTCATCAATTGGGAAAAAGTAAATGGGAACAGTTAGGAATCAATTATACGTTGGCAGAAACAGAAACCCCTACACTTGAACTTGTGGAAAGGGTTCGTAGCCAATTCAAAGCTAGAAATCTCACCGTCTATTGAGGTTGCATTAATTCAATATTTACCTGTAGCTAAAAGTCTTCACCATGTGATGATGGAGTCTGATTTGGAATCATTACAAGCTAAACCTTTGAATATTTTTTTGCGTAGAGAAATTTCTGCATCAGTATATTATTTCAAATCAGTTCAATCATTAAAATAATTAATGGTTTCGATAAGTATATCTGATGAATTCAAAACATTGTTCTAAAAAACTTCAACACTATGAATTCAGGAAAGTTAAAGTTCAGTGC
Organism: Mongoliitalea lutea; assembly: GCF_014652135.1. Classification (GTDB taxonomy): domain Bacteria; phylum Bacteroidota; class Bacteroidia; order Cytophagales; family Cyclobacteriaceae; genus Mongoliitalea; species Mongoliitalea lutea. The sequence continues at coordinate 83,266 of NZ_BMYF01000009.1, forward strand.
CTTGAGTCCTTTGATTCAATTCATTCAGAAGAGTACATTTAGCTCTTTCTTGTTGTTCTTTGCAGCATTGTTGGCGCTAATTTTAGCGAATACGCCTGCCAATAGTTCTATGCAATGGATCCTTAGCCAAAAAATAGGCTTCAGCATTGGTGAATTCAGTGTATACAAATCACTTTTATTATGGATCAATGATGGCTTGATGTCCATCTTTTTCTTTGTAGTAGGACTTGAATTGAAGCGTGAGATCGTAGCAGGCGAATTATCCAACCCTAAAAATGTACTGATGCCGATTGTTGGCGCCATTGGAGGAATGTTAATACCAGCTTCCATCTACATTGCTTTCAATGCAGGAAATGGCACTGAAAGTTTAAACGGTTGGGGAATCCCGATGGCAACCGATATCGCATTTGCGTTGGGCGTACTATACCTTTTGGGTCCTAGAGTTCCAATACAGTTAAAAGTTTTCTTAACTGCTTTGGCAATTATAGACGATATTGGTGCTGTATTGGTAGTAGCGTTATTTTACACTTCAGAAATTTCTACATTTAATCTGACAATTGGCCTTGGGATTTTAAGTTTGATGTTTGCCCTCAACCTCTTGGGCGTCCGTAGAGTATTTATTTTTGCTGTGTTAGGTATAGGGGGAGTTTGGTTGGCAACCTTATTATCTGGTGTACACGCTACCATTGCGGCTGTATTAGCGGCATTTGCCATTCCAGCTGATAGAAAAATTGATAAATCTGATTACCTAAATTCTATTAGTAACCTGACTAAAAAGTTTAAAACAGCCAACAAGGCTGAGAAAGATGAGTATTTACTTTCAGCGGATGAAGAAAATATCATCGGTGAGATTAAGCGTATTTCAAAGGCATCCATCTCCCCACTGCAGCGTCTAGAGCGCAGCATGCATGGATTGGTTATTTACTTTGTAATGCCGGTATTTGCTCTAGCCAATGCGGGAGTTGTCATTGACAGTGATTGGATGGAAATGATTACCAGTCCAGTGGCCTTAGGTGTTGGCTTAGGGTTATTACTTGGTAAAATTATCGGTATTTTCGGCTTGTCAATGCTAGGCATCAAAATGAAGTTATTCACTATGCCTGCTGGATTGAATACCCGTTTATTGTTGGGAGTTTCTTTCTTGGCTGCGATTGGATTTACCATGTCCCTATTTATTAATTCGCTTGCATTTGAGACAGCTATCTATCAAGAGCAAGCCAAAATGGGGATCCTTTTAGCTTCCCTGATCTCAGGTCTGTCGGGATATTCCATCATCAAACGGGAATTGAATAAAATCGATATGAAAAATGAAACAGCTTATCGGACAGAAAAACAGGAAAATGAGAAAGTACTGGTTGGGTAGTAAGTATCTTCTGAGCCGGAATTAGCGAATTATGGAGTGTGAATTAGGAACTTGAAGGGAATCTATATTACCTTTAAAAAAGGTATGAAAAACATATTTGTTAAAAATTATTTTATCATGCTAAATTCACACTCTATAATATCCTTCCTTCTTATATTGAAATACTCCTTTCAAGCTAGTTCCGGTAAGTCCTGAAAATCCTCCTAGCAAAAAACCAACGAGAAAAGTACCTACAAATAGTAGGTTTTCATTACTAATTCCCATTAAATCTGCCATTTGTTGGGGTAACTGGGAAGCAGTAGATACCGTAATCACTAATGCTTTGCTCAACCAAGCTATCCCAAAGCCTAACCCAGTCGCAAAAAATGCTGCCACATTATTTTCTAAGATCAGCAATGCCGTAAAACCTACAAACAACATAGAAATCCAAAAGGAAAACAAGCCTCCTAGAAAGTAGACAATCAAAAATACAACAATCAATTGTGTAGCGAATCTTATCATCTCAATTTTTAAATTTTGTAGTGAATAATACTCCGGACTGTTGGTCACGACTACGGAGATCAAAATTAACATATTCTCCATTTGCCCAAGTCTTGAGAAAATGATCGTAAAATCTACTTCCTGGATTACCTGACTGTCCTCCCGGATAGATTCCAAAGGCTTTGATTTGATCACCCATTTCTACCACCATTCTCCAACTCGCACCATGCCTGGAACCCGTAGCATTTAAAATCCCCGCTCCTCCACCAGTGTAGACATTCGCTCGGCTGAAAGATTTAAAATTAGGTACTAAATGTTGAACAGTCGTATTTTTATAAGTTGCCCATGTATAATCAGCATTTTCTTCCTCCCAAGTTTTCATAAATGCGACCAAGGCCTCAAAAGATTCTTTAACCAAATCTCTAGCTTGTTCTTTTTGGGAAGTCTCAGTTTTATCAAAAAACTCACTTTCTGGCTCTTCTGCTAATAATAATGTAGTCTGATACTTATTGGGCAAAAGAATTGGTTTCCCTTCCATTTTCCACTTATCCCATATTAACTCATACAATTTATCCCACCATACCTGAAATAATGTAGGTTCAGATTGATTGGGGTGAGTGAAGTAGTTCCAATCCGCCAATTGGGTAAAGTACTTTGCTTCGATAGAGTCAGAATTTAAAGATTCATCAAACCCTAACAAATTTAACATCACTGGCAAAGCCTCGGCAGCATGAAGGTGAAAATTATCAAATTGTAGTGCCTGCATATCCTCTATCGTAATATTTTCCAACTCTTCCAATCGAGAATTCAATCTTCTGTTTCTATAATGCTCATACGTAGCATCAAAAACATAATACGGATAGGATGGGTCTACAGGGTGCTGATTTGCCGATGAAACAAAACCTCTTTCAGGGTTTAAAGTGGCAGGATTATGTTCGAAAGGAATAAAACCTTGCCACTCATAAGCAGGGTCATTTCCATCCATCAAAAATTTACCTTGATCTTTCCATTTCAAAGGAAATCTCCCTTGAACTTTCATCGCAATATCACCGGATTTTGAAGCGAAAACAAAATTTTGTGCCGGAGAAGTATAGTGATTCAACGCAGCTATATAGTCTGCATGATTCTTTGCTTTATTAAGCTCTAGGAATGTTCGTTGCTCATTGGATTCCATATGGGCTGTCCAACGCAAAGCATAATTCATATCGTCACGGTCTCCTCGGAAACTTCGATCAAATACAATTGGTCCATGATGTGTGTACACAATGGTGTCGATAAAATCCACCTTACCCTTAATTTTAAAGGTTTCAACACGAAAAGTACTTTGTATATAGCGATCATTATACAAATACTCTGTGCGATTATCATCTTTGAAAGTGATTTTATACCAATCCCTAGTATCACGGGTAGCATTAGTTACACCCCAAGCAATATGTTCATTAAATCCTGAAATAATCCCCAAAGCACCTGGTAAACTTGCTCCCTTGACAGTATGAGTTGGAGTGGATAATTGCAAGGAATACCAAATAGACGGTAGATTCATGCTCAAGTGTGGATCATTGGCCAAAATAGGCGCTCCAGAAGCGGTCTTTGAACCATGAACCGCCCAATTATTACTACCAGTACCTTCCTCAGGTTGCACTAAATTTTGAAAACCAACGGTCTCATTAGGGTACTTTATTGTGGCTGGTTTTTCAACAGAAACAGGAGTAAAATCCCAATTTTTTGTTGACTCAATAATAGGGTCATTATCTCTAGGAAAGTCTGGATAGAATTTCCCCAAGACTGTCATACCCAATATATTTCGAAGATTGGTAAATTCTAAATCCCGATCGCCTACCAACATATCTGCCATATACTTTAAAAGCAGCATGGATTTGTAAGCAGACCAAGGTTCAGGACGGTAGTTTAGTATCTTATACTCCAAGGGTAACCGGGCGAGAGATAACTGATCGATGTATTGATTCACACCATCTGCATAAGCTTCCACCAATCGCATGGTTTCAGGCTCATTTTTTCCCAAATACTGCATCGCTGCTTCAGCTGCATAAGGCAATCCCTTTCTTCTCGCCATGCGGTCCAAGTCTAGAGCAATATCCCCGACGATTTCGGTTATTCGACCTGAAGCAGCCATGGTTTGAAATTCCATTTGCCATAATCGATGCTGTGCCGTAACATATCCTTGAACCCGATACAAGTCTTCATCATTTTCTGCAAAAATATGGGGGACTAAATATTCATCATAAACTACATTTACCTCCCCCTTCAGATTTTTTAAATTAATTTCTTTTTTAGCTAGTTCATCTTCACTATACGCATGCTGCCAAAACCCATGATGAGGATCTAAAAGAATACCTAACGGAGGGACTGTTTTGATAGAAATGGATAATATTACTCCAAGAGAAGCAGTAATTATTATTGAAACTAGAAAGCCTAAATAGCGCATAGAAAGGATAAATAGGATGTAGGGTGAATCAAACAAATATAGTTGTTACCTGAATTAAAATTACTAAAAGTTCAAAAAAAATTTGGATCTTTTCAAGAACCCCTTGTATTAATAAACAGGCCATAAAAAAGCCTACTATTCAATAGAGTAGTAGGCTTGATTAAGATAATTGTGATTATCTATTTCATAACAATAGGCAACTTCAAACGCTCCCATCGTACGACCAATCCCGGTGATTCGATAGCAATGCTCAATTGTTCCTGACTTTCCTCCTGCCATTCTGGAGTAGATTCCACACGAAGCACATCATTGACATCTTTGTATTGAAAATGCCCATGCTCTAAATCCCATTCGGAATTAAAGATTACTGTCCATTTTCCCGACACTTTAGGAATTGTAAAAATAGAATATCTACCAGCTGCTAAGATCTCGCCCTCCACAGTGATATCCTGATCGATATCAATATAGGTGGATTCATTGGCACCGGTTCTCCAAACTTCATTATATGGTACTAAGTCTCCCCAAATCACGCGACCTTTGACAGAAGGAGCTCCATATTGAACAAGTGCTTGAGCATTTCCAATAGTGCCTTCTAGGGTCCGAAGTGGGCTAGCTCTTTGCTCGGTAGCTTTGACCTCTGTTTGTGAATCATCAGCTGATTCTTCTGTTTCTGCTGCTTTTTCAGCACCACAAGAGAATAAAAGCATAGAAGTAGCAAAGATTGCTGTTAAGAATAGATTGATTTTTTTCATAGTTTCATGAATTTTATCCCCGAAGATAAATAAAAATCCTTTTGTCATCAGCGTTAAGTTCGTATTTTTCACCGTTGATTCACTTAACTTTTACTCTCTAATCATGAAGTCCTTATCGAGAATAACCATCTATTCTGCCTTTATTTTGATGCTTTCCACGGTTTTTACAGCCTGCCATACGGATACATCTAAAGAAGAAGCAAATTTTGACAACCCATTTGCTGGACCAAGTCCATGGCCTGAAATCCGAAAGCAACGGATCTCCGATTTACTTCCCCAGGCTATGAAAGCAGCTGAAGTAGATGCTTGGGCAATTATTTGCAGAGAAAATAATAATGACCCCATTGCCAAACACATCGGTGGTGAAAATGCAGGCGGTACGGCCCTATTTTTATTTTACTTAGATGGTGAAAAAGTAGTATCCAAAGCTTTCTCACCTGTTGGAGAGGCTACTGCTTTAGCTGAATTAGCGATTCATGATGAAGTTATTCCAGTTGATAGAGGAAATTCAGCAATAAACATTGGAGCAACTTACATGCAAGGCAAAAGCTTTAATCGCATTGCGGTTAACAGTTCATTCAATGAATTATTGGCAGATGGTCTAAGCTATACACAAAGACAAACACTAGAAAAATCCTTAGGTAATTTAGCTTCTAAGTTAGTTTCTTCCGAAGAACTGATTTATGAATGGTTGGCAGTGAAACTTCCTGCTGAAATCGATATCATGACCAAAGCTGCTGAATTGACTGCACAGTGGCAGTTGGAAGCATACGCTCAGGTAATCCCCGGAACAACCACAGATGCGGATGTAGCCCGTTTCTTGAAAAAGAAAATGGAACAGTATGGAGTAAAGGATGGCTGGTCTCCCGATCAAAATCCAAGTGTGAACTCCGGTTATGACCGAGGGCACTCCCACGCTACAGATAAAGTTATCATGCCTGGCGATGTGATCCAAACTGATTTTGGCATCCGAGTTTGGGATACTTGGGTTTCTGACATTCAGCGTTTTGCTTATGTTTTACGTGAAGGAGAAAGTCATGCACCGGATTCTGTGCAGTTTTACTTCGAATCATCTATAGGAGGAGGTAAAGCTGCATTTGATGCAATGAAACCAGGAGTATTAGGCTATCAAGTGGACAAAGCTCAGAGGGACTGGATGACTGAAAGAGGATCACTTCCTGTGATGTGGAGTACCGGACATCCAGTAGGGTATGTAGCCCATGACATCGGACCAAACTTGGGCGGAGGCTTGCTTCCTGACCCAAGTGTTAGACCGGCAGCAATAAAACCTCTTAAAGAAGGAATGATTTTCGCATTTGATGGTTTCCATGCCTGGGATTTACCTGATGGCTATACCAAAACCATCTCTGTGGAAGAAATGGCCGTAGTCACCAAAGATGGGGCAAGATACCTTATTGAACCACAGACGGAGTTGGTGTTAATAAAGGGAAAGTAGGAAGGAGGAATGACACAGTAAACCACCAGTTTATCATTCGAAATTTTCCAACATCAGTAACCCGTAACTTTGGGTGTCTCGCAAAGGCACCAAGCCGCGGAAGGTTTCACGCCACGAGCACAACGATTGATCGCAACGACCGCAAAATAAGGTGTCCACAGTTTTTACAGATTGGCACAGAATAATTGGTTTGAAGGCGCATAGATCAATATAATTGGCGTGAAAATATGTCAAATTATCATGCTATAATTCATCTAGCAGCTCCATCGGAGCGGCCTACATTTTAGCAACGGGTTTCAACCCGTTGATGATAAATCATAATTAATGGCGAAGTGTCGTAGACACGATTGACATGAGCTAAAGAATTTTATGTCGGCCGTCCCGATGGGACTATGGAAAAAGAGCTCGACCCATTTGATCCGAGGGTTGAAACCCTCGGCTAATACGTCGGTCGTCTCTACGAGACTGCTCCAATAATTAGTAGGCAAGAAAAAACTTCTTTCAAATATGCGAATCTGTCTTGCTTCTTGATTCTTGGTTCTTGTTTCTAATCTCTCGCATCTCGCATCTCGCTTCTAATCTCTCTCTTCTCCTTTAAACGCCAAAAGCCTCTCACAAGCCTCTCGCAAGTACAGGAGATTGAACAGATTTGTCGCAGATTGAAAATTTTAGATTCATACAGATGAAAAAAGTCCTTTACGTTTCTTATACCAATAATCGTAGGTAGTACTTGCGCATTGAGACGTCAGAAAACCGGGCCGGCGTGAGCCTTGCGGGCAGAAGGATTTTTCTGACTAGCCTTTTTGGTTACTTTTGTGGCAATGACAAAAGTAACGACAATGAAAGTAAAGATCCTCAATGAGATAAGTCCAATATGCAGCTTATAGATACCTAAAAAGGAAAAAACTCTTCTCAAAAAAATAAACCTAGGGGATTACAAATCCTCATTATCTCCTGACCGAGATTGCAAATCTCAGTCAGCCTGAAAGCGCAGAAAAATCCACAAAGAAATATTTTTTTGGAGGAATTCGTGCAATTGCGAGCCATGCGAGTAAAAATTGAAAAAAATTCGTTCAATTCACTTAATTCTTGGTGTCTTAAATACCCCTACTCCTATTGTTAGTTCGTAAGGGATATCCCATCACTCCAAGTTCTTCATTCCACATTCTAAATTGTGTCACTCCTCACTGTCCATCACTCACTGCCACCAATTCCCCACCTTTTAAAACTCCCACAACAGGATACTGATTAAGGGTCAGGCAAAAATCTATATCCTCCTCTATTCCGTGATTTTGGAGACGCTTGGAGTGAGCGGCTTGGCTTAGAAACAATTTGAGTCGATGTTGATTGGATTCATAAAGGCTGCGCATGGCAATTGTGGCATCGCAGTCAGTGGACATATAAGGCACCAAGGCCTGTGCTAACGCTCCTGCATACAAAGAGTCTTCCAAATTAAATCTTCCCTTCCAGCCTGCACACACAATCAGCACATCTTCATTTTGCTCCAACAAGTAATTAGCTGTGGCTTCTAAATTTACAAATGCCCCAAGAATGATTTGATTGGCTAAAGTCGCTGTCTTTTCAATGGCAACTGTTCCATTGGTAGTAGTCATAGCGATTTTTTTGCCAATATATTGCCCCTGAGTATATGCCAAAGGAGAGTTTCCCAACTCAAATCCTGCTGCTGTCTGCCCATTTCGCTCACCTGCAATCACGTAGCCCTCAGAAACTTTCGCACGACAACTTTCCAAGTCCATAACCGGAAGAATACCACTGACACCATTGGCCAAGGCAGCTGTCATAGTAGACGTTGCACGAAAGATATCTACAATCACTACATTCTTTGCTGCTACTTCATGCAGCGATAAAAGCTCGGGACTCAAGCAAGTTTCAATTGTTGCCATAGGACAAATAGTGGGATTAAGTGGGTGAATTATCCAAAGAAGGTTAGGATAAAAAAGAAACGGAAAACACCTTGTTTTCCGTTCCGTCAAGTAGCTACTTATTTTTTAAACAAGGGAAGTTTTTCCACCGTAGCCGGAATATACTTGTTTCGGATAGCAATAGCAACTTTGGTTCCTGGACTAGCATAAGCTGTCTGAACATAGCCCAAGCCAATGCCTACTCCCATTGATGGGGATTGCGTTCCAGAGGTAACCTCACCTATCACCTCTCCTGCTTCATTGACAATTGGATAATGAGCCCTTGGAATTCCGCGTTCATTTAATATAAATCCAACCAACTTTTTCTCCACTCCCGCTTCTTTTTGTTTTTTGAGGTTTTCTGAGTTGATGAAATCTTTGGTAAACTTAGTAATCCACCCTAAACCTGCCTCGAGTGGAGAGGTTTCATCATTGATATCGTTTCCGTATAAGCAGTAGCCCATTTCCATTCGCAAGGTATCTCTCGCCCCCAAACCAATTGGCTTGATATTAAAGGCCGCCCCTGCTTCAAAAACAGCCTTCCACACATGCTCGGCATCTTCGTTTTTAACGTAAATCTCAAAGCCACCTGCACCGGTGTAACCTGTTCCTGAAATGATTACATCTTGGACACCCGCAAACTCACCTACTGTGAAATGATAAAACTTCACTTCTGATAAATTGACAGGAGTTAAAGCTTGAACAGCTTCAATAGCTTTCGGACCTTGCACAGCGAAAAGGGAAAGATGATCGGAGATATTCTCTAAGTTAGCACCCATGGTATTATGCTGATTAACCCATGCCCAATCTTTATCAATATTGGAAGCATTCACAACCAACATATATTTTTCATCTTCAAATTTGTACACGATCAAATCGTCAACAATTCCTCCCTTATCATTTGGGAAGCAAGAGTATTGTGCTTGACCATTAACAAGTTTGGACGCATCGTTGGAGGTTACTTTCTGAATCAGGTCTAGCGCATGAGGGCCAGTAACCATGAATTCTCCCATATGTGAAACATCAAAAACACCTACCCCCTCACGAACAGTTTTGTGTTCTTCGATATCAGATGAATAACGAACAGGCATATTGTAACCTGCGAAAGGAACCATCTTACCTCCCAAAGCAATATGGAGGTCATTGAGCTGAATTTTCTTTATTGTATCTTCCATTATTGGGTTTATATCTTTTTTGGCAAATGTACACAATCAGACCCATAGCAACATCATAATTAGGCAAGAGTGTTACCAGTTAACTTATGAAACTACGATCCACCAAAAAGACCCTATAAGTAAGGAAGAGTTGATAAATATCATTCAAATAAAGTCAGCCCTTACTTTTTTCTAATAATCAAATCAACCTAAACACGAAACATCAGATATGCTTTCCATGGATTGCTTTAAAACTAAATGGCTTGACACAAAATAGAATCTGAAATGTTCAAAACTATCTTATCATTTCTTTAACCTTGCACCTGCCAAAGGGCTTTTAATGAGTTCTATTTTGTGCTTCTTCCTTAATTCACAAAAACAGCTAAATCCTTAGAAATTCTTCTTTGGTAAAGAGGATATTGAGATTATTGGGATTGAAGAATGATACCTACTATTTGCAAAGACAAACACAAAGCTATATTTTCGAATAATTTCTAATGCGTACTATGATTAGGTTTATTGTTGTTGTTTTTTTCTTGGTGTCCCTTGCGCTTTTTTACAGTGTATACATATCGCCAGAGTATTTCCCTTATGTTGGATTACTTACACTAACCAATCCACTTCTTTTTTTCATCAATGCCTTTTTATTCACTAGTTTAGTAATTGCCAAGAGAAAATTGGCTATCCTTCCATTAATCGCTCTAATCGCAGGATGGAAGTACGTAGGTACCACAATACAGTTTAACCTCCCTAAAGAAAGTCAGCAAAGTATTAGTGTTCTGAGCTACAATGTCCATCTTTTTAATTATCAACCACCTTCTTCTAATCAATTATTGACGAGTGGAAACATCGTCAAATGGATCAAAGAAAATCCATCTGAAATCAAATGCTTTCAAGAGTTTTATCAAGATTTTACTACCCCGTCAAAAAACCATATCAAGCAATTAGCTATTGAGAGCGGCTATGAATATAGTTATCAAATCAATGAAGGAGAAAAAAATAAACGATCCTATGGAATGGCAATTTTGAGTAAATATCCAATAATCAATGACGGAATTGTATTTGAAAACCGAAGAAATAATGGCGTCATATTCGCTGACATCAAGATTGATAGAGATACCATAAGAATTTACAATGCTCATTTAGAGTCTATGAATATAGACAAGGATAACCTGAACAATTTGGATGGAATCAAAGAAAATTACCGATCCACGCTTAAGAAATTGAAAAATGGTCAGGTAGTCCGAGCATCCCAGTTAGAGATATTGAAAGAACACATGGACAACAGTCCCTACCCTACGATTATAGTAGGAGATTTCAATGATGTCCCCTATTCTTACACATATTTCTTCCTTCGTAAAAATCTGGAAAATGCTTTTGAAAAAGCAGGCAGAGGATTTGGGTTTACATATAACCGAGTCCTATTCTTTTTACGGATTGATAATATTTTCTTCGACCCTGTTTTTGATATTTTAAATTTCAAAACCCATCGGGAAGTAGATTACTCCGACCATTACCCTATCTCAGCTTCATTTCGCAAGCCAATCAATTCAACTGCAAGAAAAATTCAGGAGTAAGCCTTCCCTTCCAAATTCATCCATGATTTTCGAATCCCCAAGAGTAACACAGGAAGTAAAATCAAGTCTGCTATCAAGGCAAAAATAAGCGAAGAAGCAATCAAAAGCCCTGAATAAAAGGTCACTCCAAATTGACTGAGCGTTAATACTCCAAATCCTGCAGCTAAAATAACAGTAGTCAAAATAATTGCTTTCCCGGTCTCCAAGAAGGTCCTTTTGAGTGCATACAACATGCTTCGACGCTTTTTCAACTCCAAATAAAACTTAGTCATAAAGTGAATGCTATCATCTACAGCGATACCAAAAGCCACTGTAAATACTATAGCTGTGGTCAATTTGAAATCAATCCCAAAGACCCACATCATACCCGTCAACCATAGTAAAGGTATTAAATTGGGAATCAGCACAATCAAACCTATTCTCCAAGAGCGAAATAATATCCCTGCAATGAGCGCAACTAAAAAGAAAGCCAACAAAAGGCCTTTCGCTAATTGCTTGCTGACGGCTTCATGACTGATATCAATCAAGTGAGAAGTTCCAGTGATTCGAACTTGCAAAATTTCAGGGGAAATATGTTCTTGGACAAATGCTTCTAACTCAGCATTCATTCTTTTGGCTGTGTAGCTTCCCATATCCGATGTTCGAGCGCTTATCCTTCCTTTCGAGAGATCTTCTGATATCAAAGGAATGGGTGAATTTTCACTGATGGATGGAATCATTTGGTTTACACGATTGATTTGTCCGCGGGATGGGATAGTAAACGCGCGCGGGCTCCCATTATTAAGGGCCTGATTGGTTGTTTTCACTAAGGTCAAGGGAGAAAGAATTACCCCTGCATCATAAGTTTCAGCTATAAATTCCTCCAAACGCTCAATTGCCTCCAAAGCTTCCATAGTTACCAAAGAATTGACAGCCGCTCCCTTTTCCAATGCCAGCTCTAAAGGTTTACTGCCTCCAAATTCCCTATCAAAAAACAGAAAAGACTCCATCAATTCATTCCCCTCAGGTAAGTTGTCTAAGATATATCCATTGACTTTCAGTTGACTCAAACCTATCACAGCAACCAACGTAATTCCACCAAATACCCATGGAATACTTTTTTTATGAGCAATCACCCAACTAAATGCAGTACGCATAGATTTCCTCCAAAAGCTAACGATGTGCGGTCGGTCCACAGCAGGCAAAGGAGGCAAAAGATACAATAATGCAGGTGTAATTAAGACCATGGACAAAAACATCCATGCCACTCCCAAACCCGTGTATAAACCAAAGTACTTTAAAGTGGGTATTTGGGTGAAATACAGGGATAAGAATCCAAGTGAAGTGGTCAAACTTGTCAAAAAGACAGCCAAAACCAAGCCTGAGAATGCTGCTTGAACAGCAAGAGTATGGGATTTCCCCTCCCTAACGTAGGTCAAATAATAGTTGATAAAGTGAACCAAGCCTGCCACACCAATCACTGCCAGAATAATTGGTTGCATGACTGTCATAACATCTAAGGGCTTACCCATTAGCAACATGAAAGCCAAGGTCCAAAGAATCCCAAACGCAATTACAATCAATGGTATCAGCACTCCCCAAACAGAGCGAAAGAGCACAAACAAAATCGTGACAATCAATAGGAATCCAATCCCCAAAAAGAAAGCAAACTCCCCTTGAAGTAAGGTTACAAAAGCTCCCTGCGCTTTAATTTTGCCTGCAGTTAGGAATGAATCGAGAAAAGCACCCTCCAAAATCGCTTGTATTTCTTCATAAAGTTCATCTCCATCCTCTTTTACAATCCGCTGTTCATTTTGGAGGAGTAACAATAAATAGGTTTCATCCTCAGAATAAAAATCCTTCCAAGTATCTGAATCCCTGATAGCCAATACTTGCTTTTCAAACCTATCTACATCTTCGGGATCCAATACCCGATTCCTACGCATACCAAATGGACTAATTACTGGCTGACTGAGGGTCAACAAGGATTGAATTCCTTCCACTTTATCTAAGTCCAACAGTTGTTGTTGCACTTCTTCCACACGTTTGAGAAACGCTTGATTGAATATCCCCTCTTGATTTTTGACGGCTATGAGCAAATAATCATTATCGTTCTCAAAGGTTGCTCTATGGGTGATGTAAAACTGTAGGTCTTCACTTTCTTGAGGAAAAAAGCTTTCAAAATCGTAATCAAACCGTACTTGGGGTTGCAACAGCCCTAAGGTAAGTGTGATTATAAGTGCTATTGCTAAACCAATGAAAGACCGCTTCTTTGTAAAATTCATGTATAGAGGATACTTATTCCTGTGGAAAATGTTGGAAAAGTTACGCAACTTTTTCAATTTTAGCTTTTCATCTACTACTCAAAAATCGATTATCGCTATGAAACAATACCATGACCTGATGCAGCATATTTTGGATACGGGAGTTAAAAAGGAGGATAGAACAGGCACAGGCACCATCAGTGTTTTTGGTTATCAGATGCGATTCGATTTACAGGAAGGATTTCCTTTAGTGACGACCAAAAAACTACATCTTCGATCCATCATTCACGAATTACTTTGGTTTTTGAAGGGCGACACCAACATAGCATATCTCAAAGAAAACAAAGTGAGTATTTGGGATGAGTGGGCGGATGAAAATGGTGACCTAGGTCCCGTGTACGGATACCAATGGAGACATTGGCCTGATGGCAAAGGTGGTGAAATCGATCAAATCAAAAATCTGATCCATCAGATCAAAACCAAACCGGACAGTAGGAGACATATCGTGAGTGCATGGAATGTTGCCAACGTAGATGAAATGGCCTTACCTCCCTGTCATACACTTTTTCAATTTTACGTAGCAGAAGGAAAATTATCCTGTCAGTTATACCAACGCAGTGCGGATGTATTCTTAGGTGTTCCATTTAACATTGCTTCCTATGCCTTATTTACCATGATGATAGCTCAAGTTTGTGACCTTGAGCCGGGAGAATTTGTGCACACGTTTGGAGATGCACACTTGTACAGCAATCACTTAGAGCAGGCAAATCTTCAACTAAGCAGAGAATGTAGGCCTTTACCAACTATGAAAATCAATCCTGCGGTAAAAGATATTTTCGAGTTTAAGATAGAGGATTTCGAATTGATCAATTACGACCCTCACCCACATATAAAAGCTGCGGTTGCTGTTTAGCCATTTATTATAACTGAAAGAGTTTTTCCAAATGTACCTCGAGTTGGGTATCAAAATATTTGCCCTCCACTTCAGCGAGGTAACTGATCCCCGTTACATTGGAAACAAAAATCTTATCCGCTGCAAGCAATTCCGAAACAGGAAACTCTCCTTCTTGCACGTCTAGACCTTGCTCCGTAAGCGCAGCCAAAATCTTTGCTCTTCCAATTCCTGCAATACAGTTCGTTTGTAAGGAAGGCGTAAAATACACTCCACCTTTTTTCCAAAAAATATTAGCAGCACCTGCCTCGGAGATATTACCTAGATGGTCCAACAGAATAATCTCATCCTGTAGATGCGCTATTCGTTCTTTATTGGCCAAGACATAAACTAAGGCATTACTGGTTTTACAATTTGCCCAAGGATGGGGGTAAAGACAATGTTCTTGAGAGATTTTAGCAGACTTTTTCACAGCAGGTGCTAGTATCAACGCTTGAATCTGCAAAGTTTCTGTGGCTTCACTACTCTCAGGGCTGTATTTCCCCATTCCCGACCTAAATACATTCCAGCGGATTCGGGCAGTCTCCCGGTCAGGTACATGTTTCCTGATAAGCTGATTTAAATCATCCTCAGGACTTATCGTGTTTTTTGATAAACCTAACAGATCCATCCCCCGAAATAAGCGTTGTTGATGCAAGTAAAAATCCTTCAATTCACCCTTCGAAAAAACCATGGTTTCAAAGAGGCCATCTCCAAATAGAAATGCTCGATTATGAACAAGGTCCTCTGCTTTTGACCAATTTCCATGTATTTCTTTTTGAAGAAAAAGTGTATTAAAATCGTGCATAAATCTGTTCAATTATGGACATTTATTGAAGATGGAACACCTTCCAGAAATACCGTTCATACTATTTAATGTTTTTTAAAGGTAATTTAAGTACTTAAGTAACCGCTTTCGTGTGTTAGTTACTAAATACTTGCTAGATTAGCACATCTTTTGACAAAAGTAAATATATGGGTTCAAAAAGTAGTGTTTTTGACATGATTGGTCCGGTAATGATTGGGCCTTCTTCTTCACACACCGCAGGCGTGGTCAGAATAGCTCGCGCCGCAATCAGAGTGTTAGGAGGAAGTCCAGAAAATGCGGTCATAACCTTTTATAATTCCTTTGCAAGGACCTATGAAGGACATGGAAGTGATAAAGCAATTCTAGGGGGATTGATGGATTTCAAAACTGATGATCCACACATCCGAGAAGCATTTGACATCATCAAGGAGCGAGGCATCCAATACACCTTCAAGTCTATTGGGAATGCTTCTGTATATCACCCCAACACCATCAAATTAGTACTGACAAAAGGAGCTAAAACAATTGAGGTAATTGGTGAAAGTTTGGGAGGAGGATTAATCAATATCGCCGAAGTGGATGGATTCAATGCCAATTTCACTGCCCAATCTCACACACTGATTATCAAAGCTCAGGATGTTGCCGGTGCCATTGCGTTTATCTCCAACATTATCGCACAGGAACAAACAAATATTGCCACCATGTCGGTGTCCCGAAAAGGGAAAAACGACTTGGCTTGCCATGTAATTGAAATGGATTCGGGAATCAGAGCTACGACAATTGACTATCTCAAAACCATCCCTTGGATTAAAGACTTGATTTACATTCCAGACATAGACCTTTAATATGAAAAAACTTTACCTTTTAGTAATCCTGTGCTTCACCACAGGAGTCGCTGGATTCTCACAAACAGGCCAAGGTACAGTAATGGACTTGGAAACCTGCATAGAAGTTGCTTTAGAAAACAACTTAAATTTACAAAGGAGCCAAGTAGCCTTAGCACAACAAGAAGCCAACTACCTTGCCAATCAAGGTCAGCGGATACCAACCTTCAGTACGGGAGCGAGCTCTGGTTATCGTTGGGGTAGATCCATCAACCCGGTTACCAACCTTTTTGAAAACAATCGGATTGGAAATATTAACCTTTTTGCCAACTCCAATGTGACCCTCTTTGCAGGTCAGCAAATCAATAATAGTGTCAAACAGTCCAAAGTAGATATTGAAGCGGCTGCTTACAATGTAGCTGCCACTGAAAATAACATTACCTTGAATGTTATCAATCTATTCATCAATGTTGTTTTTGCCAAAGAGCAGTTGAATATCGCTCAAAACCAACTCAATACTACCAAAGAGCAATTGACAGTCACCACCAAACTTGTGGATGCAGGATCTTTACCTTTGGCTAATAAATTGGACATTCAGGCACAAAATGCCACCAATGAATTGGAAGTCATCAATGCTAGCAACAACTTAAGAATTGCTAAACTGAACCTTGCACAGGCTATGCAGATTCCATTTGATGACCGCATGGATGTATTTGCACCGGAATTGGAGGCAGAGTCATTTGAAATGGCCCAAAATGATGTAGATGAAATTTTCGCAATTGCCTTAGGCTTGATGCCGGAAATCAAAGCTGCTGAACTAGGGATTGAAAGTGCAGAGATAGGTGTACGAATTGCCCGTGGAGGATATGCCCCGACGCTTGGATTTGGGATGAGTGCTTTCTCAAACTTTATTGATCAAGCAGTGTTTGGTGAAGTACCAGCATTCAACACGCAGATTCGAAATAATTTTTCCAATTCTGCCAATATGCAGTTGAATATCCCAATACTTTCCAATATGCGAAACCGTGCCAATGTACAGCGTGCACGTCTTCAAAAACGACTGGCTGAAATCCAAGAGGTAGAGACTAAAAACCAATTGCGTCAGGATATTGAAAGTGCCTATACAAATGCTTTTGCTGCCAGATTATCGTACAGAGCATCTGTCACCAGAGTGGAATCATTGGAAGAAGCATTTAGAATTGCGCAACAGCGTTTTGACGCAGGAGCCATCAATTTTGCAGACTATCAGTTGGGCCAAAACAACTTCTTCAACGCACAAGCAGACTTGATTACAGCTAAATACACCTACATCTTCCGGGTGAAGGTACTCGACTTTTATTTAGGAAATCCATTAAAACTATAATAGAACTATACCAATGGCTAAGAAGCAAAAATCCAATAAATTGATATACATCCTCTTGGGGGTATTGGCTTTTGTAATTGTATTCGCAATTGTTGGTCGTAAAGCCGGCTGGATCGGTGGACCAAAAGAGGTAAATGTTGAAATCGGTACCGCTAAAAAAGCTACCATTATAGAAAAAGTCAGCGCCTCAGGAGTAATCGAACCTGAAATTGAGGTAAAACTCAGCCCGGATGTGGCAGGAGAAATTATCGAATTGAATGTGATCGATGGTGATTCAGTAAAAGTAGGTGATTTGTTGGTGAAAATCCGACCTGACAATTTCATATCCGCTTTGGATAGAGCTCGTGCCAACTTGAATCAAAACAAAGCTAATCTAGCTCAATCCAAAGCCAACTTAAAGCGGGCGGAAGCTCAATTTGTAAGGGCAGAACTGGAATTTAAAAGAAACGAACGTCTGTATAAGGACAAAGTAATCTCCGATGCAGATTGGGAGCAGATTCAAGCGACTTATTTTACTGCTGCCAACGACCTAGATGCAGCACAACAATCAGTGATTGCAGCAGAGTTTATCATCAAAAGTGCGCAAGCTACCGTTGACGAAGCAGCAGAAAACCTTCGATTAACGAATGTATATTCTCCTGTAAACGGAATAGTTTCCAAACTCTTGGTAGAAAAGGGTGAGCGTGTGGTAGGTACACAACAGATGGCAGGAACAGAAATGCTTCGCCTAGCTGACCTTTCACGTATGGAAGTACGTGTAAATGTCAATGAAAATGATATTATTCGTATAAGTTTAGGGGATACCACAATCATAGATGTGGATTCTTATGCTTCTACTGGAAAAAAATTCAAAGGAGTGGTTACTTCTATCGCCAACTCTGCCAATACCAAGGCTAGTATTGATGCGGTAACTGAGTTTGAAGTGAAAATCAGGATCATCAATGAGTCTTATGCAGATTTGGTTTCTGAACGAAATAAGTTTCCTTTCCGTCCCGGTATGACTGCAAGTGTAGATATCATTACTCAAAAAAGAGAAAATGTGCTTTCTATCCCACTTGGTGCAGTAACTACACGAGAAGAGCAAACCACGACCAATGCTGATGGCAGTACCAAACCAAAAGAATTGATCTTTGTGGTGGAAGATGGAAAAGCGAGCTTCCGAGAAATCAAAACTGGCATCTCTGACTTTGACAATATTGAAATTTTAGAAGGTATCGCAGAGGGTGAAGAACTTATCGTAGGTCCTTACTTTGTGGTGTCTAAACAATTAAAAGAGGGGGATGTAGTCAAAGGAACGAAAGTACCTGAGAAAAAATAATCCTATCGGAAGAATGAAGGAACATGACTCCTACTAAAATAAAAGAGGCCAAAGCTATTGCTTTGGCCTGTTTTTGTTAAATTAACGCATCAGAAGTCCAAAATATAAAAAACTGGCCATCTTAAGTACTTAATTTTACAATTCCTTAAACCCAAATGATCAAAGACTTAAAATATCTCAGTGCTTATCTCCTGCCCTTATCCTTTCTACTCGCATTAGCTTGGGGAGGAATCTGGTCTTGGGCATCGGTCATACTTGCTTTTGGTATCTTCCCTATACTAGACGCAATCCTTCCGGCATCCACTCAAAACCCTAGTGCTGAAGAGGAAGTAGCAAGGCTATCCAATCGCTTTTTTGATCTACTGCTATATCTTTGCCCTCCCATTTGTTATGTACTAATTGGTTTGTTTTTTTATACCATTAGTCAACAAGAACTTTTGCTCAGTGAAAAAGTCGGCCTAACATTTAGTTTGGGGGTGGTCTTAGGAGCACTCGGAATCAATGTTTCTCATGAATTGGGGCATCGTGCTGATAAAAAAGAGCAATTCTTGGCAAAAATGGGTTTACTCCCAGTACTTTATATGCACTTTTTCATCGAGCATAACCGAGGACATCATAAGCAAGTATCCACTCCTTTGGATCCTGCTACTGCTAAAAAAGGTGAATGGGTTTATTTATTTTTTGTTCGATCAATTATTGGACAATATTTCAGTGCTTGGAACTTAGAGAAAGAGCGTTTAGCCAAAAAAGAAATGAAATTTTGGAGTCGGGAAAATGAAATGATTCGTTTCCAAATTTACCAACTATCCTACTTAGGTTTGATTAGTTGGGTTTTTGGATGGCAAATTTTACCGTATGCGCTTGGGATAGCACTGATTGCTGTCTTGTTATTAGAGACCATCAATTATATTGAGCATTACGGACTCAGACGAAAAAAAATGGAAAATGGAAGATATGAGCGGGTATTGCCTAAACATTCGTGGAATTCAGACCATGAGATGGGAAGGATTGTTTTATTCGAATTGACGAGGCATTCAGATCATCATTATCTTGCTTCTAGAAAATATCAAGTACTTCGGCACATGGATGAAAGCCCACAACTTCCTACGGGGTACCCGGGAAGTATGCTAATGGCCTTGGTGCCTCCCTTATGGATTTGGTTAATGAATAAGCGTATTCCCACTAATCCGGACACCAATTTACAAATGCAATAATCGTTGGATCGTATTCCGCATCTGAAGAAGGTCTTCTAACACTTCTTCATCTTGTCCGAAAGATTCCAATAGTTGCTGAGGTATGCAGGAAGCTTCTTCTTTAAGTGAAGCACCTTGCTCGGACAAGCGTATAAATACTTTCCGTTCATCCTCCTCTCCTTTGATTCGTGTTAATAAGCCCACCGTTTCCATGCGCTTAAGCAAAGGAGTCACTGTGTTGGTATTCAATACGAGTTTTTCGGCTATTTCATTCACAGTCAAATCATCCCGTTCCCACAGCACCAACATGACCAAGTATTGGGTGTAAGTCAGCCCCAATTTATCCAAGTGGGGCTGATACCCACGGATAATCACACGGGAAAGGGCGTAAAATGGAAAACAAATCTGGTTCTCTAATTTTAAAACCTCTTCATTCATGATGTATCCCATTTAGTATGCTGTGTTTGGTTACGAAGCTTTTTTTGAAAATAATTTCACGAGATCCTTTTCAATTTGATCAGGCTTGGTAATGGGTGCATACCGCTTCAAAGGTCTCCCTTGTTCATCCAATAAAAATTTAGTGAAATTCCATTTGATTCTAGATCCAAATAATCCTCCTAAGCGCTCCTTCAGGTATTTGAAAATAGGATGCGTATTCGGGCCATTAACCTCGATTTTTGCAAACATGGGGAAGGTGACACCATAGTTGAGTACACAGCCGGAAGCGATACTCGCCTCATCACCAGGTTCCTGATTCCCAAATTGATTACAAGGAAAGCCTAGGATCACCAAGCCTTTATCTTTGTACTTCTCATACAATTTTTCCAATCCCTCAAATTGAGGTGTCAACCCACACTGACTTGCAGTGTTGACCACCAAAATTGTTTTTCCTTTAAACTCCTCCATGGAAACATCTTTTCCCTGGAGTGTTTTAGCGGTAAACTCAAAAAACTTCGTTGCCATGATTTATTTTAAATTGATAATAACCTCAACATTTCCTTTGATTGCTCTTGAATAGGGGCAACTCTCGTGGGCCTGCTCCAATAACTTTTGTGCTTCTGAATCTTCCAATCCATTGATTTCAACATCCAACGTCACGGCCAAATCCCATGCAGTGGGTGTTCCCTGAATCAAAGCTACATGAGCAGTCACTTTGGAGGAAATAGCCAAACGTTGGGCTTTTGCAATATAATTCAATGCATTATCAAAACAGGCAGCATAACCCGCAGCGAATAGTTGCTCTGGGTTGGTATAACTTCCTCCTTGACCGCCAAATACTTTTGGTAATCGAACATCCAATTCCAATACCCCATCGGAAGACTTTACGCTTCCATTTCTTCCCCCAACAGCCGTAGCCGAAGTTTCATACAATTTTTGCATAGTGAATCATTTTATATCGTGAGCGATACAAATATATGCATTAGAATTTATATCGCAAGCGATTTAAATGGATAATCCTTTGTAAGAGTGTTGATGAAGCGACAGACAAAGTGTGAGTGAGAAGCGAGAGGCGAGAGGCGAGAAGCGAGAAGCGAGATGTGAGAAGCGAGATAGGTAAAGCTCGCAGAATTCACGGAAAACGCAGAAAAATTTGCATTGAAAAATTTGTATCCAAAGAGAGAAATTAACAATCAACCAATAAACTCCATCAATTGTCCTGGATTTAACCCTAGTAAACATGGCTATCTCCTTATTCATATACCTGGGTTTAATACAAAAGTCTCGTAGAGACGACCGACATACTAGCCGCAAATTTCAACAAGCCCCTCACAGATCTAGGAGATTGAACGGATCCAGCACAGATTGATGATTTTAGATTTTAAAGGGTAGATTTTAGATTTATCAGGAATAAAAAAAGTCCTTCATGTTTTTTTTTCTAATAATCGCTAGCAGAACTGCTGCAGGTGGGATGTCAGAAAACCGAAAGTCTCTCACAGAATGCGCAGAATCCACAGAAAAATCCGCAGATTTATAATTATAGGATAGAGATAAAATGCAAACGCCTCTACATCTTAACAATTAACACTTAACAAAAACAACCACCCACGCTGGTCCAAAAGCCCCCCCTTTCATTTCAAATTATTCATTGTTAATTGCTAATTCCAAACGGGCGATGCAAAAAGTAACTACAATGTAGGTAAAGATCATCAATGATTGAAGATCAATTCGCAGTATATAAATTTCATTAAAAAACAATTCAGTTAAATAATTGCAATTCACATCTTAACAATTAACACTTTGTAACCACCCCCGCAGGTCCAAATAAACCCTTTTTCATTCTAAATTCTAAATTCCTAATTCTACATTTCAACATGCTTACTGTGTTCACTGCTCACTGCTACTGATCACTTAAACAACTAACCGCTACTCCCTCTTTCCCTCAAATTCCGTATATTTGTATATATGAGAGATGAATTAGAACACCGGCTGAAGCTTCGGAATATTAAACTTTCAGACTATGAGGACATTCGAGAAATCATGGTCAGTATTTACAGGGACCAAGGAGGTGCCTGGACCAAGCAAGAACTTAAGAATCAAATCAAAGCCTTTCCTGAAGGACAGATTTGTATAGAAGATAATGGTAAAGTGGTGGCTGCTGCCCTAAGTTTGGTAGTAGACTATGCCAAATTTGGGGATAACCACACCTATGATCAAATTACTGGTTATGGGAAATTTGATACCCACGATGATGATGGGGACACCTTATATGGTACAGATGTCTTCGTACATCAGGATTACCGTGGAATGCGGATTGGCCGTCGATTATATGATGCTCGAAAAGAGCTCTGCGAAAACCTCAACCTCCGCTCGATCATTGCGGGCGGGAGGATTCCCGGTTATTCCAAGTATGCGGATCAGATGACACCGAGGAAATACATTGACTTGGTAAAAAGTAAAGAGATTTTTGATCCAGTGCTATCGTTTCAGCTAGCCAATGAATTTCACGTACGGAAAGTAATCACCAAGTATTTACCAGAAGACACTGATTCGAGGGCTTATGCAACTTTACTCGAATGGATCAATATCTATTACGAAAAGGATGAAAAGCTCATTGGTAATAAGAAATCAATCGTTCGATTAGGTTTGGTTCAATGGAAAATGCGTCGCTTCAATTCCGTGGATGATTTGATGCAACAAGTAGAGTTTTTTGTTGATACAGTATCTGGTTATAAATCGGATTTTTGCTTGCTACCTGAGTTTTTCAATGCCCCTCTCCTAGCAGAATTCAATGATATGGATGCTTCCGAAGCTATCCGTAACCTTGCCGATTACACAGATGAAATTGTCAGTCGAATGAGCGATTTGGCACTTTCTTACAATGTCAATATCATTGCTGGTAGTATGCCGGAGTATGATGGCAAGAAGCTGCGAAATGTTAGTTACCTCTGTAGAAGAGATGGTACTACCGACAAACAATACAAGCTACATATCACTCCGGATGAGCAATCTTATTGGGGTCTTCAGGGTGGTAATGGCATCAAAGTATTTGATACAGATGCAGGGAAAATCGGGATTCTCATTTGTTACGATGTGGAATTTCCTGAATTGGGAAGGATTCTTGCAGAGCAGGAAATGGATATTTTATTTGTGCCTTTTTGGACCGATACAAAAAATGCCTTTTTAAGGGTAAATATCTGTGCAAAAGCCCGAGCGATAGAAAATGAATGTTATGTAGCCATCACAGGTTCAGTGGGTAACCTTCCAAGAGTAGAAAATATGGATATTCAGTTTTCACAATCTGCTATTTACTCTCCATCAGATTTCTCATTCCCTCACGATGCCACAGTAGCTCAAGCGTCTGAAAATGCAGAAACAACTATTGTTGCAGACGTCGACCTTGACCTCTTAACCAAACAGCGTAAGGCTGGTTCTGTGCGAAATCTTGAACAACGAAGATTAGACTTATATTCCGTGCAGTGGAAACGAAAAAAATAAGCAATAAAGAGTGCAATCAAATTTAATTTGATTAATTGGATAACGAACAAAACAAGCAGGTGGCATCTAAACACTACAGGATTATGAGAAAAACATTCACAGTGCTTTTCCTACTAATATATCAACTGACCCTTGGTCAAGAAGTGATAAATTTGCCTCCTTCGCAAGATTTATTGATTAGACAATTGATTGAATCTACCCAAACAGAATCCAAAAGAAGGGTTGCAGGGAGGTTATTGTACAGTTCAGTGGTCATCCAAAATTTCTATCAGGATCGCAGCTTTGAATTTGCTTGGTCCAATGATCAAAAGCTGTATGAAATAGCATACGAAATGCGCTATGAAATACAGCAGGCTAAATTTGATGGACTCAATCCTTTTGACTACCACTTGGATGCTATCAATACCTTATTTGGTCAACTGGAAAATCAACAAAAATCAGGAGTTGCACCTGACCCACTAGCATTAGCCTCGGCTGATATCTTATTATCAGATGCTTATATTCTACTGTCCTCCCATTTGTATCTGGGAAAAGTAGATCCGGAAAGTTTAAAAACATCCTGGAATATTCAAAGAAACGCTCCTGAACTGAAAATTGACCAGCGTTTAAGTGATGCCTTAGCTAATGGGAGTATTCGGAAAAGTTTAGAGGAGCTTTACCCCCAATTAAGTATCTACAAACGGATGCGTGATGGATTGAGAGAAACCTATGATTTTGAGCAAAAGGCTAGACAATCCAATAATAATTCTTGGAAGCCATTGAAGGCCGATAAATCCATCAAAGTAGGAGACAGCCATGCAGCTATCCCAGAAATTAGGCAACGATTGCAGTTTTGGGGCTTTTTGAAAGAGGCTTATCCCATAGAAAATGAGCGCGTATACGACTCATTACTTGTTACTGCTGTCATGCGAATCCAACAACGCTTTGGAATGGAAGCCGATGGAGTTATTGGACAGGGAACACTACATGCACTGAATCAAAGCCCTGAAGCGCTTGTTCAAACCGCCGCTGTCAATCTAGAGCGCTTACGATGGCTTCCTCATCAGATCAAAGAACAGGAACTAATCCTGGTCAATACGGCTAATTTTCAGTTGGATTACCTTGTCAATCGGGATACTTTACTAAGTTCTCGGGTGATCGTAGGTAAATCCTATCATTCCACACCCCAATTCAATGCCGAAATGTCCTACTTAGTTTTTAGCCCTACTTGGACAGTACCTGCCTCAATCACTAGGAATGAAATTATCCCAGCTATCAAACGTAACAATAACTACCTTCAAGAAAAAAACATGAAGGTATTGACAAGTTCTGGTTCTGTTGTAGACCCTTCCAGTATTGATTGGTCAAAAGTAAACCCAAGGAACTTTCCGTATACCATTAGACAAGAGCCAGGACAGCAAAATTCCTTGGGTCTAGTAAAATTTATGTTCCCAAACAAATACTCGGTATATATCCACGATACTCCTAGCAGAAGCTTATTTGCTAGAGAGGATCGAGCACTTTCACATGGTTGCATTCGAATTCAAAAGCCATTTGAATTCGCCAAAATTCTTCTTGCTCACGATGAATCATGGACAGATGACCGCATTCGCTTAGCTATGAACCAAAGTACCGAACGAACAGTCACACTTAACCGAAAGATCCCTGTAGTAATCCTTTACTTAACCTACTGGGCCAATTCCCGAGGCGAGTATTTTTTCCGAAGAGATATCTACAATCGAGACCAAGAAATCTGGACTGCCCTCAGAGAAGCCCGCTCTTAATTCATGTTTCCATCACCAAGTAGTTGCCTGCAGCTTAGGAAATGCTCGAATTACATCTGAAAGGGAAATTTGTCCTACCAAAAAACCATCTTGAAGGACTGGAAATCTTCTGATTTTTAATTCCAAAAACTTTTGAGCCGCATCGAACAAGGTCATATCTGGTGACATGGTGATGACATCTTTTGTCATGTGCTCTTCTACCAAGCCTGGAAATTTAGGAGTATTAGAATATTTTCCTTTGATAATTTCTTTGAGACAATCAACCTCTGAAATAATTCCAACCAAATGACCCAAATTATCTACTACCGGCGCTCCCGATATTTTGCGCTTGGTCAACATATCCAAAACATGATCGATCGAATCACTTGGCTTAAATGTTACGAGGTTCGTACTCATGTGGTCTTTGACTAGTATGGGGGCGGTAGATTTTTTACTTTCTACTACGCGCACTCCTTGAAAACTTTTTACCATAGTTGTAGGGGTTTAATTGAGCCAAATAACTTACGGAAATTTTATCAGAAATAAAAATAAATCAGCTGCAAATCTGAAAAACTAAAAATTAGTGTATAAATAAAAGATTTAACGACTAATTCTTTGCAAAAACCATGCTTACCCCAAAACTTTCTTTGGTTGTAAAACTAGTTCATCACTTGAAGAAACCGCGCCACTAATTGAGGATTTACACTCAAAACTTGATGAAATCGCTCTTCAGGAATGGAAAAGCTCATGTCCGATTTTTTGAAAATGGATTGAGAAGGCCTTTCTGATTTACAAGAGGCATGAATTTCCTTTAACATCCCCTTTGATTTTAGCTCGGATGCATGTTCAGGTTTGGAACCACCCCCAGGCATGACGATTACCTGGTCAGCTGCTAAACTAATAAGTTTCAGTAAAACCTCCCATCCTTCGCTAACTGTTGGGGCACCTCCAGAGGAAAGAATTCTCTGGAAACCGATTTCTTGAATCCTGTTCAATGACTCTAAGGGGTCAGGTGTGAGGTCAAATGCTCGATGAAAGGTGCACGGCTTTCTCTTAGCAGCAGTCAACAATCTTGCATTTTTTTGAAAGTCAACCTGAGCGTTTTCATTCAAAACACCAAATACAAATCCATCAGCCCCTAGCTTATCCAAAAGATGAATATCACGTTCCATCACCTCGATTTCTTCATTGGAATAGACAAAGTCTCCTCCTCTAGGCCGTATCATAACAAAAATAGGTATGTCTAATTTACTTTTTAAAAATTGAAGCATACCAGCAGATGGGGTTGTTCCCCCTTCCGCAAAATCTGAACACAATTCAAGTCTATGAGCACCGGCACTTGCTGCTATTAAAGCAGCTTCAACTGTAAATACAGGGACTTCTAATATCATGGTTATAGTGCAAAGGTTGAATTTTTAAGGGCTTTTTCTTTTGCATGGTGCATAGCATAGGTAAAGCCCTCCCGAAGCGCATAAGCACCGTACTCCCCTTCCTTATTGATCGCTAAAAAGCCAACTTGAAGGTTATCCAAATCCTTCCTATTTTTAGCAATTAGCCGTCTTACAGCCTCTTCACATGCTTCTTGGGGTGTTCTCCCCTGACGCATCAATTCCACAATCAAAAAAGACCCACAAATCCGAATAATAGACTCTCCAAGTCCAGTGGCAGTAGCAGCACCTACTTCATCATCTACAAACAAACCTGCGCCAATTATTGGACTATCTCCTACCCTTCCATGCATCTTATAAGCAAGACCAGAGGTTGTGCATGAACCAGCCATTTTCCCATCAGCCCCCAAAGCAATCATGCCAATGGTATCATGATTTTCAATATTTATGATGGGCTTATATTGCGCATTTACTTTCCACTCTTCAAAAGCTTTCGCTGCCTTAGGACTCAAAACCTCCGACTCCAAGGGAAAACCCTGGGAAATTGCAAACTGACGGGCACCTTCACCTGCAAGCATCACATGAGGCGTTTCATCCATCACTTTCCGGGCAACAGCTATAGGATGCTTTATTTGCCTTAAAAAGGCTACTGAACCACAAGAACCGTCTCCTTTCATGATTGAAGCATCAAGCGTCGGAATCCCTTCTCTATCGGGCAAACCTTGAAGTCCAACAGAAAGGTTATCCATATCTAATTCGGTTACTTTTACCCCTTCTTCTACAGCATCCACAACAGAAGCTGTTTGGCTTAAAACCTCCCAAGCACGGTCATTGGCTGGCATACCATGATCCCAAGTTGCTAAAATGAGTGGCTTGAATTTTTCTGTGCTAGAAACCCTATCGGGCTCCGAACAAGAATGCAATAGTTGAATAGGAAGCAGGGCTGAACCTGCTAAAAAGCTCTTTTTTATAAATACTCTTCTACTTGACATAATGCAGGAATGAATGAACTCCTAAATATTCAAAAAAAAATCAAAAAGGCTTTAGTGTTGATTAAAATTTTTATGAAAGGTAGGTGGGGGGTTAGTTGATTAGTGATTAGTTGATTAGTGATTAGTGATTAGTTGATTAGTGATTAGTTGATTAGTTGATTAGTGATTAGTGATTAGTGATTAGTGAGACTCTACTTTTGAATGTGTGTCTGGAAAAGACCTACGCCAATCCTAAGAGAGAACATGTTAGCATCCTTCTTATTCATGACTCTAGTTAAACTTTTGCTTCTGATTCGCTTTAGGGGAGCTCCTGTAACTGGAACTTCAGCTGCTTTTTGTTAACTATTAATTTGTAAAGCAAGCCCATAGGAACACTGTTTTAAATTCATTTCTAATTTGTTTGTTTGAAATGTGAACAGTTTACATGCGACGGTGGACCATTATTCACTGACTTCGACTTCACTCAGCCACCAAGTTGTCCAAACTGTTCACTTCATTCTAAATTCTAAATTCCCCACCCTTTCCCGAATCCAAGTAAAAACCCGGCAGGTTTTTGAAACCTGCCGGGTCTTTCACTCTTCATTGCTCACTGTTCACTACTTAATTCCCTTCTGCTTTAGCTTTTCTTTTGAATCCTCTTCGGAAGGGCCAAGTGTATTCTAAGGCTTCTAAACCACGATTCAGATTTACGGAAGAACTGTCGATATTTACCAATGTGTTTTTCAAACTATTGGCAAACTCTTCATCATTTAGGATCATTCCAGCCGTATTATTCTTATCGTTGAGTTTAGCTGTAATATCATTCAGATTATCAGTAAGCTTATTTGCATTATTTGCAGTCGCTTGAAGATCTTTGATTGAAGCTTGAAGGTCTGAATAGAGTGTTTTGTCTGTGGTTAAGTCATGAAACAGATTCCCTTCTTTATTTAAATTGGAAGTAAATCTGTTCATCTCATTGATCATGCGGTTGGAATTGGTTGCCGCTCTATCTAGATTGGTGATGATATTTTTGAAGTTTTCACCTAACAAGCTATCCGTCATAACCGTACCCACGATGCCTTGTCCTTGGGCAATTTTTGTGGTTAGCACCTTTAGATTTTCGGTTATCGTTACCAAGTTTTTATTGTTTTCTTGCAGTGTTTCCATCATTTTATCCGTATCCAAAGGCATTTCGGACATGAGGCGATCTCCATCTTCCACTGCGGGGGCTTGGGTAGTCCCTCCGTAAATTACGATAATTTTATTACCAATTAAGCCATCTGAACCAATTGTCGCTTTGGAATCCTTTCGGATATATTCACGCACTTTGGATTCTACATTCATGACAATTTCCACCTGAGAATCCCCATAAAAGTTAATTCTTCTGACCGTTCCGATTTTTACCCCGGAAAACCAGACATTATTACCAGTCTGAAGACCTGCAATATCATCGAAGACGGCATTTAGGGAAATGCTCCTAACAAATTTTTTCTGTTGCCCTCCTAAGGTTAAAATACCCGCAACAAAGATGATGATGCCAATCAGTACGAAAACACCTACAATGACTGACTTTTTACTATCGTTTCTCATTAGTTAATGAAGTTATAATCATAGAATGATTGAATATTTTGGTCTTCAGCATTATGGAATACTTCCTCAAAACCTCCAACTGCTTTGAACTTGCCCTCGATGAGGACAGCCATACGATCGCCTGTTTGCTTAGCACAGGTAAGATCGTGGGTAATTACAATGGAAGTCGTCTGATAACGCTGCTGAACCTCGTTAATCAAGTTATTGATATCAATACAGGTGATTGGGTCCAAACCTGCCGTAGGCTCATCATAGAGCATGATCTCAGGATTTAAAATCAGCGTTCTCGCAATACCAATACGCTTTTTTTGACCACCGGAGAGCTCAGAAGGCATCTGATTGATCGTCTTGGACAATCCAACTGAATCCAACAAGTCTTCTACCCGCATATCTATTTCCTTCCTAGTTAGATTTTTTACATTTCTAACCAAGGGAAATTCTAAGTTTTCTCTTACGGTCATAGAATCATATAAGGCAGAAGCTTGGAATGAAAAACCAATTCTCAATCTTAGTGCGTTCAGCTCTTTTAAACTTAATCCTGCCGTACTTTTGCCAAATATTTTTATTGTCCCCTCATCCTGAGTCAATAATCCTACCAATATTTTAATGAGGACAGATTTACCCGTACCGGATCTACCTAACACAACCAAATTCTCTCCTTTATACAAATCCAAATCCACTCCCCGTAAGACGTGGTTTTCATCAAAGGATTTATAGAGACCTCTGATTTCAATGACCGCTTCTGAACTTTGTTTAGGCATATCTGATAGCGTTTACAATTTGCAAAGCCAATAATTCCTCAATGAAAATCAAAAACATCGACATTACCACGGAAGAATTGGCAGCTTGACCTACACCTTCTGTGCCCTTATTTGAAGTATATCCCTTGTAACAACCAACAATTCCGATTGTAAAACCAAATACAAAGGATTTGATAATGGATGAAAAAATATCTAAGAAGGAAATCGCTTCAAATACTTGTACAAAAAAAGTAGAAAGTGACACTAACTCGTTTTGATTGACATTGACAAAAGCTCCCATCAAAGCAACAAAATCAGTGTACATCACCAATACAGGAATCATTAATGTGGTAGCCAATACACGGGTTATCACTAAATACTTGAAAGGATTGATGGCAGAAACTTCCATGGCATCAATCTGCTCGGTAACTTTCATGGATGCAATTTCGGCTCCGATACTTGAACCTACTTTTCCAGCAGCAATCAGTGCCGTTACCAATGGTCCCATAGCTCGCACGATGGCAATAGAAATCAAGGCTGGCAGCCAGGACGTAGCCCCAAATTCAGCTAGGGAAGGCCTAGACTGATTGGTAAATACAACTCCGATAATAAATCCTGTTAAGGATATCAAAGGCAAGGATCGGTAGCCAATTTCATAACACTGACGCATGATTTCCCTAAATTCGTAAGGAGGAAACCACACCTCTTTGAAAAAGCGCTTTACAAAAGAAAATGCATTGTAAAGGCCTAGAAAAAATTTATCTATCTTTTTTGATAAAACTGGTTTTTTATCGTTGGTTAAGTTTATCATAAATTCATTTTAGAGTCCTTTATAGGCCTAGGATTTCAGCCATGATATCATTTTTCAAAGGCTTAACCAAAAAACCCGAAACCATGTTGTACTGTGTACTGATTTCTATGTCATCTGGATCTACCGATGAGGTGAGCATTTTAACTTCAATTGTCTTATTCAACACTTTCAATCTATCCAGAAATTCCCATCCTTTCATTTCTGGCATATTCACATCCAATATCAATAGATCTGCATCATTTGAAGCAAACCAGTCCAATGCGCTAAATGGATTTTCAAAAAATTGCAAATTCAAATCCTCCTTCAACCGAAGCATATTCTTTCGATTAATCATATGCTGGATCCTATCATCATCAACAAAAACAATTGTTTGGATTGCTTTACTCATAATCTGGGATAAAATTTAGTTCATTGAAATTAAGCTTCTCACACATTCCCACATGGCAAAATAGAAGTGTTGCCTTTTGTAACCATACAAATATAAAAACTTAAACGTGGGTAGTGACAAAATTTTACGTCTTTTAACTATTAGGATAGGCTAAATAATTTAGCCTTGGCAAATTTAGATTCGGCTAAATGTACTTTAACTCGCTTTTTTTCTGACAGTTATATCCATATACGCGATTTAAAGCTTTAAAAAGTATTAGCATAAATCGGTATACCCTTTTTAAGAAAAAATTGGACTAGGGACCCTGAGTATTCTAGGGCTTTTTGCTGACCTAACTAGGGGCTTTATCGAATTTCCTTTTTTTTGAGTAGTTTGGGCTTCGAAATAAACA
This sequence comes from Mongoliitalea lutea, assembly GCF_014652135.1. GTDB lineage: Bacteria > Bacteroidota > Bacteroidia > Cytophagales > Cyclobacteriaceae > Mongoliitalea > Mongoliitalea lutea. The sequence goes on from NZ_BMYF01000009.1 coordinate 115,053, forward strand.
TAGCTATGAGTTCAAAAAATACCGCTTTTGGATTAAGAAATAAGATCATGAGCCTCCTCCTATTCTTTCGTGACCGATTTGATTTGCATGAAGGGAAAGAGGATGAATTGGAGACCATCGACTACATCCGAAAAAATATCGAGTTCCGTGGAGCCAACCTTTGGATTTTGATATTTGCCATCTTTGTGGCATCCGTTGGTTTGAATGTCAACTCTACTGCTGTGATCATTGGAGCCATGCTAATCTCTCCTCTTATGGGGCCAATCATGGGAATTGGAATGGCTGCGGGAATCAACGATTTTGAACTGCTTCAAAAGTCCTTTAAAAACCTCGGCATAGCAGTTCTGATTTCGATTATAACGAGCACGATTTACTTTTCTTTTACTCCACTCAACGATGCCCAATCTGAATTACTTGCTCGAACAGAACCTACCATTTGGGATGTGTTGATTGCTTTGTTTGGTGGATTGGCTGGAATCGTCGCTGGCTCCAGAAAAGAGAAAAGTAATGCTATCCCTGGAGTGGCAATTGCAACAGCGTTGATGCCTCCACTTTGTACCGCAGGCTATGGATTAGCAACAGGCAATCTTTATTTCTTCTTTGGAGCATTCTATCTTTTCTTTATCAACAGTGTTTTCATCTCCCTATCCACTTATCTGATTGTTCGGTTTATGAATTTTCCCAAAAAGGAATTTCTAGATCCTAAAAGAGAAAAAACAGTAAAAACTTACATCACCATCTTTACCATTTTGACCATTGTTCCAAGTGTATATTTGGCCTACAACATTGTCAAGCGGACCATTTGGGAAAAATCTGCTAATCAGTTTATCAGCGTGGAATTTGACCTTCCTAGAACGCAGGTTTTAAACTCTAACTTAATTTATGCCTCTGATAGCAGCTTTATAGAAGTGAGTTTGATCGGTGAACGGATTTCAGATGAATCGATTGTTCAATTGGAGAAAAAACTAGCGAATCTTAATCTTCGAGATACTTACTTACGAATTAGGCAAAGTGGGGATAATGCCGATATGAATTTGCTGCGTTCGGATATTTTAAAAGATCTTTATGAAAGAAATGAAACCCTCATTCAAGATAAAGACAGACGAATAGCGCTTCTGGAAAGAGAACTATCGGAATTTGGTAAAAACTATCAGCAAGTCATGGATATAGCACAAGAAGCCAAAATCAATCACCCCGCTTTAGAAAATTTCTCCATGAATAGATCAGTAATAGCTGATTTAAATAAAAATCAAAAGGATACAATTATGATGGCTTATGCCAAATTCAAAACCAAACCAAGTTCCCAAGAACTACAGAAACTTGAGGCTTGGCTCAAATTGCGTTCAAAAGCAGATACTTTATCTTTAATCGTCCAATGATATGAAAACCGTTTATTTTATCCTACTCATGACTCTAGCAATAAGTAGTCATTCGTTTGCACAAAAAAGCTCCTATGATGAAAGCCTCGCCAAACAGCTTCAAGCAGACGACTATGGGATGAAAACCTATGTCATGGCCATTTTATTAGCTGGAGATCGAGTCAATGAATACAGTCCTGATCAACGCGCTGAAATACAAAAAGGGCATATGGCCAATATCAACCGATTAGATGAAAATGGAAAATTGATACTTGCAGGTCCTTTTATCGATGGAAAAGAAAAACGAGGAATTTTCCTCTTCAATGTAAGTACCAAAGAAGAAGCCGAAGCCCTAACGAATACCAACCCCGCAATTCAGGCTGGAGTCCTCAAAATGGAGCTCATCGAATGGTATGCCTCCGCAGCCCTCCAACTCCTCCCAGAAGCCCACAAAAAGGTTCAGAAAACAGGGTTTTAGGGTGAACAGTAATTAAATGTGGAATTTGGAATGGGGAATGAGGAATGAGCCCCATGATGCTAGACAGACCCGGCAGGTTTCAAAAACCTGCCGGGTCTCTTTTCTTGGATAGGGAAAGGGTTAGGAATGAAGTGAGCATTGAACAGTGTGAAGTTGGAAAATTAGGAATTTAGGATTTAGAATGAAAAATGCTCCTGTGGGTTTTTAACCCACTATTTGAATTAGAAGTTTGAAATCAAATTATTGCAATTATTGCAGATTTTTAAAGAAAACACCCATCAATTGCCGTGGATTTTAATCCCCGGCATTGGAGGGAGGAGTGAACAGTGAAAAGTGCATAATGAGCAGTGTACCGTGTATCCACTGCGCAACTTTCACTTATGGGTTTTAATCTACAAATGGTGGTGAGTTTAAACCCTCCTATATGAATCCAGGGATACTCATGTTTTCCCGGTTTAAAACCCGAGCCAATTGATGGAGTTAACCAGCTGAATCTTAATTTCTCTCTTTGGGTATAAAATTTTTCTGCGTTTTCCCCGTATTCTGCGAGCTTTCTCTTGATTCTTGCTTCTTGTTTCTAACCTCTCGGCTCTCGCTTCTCGCTTCTCGTCTCTCGCTTCTCGCTTCTCGTCTCTCGCTTCTCGTTTCTCGCCTCTCCAAGTCCCCTACCTCCCACACATCTCCTTAAACGCACAATACCTGCACTTATCAACATCTGCCGTCTGATCAAAGGGAACAGCTGGATCAAATAATTCACTTAGCAAGCTACTTAAACCTTGTTCAAATTCTTCCGAAAGTTCAAGGTAGTTCTCAACTTCTGATTTGAGCTTGCCCTCACCCATAATCAGGAATGGATTGAAATCATCCTTAAAAATCTCTTTGACATTGAAAAGACCCGGCTTCAACGGCTGCTGATTAGACGGATTGGTGAATTGATAGAAATAGGCATATAGGATGGTCTGCATGGCTGCCTTATTTCGCTTGTTGTCTTCCCGATCAAACAATGAAGGAATCGTTGTGAAATTCTTTTCATCCTTGCCAGTCTTATAGTCCAGCAATCGAATTATCCCATCTTTCTCATCTACCCGATCAATTAGGCCATATAAGCGCACCTCCTCTCCCCTACCCTCTACTTCAATTGGAATATAGGTGGTATGTTGCTGCTCCAGGCCCAAAACAGTAAAATCTCCCCCTTCACTATCGTAAGCTACAATTCCCTGAATATACTCGATGAAAATTTCCCGTACGATTTGCATCTGACCACTGGGAACAAAGTCTTCATCCTTTTCTACATGATAAAACTCCCGGATAGCCTTATCAACAGCAGTTGCAATTGTGGGCTGAATTCGGTTCAACTCATGAGGAGTGATCAATTTTGGGGCTTGGTCACCTTCTGGTAGGTAGAGCAACTCAATGGCTCTATGCAGAATAGTACCAAAAACACCTGCATCCACATCAGCTGCCACTTCCTCTTGCTCTTTCAAGCCTGCCACATAGCGCAGATAAAAACGTAGTCGGCAATCCAAATAGGAATTGATAGCAGAGGCAGATAAGGACCTGTTGAACTCTTTTGCTGGACTTGATTTCCAATACTCACTCAGTTTACTGAGAATAGCAGCATCTTTTCGAACCGTAATTTCCTTGCCCGAACTCAGATCTGCTGACAATAGCTGCACCTGAGGTCTAGCTACACCCAACTCAATTTGCATTTGTTGCAAGAAACGGCTCATTTCCCCACTCTTGCCTTGATCGGATGCCGTACTAAAAATCAGATGCACCTCTTCTGCTCGATGAAGTAAGCGATAAAAGGTGTAGGCATAAATGGCATCATTTTGCTCCTGAACAGGCAAACCAATAGCTCTCCTCAAATTATGTGGGATCATGGAATTTATCCCGCCTCCAGGAGGAAAGCTGCCCTCATTCACATCGCAAATAATCACTCTTCTGAAATCCAAGTTACGGGATTCCAATACTCCCATTACCTGCAAGCCCTGCAATGGCTCTCCTTCAAATGGCAAGCGCACCTCCTGAAACAGTTGCCTAAATAGTTTTAAGAAAAATTCCAAAGACAAATTACCCAAGCGATGATCCGAAAGCACCTCTTGAATTCGGTTCAATTGCTTATATGCTTGGAAAAGATAGCTTGATTGGATGGAATCCTCTTTCAACTGCTGTGCTAACAACTGCATCAATTTACCCAAATAGCTTACCAAATCATTAGATGCAACCTTCTGGAAGACTTCTTGGAATAGCCCTCCTCCAGCATGCAACTGATCCAAGGATATCTCTATTAGATTGTTGGTTTGGATAGTAGATTTAAGTTCCTTGGTAAACTCAGGATTGGCTTCCGCCAAGTAAGGAAAGGCCAACAAGTCCAAAACCTGTTTATGGTAAAATGTCACTTTCCCTTCCTTCACCTTGATATATCGCTGCAAATCCAAGATGGCATCCAAGAATGCATAAACAGGAGCATTCCGAATAGGATAACCCATGGTCACATTCAATTTGTCCACGTTATCCGGCAACACGTGTAGCAAGGGAAAAAGCAGTTGCTCATCTGGCAAAATCACCACTGTCTCATCTAAAGATTCATCCGCCGAAACTCTCTCCAATAATTTTCCTACCACATTAGCCTGATTGATTTTCAAAGGAATGGCATAGGTATGAATAACTGCTGACTTGGATTCAATGGTTTTTGGCAACTCTTCTGGAAAAGTTGGGCCCAAAACAGGATCTTTGATATAGTCCCGAAAGAAGAGTCCTGACTCTTGTCTTTTGTCCTCTATGTAGTATGCATCCACATCCCAAAAGACTTCAGCTCCAAAATTCTTAATGAAATGCTTGATCAGTTTTTCCTCCGCCAAAGTAAAGGCATTGAACCCTATAAAGACATAATGTTTTTCAGGCTTACTCAATTCGGGCAATTTGGAAACAGCCTTTCTATATACTTTACCTCCATAAGCCAATCCCAATACATCTAATTGTGCATTGAACTGCTCGTATAGCTTTTCCAAAATCTGCCAAAAACGTAGAAAGCGCTCTTTTTCTTCCGGTTTTTGTGCTTGGAAAGATTTCCAAAACTGGGATATTAATGCTACCTGTTCCTCGGTCAAGAAACTTAAATCCGATTCAATGGCTTTAATTTCAGATAGATTCCTGTACACCAATTTGGCATCAGCAAGAAATTGATCCAAATCATTGAAATCTTTCAAGATCAACTCACCCCAAAAGTAAAAGCGATCAAAGGTTTCTGCCTCAGACTGGAGTTGTTGATATACGTCGTACAACTCAAATATCAAGGTCAGATCATCGGCAGCCCGTTGTCCAGCTATACCAGAGAAAACCTGCTCAATAGTTTTGACCTCCGGCATCCAGGTAGGCTTATCGATTAATTCCTCCAAGTACTTCACAAAAAATAGGCCTGCCCTTCTATTAGGCAGTACAACCACCACTTGGCTAAGGTCTCTTCCAGAGTTCAGTACTTGTGCTGCGGTATCTTTCAAAAAACTGTTCATAGTACTTCAATCAATTCTGTAGGTTCCAAATAACAAACATAGCCCTTCACTGGCTTTTCAACGATAGAGGCAACCAAATCCATGTACGAACGGACCTGTTCGAGGTGTTGGGATTTCTGCGCACCAGTTTTAAAATCCACCACCAAAGCCTCCTCAGCACTGATAAAGATTCTATCCGGTCGCTTTTGGCCTCCTTGGGGGATCAAAATTCCTTGTTCAGCTAAGGACTGATATCCATCTCCAAACCAAGCCTGTAATTGAGGCAGCGCAAACAGTTCCCTTAACTGCTGCTCTACTTCTTGTTGAACCTCCGAGGTGAAGCGACCTTCAAAGGCATAGCTTTGCACCAATCCCAAAGCATCTTCCAAGCGATTGGAATGCTCTAAGATTTCATGCACCAAAACCCCAATTCGTCTTTGAGAACGATCATCGACTCCCTGTGGGGAAAAATCCCAAGCATATTCTTTGGGTTTCAAAAGCTCATTCCAATCCCGAAACTCCCACCTGACCAAAGGAGAAGGTATGATTTTGATATCATTTGATTGACTGATACCTTCCATAGTTCCCCACACAAATAACTCCTTTTCGGCATCCCAAGCCATCCCTTCAGTTACGTTTTGATTTCCCATCGTCTCCAGCAGATTTCTCAAAACCCCTCCAGTTCTTCTTGTTTGAACAATGCCTTCCTTACTGATCGCAAAATCAGCAAAACCCCAAAACATATCCTCCGCTCTAGTAAATGCTACATACAGCATATTCAAGGTGTCCATGTAGGCTAACTTCACCTCTTGATTGTAGAGTTCTGCAAAAAGGGTATTTGCAAGATTTTTTTCTTGCTTGATGGGGGCAATCGTTGGTGTGCCATTATGTTCATACTTAGCCCAAAGTATGGGTGCCATTGAATATGTTGGAAGGATGGCCCAATCGAGGTATGGCATGATGACTACCTTAAATTGCAAGCCTTTGGATTTATGGATGGTCAAAATCCGCATGGCATCATGATCTTCGGGGATTTTAACCGTGCGCTTGGTTTTGTTCAGTTCCCACCAATCCAATAAACCATTGAGATCAGCTCTATTCTTTTTGACATAATCAAACACCGCTTCTTTAAAACCAGCAATATACGCCAAGTCATTTCCAGCACTAGTCAAATCCAAAAACTGAATCACATGCTCGATCAATTCAAGTAATGGGTACTGCAACCATTTCCCGCGCAGGCCTTGTAATTCCCTAAACTTCCCTTGCAATTCAGCAGGTAAGCTGAATTTTTCAAAGAGTTCATGCGAAAAAGGCTCTTCTTTCAAAAGCGCGTAATAATAAAACGCTGTCTTTAAAGCAACGGTATCCTCCCCATCTCTCAAGTACGTTAGTAAGGCGACCATGGCTTTTACCGCAATGGATTTGTCAATAAATAAGGATTCTTCGGACAGCACATCAAATCGATAACGAGACTCCGTCTGAGTTTGGGCAAAGTCCATCAGGTAATCTGCGATGGCCGCCCCTTCATTCTTTTTCCGAACGAGGAACGCAATATCCTTCAATTGGTATCCTTTATCTTGCAGCTCCATGAGCAGTGGTGGCAGTTTGCCGAGTACACCTGCATCATTGTCCTCCTCAGTCTCTTCTTCCTCATTTCCATAGCTACTTCTACTGGCCTTTTCCTGAAACTGAATTTGAATCATTCCCTGAAAAGGCAAGTCCCGCTTTTTACTCGGCACCTGCTGCTTTACATCTGCATAGGCTTTTTGGAGGAGTTGATCGGCTGCTGTTTTGGCGTTTTCCAACATGTACTCCTCCAGTAAAATGGGAAGCTGTTCAAACACAGCATTATTAAAATCAATCACCTTCGGAAGACTCCGATAGTTGACATCCAGATTTTTCACTTCGATCAACTGCTGAGAAATCTGTTGCTCCACTTCCTCTAGCAACAACTCCAATTTCCCTCCCCTCCATCGGTAAATGGATTGCTTAACATCTCCTACCAAGAGATTGGTATGGCCCGATGCTAGGGAATTTTCCAACAAAGGCCGGAAACTTGCCCACTGAAAGTCGGAGGTATCCTGAAATTCATCGATAAGAAAATGCCGGTATTGGTTTCCGATTTTCTCGTAAACAAACGGAGCCTCGTTGTCTTTGGTGATTTCTTTGAGGAAGTCATTGACATCTGAGATCAACAGTATACTTTCCTCATCTTTCAGATATCTCAGTTCCAATATCAAATCCCTGAAAATCCCAAATACATTTAATTGCTTCAACAAAGTGGCATAAGTATCCCATTGAATCTTAATCGAACAACAATCCATTATCAATTCCCGTAACCCAGCATTGGCAGCGGCTTCAATAGCATCCTTTCTCTTACTCGTCTTGGTATACCAACCGTCTATGCTATGCACTTTGTCAATTTGTTTATCAGTAAAAGTGGGAAAAGGATTTTTCTTATCACCCAGATAATCTAATTTTCGGACAAAATTCTGCCCACTGTTTCCTCCACTAAATTCCTCCCATTCCAATCCGTACTGAACGCGGATATCATTTGCTTTTTGCTTTCCATCCAAAGCTTTTTTGATCAGCAATGCCCGCTGTTGCATCAGCTCAGCTTTTAACTGTTTTATAAAGTCTTCCTGATCCATGGCTTGCTGAAAGGTTTGCCGATGCGCTTTGAAACCCTCGGTAAAAATTTCTTTCCCCAAAGATTGAATCCCCCCCCGGATATCCCAATTGCCTCCATTTTGAATTTGTTCAGTAGTATATTCCACCAACCACTTTTTCAAAGCTTGATCCGAAGACACTTTTTCCATCAAGCGATCGACAAGGCGCTCCAAGACCGCTTCTTGATCCAACTCCAAATCGAACTTTGCCTGCAAGTCCATTTCCTTGGCAAAGGATCGGATCACCCGCTGGAAAAATGCATCGATGGTACTTACTGAAAAATATCCATAGGCATGCAAAATATCCAATAAGGTTTCATGCGCTCGCTTTTGCAAAGCCACAGCATCCAGCTTCAGGTGCTTCATCAATTCCTTATCCAAAAACTCCTCTGCCTTTACCTCTTGCGAGAGTCGCTCTAGATATTCCAAAATTCGGGACTTCATTTCTTGGGTGGCTTTATTGGTAAAGGTCACAGCCAAAATGGACTTGAAGGCACCGGGGTAAGCCAAGGCAATTTTCAGGTATTCTAACGTAAGTGTATAGGTCTTACCCGAACCTGCGGAGGATTTGTAAATGATAAAAGGAGCTTGATCCATGCGATTAAAAACGGTCTAAGCAAATCAAGTGCTTTTTGCGCTGAATAAAAAATGAGTGACGGAAGTTGTCGGGATTTTTGTTTTTTTGTTTCTTGTTTCTAAGTTTAAAATCTAGAATAATAAATCTGTGCTAAAGGACTTTTTTTATTCCTGATAAATCTAAAATCTACCCTTTAAAATCTAAAATAAGTAATCTGTTTTAATGTGTTCAATCTCCTAGATCTGTGAACAGCGCGCAGCATACTAACAACAATCGATTAACTTAAGGACATTAAGTCTATATTCCTTCAACAACTATCCTATCATTATTTTTATTTTCAAAATTTACGCGTACTTTTGCAAACTGATTTGGATAGATGTACTATTCAAATCAACAAACACAATATAACATTCATATTATGAAATCATTAGAGATTATAGGGTTTAAAAGAGCAAATCTCGACAGCGCATCTTTGAAAGAGATCCGCGAAGAAGGCAATGTACCATGCGTGGTTTACGGACCGGCAATTGAAGGTCAGATCCACTTCTACACGCCTGCCATTCTTTTCAGAGACCTTGTTTACACACCAGATGTGCACATGGTTGACTTGAACATTGAAGGCACTAAAATGAAAGCTGTATTGAAAGATGCACAGTTTCACCCAGTAAGTGAAACCTTATTGCATGCAGATTTCTTGGCTTTCAGTGAAGATAGAGCTATTAAATTTGAAATCCCTGTTAATATCATTGGAACCTCTCCTGGTATCCAAAAAGGGGGGTAAATTAGAAGTAAAAACTAGAAGACTTGCTGTTAAAGGTCTTGCTTCCAATCTTCCTGACAAAATTGATGTGGACATCTCCAAACTAGATCTTGGAAAATCTTTCAAAGTAGGTGAATTGTCTGCTGAAGGATTCGAAATCTTGACTTCTCCTAATGTTTCTATCGTTACCATCGGTATCCCAAGAGCGTTGAGAGGTAAGAAAGCAGAATAATTATTCTGAACAACTTATAACAAAACCCTATCTTTGGCAACAAGGGTAGGGTTTTTTAGTGAACAGTTGAAATTAGGAATTAAGAATGGAAGTTTAATGAAATATGCTAGCGCGAAATAATTTGAAGTATGCCTCTACCTGTGGTAGGCATGTTCGGCGATATATTAGCGGCGTGTAGATAAGAGAATTATTCTTAAAAAAGTATCAAGCAATTTCAGGACGAGATAAACGAGTCTTGGTTCTTGATTCTTGTCTCGTCTCTCACCTCTCGCTTCTCGTCTCTCGCTTCTCACCTCTCGTCTCTCGCTTCTCATTTCTCGTTTCTAAAAGTCTAAAAAATGAAATATCTCATCATCGGTTTAGGAAATATTGGCCCTGAGTACGAATTGACTCGTCATAATGTAGGTTTCCTGACAGTTGACCGTTTGGCTGATAAACAGGACGTAAGCTGGAAAAGTAATCGTTTAGCTTTTACCACTGAATTTAAGTATAAAGGCAGAAGCATACACATGATCAAGCCTACCACTTATATGAACCTTAGCGGAAAAGCTGTTAATTATTGGATGAAGGAATTGAATATCCCTAAAGAAAACATCTTGGTGATTGTGGATGATGTAGCTATTCCTTTTGGGAAATTGCGCATGCGGGCCAAAGGTTCAGCAGCAGGTCATAATGGACTGAAAAATATTGAAGCACTTTGTGGCGGACAGGATTATCCGCGTTTACGCTTCGGCATAGGAGATGATTTCCCCAAAGGAAGACAAGTAGATTATGTTTTGGGAAGATGGACTCAACAGGAAATTGATGAATTACCCACTGCCATGGACAAAGCAATCGAGATGTGCCTAAGCTTCTGCACAGTAGGAATATCGATGACTATGACGCAGTTTAATGATTAATTAATTCAGTCTATCCAACACTTCAAACCTTGAAGCATTACTTATAAATTCTGGTACTATTGATTTCAAATGGGAAACCAAATCATTCTCAATCCCCTTTTCAATTAATTCATTAAACAATTCAAATTGCCGTTCAATTTTATAGTATTCACTAGGCGAAACTTGAGCAATTTTAATTTTGGGGTGATGGGTAATTTTAACAATTTCTGAGTCATTCAAGAGTTCTTCAAAAAGTTTCTCTCCTTCTCTGAGCCCTGAAAACACAATTTTAATATCCTCATCTACTTTTTTACCTGAAAGCTGAATCATTTTTTTGGCCAAATCGACGATTTTCACGGGGTGTCCCATATCGAATACAAAAATTTCTCCACCGTTACCCATGACTCCAGCTTCCAACACCAATTGGCATGCTTCTGGAATAGTCATAAAGTATCGTGTGATTTCTGGATGAGTCACAGTTATTGGGCCACCTTTTTGAATTTGTTTCTTGAAAAGCGGAATCACAGAACCATTTGACCCGAGTACATTACCAAAACGAGTAGTTATAAATCGGGTATGGAATCGTCTATGATTGTTTTCTAAAAAGGAATTAAGGGCTTGTACATACATTTCGGCCGCTCTTTTAGTAGCTCCCATGACATTAGTAGGGTTCACAGCCTTATCTGTACTTACAAAAACAAATTTCTCAACGTTATGCAGAACAGCCATATCTGCAAGAATTTTGGTCCCTAAAATGTTTGTCTTTATCGACTCCTCAGGATAATTTTCCATCATCGGCACATGTTTGTAGGCCGCAGCATGAAAAACAATCTCAGGTCTATAGGTTCTGAAAACAGCCTTCAACTTTTTCCTATTTCTAATATCCGCGAGAATTGTTTTTTTAGCACAAATAACATCTGCTTCTTTCAACTCTTGCTCAATATCATACAAAGGAGATTCTGCCTGATCCAAAAGAATAAGCAACTTAGGCTTATAATGAATAATTTGTCTACACAACTCCGAGCCAATTGATCCTGCGGCACCAGTTACCAATACAACCTTCCCAACAATATCCTCTTCTATTTTAGGATTATCCAAGGAGATTTGCTCTCTACTTAACAAATCCTCAATTTTGACTTCACGTATTGCACCTGCTTGTAAACCTCCGTTTATCCATTGATTTATTGGAGGTACTATTCTAACATGGATATTCAACCGTAGACATTCGTCAATGATCTCCCGCTTCCTTTGCATTGAAATATCCCTTACAGCGATAATTAATTCTGTTACTCCATGACTTTCAATAAGTTTGGACAACATATTAATTCCTCTGTATATCTTCTTACCATCAATGATTTTTCCTTCTTTCTTCGGATCATCGTCTAAAAATGCAACCGTTTCGAAATGAGTTTTACTATCTCTTTTTATTACATCTTGAGCAATAATTCCAGCCTCCCCTGCTCCAAAAACAACCCCCTTTTTTACTTCTAAGGGAGCAACTGAGCTTTTTAGATACACAAATAACTCTTTAACTAAAAGTCTGTAGAAAATTAACAGAAATAAAGATGATAAAGAAGCAATTATAAGAATCGAAGTAGGCAACACATATCTATCGCTAAGAACATTAAACGTTAGAAAATTGAGACTAAAGAACAATAAGAAGACTAAAACAATCGTTTTAAAAATAATAGTTCCATCTTTAAATCCTGTATGTCGTACAATACCTTCATAACTCCTGGTAAAAAGCATGACTAACACACCACCTAGCATAAATGCCAAGCTTCCTGCAAACGAATCATGTTCCTTGATTACATCAAGTTCAAAATTGAACCTTACTAAATATCCAAAAAAGGCTGATTGATACAGAATAAGGGCATCCAAGGAAGCAATGATCCACCTTGGTAAAATTTTAAGTTTCTTTAAAAAATCCATTGTAAAGTATTATCCAAATGCGATGTGGGTAATTTATTTACACAAATATACTTTTTTTTCTCTGAACAGGAATAAAAGTGAAGAAATTTACTCATTATTACATCAATTTTGGTAAAAGTAGGTCAATTTTATTCTTTTCTTTTGTAATTTGAATAGTTATCGAATTATAATTATTTGATAATTCCTTCAAAACTGCTAGTTATTTGAAATTTTCGCATCTTCCAATATCTCTGCTGAAACTTTCGTTTTTGAAGTAGTACTCTTCGTCTTGTTTTTTCTTTTGGCAAGAATAGGAGGAGCTTTAGAATTATTTTTTTTGACTTGTTTTAAGGTGATTGCATCCAGTTTCAAGCCAAATATTACCGCTGTAAGAATCACTACTGGCAACATAACATAATCACTAAAGTTAGAGCCTAAAAATATAATTCCAATAAAAAATATTTTTAGAGAAATTAGGATCAATGTGACTTGATCGTGGCGAAAGCCCATTCTCATTAAAAAATGATGAACATGGGACTTATCTGGAGACATAGGTGATTTACCTTGCATCATTCTTCGAATAAACACACGGCTTGTATCATATATAGGAACAATCAATATTGCTATTCCTGTTGCTATTGGTGCAGCAAACTTTACTCCCATCACCCCAAGGGAATTAGCATTGGTATCAATAAAGTAAACTGTTAGGACAGCTAGTGCAAAGCCTATACTAAGAGAGCCTGTATCACCCATAAATATTTTCGCGGGATGCCAGTTAAATAGTAAAAATGAACAAATACCACCAACTAAAGCAAAGCTAAAAAGAGAATAAGACATCATATCCATACTTGCAAACCACCAACCCAAAAACACTAAAGGAATTAAACTCAAACTTCCTGCAAGGCCATCTAACCCATCAATTAGATTGAAAGCATTGGTTAATGATAAAATTGTGAAAATAGATAATAAATAGCTTGACCATAAAGGAATATCATAAATCCCCATGAACCCATATAAACCTGTCAGGCGGATATCTGTCATAACTACGACCATATACGCTGCGACAACCTGAGCTCCTAATTTCTGCCATGCTGTAAGGTTAACCAAATCATCTCGTAAGCCTACAAAAAAAATCAAACCAAATGCTGCTAGAAAAAACCGGGTTTCCAATAAATTCTCATAACTAAACCAAATCGCAACGGATATAAAAGTCGCAAGAATGAAACCTATCCCTCCCATAGATGGGATAAAGCCACTATGGATTTTTCTCCCTCCCGGAGCATCCATTATATGCATTTTCCTTAAAACTTTAATTAGTATGGGAAACGTTAGGAATCCAATAACAAAAGCAGTTGCTATAATTTGAAAAATTTTCATAAAAATTCGTTTACGATTCAAATATATAAATAAAAAACAAACACTAAGTCAAAAGCCTACAAAAATCTTATTTTGAAGTCTTTAACAAAAGGCACCCTTATAATTCAAATGTTGTTTAATTCGCACTATGGTTCCAAATAAGCAAGAATCTTTTGGATGCACTCATTTACAGAATTTTCTGCTGTCTTGAGATGGATATGTGGGGATGATGGCGTTTCATAGGGGGAGCTTATGCCTGTAAACTGATTAATTTTCCCTGCTCTTGCAAGTGCATAGAGCCCTTTCACATCCCTTTTTTCACAAATAGACAAAGGAGCATCCACAAACACCTCTACAAATCTTTCTTCTCCAACTGTAGACCGAATCAAAACTCTATCAGATTCAAAGGGAGTTATAAAGGCAGCTAATACAGTCATTCCTGTATCTAAAAGAATTTTTGCCAGCTCGGCAGTCCTCCGAATGTTTTCATGCCTGTCCTTGTCTGAAAAGCCTAAATCTTTGTTCAATCCCTTCCTCAAAGCATCCCCATCAAGCAGATATACCATTGATGATTGCTGTAATTCCATTTGTAAAGCTGCTGCCAAAGTGGATTTTCCACTACCTGATAATCCAGTAAACCAAATCAAGATGGGCTTCTTCATGAAATATTATTCCTTAAGCCTGAAATTAAATAATTGGAAAATTTTTTCACCTCCAAAGGAGCAGGATAAATACTCATTTGATAATTAACATAATTGAAATGAAAAAACTTGATTTTTTGCAGTATTGATTTCTTTCCTTTAAATCCCCCAAAAATATTTTTTTTCATCACTTGATAATTATTTTGATCATCAATATCCCAAAGTGCTACCAATCCTACAGTAAATTGTTGATTTTCATTAGAAATAGATAAAACTTCCGGGATTTTTATCCCAAACAAATCATCTAAAATTTTACATCCTGATAATAAAGGTTCCAAAAGATTACTTTTCATAGCCATTTTTAAAAGTTTGTCCCAATCAAATTCCTGCTGATACTTTAGAATTATATTCAAAAAATCCTGAATATGCCGTAAACTTACCCACTGCTCTTTTCCTCCATGATGTAACACCATGCTCAGAAGCAAATCCTCAGGGCAGGGTATCCTAGTAACTAATCCATGAAAGTTGTATTCAATACTTCGTTCAAACACACCTGCCGGATTATAATCAAAGGCATACAAGGCTTGGTTAAATCCCCAATGCAAATCAACCAATTCACTCCCTCGCATCAGGGTGATTTCACAAAAGTATGGGGAATTCAATTTCTTTTTCAATCGTTCAAATTCCAGAGAAAAATCATATTGCCCTTCATTGATTTCTTTATGCACAGGGATAAAGTAAATCTTGAAATTTAATTCATGTAAAATTTTTACTGCTTCCAGCACATACTCTTTTGGAACTAAAATATCTAAATCACCACTTTCTCTAAGTTGATTATTTTGGTATAATAAATCAATATAAAGGTTTCCTTTCAAGAGCATAACAGGGATTTGCTGTTCTTCTAACTTTAAAGCAATTTCCTTAAAGCAAAGAATACTGGTTAAATTTTTCCTAATCCGGAAAATATTCTTGATCGTTGGTTGACTAGATTGAGGAGAGAGCTGGGAAATTCCCTCTCTCTGAAGCATAGCCTTTAAAAGTGGCCTTATCCTATGGATTGAAGCGAGTGCTTTTAATCTATCAAGATTAATATCAGAAAAATATGTAAAATCAGCCTTAGTGAGCACCTTAGTAGCCATACCAATCTCCTGAATTAATATTCGGAGTTCTGGAGAAATAGATAAACTATCAAAAGTAGGCACAGTGGCTGGCATAAATAATCGCAAGTAAGAATTCTAATTTAATCAAAATTTTGATTCAAATAAAGATTTTTAAATACCCCTTCCTCTTGAATCAAGTGATCAAAATTACCTTCTTGCACAACTGCCCCCCCCTCAAAAACAAAAATTCGATCTGCATGCTTTAAGTTATACAAGCGGTGTGTAATCAGAATAATCAGCTTATCCGATCTATTCTGCATTAAATTTTTGAAAATCTCGCTTTCTGACATAGCGTCTAAGGCAGATGTAGGCTCATCCAAGACAATGATTTGTGCATCTCTATAAAATGCCCTCGCAATCGTCAATTTCTGCCACTGTCCACCACTCAAGGCATTCCCATTGCCAAAAATTCTTCCCAGTTTTGCATGTATCCCTTTTGGGAATTTAGAAACAAAGTCCATGGCATTAGCCTGCTGCACGGCTGAAGTAATCTTAGAATCATCTCCTTCCCCCCCCTCTAGGCCTAAACGAATAGAATCAGCGATTGAGAAATAGTAACGTTGGAAATCCTGAAACAAAAAAAGCGTATGCTTTCGATAACTTTTTTCCTCATACGATTCCAAAGGTTTTCCATTTAATCGTATCCTATTTTCCTTGTCAGAGTATAGCCCTGCCAACAATTTAACTAACGTTGATTTTCCTGAACCATTTTCACCCACAATTCCAATTACTTGACCAGACTGAAGTTCCATTGAAATGTTGCTCAAGACTTGTTTTTTTTGCTCAGGATAGATAAAGTCAACCCCAGCTAAGGAAAGTTTAATAGGTGTCTGAGGAAATAACTCCTTACCTTGAAATACAGGTGAACCCGAGTGAATACCTAAAAAACGAAAAAGGTCTTTCAAAAATAATCGCATTTGAAGTAACTGAACAAAAGAATTTAAAAACCCTTTCAAATTTTGTTGCATGCGTTGGATTCCCTGCAAATACACGATCAATAAACTGATTTCAAGTAAGCCATCCAATGCATTGGAGGCTATTTTGAATAAAATATAAAGTAACACCCCGATTTCCGCCAATTCAGCGATTACAGCATAGCTTAATAAGTTCCGCTGCAAGCCGCTTTTTTGATCCAGTATTAATTTTTTCAGCGCGATAAATTTTTGAAGAAGTCCTTTTCCAAAATCTAAGGTACGAACCTCGTGGGCGAAACTTTCAGTAGTCAAAATATGATGATAATAGGTTGACTCCCTTTCTTGGGGTACTAGTTTTTTTTCAAGCTTATATAAAGCAAACCCATTATACCATTTGATAACCGCAAGCGGTAAAGCGATCAAGACTACCAACCAAGCATACATTTGAAGCAAACTGAAAAAATAGCCTAATAAAAAGATTAAAGATAATAACTGGGTAAACGTTTGTTGAAGTTGCGTAAACAATTGAGGAATTTTGTAGACTGATTGCTTTTGAGCTAGATGAAGGCTATCATGGTAACGGGCATCTTCAAAGTATGCAAATGGAATTTCAATGGATTTTTGAATAATGTCTGAGGCAACTTTATCCGAAACCTTTTGTTGAAAAATACCCGATTGATAGGAATGCCATTGAGAAATGATTGCTTGCATGACTTGTAATCCACCCAAACCAAGCAACCAGATCAACATATCATCTATGGAGTTCTGAGAAGATGTCAATACAGCATCAAAAAAACCTTTAGTCAAGATTAAAATCCCAACAGGAAAAGTGGCCAACAAAAGCTGTTGAAGCACGATTAACATGAAATCAACCTTTGATACTGACCAAATGATCTGGAGAGCTCTTACATATAGATTAATCCCCAGCAGCTTCATGTACGTTTTTTTCACTCAAATACTGTTCAATAAAATAGTCCATTGATTTAGCAAAAACAATTCTCTTTTTTTTCATGAGTTCCGATTCAGCAGGAAGCTCTTCCAACTTTTGAACCTCTTCCAATAAATTCATAGAATTTTTCAACGTATACAGCTTGAGTTGCTCGTACTTATCGCTGATCCAATAATCAGCAAAAGCTAGAGTTTTTGCGCCGCTAAATTTAGGCTGCAAACGGACTACATCTGGCAATATACCTTTACATATATTTCTAAAAACCGCCCTATTGTAAGGTTTGGGTTTAAACATATGGACAGGCAAACTGTAAACCGCTTCCAAAAGTCGTATATCCGCCAAAGGATAAACCATATCGATTCCATACGTATTAGCAAATAGTCCTTCTGATTCGCATCGCAAGCAAATGTGGGTTTGGGTCATTTTAAAGCGTTGAAATTCTCTAAAGCTCGAAAAAAAAGGAAAAGCTTCATCTTCTTTCGATTCCTTTAAGGGATAGGTGCTCCTAAGAACAGAGCGCATTTCCTGCAAAGCGGAGAAATCAGAAAAAAAAGAGCCTTCTTTTTTCAACTTAAAATAGTTTAAAATTCCTTTGATGGCGTTCATCCTAAAATCCAAAAAATGTTGAATGAGACCTTTGACATCTATTTTCGCGAGATATTCATAATAATATTTACCCCCCGAAAAGGAAACACCCTCATCCCCTGGGAATCCACTGAACATTACCTCCACACCTTCCTTAGCGGCATTCATAAACAAAGTATCCTGCCATATACTAGTTTGAGAAGTGATTTCACCTTCGACAGCAAGGGTTCGGCCCAGTTCTTCCCAAACATTTTGATAATGAAACGATTCAATTAAATGATGATTGGCTCGATTCAAGTTGGCATAATCCAAAATCGCTTCTTGAGTCCGCTGTTCATCTACCAATTTCTCCCCATATTTTTTTGTCTCCTCATTCAAAACAAAAGAAAAAGTATGCAAGTCATCACGTGACATCAATCGGGATAGCAATACAGTTATTGCTGATGAATCCATTCCTCCACTGAGTTGAGAACCTACCGACTGCTTTCCTTTAATTCTACAGGCAATCGCTTCAGAAAAAAGTTCACGCAGATACGTAAGATAATCTTCCTCCGTCTTGCAAAAGCTTAAATCAATACTTTGCAAATCCCAGTACTTTTTTTCAAAGAGTTTTCCATCATGACTAATTTCTAAAAAATGTGCTGGTTTTAGCCTTTTGATTCCTTCAAAAGAAGTCTTTTCAAGGGGATTATTGATTTTTTTCAACTCTCGAGCCAAAAAAATCTCTTGTAGCGATGGCTTAGTTGGCAACAATCCCATCAATGAAGGGATATCAGATGCAAAGTAAAGATTTTTATGATCATTGAAATAAAATAATGGTTTGATTCCAATATGATCTTTTATTAAATAGCAATCCTTGTCTACAGTATTGTAAATCACACATGAAAAATCTCCTATAACATGCGTTAAAAAATCAACACCTATTTTTCCAAAACCCAATATCATAACTTGTAAATCACTCACTCCATCGTCGATAGTAAGGATCCTATGTAATGAAGAGCGGTTGTCTATCCTACAAAAACCGGTAGCTATCCAACGATCATCTGGAGTTTTAACCAATGATAGATCCGACGTCCAAAGTGAAAAATGTTCCGTTTGAAATGTTGCTGATGGCATCCTAACCAATTCATAATTGAATGAATCCAGTGTGATAATGCCTTTAAAATTACGCATGAGAATACTTTTTTTTATGTTCAAAGATATTGCTTTCTTAGCGAACTTCCATTTGATTGTATGTGAAATGCGAAACCTAAAACATTTTTATGAACAATTATAAATAAACTATACCAATGAAGTAAATGAAATAACAAATCAGATTATCTGCAATGATACCATCAGTGAATATTTTAACTGTTGATAAGGGAGTAATTGTCCAGTTATCTGACCTTAGCGGACTTAAAACAAGCTTCGTGTATGCAGCGTAAGTGGTTATTAATGAAAAAGGAGATATCCATTAAAAAAAATTTAGACTGAAAAATGATGGTTTAAACCCATTAGTTTTAGGAAAATCCATTACTTTTAAAGAAAAAAGATGGCATTTCCAGATCACCTACTACAAAAATTGCAAGACTTGCAAAATGAATTTCCAGCGTTAGTGAATCAGACAGTTCGATTTGGAGAGAACGTTTCTATCCAACCTACGACTACAGAGCTTGAACCAAAAAAAAGGCCTGAAAGGCTGATGGGACCCTCTGCAAAAATCCAAGTTAGACTGTCTCCAATACATGGTTACGGCATATTTGCAGTCACAGATATCGATCAAGATGAGCTTATTGAGGAAAGTTTGCTGTTAGAACTTGGCCTTAGGAATAGACTGATTTCTGATCCGGTGATTAAAGATTATATTTTCATAAAAAGCAATCCTGAAGAAGTACATGAATACGGCAGCAAGGTCCTACTTGGTTTAGGTTATCTAGGTATTTACAACCACCAAGACGAACCAAATGCTGCTAAAAAATTTGATTTCTTGCACAATATAGGAAGGATTTATGCTCGAAGACCCATCCTAGCTGGGGAAGAAATAGTTATCACCTATGGAAAACAATACTTTCGTAACAGGAAAATATTCTACGGATTGAGCCAACAAGTTCAGCAACTGATATTGAAGACAGATGAAAACGAGAAGATTTAACTATTGTATTGTCTACACTTAAGAAGCTCCGCCAACAGGGATGGAACCATTAAGGTAATCTTCATACTTTCCTGCAATAGTACCTCCATTGATTTCAAATGAAAGCATCTTAGGCATTGTCCATTGTTTTTTCATAACTATTATATTTATATCAAAAATAGAAATAAAAAGCATATTTCGTAAATAATAAGTAAAAAATTTAGTTAAAAAATATGAATTCACTCCCATTAAAAAATAAAGCTTGTTATTTAGAGTCATAAATATGGGGAGTATCAATAAATAAGAAAACCCCATAAAAGCTAGCGAAAGCCAAATTCGGGGTTTTATATTTATGTTTTAATAAACGAGTAAGCTGATTTTCAGTAGACAAGGCCCTTGCCAAAATAGCACTTTTAAAATTACTTGCGCAAGACGCACTGATGAAGTGAATTAAAGCTTTTCTTTAGAAGCCGCCAACAGGTACATAATAAGATACATCTTCAGCTCTATTAACATCGGGTCCACCGTTTATCTGGATAGAAGTATTTTTTGGA
The DNA here is from genome assembly GCF_014652135.1 of Mongoliitalea lutea. GTDB lineage: Bacteria > Bacteroidota > Bacteroidia > Cytophagales > Cyclobacteriaceae > Mongoliitalea > Mongoliitalea lutea. The sequence continues at coordinate 135,679 of NZ_BMYF01000009.1, forward strand.
TTTGACCATTGCTTTTTCATAAGAAATAATTTATTTATTTTGTAGGTATGGCATTTTTATTAAAAACAATTTCCTAATATAATTAAATGAACACCTAGGTAAATGAAGGGTTTCTGAATATTTCTCTAAATAGGTTTATGCTATAAAAAAGTAAAAACTGTATGGAAAGACTTACAAGATTCCACTACTAAGATAATGAGAACACATAATAAGAATCAGATGAAATCGATCCATCCCTTGCAGTTTCCTTAAAAAGTAACTTGGATACACTGCAAATTTGGATCAACTTAATTTCAAGATTAATCCGAGGGTAGGTTGAAGGGTAGATTCTTAGGGGACAAATCTACCTTAGAAATTAAGGGAGTTTTCTTGTGTGTCAGTAATCCAACATACTAATACACAAGTTTGAAGCACTGTGAGATCAACTGATACCAGGATGAAATTGGTATAGTATCAAAGATACAAGAATCACAACCAAGTACTGATGCAGAAGAATGAACTTTCAAAGTATGCATCTCATAAACCCCATATTTCCATGTGGGCAAACACTTCGTGAAATTGCATCATGAAAAAGATGCGTATTTTGAACCTCTTTGGACTTTTAAATTGTGATGCAAGGATGTTAATATAATACACATATTTGTAACACTATATCCACTCGCCCTAAACATAAAATTAAAATAATTCACTATTAGTGAGATAGGAAACTTCAAATTAGGAACCAGTGGGAGGACCAGCATATGTATAGAATTCACGGGTATGCACAGTTGGTCCGCTATTAATCTGTACAATAGTTATTTCAGGATTTGTCCATTGCTTTTTCATAAGAAATAATTTATTTATTTCGAAAATATGGCATTTTTATTAAAAACAATTTCTAAAGATAATTAAATGATCACCTAGGTAAATGAAGGGTTTCTGAATATTTTTCTAAATAGGTTTATGCTATAAAAAAGTAAAAACTGTATGGGAAGTCTTACAAAATTTAAGTACTAAGATAATGAGAACACATAATAAGAATCAGAAGAAATCGATCCATCCCAGGCAGTTTCCTTAAAAAGTAACTTGGGCCGACCACGAATTTGGATCAACATAATATCAAGATTAATCCGAGGGTAGGTTGAAGGGTAGATTCATATTGGACAAATCTACCTTGGAAAATAAGAGAGTTTTTTTCACGTAAGTAAATCAAAAAACTATCATACACAAGATACAATTACTGTTGAGAGATCACTTGATAATCTTAGGAATCTGGTAGACCAAGAGTAATTGTAGACTCATTACTAGATGCTATACCAGCTTTAATTTGAAATATAGGCATTTCTGGGTTAAAATAAGATAAGAAGCTGTGGATTCAGGAATTGCCGCAGAAAGTTCGTTTAAAGCAACCGGCACTCTAGAAAGTATCTTTATTTTTTTGATTTCAGTCAAAATCTTTAAGGGGAATATAAACGTAACAAAATTCAAAACTAACCTCCGTGATTTAAGAAGACCAAATCTTTTGATACTTAAAACAAATTATTTCTCTGAAAAAATGAATTTAAAAAAAATTAATGATGCATAATTAATTAAAATGGTTTTTCATTTAAAAATTTACAACTTTCACCTGAAACATGAACTAGAATTTGTAGGCTTAAGTGTAACCCATAAGTAATTTTATTGCTACAACAGGAAAATAAAAAACTATATTTAATATTCTTATATAAAAAATCTAAGTCAAGAACTTGAGATAGGGGAATAATAAATACCTCCTTCTTTTCCAGAAGCATCAAATCCACCAGCAATTTCGATTAAAATAATTTCAGGTTTTATCCATTGCTTTTTCATATGAGTTAATTTTCAACAAGTATAAGATTTTTTGCTTGAAAATGAATAAATTTTAAAATGAAATAACCAATTGGGTAAATAAAATGTAGCTAGTTCTTTTCCTTAAAATAAACCCTATAAAAAAATAAAAACTGTAAGGGAAGTCTTACAAGATTTCACTATTAAGATAATGAGAACACAAAATAAGAATCAGATGAAATCGATCCATCCTTGGCAGTTTCCATAAAAAGTAACTTGGGTCGACTACAAATTTGGATCAACTTAATATCAAGATTAATCCGAGGGTAGGTTGAAGGGTAGATTCTTAGGGGACAAGTCTACCCTAGAAATTAAGGGAGTTTTTTTTCACGTAAGTAATTCAAAATATAAGCAACCAGAAGTTTTAATCACCGAAAGATCAATTGATAATCTTAAGATACTGGATCTTTACCTCCCATGTATTCAAGACCAGGATCAGTACCAGTATTTATTTGAATTATAACCATTTCTGGATTGGACCAAGATTTTTTCATAACGATTTAATTTTAATTAGTAATAGATGTAAAATATTTAAATAGTAAATATAAATAGATTTTTTAATGTTCACACTCCTCAAACTTTTATACGCTAAACTTATCAAAATTTATGTTTGATCCATGGAAAATGACTGAAATTAAATTTAACAGAAACTTTCTATCAGAAGTAACCTTATTCAATATAAGCAGGTTTACATAAACGTAAATTAGAAATCAAAGACCTCGAGCGATATGAGGAATTATTAATGAAAACAAATAGTTTTCCAGAAAGGAAGGTTCATTATTTTAATTTATATTTCAAACCAATTTTCTTACAAGATATAATTATAACAAAATTTATCTACAACTTCTACACTATGTAATTAAATGTTTTTTTTTATAAATGAAAACATTTATTTCTTTAAAAGAATAAACTTGAAAGAACTATCAATGAAACATGATCAATTACTAATAAAAAGTGTAATACTTTTCAGTAAAAAAAGATGATACTGAAATTTCATGTATAGTAAAATTAAAGAACAACGCTTGATGTGTAGGACTACCCGAGAGAACGTATCGTATGATAGAAACTAAAAAAGTTCCTAGGTAGGAACTTTCTATGATTAGGCAACAAATAATTAACTTGTTAAGAACCCACTACTGGATAATAATTAGCTATTTCCGAAGGACCTGGAAGTTCTGTTCCTCCATTTATTTGGAAAGATTTCATAAAAGGTTTTGACCATTTTTTTTTCATGTGTATTTGGTTTAATATAATGTTAACAATCGATTTAATTGAATAATATGTTTAAAAGCCCTATTGTTTTACACAAAAAAGAACTCAAAGTATTCTACTTCACTCTCTAGATCTGGAATTTTACAACATGCCCACATGGTCAGTGGACAAATAGCAATTGATACTCAGATTCTTTGCATGCCCCCGACACGAATCGGTCACCCACTTTGACCCAAGAATGACCTTCTATCTGAGGGAACTTTTTAACGCCTACATGATAAACATGAGGAATATGATAGCTATTTAAGATTTTTATAGCTTGCCATGCTTGATGCCTGCAAACATTTTCCCAAGGAATATATTTTGATCCTAGGTGTATCGCAAAAGCAATGTCCTTGACTAAGCCCACATCAATACCATTTGACTGAATAATAGCTTTTTTCGGTGTATGACGACACAAAAATTCTGAAGAAGCTTTTGGGCTTTTCATCCATTCATAAATTTTTTTTTGGATAGACAACCATACTACCCATGCAAATAGGTATTTCCTTCTGTAACTTACCCCGAAAAAGCTTTTAAGCTTCATCTACCTCATTTTCTTTGATAAACCCTTTTTCTTCTAATATTTTCACCGAAGCTAGCAGTTGATCTATACAAACCTGTTCATCAACATCATATTCTTCTAATAATTTAGCTTTGATCGCTAACAAAGGTAACCCTTCTTGTATAAGGAGAAAAATACTACAAAAGGTAGGGTTTAAATTTAAATACTCATTACTTTCTACATCATAAATGATTCCTTCTTCATCCAACTGCGTAAATAAAATACGTTCATTGTTAACTGTATAGGAAATATTTTTCATAATTGCTAGTTTATTGTTTGTAGTGTTTACTTATTTAGAAAATCAATGGCATCCTGCCAATACCCAAATTTTTTCATCATTGGTTCATTGGCTTGAAGAATTTGCTGAATTTGTTCGAAATTTAATTCATTTTTCCACCTTCCAGTTTCTCCCTTATTAAAAAAAACTACCGATTTTTTAGTTTTTTCTAAAAATCCCTCACGTTTTTCTTGTTCTTTTAATCGTTGAAATGAGCTCAAATCAATCGCTTTTTTAACTTTTTCTTCTTCCGCATCTAATCCCATAACTTTCAATGCTTCTTTAAAAACTGCTAATGGATCTTCTTTCATGTCCTCATAACGGATTATATGGACAGGGATTTGTGTTTGACGAAGCCATGACTCCACATGCATACTCCAAGTACCCATTAATTGATATAGCTGATGAAACGATTTATTTTTCTTTAAAAAAGCTCCGTTTGAATTGCAAATAAAATGATCAATTGTTTGTTGGATTGATTGATCATTATGATTTGCAAAGGAAAGCACCACGTCCAATGGATTTCTCACCAAGTAGACCGCTTGATTATCTGGAAAAGTTGGGATAATTGCTTTACCATCCCAAGGATTAAATGTATAAGCATCATGAATCTTTACAAATAATGAAGATTCTTTACTATGAAGTATTTTATGGGACCAGGCAAGCTTTCTAAATTGAATTACTTCTTCGGTAGTTAAGTCATCTGTACAAAGATCCAAGACAACCTCGATTGCAACTTTAGATGAAAAAATACCATTAGTAGCCAATTGGTTGATATTGACTTCTCCATTTAAATAAGCAGTCAAAAAAGATCTAAACCAAGTATTCCCGGATTTAGGATAAGAAGCCAACCAAATTAATTTAGAGCTCATCAGATTTGAGAATTTGGTCAGCGATCTCTTGTGCAAATTCATGAAAAGAATTTCTGTCTTTAGGTCTTTTTGCCATCCAAAACTGAGTTTTGGCCGAAATCCCAGTTAATTGCTTGAACTGCGCCAGTTGCTTGTTCATACCATTAATCCATTGAGATCTATAAATATTATTACCTAAGTGTTGCATGCCCTGAGCTTTGGAAAGCTGTTCTATTGAAATAGAATCCCCTTCAATCTGCAAAAAAACTATCCCAGCCAAAGGGACCGGATCAGTAAAATATTCTTCATGAAATGGTATTCCGTACTTATCTACATCAACTCTGATTTGATAGGCATCATCCAGAGAATATGCGGCTTGGTTGTTTAAGGTATTTTTCCATGCTCTAATTAAAGGATAAGAGGGAATGGCATAACATCCTTTTTCACGAATATCAATCAGAGCTGTGTCATCACAGAAAATCCGATAACCCAGTTCCTTTAGTTTTAGTGCCGTGGTAGACTTGCCTGTTCGAGAATGTGCTGCAAATAACCATGCACAACCATCGGCATCTAATATTCCCGACACATGAAAAGGAATAAGATTTCGCTGATAGAGTAAAGCTGCTAGGGCATTGGAATTAAAAAACAACAAAATACTCTCCCAATCCTCACATAAAGGCTTGATCAAAATACTGTTGCCATTTTGAACCAAGTATTCTGCAACCTCAGGAACAGAATATTTAAACTCTTGGGAATTGTATTGAGAAAATGGTTTTATAACTACTGGGGATTGATTAAAAACAGGTAAATCCTTCACCAATGTGACACTAAAATCAACTTCTAATGCTTCTGAATAAGGAACCTCCAATAATGCAGGAAGCTCAATTGCTGACTGACATATTAACCCAAATACTTTGTAGTACACTATTTTTTAGTTTATGACTTTACAAAGATAAAAATCTAAGCCATAAAAAGTAATTTGGAGATAATGATCTTATGTACAAATAACATCAATTACTTAACAAAACATCACAAATCCTATCTACCTCTTGTTCCGAAAGTTCATAAAACATAGGAAGCCTCAACAATACCTCTGTGTAGCGATCTGAATTGAGTAAGCCGGACACTGCAGGCTGTTGTGCTTGATAATAAGTGCTTTTATGCAAACTTTGGTAATGAAAAACACTCAGGATTCCTTGTTCCTTTAATTTTGCAATCATTTGGGTTCTGGCTTCTGCTGTTTCGAACAAGAGGTAAAACATATGTGCATTATTTTCAGCAAATGAAGGAATCACAGGCAAAGTAAATCGGTTATTTTTCACTTCACTTAGTCTAGCAAAATACTGATTCCAAAGCTTTTTCCTTCTTTCCTGAATATTACCGATACTTTCTAATTGGGCATACAGAAAAGCTGCTATGATATCTGATGGCAAAAATGAGCTACCAAGATCAACCCATCCATACTTATCGACCTCTCCTCTGAAAAACTTACTTCGATTGGTTCCCTTTTCCCGTATTATTTCGGCACGTTCATTGAATCGAGCATCATTGATTACCAACATCCCCCCCTCTCCTGAAATAATATTCTTAGTTTCATGAAAACTAAAAGCAGAAAGATGGCCTATACCCCCCAATGGCTTTCTACTTCCATCCGGAAAGGTGTAGTAACTATCAATGGCCTGCGCAGCGTCCTCAATTACAAACAAATCATATGTCTTTGCCAATTCCATAATTACAGACATATCACAAGCAACACCTGCATAATGCACAGGAATGATGGCCTTTGTCCGAGAAGTAATTAGTGCTTCAATCTTTTTTTCATCCATTCCTGGATGGTCAGGGCGGCTATCACAAAAAATAATTTTGGCGCCTCTTAGAACAAAGGCATTAGCTGTAGAAACAAAGGTATATGAGGGCATAATCACTTCATCACCCGGCTGTATATCAATAAGTATTGCTGCCATTTCTAAGGCATCTGTACAGGAAGTTGTCAAAAGGCATTTTTGAAAACCAAATCGACTTTTAAAAAACTCATGACACTTGTGAGTAAACATTCCATCACCGGAGATTTTCCCTGACAATACAGACTCTTGTATATAGGAGGTTTCCTTGCCTGATAAATATGGTTTATTAAAAGGAGTGAAATTCATTTGTTTAATTTTTCCAGCAGTGATAAATGTATTGATGCAAAGTTAATTGAAATCCCGCCTTTTCATAAAGACGGCAAGCCGATGTATTTGAAGCCTGTGTGACTACCCGAATTCCAATGGGCGTATTTTCTGACTTGGTAAAAAAATCAACGGCCTGCAATAGTTGAGAACCTATGCCCATCCCTCTGAATTGATGGTCGACAGCAACTAACCCAATTTCGTAAGCATCACTTTTGAACTTATAGGTAATAAAACCAACGATTTGCTCTTTGTGAAGGTACACCAATACTTCATCAGCAAAAACACGACCAATCGAGCGGTGCAACCACTGCTTGTACAATTCTCTGAATTTATCTTTTGGGAATTTTTTATCTATAAAAAACCTCGAATATACGCCGCTCTGAATAGCCAACTCCTCAAAATGCACATCTGGAATAAAATCAATCGGAACTGATTGAATACTGCTGTTTGGCCTAGAAGTAACTTGTTCTAGAGTCAATGTCTTCCCATAGGTTACTTTTTCATCCACCAGCTGAACACTATAATCCTTCATGAACGGATCTGGAAATTGAATTTTTTGATCTGCAAAAACATATAGCAAATCATATGAACTGTTGATTTCAAGGGAATTAAACACACCTTTTCCGTGTACCAGCTGCCCCACTTTCAACGAAAGAAAATCACTGTCCCAGGCTAGATATTTAATCATTTAAATTGGTAGTTCTTCCGACAATATAAATAGGCCTTTGCTTGACTCCTTCAAATATTTTACCAATATAAAGACCAATCAATCCTAATACAAAAAGGACCATTCCGCCGATAAACCAAATCGACACTAAAAGACTTGTGTATCCTGGCACCGTTATTTGATGCATCAGGTATCTGTAAATGACCAATGCCCCGATAAAAAACGATATGAACGTCACAAAAAAACCAAATTTTACAATCATACGGATTGGTTTATCTGAATTTGCAAGTATAATATCTAAAGCAAGTCTAAATAATCTATTCCAGTTGTAGGAAGTGGAGCCACTAAACCGCTCAGAATGGGTTACTTCTAATTTTGCACTTTTAAATCCTGTCCACCTCACCATCGTGGGAAAGTAGCGGATAGGTTCGCGTAATTGCTGAACTGCCTGTATTACTCTTCTATGATAGATACCAAAATTCGCCACAGAGGGATCCTGTTTTTCTCCTGTAAGATAACTCAATGTTTGGTAAAAAATTTTTGAAGATGTTTTTTTCACCAAGCTATCTTGCCTTTCAATCCTTTGAGCAAGCACGACATCGAAGCCTTCCTTAGTTTTCTCATAGAGTGAATGGATTTCCTCAGGTCTATCCTGTAAATCGCAGTCCATTACTACTACCCATTCCCCTCTTGCATGATCCAACCCTGCTGTAATTGCATAGTGCTGACCAAAGTTGCGGCTCAGGCTGACACCCTTTATTTTGGAATTGATACTACTTTCATATACAATGGCTTCCCAGCTTTTATCAGGGCTACCGTCTTCTACCAAAATAATTTCGTAATCCGAGGTAATTGGCTCAATTGCTTCACATATTCTTTTTACAAGCTCGGAAACTATATTTTCAGCCTTGTAAACAGGACTGACAATGGATAAAAATGGGATTTTATTCACTTCTTTCAGTTAAGAGTAATGGTTCACAAATTTATTTCAAATATAATAAATAAAAGAAATAGCCTATTAGCTAGACTTTTTACTAGCAATGAAACTCTCATTTCCATTCAAAAGAAACTGAATTTTATTTTCGTTATTAGTCAAGCCTTCAAAAAATAAATTTTTATTAAACTCTTGGTTTTTGGTCGTAGGCAAAAATTTTATCTTGCTAAAATCCAAAGGATAACAACCATTGATGGAATGATCTTTCACAAAGGAATTGGTAGAAATGAGGTCTTGACTGTAAACCACCTCCAAGCCACAAATCAAATATTCAAAAACCTTATTGGGCACATTATAGATATGATTAGGAATATCTCCATTGTATAAAACCAATCCAACATCATAACTTGTTAAAATTTCTGGTAGCTGTTCATACCTAACAGGTTTCTTGACCCTAATAAATTCATATTGAGTTGTCAATCTATTTAAATAACTCAAGGTATTGTCAAACGCATAGGAAATATAAAAATCTATTTCATACTTCCCACTTTGTGAAATCACCCAGGTTAGGAGTTCTTGGACATACATAGAATCTAAATCTGTAGCCCCCACATGTACTAAGCTTATGACCTGTTTATCTTGAATAGCTCTTGATGTTTTTAATTGTTGAGCAACTTCATACCAATGTTTCGGAGGTAAATTAGGGAAAACCTGCACACGGGACTCATTTAAAATCTTCCGATAGTCCTCTAAAAACAAACGCTTACGATCGATATTGGTATGAGAAACAGTTACATGATGACACTTCCATAGCTTTTTTTCCAACTTATGAAGCAGCCTGTTATACAATGAAGAGTTTCGGTATTGCTTTATAGATGTATATTCATGATAATGAATGTGAATTCGTGTGTTAATACCAAAAACCAAATTCAATAAGAAAACGGGAAGGATGGAGACGGTCTCATAGCAGATTATGAGTGACGGTTTAAACCATAAAAGTTTAAAAAAAACATTTAATGCAAAATGAACATAATGCCAATACCTTCTAACACTAGTAGTGAAAAAGTCTTGACCAATTCTAAAAATTCTTGCATGGGCGGGAGAAAACCAAGGGTCTGAAGTTCCAGAGGTGAAAACCAAACATTCATGTTTATTCAAATGATCTAAATCAATGACATCATTCATAACCGGTGGATATTTTTCCACTGGTGCATAGTGCACAATTCCAACTTTCATTTTCTATTGTTCATCAACGATTCCCCCACAAATATATGACAGAAAACTGTCCATGGAAGGAATTCATATGATAACCTACAGGAAATAATTCAGTGGAAGTTGGTGCTAATTGCCATTGATAATTTCGTGCATGTATATGCTGGAACCTTGATGATAGAATTAGATTTTTCCATTGATGGTCTATCAACAAGCCAACGGAATAATCTACCCAAGGTTGTCGTTCTGAGTTATCAAAAAAAGATCTATGAAATAAGGTTTGATTGTTTTCAAGTCGTTGAAAAATTAGACCTATTTTATTTAAGTTTTTAATCCTAGAAACTTCCAAGATTTGTACATTTGAACCAAGCCCAATTCCTGTCCCCAAGGCTCTTCCGTTATTGGAAAATCCTCGCGACACATTATGGGTATGCCAAGTAATCCCTCCTCTAGGACCGTATCTAATTATTCTATTGATGGATTCATGTTGCTGAACCATTTCTCCTCTTATTTGCAATTGAGCGTCAGAGGAAGCTAGTGATACCAATTTATTAAACCCCATGAGGTATGCACGTGCATGCTCAGGATTAAGTGTCAATTCCCTCCAATTGAGTGGGTGATCTCTTCGGCCGTACTCCACATAAAACTCCATATTAAATTTAGGAACCAATAGCCGTAGAAAAGCAGTTACTTGTTGATCTCTACCATCCGAGTCAAATTCAACAGTCGTATTGTTTTCATCAAAAAACTGTTCTTTGGTCACCCCTTCAAATACAGGAAACAGATCCCCAAAATTTATATTCATATTTTGGCGATAAATTTGTGCAGTTCTGGTCAAACCACCATAGAGTCCTGGGATCCATTTTGGGTTGTAAGAGATTGTAATAGCATTTACATATTTCCAATCTCCAGTAAAGGGTGTGAAAAAGCGGTCATTTAACTCTTGATTTTGAAGCGGAGCAAGTCCTGAATCGTCAATTCTTCCTGATATTAATTGTCCTTCAAAATTTCCTAGAAATGTTTTTGCTGGCTTCCTTGTATTAATGGTCAGATACGGAAAGCTTTGTGCATTATTTGAAAAAGTCAATGAAGTAAACTGTCCTGGACCCCACCAAAGAGACATGGAAGAAACCCCCATCTCAAAAGCCCCATATCCTAAAGCAAACTTGGATTGCCCATAGTGAAACTTGCGCTGAGGCAAATCACCAAATCTCTCTGGATAGTCACCATAATTCCAAAGTATAAAACTTTGTGCATGAACGGCATTACCTAAATTATCCTGATACCCTTTAAATGAAAGGTTTTGGGCTGCATGAAACTCGGGGCTAACCTGCAGGCTGATAAACTTCCAACGGGCAAAAAAACCTGTTGTTGTGTATGACTGCCATCCAACATTTGGAATCATCCCATACTCTCCCCAACCATACGGCCTATTGGAATTGTACCTGACTGTATTTAAGATGGGAAGAATTCTTACATCAAAACTCTTTCTGCTTATTCCACTGTCTAAACCTATCAAAGACCATCCGAAATCATTTGCAATAGGCCTTAAGTTAAAACTTGGAGCTTGAAAATTTGTATCAAGTAAGGAAAGCCTTCTTTGATGCTCTTCTAGTACTGGGTAGTTGGAATGAAGCACTTGTGCTTTTGCAAAAAAAGCAATACAAAAGAAACAAATAACTAATAGTGTTCTCATCAATGTAAAAAAGGTATATACTCCATAAACTTCCTAAAATAACGTGAATAAAGGCGAATATAATTAGTATTCAAACCATTTTCTCTACAAGCCCTGTAATCTTCTTTATTGATAATATATGTTGATTTAAATGAATTGGTGCTGACGCCACCAAGTCTCATTTTCATCAAATCTAGCTTTAAGTACTTATAGTGTAGCTTATGCTTGTACAAAAATCTTACAAGTAACTCAAAATCAGCAGCTATTACATAATCAGTTTTATAAAAACCATATTTTTCATAATTTTTTCTAAAGGTAAAAAAAGTAGGATGTGCAGGCATATATCCCCAAGAGAAAGCCCCTAAATTAAATCTCCTAGACGAATAATATCTTACTGTTTTCTCTAAATTATCAGGCCTTACGAATCTAACATCTGCAAAAACACAATCAACTTGATCATCTTCAAAGCCTTCAACAATTTTTTTTATGGCATCCGTTCTATGATAAAAGTCATCGGAATTAATAATACCTACGATATCTCCTGTCGCCAATTTTAACCCCTTATTCATAGCGTCGTACAAGCCTAAATCAGGCTCTGAAATCCACATTGACACCACGTGTTCATTACTCTTAATAATATCCACAGTACCGTCTTTGGACGCACCGTCTATGATGATATATTCTATATCCTTGTAGCACTGATTTACTACTGAATCAATGGTATCTTGAAGAGTTTTGGCTGAATTGTACGTGACGGTAATTATACTGACTTTCAAAATATTACTGATTAAATACTCTTTCTCTTACTTTAACAGCTGGATTTCCTTGGTAAATGGAATAGCTCTCTAGGCTCTTTGTTGCTACTGACCCCACGGTAAGGATGGAATGACTTTTGCACGTAACGCCTGGGCAGACTACACTTTTTGCCCCTATCCACACTCCTTTTTCAATAACTATAGACCCCAAAATTAAATCAAAAGATTCTGATTTATAATTATGGTTTCCGGTAAGCAACATGGCACCTTGCGAGATACAAACGTTAGAATCCAGTTGAACTGCCGTGAGGTTATCTATCCAAACACCCTCCCCTATCCATACATCATCTCCTATAGTGAGATACCAAGGATACTTGATATTGACTCTTGGTTTTATCAGCACCCTTCTTCCAACTTTTGCTCCAAATAAGATTAAAATCCAAACTTTAATTGGCGAATAAACGCTTATAGGATTTAAAAAAAACAAAATATTAACAAAAAACCAAACTGTCTTTTTGAATAAACCAGCAGGTTGGTACCATTTATTATCAAATTTATATAATAAAACTTCCTTCATCTTCGTTTTTCACTAGTAAACAATTTAGAATAATGAAAATCAAAGTTATTATTTTTTAAAAATTCATCTGCTGTTTGCTTTGCAAATTTCCTCCAGTCTTGATACTGTACTCGATCCATCACTGTAAATTCTTCTATTGCCCGTACAATTGGTCCAACTGAATCGATAGCCAAATCCAAACCCGACTTTTGATTTCTTAAATTTTTCCAGGGAGTTTTATCGGAAATTAATACTGGTGTACCTGCATTCAATGCTTCAAAAATAGAATGTCCAAAGTTTTCACCTTTCGATAGCATTACGAAAAGATGATAATTACCTAAAAGTTCATGTGTAGCGTCAGGCAAAACCTCTCCTCTGTAATGAACTGTAATATGCTCGGGCAAAATACGTATTAGACTTTTACATAAATCCCAGTAATTCGCATCTTTGATTGGCCCAAAAATATCCAATGAGACTTGCATCTGATTGGGGATTTTCTCCAAAGCCTTTATTACCAAATCTAAATTTTTTATAGGTGAAATCAATGCTAGAAAAACCATTGTTAACTTATAAGGTTTTTTAGGGATTTCCAGAACTGCATCTTTTCCAAAACTTGGGATATTGGATGTTACATTAACCATCCTGTCTCCTATCCCAAATCGCAATACTCCTTTTTTCTCACTTAAATCAGTTGCATGCCAGGTTAATCCATCAAAAAGCCCTAATAATTTAAGTAATTTCAAATATACTTTCTTTTTCCAGGACTTAATTGCTAATGCTCCTTCATTAAGCATTCCCCTTGGGGCTATAACCCAATGGGCATCTATTGAAGTACGCTTCCTAATTATTAAAGGAAACAAGCTAAATCGAGGCGTAAACAGTCCATTTATATATATAACATGTGGATTAATTTCTTGAAGGATTGACTTTATCACTCCATATGATTGATGATTTCTTTCTGCGTAAAACACACGTACATTAGGAATCCATTGAACCCAGATATTTGGTTGTACTGCCAACGGTTTTGGTTCTCCAAGATCTTGATTGGATGTAAAAACATACACATCATATGAGCGACTTAAAAATTGAGCTAAATTCCCTAATGACCTGGTAATCCCACCGCTCCTAAAGGCAGGTGGAAAAAATTCATAGAAAATAAAAATTTTTTCACGCATCTTTTGGTCAAAATTAAGAAGTCAAACTTAAATAAAGTTCTTGGTATTTTTGAGCAATGAATTTCGGATCAAACCTTTTTACATTTTTAAATCCTTCAGTAACTAACTTAGCTCTAAACTCTCCATCTGCAATTATTTTTGTTATTGCTTGCCTTATTTCTAAATAACTATAAGGATTTACTAAAAATGCAGCATTCCCTGCGACTTCAGCCATGGCACCCAAATCAGACGTAATCACTGGTTTACCCATTGCCTGAGCCTCAATAATTGGCATACCAAAGCCCTCATAAAGGGAAGGAAAACAAAGTAAATCACATGTCTCATAAACATTAAAAATTTCTTCCCAAGACAAATAATACTTATTGACATATGAAACTGAGGAATTCTCTAGAAGTTGGATTTGTTCAATAGAAAGTTTTCCAATGATCAGTAATGTGGCAGAAATCCCTTCCATTGCTTGTACTATCCTTTCAAGATTTTTATTTTTCTTAGTTCCTAAAGCAAGTATAATAGGAAGACCTTCATCAAACGGTTTGGAAGATTTCACCTGAAATCTAGGATTTACTGGATTATGAATTACCCTAACCTTACTTTCTACTTCTGGTAATAACTGAATAAGCTCATTTTTAGTAAACTCTGAAATTACAGTAATTCTTTTAGCCAATAGAGCAGGTAGTTTGAACCAAAAAAAATTGATTACTATTTTTTTCAGAAAATTCCCTGATGTGGCAGATTGGATATCGTGTATTGTTAAAATGGTACACTTGCCTAGGATAAGTGAGATGTAATTCACATGTCCTGTAATGTGATTAATCTGTCCTTTTAAGGATTTGCAATATGCCAAATTTGATATTAATGAAAATAAATTTGCACCTTCCTTGGGTAAATAAAGTTTATTTGCAATAATTCCTGTTCCAAACGAATTGATAATTGTTTCAAATACCCCTTCAATACTATTAAACTCTTTGGATTTAGACCTAAAAATAAAATTTACCTTTAAACTCATTACGAATGAATAGGGTTAGTCATGTTGATTGATTACGGTGTTATTATGCTCTGTAAAGGTGAATAAATTTAACTTCCATTTTAATACATTTTTGGAAACATAGAAGAACATCAATACTACTATTAACGACTTAAAAAGATGGTTCAATACTACTACTAGCTCTGTTTCAGCTTTGACTACTTGTAAAAAAACAATAGGAATTACAGCAAAAAACAGATGGTTATCAAAGCTATAACGTAACAAAACTATCCAAATAGACACAAGAAACAGCCCCCAAATACCCATAAAAATAATACCATTATTTTTCCCCAAATTACCATAGGCCTCTCCCACAATACTGATACCCATTGAAGTATTATCCCCAATATGCAACCCCGTAAAATTCCTAAAATTATCTCTCCCACCTGCTTTAGCTTTATCAGGTGCAAGAAACCTAGGGAGCAATGTTGAAGAAATAGCACTGGAAATAGTCTCTCCCTTAAAATACTCTCTATGTTCCGGAATATGATTCATGATTGCGCTAATAATCCATCCTTGATTCAATCTCACAGTGGTCAAACTTTCTTGCTTCCCTGAGGTCAATGTATCAATTTGATCTATGCTATTACCACCAATTAAACTATTAACAAAGAGCTCAATAAAAAATGTGAATTTGTTCCCCGAGTACCCCCCCCCCAAACCTCTGATCTAAATGTTGCCTTTACTGTTTGTAAGGTTCCTACAAATACTAATGCCAATGTTAACGTTAGCAGGATCAATCTTCGAGATGGTTTGTGTTTCAATGCCCAAAACATATAAAAAAATGTTGACCATAGTATAAAATCATGAAACATTGCCGTTCTGAGAGAATTATAAAACAAATAGCCAATCGAAGCTATAAACAATATTTTCATTCTTCTATCATTTGAAAAATAAAGTATAATAGCGCCAGCATATTTAAAATTTGATAAAATAAATGAAAAAAAGTTTAAACTATTGGGTAAGAAACCTCCAAGAAAGTCAAATATAAAGCCTATTGAAAATATAAAAAAACCGTATTTTTCATACTTTGAAAAGCTCCAAATAGGAAAAACCGCTTTAAAATATGGAAATAATCTAAACAAAATTACTCCGCTAAAGAGCAAATATGCAGGAACTACATAAGACATATAGACACTTTCTTCCACATACATATAATATTTAAAATGTTTGGAGGGATAATTGTATTCTACAAATGGACCTACGATCCATTGTAATCCTGCTACTAAAAGCATAAACTCCAACACGGGAAGTGTTTTTCCTAAACTGTTGATAAAAACAAAAAAGGTTAATAAAACCACTAAAAGCCCAATAATTGTCCACAATTCCATTCCTGACACTCTTTAGAATTTGATTTAAAGATACTTGGAAAATTCTAAAATACACATGCTAATTATATTTCATATGATTTGTAAGTTTAGATACTAGTTGAGCAGTAGCTCGTTCAGCTGAATACTTTTCTTGAAAAAAAAATGGTTCTCTGTCCAATTCAAGAAAAAAAGATATTGAGGGTATTTTAGTAAATTCTATCGGTTTTACAATCTCAGATGCATAGGGATAAATACCTTTCATAACGTCAGGAAATACTACACGAAGTCCACATGCAAGATATTCAAATAGCTTATTTGGCGCATTGTAAACATAGTTTGGAGTAGAGCCCTTATAGAGTATCAGCCCTATGGAATAGTTACTCAACGTAACTGGTAATGACTCATAGTCAATCCCTTCATCATAAAAATTAATAAAAGGTGATCTAAGTCTCTTTAAATACTCAAAAGTATCTAAATGCAAGTTATAGGAATAAATATCAAAGGTGATTCTTCCATTTTGTAAAATCACCCATTCACAGTATTCCTCAATATATGTGTCTTTTAAAGAGAGGGCGCCTACATAAACAGTGTTTATAGATTTCTCAAAATTTCTTTCACTTTCTATTTTCGGATTATACCAGTTTTGAGGTGGAAAGTTAGGCATTACAAAAAGTTGGTTATCGTTTAATAACGGATGATCCATCTTGAAAAATCGTTGCCTATCAGCATTTGTCTGGGATATCCACTTAGCTTTGGGATAAATATTTTTTTTTTCCAAGTGATGATAAAACCTCACCAGCCTCATCCCCTTTTCATAATCAGCAGGAGATTCATATTCATGATAGTGTATATATATAGCTGCCTTATTTTTAAAAAAAAATTGATAAATAAAAACTGGAAAAACTGAATAACTCTCAAAATATACAATTGAATCAGGCCTGAATTTAATTAACCCAAATAGCGCTTGAAAATTAAAAATCACATACTTTAGAAGCCTCATCAAGCTACTTTCTTCCAGGTTTGGAAGGGGACTTCGGTTGATTGACTCTATTTGTTGATGCTGGAAAACATTTCTGCTTTTTTGATTTTCAGTTGACCACACCTTCACTCTTACAGGATTTGCTACTAAACAACATAAAAAATTTGTGACAGGGGGATAATATTCCAAAGGCATATAGTGAATTACCGCAACTTTATTCATATTCCAGAATACTGTAAAATTGAAGAAATAATACTTTTGTAATCATAACCAGAACTCTTGACCCTGCTCATTCCATTGGTAGTTAAATTTTCTAATTCATTGCTTTCCTTCAAAAAGTATTGAATTCGTTTGACTAAATCTTCTTTTGAATTAAAATAAATAACTTCGTTTTCTTCAAATAACCCTCGGATTTCTTCATTTTGCTCAGTTAATAAAGCAGTACCGCACGCAGGAATCTCAAAAGTACGGGTGGTATGCAATTCGGGAAACCGCTTAGACAGCAACCCTAGTCCAAATTTAGCGCTACTAATTAGTTTACTGTAGTTTTCACCAGATACAACTGTTCCATGAAATGCTAAATAGGGACTATTTTTATTTCTTTTCAAAAAACTATTCCAACCAAATCCAGCCAATTGAACATCAATTCTATGGCCAATCAAATATTGAATTATTTCCGCTCTTGAAGGTTCTGCTAAACCAATAAATACTACTGAATCTGATTTTTCATTAAAAGATTGTTGGCTTCTATGAATAGATGGATCGTATCCTTGGGTAACAAGGTAAACCTTCTTTGGATCGACATATGTATGATACATTTCAACTTCTTTCTTTTTTGTCGTAACCAACACATCATAATAATTTAAGCTACGGATAAATGATTGAGATTTATTGGCATAAAACATCATATCAGGAGTAAAATGAATCAATTTTTTGGTATGATTTCGGAGGAGTCTGATTACATTTTCCGTCAAAAAAGTAGCCTTATCTACCCAAATTAAATCAACAAATTCACTGCTTAACTCCTTTACAACATGGTCATTAATTTTTTTAACCGCAATTCCAAACTTAAATCTAAACGCTATGGATCTCCAAAATCTATTTGATTTATTAAATGGCACATGGGTATCAATAACTCTAAAGGATTCAGGACACAAAAGATTCTTTAATATTTCCCCACGCATACGTGAAGTTGTTCCATGGGAATATTGTCCAATATAAATCACTTTCAAAAGTCGCATTAGTACTTAAAATGGTTCTCTAACTCCGACACATATCTTGATGACCCATAATTTCTGATTATCCCTTTTTTCGCACGAGATATATCTTCTGATGGAAGTTCTTTCATAATTTTTTCAATGCGGTTTTTAAGTAAATCTTCCCATCCTTCCATCACATCAATAGAAAAAGATTCAAGGCCAAGCCTTTTATTAATTTCACCTGTACCACCCGAATTGAAACAAACAAAAGGTATCCCTCGAGACCAACTTTCTAATCCTACTCTTCCTAAAGGTTCATTGGGATTTAAATGTAAAACCAAATCAAGCTGCCCAAATAGTTCATCTTGATTCTGTACAAACCCCCGAAAAAAAACCGGATAATGCTTATTTGAAAACGTTTCATAAAATTTAGTGGAAACTTCTTCAGAAAAAATAACATCACCAAAAAAATGAAACTCTATGGTTGATTTAAATGATCCTAAAAAAATATGATTGAAAAACGCTTCGTAATAAGCTACACCCTTTGTTTCTGAAACTCGACCGACTATTCCAACTGTGAATTGTTTTTTTCTATTTATTTTCTCAGAGACAGTAAGGTCATTTACATCGATGGGATCATAAATCACGGAATGAGGATAATCAGTTAACTTATGGGAAATAAAATCCGATATCCCGATCAGCTTGACGTTTGATGGTAATACTCCTAGACGCTTCGATTCACAATCTTCCAAAAGCCTTATGTGCAAAATAATCGAACTCTTAGGTGCTATTTTAGCTAAAAGTTTTGCATACTTAATATGTCCACCTTCATTGATATAGATGGACTTTAAACCACCCGCTAATACCTTTAAACATAGTTTGAAATATAACCACGGCAAACTTTTAAATCCGCTAATTCTGTGCTTTTGTAATTCCTTAAGTTTATAATAAAACACTGATGATTTGGGAACATAAACTCTGTATTTGTTAGAAGTCTTATTTAAAAAATTATACAAAACTTGTTCACTCCCATAAAAATTTCCAGAAGGACTGACGATGATAGTATTCAATTTACTTATTAGTTAATTACCGAAATTACTTTTCATTTTATTTTTCATCTTCCATGATAATACTGGTTTCCATATTGATTTATGTAGAACCCATTGAATATACCTGACAAACTTCCATGGTAAAATGATTATTAATAATTGAAAAATCTTACCTCCTTCTGGAGTTAACTCACTTCCTCCCAATTCCTTGATTTTAGATTCCATTAATCGGACAATTGACTTTTGGGAAGGATATAAATGATAAACCCATTTTTGAAATTGATTAGAAAAAGCAGCTCTTGTCCTGATCGAATCTTCAACAAGCAATATGTTTTCACATGCAGTATTTACACCTGTAAATATTGACATAGCTATTTTATCATTCATCTTTGATGTCATTGCGTTAGTTAAACCTTTCCTGTAAAAATGTATAGCTTCGGTAGCAAAACCAATACCATCAGAATTCAAAATTAGTCTAGTTGAAAACTCAAAGTCATTCATTAAATGTAAGCGTTCATCCCAACCGTCTGATTTCTCAAGAATTGATTTGGGTATAAGCCACATCCAACCCGCCAACATTGCTTCAGAGGTTTTTAAGACTTCAATATACCAATCTAAACTGAAGGAATAATCTTTAAAAAAGAAATAATTTGAAGCTAAAGAGTGTTCAGGATTGTTAGAAAAGTAACGCCAGGGACCAAATACTAATCTATTTGGATTTTCCTTCCACTTCAAAACCATATTTTCAATTACCCGATGATCTAAAATATCATCTGCATCTAAAAATTTAATAAGTTCTCCGCTAGCTTTTTTTATCCCAAAATTGGAAGCAGCACATTGTCCAGAATTTTGCACTGTGTAGAGAGTTAAATTTGGGATTGCCATCCGTTCAATAACTTCAACACTATTATCAGAGGAACCATCATTAACAACTACAATTTCAATATTACTGTAAGTCTGATGGGTTACTGATTTAAGCGTTTCTTCTATATACTTTTCCGCATTGTAAAGAGCAATAATCACACTAACCTTTTCCATCAACACTTATGTTAAACAAAATTTGTAATTAAAATATAGGAATTATTTAAGATCTATATAAATTTTTCAAAAGTGCAATCCAGCTTAGGTTAGCAGAATTTCTTATTTTATTTGCAAGACGAAATTCTCTTCTAATCACAAGCTTGAAAATATCTCTTGAAAAACGCCTTCTAATTTTATTAAGCGCTATTTGCCTCTCTAAATCCATCAATGGAAAATCAGGGTTATTTAAGGTATTAATGCTGTGCTTGTAAGAATTCTCAAGGTAAAAAAAACTTTTCTGGCCTTTAGTGATTTCCTGATCTTCATGTCTCCTCCAAAATGTAAGACCTGGAACCATTTTTAATACAGGATAATACATCGCAAGTTTATACCAAAGCTCAGTATCACCAATATATCTTGTACCTGTAAACCCTCCCAACTTTTCAAAAACATCTCTTTTTATAATAGTACCTGTAGGTCCTAACCCCAAGACTCCTCTTTGCAGAAATTCACGTTTAAAAGTTTCAGTTGGAGACATAACAAATGGATAGGGACTGTAATCTTCTACAACTTCTTGGGAAATACCTAAAACACATTCTGGAAAAGCCTCCATATTCTCTACCATAATTCCTAAGCCATGTGGGTACAATAAATCATCTGCATCTAGGTACTTAATATATTTGCCTTTAGCATAGCTTGCTGCCTTATTCCGGTTTGGATAATCACCTAGGTTTTCTTCATTTTTATAAACTTTTATCCTTTTATCTTTTACTGCATATGCTAAGGCAACATTCAGTGAATTATCAGAGGACTGATCATCGACTATAATCATTTCCCAATCACAAAAACTAGAGGCTAAAACGCTTTCAATACAAGAAGCAAGGAACTTTTCACGATTATATACAGTAGTGAGAACGGAAACAAGGGGTATATTCATGTTGACACAAAAAAATCATCTCATTAACATAGATATAGTTAATACAAATGATAGACTTTCATTTTTTTAAATTATACTTTTTTTACCTTTAGAATTACAAATTTAAACTCATTATTCATCATTCATAACCGAAAATCAATAACCTTTCATTTTCAATTCTCCTCACTTGAAAGATGGGGCTCTAAGAGCTTGATTACTTGATCTGTTCGATACTCTCTCCCATCTTTATTTAAGTGATATATGGTATCAAAAAACAATGAATCTGCCATAACGAAATCCTCTGGAGTACTCAAGATTTCAATTTCTAAATCAGCCGAAATATCTACATCTAACATACTAATTGTTTCTTTATTCACTTCATACTCACTACTGGGGTAAGGGGGATACATAAAATATAATTCTACACCCTTTTCTTTTAACTCATTTGAAAATTTATTAATTTTTTTTATTCCTGACCAATAAGTGTATGGAATTACACTTCTATCCATCAAGTCTGAATTATGTGATTTTTCGAGATGGGCTATATGATCTCCAAAAATATTAAAAGCAGATCTAGTGTAAGGCCTAAATTTTGGTAAAGAATCTGATTTCACTTCTTTAAGAGGAAATTTAATCCTTAGTCTAAGATTGAAAATATCTGACAATATTTCATCTTTTAAATTAATTGGATAGTATTTCTGTGCAGCTGCATATCCTCTACGGATGTGCTTTTTTAACTCTCTATCTCCAGAATTATCAAGAAAATATTCAAAAGAAACCACTACAATATCATCTTCTTTTGTCTGATCTTTCAATTCTTTCAACATAAAGTCTAAACCTAAACCAGCATGCAATCCTAAATTAACTACTGGAATATCCAATTCTTCTTGTATTCTTTCACTATCTAATCCAAAAGCAAGATTTGATCCTCCAGCAAATATTAATTTTGGAGAATTCAATCCTTCTACTCTTTGATGTTTGTCTATCATCGCTAACATGTAATCATTGTTTCGGATATCATTCCTTTTTTTGACATTTAAAGACATCAACATATATACAGAAAGCACTACCGATAGAAATACAATGATTTTTTTAATAAACTTTTTCATTCATCAAAATTGAAAATAAATAAATTCTTGGTCTAAATCTGCCATGCCTGTTAAATAGAATAAGGCAAAAACTAAAATGAAATAAATAACCCAACGAATTGGCAGTTTAAGCTTATATATATTTTCCAAAGCATACTTATTTTCTCTCCCTATCCATTCAATTACCATAAATAGTATTAAAAGTGCAATTAACTTAATTGCCTTACTCCCGTCATGAAAATCGGGAGCTTCAAAAAATGAGCCAGAAAAAATTTCTGTTAAAATCTGAATTGCATGCCCCATATTTTCGGCTCTAAAAAAAACCCATGCAAGCACTGTCAACATAAATGTTACAAACATCTTCATTACATCTTTCAAAGAAGGAAAATACTTACCCTGTGCAACAACTACTAAATTACTCCTATTAGTATTAGTTAATAAAAGAGGAAGAAAATACAATGCATTCAATACTCCCCAAACTATAAAAGTCCAATTAGCACCGTGCCAAAAACCACTTACAATAAAAATAATGAAGGTATTTCTAATCTTCATCCAAATTCCTCCTTTACTTCCTCCAAGAGGTATGTAGAGATAATCCCTAAACCATGTAGATAAGCTGATATGCCACCTTCTCCAAAATTCTGCTATATCTCTTGAAAAATATGGAAAGGCAAAATTTTGTTTTAAGTTAAATCCAAAAAGTCTTGCTGTACCTATGGCAATATCCGAATAACCAGAAAAGTCCCCATAAATCTGGAAAGCAAAAAAAAGTGATCCAACGAATAAAGAACTCCCAGAATAATCGGAAGAATTATTGAAAATTTCATTGGCAAACTCGGCACAATTATCTGCAATAACTATTTTCTTAAATAGTCCCCATAAAATCTGACGCATCCCATCTACTGCTTTGGCATATTCGAATTTGCGGTGCATCAAAAATTGAGGCAACAAATTACTAGCTCGTTCGATAGGGCCAGCTACTAACTGGGGAAAAAAGCTAACAAATGCTGCAAAGGCTAAAAAATCCTGTGTTGGTTCTAATTTGCGCTTGTAAACATCAATGGTGTAGCTTAAGGTTTGAAATGTATAAAAACTAATTCCAACTGGAAGAATAATATTTAAAGTGTTGGGTTGAATTTCGCTACCCAAAAATCTAAATGCAGTTACAAAATTATCAACAAAAAAATTAAAGTATTTAAAGAAGCCTAAGAAACCAATATTAATTAGTATGCTTGCGCTTAATAGAATTTTTCGAATCGTTGGATTACTTTCTGTTTTTAATTTTTTCCCAATGGTGAAATCAATTATTGTGCTAAACAATATTAACGATAAAAAACGCCAATCCCACCAACCATAAAACACATAACTTGCAAGGACTACCAAGCCATTTTGATAGACTAATTTTTTTGACACCAAAAACCAGTATAACAAAAAAACTATAGGTAAGAAAATTGCAAAGTCTAAGGAATTAAATAACATTTTAATTTATTTAAGTACGATAAAATTAAAATTTTATTAATCAAACATACAATACTAATTAATCGCAATAACGCTGATAAAAACCCAAATTGAAAAAAGTATAGCTATTATAAATGAAAAATTTAGAAAAAAATATTAGGTCATTAAAAAAGATAGATTTTAGATAACATTAAGGATCATAAGGAATTCACAAAATACCAAGCATTTCTCAATAGTTTTAAAGAAAATATGCTAATTTTTTAACACGAAAAGAAATTAATTTTTAAAATAAATGTCCTTTAATTTAGAAATCGGCTGTTCAATATACTTAAATGATAAAACTGATAATATAATTGTTATAGATGAGTACAATGGAAGCTTAATTATCCATGAATGAAATTGCAAAATGCTTAATCTCCCAAAACTTTGCCAATCTATACTTTTCCACACAGGATCAAACAGATACTTAGTACCATAAAAAATAACAATTACATGATACACATATAGTCCATATGATATCCTACCTAAAAACAACATGCGCTTATCCTCTAAAAATGAATGAAATAGTTTGAAATTAAAACTGTTTTCTGCGGCTTTTAAAACCATGAATAGAGAGCCAAAACCCAATAACAAAGGTTCTGTAAAAATTAATGCATAAAACCATAAAAACACCATGATTACCTCAATGGATTTTTCATGCAAAAGCTTTTTTAAGAAAACCCCAGAGTCACTGTAAAACATTGCACCAAGAGAACCTAATCCAAGTGAACCCATTCGTGTAGGGAGTCCAGTATAATTGTACACGCTTATACTTGGAATTAAATGAAAGTAAATCTGCAAATACGCAAAAATAATCATCAAAAAAGTCACCAACATTAAGAGGGGAAGTTTTCTTTTCAATCCTAAAACTAAGAATGGCCAAAATAAGTAATATTGTTCTTCTACACCGAGTGTCCAAAAATGACCTATAGGATTTGCATCACGAACAAAGGGATATCGATAATTATAAGTATAAGTTAGTAAGTATCCAATTTCTTGAACCACTATGGGATGTCCCAAAAGAAGTAAAATGAGCAATGAAAAATAATATAGAGGAAAAATTCTTAACGATCGTCGAGCAAAAAATATTTTATAACTTTTAGAAAAGCCTTCTTTAGATTTTAATAGAATTGTGGTAATTAAAAATCCACTAATTACAAAAAACAAATCAACTCCAGCGTATCCAAGATCAACGTATTTGCTAAAAATTGATGCAGCATGGTGAATAATAACCATGATGATAGCAAGGCTCCTTAATCCATCTATTTTTGGAAAATAAGGCATAGTTATAGAAATTTAACTTCGGAAAAATCAGAAAAAACTTTGCAGGCATTATAGGATACACTCTTTTAAAAAAGTAATCCACCACGCTATAATTCCAAGGAGCACTCTATGTTCTCATACTGTAAAATTTGCTGTAAATATACATTTATTTGTGATCCAAAATAACAATATAACTATGACATTTTTTTCTACTCAATGAAAAATCTTTATTTTATCTTAAATTAATTTTGACTAACCGGCTTCCTCCACGAATTTTTCTTATGTAAAAATATGGTCTATGCCAATACTTAGCTGCTTTTGTTGATAGTCCATCCAAACACATATTTATAAATTCACTCAACTTTGCAGCAATAACCTCATCCTTAAGATGTTCCGGTATTTTATTATCTCTAAAAAAAGGAGCTGATAAATATTTTTCCTTTAAAGAACTAGAAGAATCCACAAATTTTATATAATCAATTACCTCATTAGTTGATGAAAAATCCCGGACATTAATAAAACAATTAGGATTGATATCATCTGTTATCAAAGGATCTCCCCAATATATTGGTATGCATCCATGCACCCAGGGTTCTGCTATTTTCTCTGTAGTATAACCAGGATATTCAGCGTTTTCAAAAGCTATATTGAAATAATAATTTTTAATAAATTCAGCCTTGTTTGCAACAGGACCACCAACATTATTGGCATAACGTCCACCAGATGCCACTACTTTGTAGTTAGATAGTTCATGGAAAAAATTAAGACGCTTCTCAGATTCTAGAGCATTACTGACAACAAAAGAACAAAATCCTTTCTTTTCACTAATAATTTGACCAATATTTTTCTTTTTCGTCAAATCAGATTCGTTAAACCAACGGCGAAACAAAGGCCACCTGAAATGTCTAGGATCATTAAGATGATCAAAAGTCAAAGCAAAATCACAAAATCTAAAATCTGGACGGATGTTTTCGGCAGAATAAAAAATCCGTGGACAACTATATTTCAAAAACTCAGTTCCGTAGCAGGAATAAAACAAAACATCAGGTTTATCAGCATATTCAATTTCAAAAAAAGATTCTACTACTTTAAGAAAAGTATTATTAATGGGATTAAAATTGGGCCAGAAGTCCACAAATTTTACTTTAAGTTTTTTTTTCATATTGTAGGCCTCAATAGCATTTTTTATCAATATAACTAATCCTTTAAATATTTTTTAAAGTTAATAACAAATCTAAAATACCGACCAACTAATTTAACCTTTCTATTAAAAGCAAAAAAAGCAATTGAAAACTTGATAAATCCCTTAAAATCTCTTTTTGAAACGACTAAAGGTATATAATTAAGTAAGTAAATAGCAACAGCTTCTTTCCTTTCGTTAACAATTCTTTTCTTTATTTCTTTTGGCAAATATGAATCAATAATAGAAATCACTTGGCGAATTGCTGCCACACGTTTACCTCCTTTTATTGACTGACTCGATGAATTTGTAGGAAACACCCTATAGTTTGCCAGTATTTCAGGTGTATAGGCAAAATCAAAATGAAGAGCACACCTTACATAAAACTCCCAATCTTCTATGTATTGAAGACGATTGTCATACCCTCCAATTTGCTCATAGACTTCCCTTTTAAACACTATTGAAGGAGGTTGAATACATTGCCAAACAGCAATCACACCAATAAAATCAGTTAAAACTCCAGACTCTTTTAATAACACAGATGTTTCTCCAATTATTTCCCCTTCCTCATTGATGTAATTACACCTACAAAATCCCGCTGAAGCTTGAGGATTTTGCTCAAACAACTTTTCTATTGAAGAATAAAAGTTATTAGCTATTGTATCATCCCCATGTAATAAATGGATGTAATGCCCTTTGGCCAATCTTATACCTGTTGCATAATTTTGACTTTTTCCGACATTTTTTCCCTGTCTATAAAATTGTACACGACCTTTGCCATATTGTTTAACTACAGATTCTGGATTGTCCTTGGTTGACAGGTCATCTACTACAATAATTTCCATTTCATCTGGTCCTCTATCCTGGATCAGTACTGAGTCTAATGTTAGTTTTAAAAAATCCGCACAATTAAATGTAGGAATTACAACAGACCAAAGCGGTCTGTTATCACCAATTTGCAGAGATGTAAAAATTTGCTCATTTATATTGGGTGATAAAAAATTCATGTTAACTTTTTAAAAAATCTTAGTAATTCAAAAAAGGGTTTTGACAAAATATTGCCTAATCTCCAATTACCAGAACTTTGCAATAATTGTACCTTTTTACTTTCTACATATCGATTAAATGACTTTTTTACGGTATGATCTAAAAAATCTGATTGAATTCCTTCTGGAAGAAAAGATTGGATATAAAAAGCGGCATAAATAGCACTTGATGCACTATTAAAAATATCCGCAGTGTAATTTGCTTTATCATGATGGTAGGTACAAAGAATCTTATTTAAAAAAAAATAGGGTTGTTGTTTCAGAGCAACTATAATATTGAATACCCAATCTTCACTGCGATGATGATAATTTTCTGCAAAAGGGATTTCATATGATTCCCACAATGTTCTTCTATACATAGCAGCATGAGGAGGAAAGGCCACTCCATTTTGCCAATTGTATAAAAATTGTTTTAAAGGAAATTCCTCAATTGGTTCAAATGTGTAGTAGGCTATTTTTTTAGTACTCACGTGATAGTGCTGATGATCACAGATACAAATCATTGTTTTTGGATGGTCTTCAAAAACCCTTAACTGAAGTTCAATTTTTTGAGGTAAAAATGTATCATCCCCATCCAAGAAATTTATGAAATTTCCTTTAGCCTTCGCAAAGCCACTATTTCTAGCTTTTGCAACACCTGAATTAGTTTGATAAATATAAGAAAACCTATCATCGCGATTGACAAACTCTTTTATAATATTTGAACTATTGTCTGTAGAACCATCATCAACTACTATACATTCCCAATAAGAATAAGTCTGTGACCTAACACTCTCTAAAGTATTTTCTATACAATGGGCCTGATTAAAGCAAGTAACAATTATCGAAACAAATTGCTGGGACATAACCTTTAGATGAATTTATTTAGATTTCGCTCGTTCATACCAAAGTTTTAGACTTAATTTTATTCCTAAAATTTTTTTTAAAAATTTGATTTTTGAAGTATTGAATTCAGGAATTTCAGGAAACAAAAAATAAGCTTTTTCTAAATTTTCAATAGCTATTTCTTTTTGTTCTTTACCTAAATCCATAGCATGCCAAAACAAAAAGTAAGCTGCAGTTTTTTTTCTTTCCTTGGTTAATAATCCTAATTTTTGAAATTTATCTATCCATTTATGATGAAATGCAAGAGCATGAATTGCACCATTACTAGTGATAATTCGCTCCCCAAAATGTTCCCTCCATAAGCCTGTTACTATTCTCAAATAATCAAAATTTCCACCAGCTAAAGCCGCACGTAAAAAATAGTCAACCTCTTGATTTCGCTTTAATTTGACATCCCAAAGACCTATCCTTGAAATCATTGATCTACGAAACAAAAAACTTAACGTATGAATCACACGACCTCCATAAAATTGTGAAATAGTGTCTTCCCATTTTTCCCCAAAAACAAGCTTAAAGCTTTCTTTAGTACCATGGTGCCAATCACCATAAACTCCATCAACAGAAGATTCCTTCAGTAAAAATTCGACCTGAGTTTGAAGTTTGTCAGGATATATCAAATCATCTGAATCCAAAAATTGGATAAATTCACCTTTTGAATGATGAATACCATTATTTCTTGCCGCTGGTGCACCCGCATTGGATTGTTCAATAAGTTTAATATTAAAAAATTCAGAATTAAACTTTCTCTGAAATTCTTGGATAATTTTTTTACTGTTATCTGTCGACCCATCATCAACTATTATACATTCAATGGGTCTATAGGTTTGATTATACACGGAATGTATTGTTTCAGGTAATAAAAATTCTCTGTTGTAAACAGGAATAATTACAGACACTAACTTTGCCTGCCCAAACTCTTCTTTAAAAACTGCATCAAACATAATAAATATCTAAAGCAAGCTTATAAACTTCTTTTATTCTCTATTGAAGTTTTCATAACATTTATGTACGCATCAGCAATCTTTGATACATCCCATTCTTTAAATGCAATTTTTTTGTTTATTTCTCCGTGACCTTCCTTACTTAATTCAATTGCATTTAAAATCGCCTGCTTGAGGCTACTTTCATTTCCAACTTCAAAAGTAGGATTACCAGTCTCATCTAAAATCTCTCCAATATCAGACCCTTTCTTTCCAACAACAACCAATCCAAAAGTACAACCTAATGTGATATTGCCTGAATTTAGCTCATTCGTTCTTGGAATAAATAAAAAATCTGCTGCGTTTAAATACCAATGAGCTTCATCATCTTCAATAAATCCCAAGTCAACAATTCTTTTTGAATTAAGAGATACCAACCATTTTTCAAATTTCCAAACCCACTCTCGAAGTCGTATATAACCTATTTTTCGCCTGTTGATTTTCCATTTTGGAGCCAGCAAAACCTTGTTTTTTGTGGGAATAAAGGAAAATGCCTTATTAATTAATTCCTTTTCATGTTCTTTTATCAGACCAAACACAATCATTACTGTTGCATCTGATTTGATTTTAAGATGTTTTCTTGCTGTTTCTCTTGTTGAGTTATTAGGTATTGAAGCATAATTATGATGTGGTATTACGACATGGGTAATACCTTTATGTTCTGGATACCAAGATTTGAATTGTTCAATACTAAAATTAGCAAAATGAACAACAGTATCGCAATAGGATGTTACCATACGATATAAATTCAGGTAATCATCATCATGCCTTAAATGTGGATATTGAACATGTCTAGTATATACTATTGTTGAACTCTTCTTCCAATGCTTTAAACAAGACTCAATTTTATCATATAATTCCTTCGGGAATGGATCCGTTGTCCAAACATATTTTTGAACATCATAAGATAAAAATTCAGGCCAATGTAAATGGATGATATCGTAATGGTTTTCGCATTTCCAAAATTCCTCAAAATCCCATATAACTTCTGCATGTTGTTCAAGTCCTTGTTTAAGGTCCTCCATAAATAGATTTCCTTTTAAAATGAAATTTGCAAATAAGATTTTCATACATCAACTAGGCTTAAGATTTCCTAATTCAATCTCACGCAACTTTACTGCCTCATAGACCCTTTTCATTCCTTCCCGAATAGAAATCTTTGGTTCCCATCCGAGATTTTCCTTGACCCAAGACATGTCGCAATACCTGCTATGAACACCTACAGGCTTGTCTAATAAAGGTTTAATTTCAGGTTGATATCCAGCCAATTCGCAGAAAATCTCAATCAAATCACGAAATGAAGTTAATATACCCTGACCAATATTTATTGCCGTACCATCGTGAATCTTATTCATGGCTACTTCTATACAATCCAAAACATCATCAATATGAACAAAATCACGTCCTTGATATCCAGTTCCCCATACTTCAAAGGGTGCTTCCTTGTAAACAGCCCTCCTCGCAATGGCTGGTGTTGGATATGAATAATCCTGATCCTCGCCATAACCAGAAAAAGGGCGAATACAGGTAATGCTAACGCCATAATGTTTGGCAGTAATTTGTGCTAAAAATTCGCCGGTTAACTTAGTCCAACCGTAAGTCATATCTGGTTGTCCCATTTGATGAAAATCTATATCAGATTCTTTTAATTGAATAGCATTACCTTCGGTCTGAAGATTGATGGGATAGGCAGCACTACTACTTGGATATAGGACACGTTCTGGTTTATGCCGACTCACCCAATAAAAGAACTCGGCATCAATTGAAAGATCTAGTGCAACTTGGATAGGATCACCATCTATCATGGCACGTCCTCCTACAATAGCAGCAAAATGATAAACATCTGAAAAAGCGATTTCATCTAAACCTAACTCTTTCTTTAAAAAATCTGGCTTATTTAATAATTTTTCAAGAGTAATTCTGAAATCCTCTTCAATAAACAATAATCGTTCATCTTCTCCATAAACTTCTAATGTACCATCTTTTCTTTTTAATGGTTGATTTAGCCATTCTTGAGGATGTTTTCCGACTGAAAGGTTATCTATGAACAAGATTCGATCTTGTGTATTGTTATATAATCTCTTCACCATGTTCCGACCGACAAAACCGCAGCCACCTGATACCAAATGTGTTTTCATTATTATTATCTATTTCTTTGATTTAATTGCCGAAATCATTAATTCATCCAATATTGAAATATGTCGACTGATATTATAGTTTAATTGAATATGCAATTTACCAGCGTCACCCATTTGATGACATAAGGATTTATCATTATACAAGCGAACAATTGCCTTTGTCATACTTGCTACATCATATTCATCTACTAGAAACCCTGTTTTTTCATTCAATACAGCCTGAGAAATTCCGGCATGTTTTGTGGATACTACTGGAAGACTTGCCGCACTTGCTTCTAAAATAGCATTTGGAGTACCTTCTGCATCACCATAACTAGGCTGAACTGAATGCTGTACAAACATACAAGCCTCTTTAAAATAGGGAATTAATTGATCATGATTAATACCTCCTGTAAAAGTAACATGATCTTCGATTCGCCATGCTTTTGATAGTGATATACAAGCTTCTAAAAGCTCTCCAGTACCTACCATTATTAGATGGGCTCCTTTGCATTGGGGTAGTGCATTTTTAAATGCTAATAAGGTAAGTTGAGGGGCTTTAATATCTGTAAATCGCCCCACATTTAGGATGATATTACCATATGCTGGTTTAATATCATAAAAAAAATCTTGCGGACCATAAGGGTTGTAAACAATTTTATCATGAGGAGCGCCAAGCCTCAGCAGTTTATCTGTCATAAAATGAGATACACTTACTATTTTATGTGCATAGTTAAACATAAATTGATAATCATTTACTATACTTTCGTTTAACAAGGTATCTCTATGTGCATCATGACCATGAAAATGAACTACCAAAGGTATCCCCAATTTTTCCAAATAAGGGGCAATCACAGCACCTTGAAATCCAAATTCGGCCAACACTACATCAACCTTATGCGTTTTAAAAAAGCCAGCCAAAGCGTCTAGTTTTCCTTCAAAAGTGTTTTGCCAAAGATTAACTCTCTTATGATACAACCAATGTGGAAGAGCCTTTTTTATTTTTTGAAGTAATGGATTCTTGCTATAAAAAAACCTTATTGCTCTATTTTTGAAGTGCCAATCATAAGAGGGACCATGCAGTAATACTTTATCTCCTTTCATTAATTCCGCATGAGCCTTAATGAAAGAACCACTAAAATTACTGGTTCCTGACTGAATAATACAAATTTTGACTGCCTCCAAGAAAAAACTAAATTTACTGTTTAAATAAAATTCTTTTGTATTTCCCTAGTTTAATTCTTAATTTATAATAAATATCCTTCAATTGAAAAGATTTACGTCTATCTGCTCTTGCTAGATAAGTATTGACTTTTGGTAAGTTGATTTTTCGGGGAATAACTAGTGGCTTTGGATTAACTACTTTAATACTATTAAAATAATCTTCCCAAGATTGGTGACACTTTTCTATGGTGAAAAATTCCCGAGTATACTGTTTGGCATTGAAAGACATTTTTTCCCAAAGAAGCAAATCATCCGCTAACATTTTTATTCCCAATATAAAATCATTTTCTCTGTCATTGACAACTAAACCAGTTTCACCATGATGTATTTGTTCAGAAATGCCACTTTTCATACGTAAGCAAACTGGAACAACACCACAAGCCATAGCTTCAAGGATTGCTATAGGCAAGCCCTCAAAATCTGATAATAAAACAATAACATGTGCCGTTAATAATTCTTTTTGAACGCTATCCGAAGGTACACTTCCCTTTAAAAAAATTGGTAATCCACTACCCTCTTCTGCTAATACAGCTTCAACATTGGCACGGTCTGGACCATCCCCATAAATTTCAGCAGTTACATTAGAAAGAAGTGATGTCATCTTACAAAATGCTCGTGCAACCTCAGAAATTCTCTTTTGTTCTTCTGCTAAGCGCCCTACATAAACTACCTTTAACTCATTATTTGTTCGATTGGATTTATTCTCAGGAATCTGAACCCCATAGGGTATTCGTTTAATAAATACATTAGTAGAAAATTTACTAGCATTTAGCTGTTTTTCAAGCTCATTAGATACGCATACCATACCATCTAATCTGAAGTCCTTTCTTCCATCAATAAACTCTTTTTGAATAGCATGATAAAAAGGATCATCAGAATGTGATACTCCTACTGTAAAAACCCCTGCTTTTCTAGCCCACTTAGCTGCAAAGTAAGCAGGAACAACTAAGTTTGGTACAAATATGTGTGGTGGATTATTCTTTAGGCATTCCAAAATCCACCTGACGTTATCTTCGGTATAATAATTGAATTTGGTTGCTTCGCAAGTTATATGATGCTGAATTAAATGCTCAAATAAGGGTCCTGTTTCATTTTCATGGAAAAGGATAAGGCAACAAACTTCAAAGCCTTTCTTTTTTAAAGCAGGCAGTAAATTTTGTAACCAAGTTACAGGCCCGCCAATGCTTCCTGGCTTATCATAAGCACAAAAAGTTATTTTCATAAGTTCAAAGCAGACGAATAAATAGCATCAAGTTTCTCCGCTACTACCCGCCAATCGTACTCTTTCAGAATTCGTTGCCTTGCTTTAGCTCCTATTTCCTTGTCAGCTATTGCTTCTAATGTAGTGTTTTTCAATTCTTCAATATTTCCTAAGGTATAAAAATATCCATATTTACCATTGTCAATTGCTTCCATACTACCCGGTTCATTGGATACTACTACTGGTTTCGCTTGAGCCATAGCTTCTAATACCAGAGTAGGCAAGCCTTCCTTTTTAGATGTGCTTACAAGGCAACGTGATGCGGCAATAGCGTGTTGAACCTCCATCTGTGTCATCTTATCAAATATTCTTAAATTTTTAGGCGGCTTGATTTGATAGTGTTCTTGAAAAAGCTTTTCGGAAAACTCACTTCCTATAATTACAAAAGTGTAGTCAGGTAATTCCTGCGCCAATGCCACAAATTCCCTCGGATTTTTAACGGGATCATGTCTGCTTACATTTAATATAAAGTTTTCTAATCCGTAGGTATTTTTGAAATAATTTGGATTTGCTCGTTCACACTGCTGAACATCAACACCATTTGGAATATATATTGTATCTATATTAAAATTTTCCTTATAAAATAATTGCTGCCATTTTGAAACGGAAATCCTTATGTCCGCTTGAGACGCCACATCAACAAATACACGATTAAATTCTTTCTGCCAATCAAGTAGAACTCTATCAGGAGCATAATCTTCGAAATAATGAGCGTGAAATGTATGAACCCATTTAATCGATTTGTTTTTATTTCTTTGAGTCAAACACCAATTTATATATTTGGGATAAACATGGGAATGTAAAACGGCTGGTTGACTAAGTTCGAAATCTTTAAGATACATATCTAAAAATCGATCCATAGTGATTTTTTGAAGTATTTTATCTTCAGGCATTAGTACACTTTCGTGTTGAACATATTTATGGATAGCCCTAATGTGAAAATCAACTCCATTAGGCTTGTTTATGTTTGAGCCAATAAAAACCTTTGGGTTGTTTTTGATAAGTATTTTAAACCAAGCATGCACATTTTTTTTCTCCTTGAAAGAAGCATACCTATGATATATTTTATTCCTAAAATTATTAAAATGAAAAAAAGCTGATTTAATCTTTCGAAGTAGAATCATTACCTGATCACACTTTAGGAAATCTTTTTAACTTATCTTCAATTATTTGAAGATGTTTAGTTACCATTTGTTCAACAGAAAACTCCTTAGTAATTCGATTGGAATTATAGATACCAATTTCCTTTATTAAATATGGTTGTTGATACAAATTCATTATTTTATCAGCCAAATCGCAATGATTATTTGGTTGAGATAAACAAATATCTGCATAAGTAGTACCTAGGGCTTGCATCACACCACTAATATTGGTAGCAATAACTGCCTTTCCTTGTTCCATGCACTCTAATACACCATTGGGACAACCTTCCAAATTTGAACTAAATACACAAAATAAACTATTCTTAATCAAAGACTGTACAGGATTTATAGAGCCTGTAAAACCAACAGAATCACTCAAGTTTAAATCAAATCCAAGCAATCTTAAATCATCATATGTGTCATCTAGTCGTCCAGCCAAAACTAAAAATGGTAAGGGCATCTGTTTTGTTCTACATTGAAAAATTACTAATTGCCATGCTTTAAATAGTGTGAAATGATCTTTACGACTGGTAATATTGGCAACCATACTTACTAGAGGTCTATGCCTTTCAATTTTAAAGTGAGAATGCCAATCGTAGTCTTCTATTTCATCCGTGTAAGGAATTATCCCATTATTTATAACAGTTATTTCATCAGGATTTAGGTTATAAACCCGAACTAATGCATCTCTTCCCTCAAATGAATTAGAAATTATAGCAGGAACCTTACTGATTATTTTTTTTTCATGAGAAGTTCCAAATAGTTTCCTCCCTTCTTCCCGCTGATTCCAAAAAGCAAACATTGCCCCAGTATATTTCCAAATTTGTGCCACAATTTTATTGGATTCAGCCACATAAGGTATCAAAAAATCAGGCTTTAATGGTTTTACAAATTGGATTAATCTAAAATATTGAAAAGCCTTTTTAAACTTTGACGCTTGGTGCTTAAATGTAAAACAATGCACTTCAATTCTAGCTTCCTCAAGTAGTAATCGAAACTCCCCACCATCTTCGAAGGCTAAAAAGAAAACATTTGAGGAGATATTTTTTTTTATATATGTTGCTAAGATTAATGATTGACGCTCTGCTCCACCAAATCCCCTTAACGTGTTAACAACAAATAAAAACCGTTTGTCTTTAAGTGAATCAAATGAATTTATTTTTGAATCAGCCCTCATTCTGTCTAAACCATTCATCTAGCACTAGTAACAACCAAACATAATACCCTTTTTTCTCAATTAATATTTTCTCAAGCATCTTCAAATCAAACAACCGATTTAAAAGGCCATCAGGATCATAAAACCTTTTTTGTATTTTTTCTAAATTAGATCCATCAAACAACCACTTATCTAAAGGGATCTCAAAACCTTGCTTTTTTCGCTCTATAAAATCTAAATCAAAATCTTTAGATAATAATTTTTTTAAAAGGCTTTTTCCCTGCCAATTTCCATCTTTTTGAGTTAGTAAAAGTTCTGACGGGATAGTAGCTGCTAATTCAAAGACTGCTTTGTCTGTTATTGGTGTTCTAACCTCTAAACTATTGATCATACTTGCCACATCAACTTTGGTTAAAATATCATCAGGCATAAAAACTTTTATATCAAAAAATTGAGATCTGTTAAATTTATTCTGATCTCTAAATCTATCACCATATAGATTTTCTATTTCATTAGGCAAATCAATTAAAAATTTAAAAGAATTTTTCCAAAGTTGTTCACGAAAAGTACTATCCATCCTTTCTCTATAACGCAAGTAATATGCTAAGTCATCAAAAGGCAAGCTTAGCTTGGGATACCTTTTGGGATATATTTTATTCGCTAAAGGATACAAAGCAGCTACAGTTTTATTTTTAAACACTGCATTGGATTGATGACTTGATATTTTTTGAAGCCATATAGGATAATGACCGTATCCAGCAAAGGCCTCATCAGCGCCATCCCCAGATAAAACCATTTTAACATCCTTAGAAGCTAGTTCGCTTACATAAAATGTAGGTATGGCTGAAAAATCTCCAAAAGGCTCTCCATAATGTTTAACCAATAAGGGTAACACTTCTAAGGCATCTCCTTCTAAAGTGATGCAGGTATGGTCAGTTTTAAATTTATTAGCGACTTGTTGTGCATAATTTGTTTCATTGACGCTTGAGTCTTTAAATCCAATTGTATAGGTCTTAATTCCTGTTCCCAATTGTTCGGTCATGTACTTCACAACTAAAGTAGAATCAATACCACCAGATAAAAACGCACCAAACTCAACATCAGAAACAGTATGTAATGCTACAGATTTCCTTAATTCATTCTCTAATTCATTTAACCAAAAATCTTTCGACTTCTTTTCAGCTTTAAAGTGTATATCCCAATATTTCCTGTTAGCCTTTACATTACCTTCAAAATCCACAACCATGTAATGTCCCGGAAGTAATTTTTTAATTTTCCTATATGCTGTTCTAGGCGCAGGGATATATTGGTAAGTTAAATATTGATCAATAGCATACAAATCGATGTCAGTAATAAAATTTGGAGTTGATTTCAGCGCGTTGATTTCTGATGCCCATGAAAAAGAATTCGCATCTTCATAATAAACCACTGGTTTTATACCCAAATGATCCCGCGCTATGAATACTTCTTGTTTAAGCTTATCAATGATAGAAAAAGCAAACATCCCTCTAAAGTGCTGAACGCATGTCTTTCCATAATGTTGATATGCTTTTAAAATTACCTCTGTATCCGATGAGGTATGAAACTTTAAACCAAACTTAATCAGACGATCTTTTATTTCAAGATAATTATATAACTCTCCATTATAAGAAATAATTAATGATTCGTCATCATTTTTCATTGGCTGTTGCCCACTTGATAGATCAATTATAGATAATCGTTTATGCCCAATTCCCAGATTTAAATAAGCATATACACCATCTTCATCCGGACCCCTATGATTCATTTGATCATTAATTCTCCGAAGATCGTTTATATCAAAATTATTATTTTTTGATATATATCCTGAAATACCACACATGAAAAATTAACTTAATTGTTCTAAAACTAAATCCAAATGGAAACTCCAACATTCATTTTCTTCATTTTTTCAATTAAAAGACGCTCTTTTTCTAAATATTTAGGCCTATCATTTACATCAAAATATTGACTATGAAATTCTACAAAAATATGATCTATATTCTTTATGCTACCACTTTTAATTATGTCATCCAAAACAGCATACTCGGCCGACTCAATATCTAATTTAACTATGATTACCTCATATTCTTTTGATTTTTTATCAAGGAAATCTCCAAAAGAAAAACCCTCCACTTCCAGTGACGCTTCCTTATTAGCTTTATACATGGATCCGTTATGCTCTTCTAAAACCGAAGCTCCTTGAGAGGTCTCTCCTCGTTCATCTTCAACAAGCCCAAAAAATTTCAACGTAGAATTATTTATCCATGCTGCCTTTTGTATAATTTCAATTTTCTTATTGTCACCGTACTTATTTTCAATAATTTTTATGCAATTTGGATTGGGCTCAATCAATACTGCATCAAAATCTTTAAGAGGAAAATATTTTTGAAAATATTCAAAACCTTGACCTAAATTGGTACCGCAATCAATAAATAATTTTCTCCCAAACCTGAATCTAGATTTTAATGAAATCCATTTTAAATGAGACTTTACTTGAAAAGTATCGCTGTTTTCTTGTGTAACTATAAGCATTTGACCTAGTTTAATTTACATCCCATTTAGCTGGATAAATCACGTGTGCCGCACTTGCAGTATCTAAAACCATGTAAATTTCTGCAATATTGTCATGTCTACAATAACTTACACTTAAATCAGGCGCATTAATCATTACACTAACCGTATGTCTGCCATTATTTAAGTAAAGATCTGTAAGCCTAACAGATATTAATTGGCTACTATTTTCACTGTTATCAATAATAAAGCCCTCTTTTTCCTGACTCATGACATCCATAACAGGTAACATTTCTTCATTCCAAATAACCAACTGCACAGAAGCCTTTGGAATATGAGCTTCCAACTTGATTTTTAAATTACATATCAAGGAATCTCCATGATGTATTTCAATCATGCCTCCTGCATGAACAATCTGATCACCGGAAATTAATTCAAAACTTTCAACCTTTGCCTCTCGACTTCCAACAATATTTTCTTGTCCTTTTTTGAATAATTTATAATATTCTTTTACCCCTAAACCAATATTGTTAGTGAAAATCATATTTTTCCCAGCCTTCATAAGCATTACCTCATTACAAACTCTATAAATCATAGGCATACTGTGGGAGACAAAAATAACTGCAGAGTTCTTCATCAACTCCCCAATGGCATTCAAACACTTAAACCTAAACCCTACATCACCAACCGCTAACACCTCATCTATTATTAAAATATCAGGTTCCATTTGTGCTGCCACTGCAAACCCTAATCTAACCTTCATCCCTGAACTGTAATTTTGTACAGGCATATCGATAAAGTCACGAATTTCTGCAAAGTCAATAATTGCATCTACTTTTGAATCTATCTCCTTCCGAGTAAATCCCAAAACAGCTCCATTATTGTAAATATTCTCTCTTCCTGTAAGAATAGGATTAAATCCTGCCCCTAACTCAATAAGAGCTCCAACCCTACCACGCATAGTTACAGTACCAGCATCCGGATTAATTAAGCCATTTAAAATTTTAAGTAAAGTAGATTTTCCAGCACCATTATGTCCAATTAATCCTAGGCACTCTCCTCTTCGCAACTCAAAGTTAATATCCCTTACAGCCCAGAATTCTTTAGGCCTTAACTCTCCATCCGAGTTGTGCCCTTTGATACCAAATACCAAATCCTTAACTCCGTACCATAAGCTTGTTTTTAAATCTTTGCAGAATTTTTTTGAAACACCTTCTACTTTAATCAATACTTCTCCAGCCATACTTATGCGCTTAAACGTTCTACAATAACTGGAATTGATAATCTGTAAATGATCAAACTAATAAACAAAAAAACAATTCCCAATCCAGTCAACACCAAAAAGTAAGATAAGAATTGAACATCTTGACCAACAGCAACCTCTCTTAATGTAGTAACAAGAGGTGTTAGTGGATTTAATTCCATAATGATTTTCATCAAACCACTATCTGGAATCCCATACATGACAGGCGTAAGATACATTATTAATGTTAAGCCCATAGTAATTAATCTAGAAACATCCGTATATAACAAACCTATAGGGGTTA
Organism: Mongoliitalea lutea; assembly: GCF_014652135.1. Classification (GTDB taxonomy): domain Bacteria; phylum Bacteroidota; class Bacteroidia; order Cytophagales; family Cyclobacteriaceae; genus Mongoliitalea; species Mongoliitalea lutea. Next base: position 176,028 of record NZ_BMYF01000009.1, read on the forward strand.
AAAAAAGACCAACAGCGGTCCCAACTAAAATCACACTTATAAATACTAAGGGGAAATACAGCAAAGACAAATGGAACCCAACATCAAAAAACAACAAAAATATTCCTAAAAGAAAAATTTTCACCAAACTATTAAAAATCAACTTATAGACTCCTGACAATATCAATGCTTCTTTAGGGAAATTAACTTTACTCAAAATATCCCTTGCACTGTTTGTGCTTTGTGTTGGCGAATTGATAGCATCGATAAGAATAGACCAAATAAGTGTGCCCGAAAAAACATACACAGGATATGGCATACCTGTATCAGCAATTGATAAGGTGCCTGAGTTATTTAAAAAAATCCAAACTAATGCTGAAGCTATAGGAGTTAAGAAGAGCCATAATATGCCTAAATATGATTGCCTATATTGGGCACTAATATCCCTTTTGGCAAATTGTCGAGCTAAAAAGTGAGAACTCCACACATCTGCTAGCATATCTGCAACTAGCTTACCAAGGTTCGTCCTATTTTGTCGGCTGTAAACTTTTTCGGGTAAATCGGATATTTGTACTTTCATGGAGTTTACTAAAACCTATTTTTTGAATTATATAAAACATTCTATTCTTCCTCTCTAGGGATTAGATAACCCAACCTTTTAAGAATCATATCTTTCGTGAAAAGCGCTATATCGGAATGGACCATTTCTTCCACCATAGCCTCTAAGTTATACTGTGGCTCCCACCCCAATTGGGTTTTAGCTTTAGAAGGGTCCCCTATTAAAATATCAACTTCTGTAGGTCTAAAATATCTAGCATCTATTCTAATTAATACATCCCCCACAGAAAGATCAGTATTATCATTTTTATTTTGCGATTGTTTTGCAAGACTGACAGCATTGTTAAATCTATCTTTATCTATCTTACTCAACACCCCTAGTTCATTGACTCCTTCACCTTGCCAGCCGATATATAAACCAACCTCTGCAAAAGCCATTTCTATAAAATCGCGAATTTTAGTGGTCTGACCTGTTGCAATAACATAATCCTCTGCTTTCTCTTGTTGTAGAATTAACCACATAGCTTTAACGTAATCTTTGGCATGTCCCCAATCCCGCTGCGAATCTAAATTTCCAAGATATAAAGTTTGCTGTAAGCCTAAAGCAATCTTCGCTGCGGCACGGGTAATTTTCCTCGTTGAAAAGGTTTCCCCTCTTCGCGGAGATTCGTGATTAAACAAAATACCATTACAAGCAAACATGTTATACGCTTCCCGATAGTTTTTTGTAATCCAATATCCGTAAATCTTGGCGGCCCCATAGGGAGAACGAGGATAAAAAGGAGAATTTTCATCGTACATCCCTTTTGAATTTTTATTCTCTTCCATTCCCCCGTACAATTCAGATGTGGATGCTTGATAGATCCTTGTTTTTTTCTCCAAGCCCAAAATCCTTACAGCTTCCAATATTCTGAGAGTGCCTATACCATCAACATTCGCCACATACTCAGGAGAATCAAAAGAAACTTTCACATGGGACATGGCACCTAAGTTGTAGATCTCGTCCGGCTGTACTTCTTGAATGATTCGAATGATATTGGTCGAATCAGTCAAATCTCCATAATGTAATTTAAAATTTACATGATCTTCATGTTGATCAACATACAAGTGGTCTATGCGCTGAGTATTAAAAGATGATGCCCTCCGTTTAACGCCATGCACCATGTATCCTTTTTCTAGTAAAAGTTCTGCAAGATAAGAACCATCTTGACCGGTAATACCTGTAATTAATGCTACTTTCATATGCTAAAGACCAAAGCGTTTCACAAAGAGAATAATTGTGTTACCCAATGGTATTAATTTTTATAAAACAATTCTTTTAATCCCATTCTCCATCATTTTGATAAAGTGATTCATAAATTACCGTTTTTGAATCACCAAGATAGGCTGACTAGTTTGCGGTACTTCAAATTTTTACTTCTTTGAAAGAGTTTTGATTTTCCAAGAACCAATCATAAGTACTTCGTATACCCTCTTCCAAACCTAACTTTGCCTTCCAACCCGCCTGGGTCATTTTGGAAACGTCCATCAACTTTCGTGGGGTCCCATCAGGCTTATTGTCATCCCAAACTATATCTCCCTCAAATCCAACAATTGATTGGATCATGGAAGCAAGTTCTCGAATACTTAAATCCACTCCTGTACCCACATTATACAAATGGTCTTCCAAGGAGTTTTCTAATGCAAAAACTACCGCATCAGCTAAATCATCCACATGTAAAAACTCCCGCATCGGTGTACCAGAACCCCATAACTCGACCCTTTCGATATGCTTAGGATTTGACATCCTCAAATCTTCACTTCTCACCTTAGCCTCGTGGAACTTTCTGATCATTGCAGGCAATACATGTGAAGTCTTCAAATCAAAGTTATCATTAGGCCCATACAGATTGGTCGGCATTAAAGAAAGAAAATCCTTCCCATATTGTATTCTTGCTGCTTCACAAGCCTTAATCCCTGCAATTTTTGCTAATGCATACCATTCATTTGTAGGTTCAAGGGCAGATGTCAATAAATACTCTTCTCTTAAAGGTTGATTCGCAAACTTTGGGTAAATGCATGAAGAACCCAAAAAAATAAATTTTTCTACTTCATATGTGACTGAAGCATCAATCAAATTATTCTGAATTTTCAAATTATCCATCAAAAACTGATAGGGGTATTGTTGATTTGCTAAAATACCACCAACTCTTGCCGCAGCGTCTATCACAATTGACGGTTTATTAATGTTAAAAAAATCATCAACTGCTACCTGATTCCGCAAATCTAATTCTGATGAAGGCATAGTTAATAAATTACTATATCCTTTCCTTGAAAGCAAACGCAGAATAGCTGAACCAACCATTCCATTGCCTCCAGCTACATAAATTAAAGCATTTTTATGCATTGATTTTTAGTAAAATAAACTTTAAAATTTTTGAAAAAATTTCTTTATTTTTTTCGAATACTTCTTTTTAAAACTAATTTTCTCCTCATCATGATATCCATAAGAATTGTTTCCATAGCCATAACCGTAGCCATAACCATAGCCATACCCATACTTATATTTATCTACATGAACATCATTTAAGATTCCGTAAATTTTACTAACTCCGCCTTTTTCAACTAAATTATTTAAAACATCCACATTCCCTTTAGATGAGTACCCTTGTCTAAACACAAAGAAACTAAGGTCCGCATGAGAGAACAGTTGTTTGGTTTCAGAAACCAATCCCACAGGAGGGCAATCAAGGATGACCACATCATATTCTGCTTTGATTTCTGCCATCATTTCTTTGAATCGATCTTGCAATAACAATTCAGCCGGATTGGGAGGTATGGGCCCAGATAATATTACATGAAAATTATCGTAACCTGTATTTTTAACTGCCTCACGCCAAGAAAGAGCAGAACTCAAACATGTACTGACACCTATATCATTGACCATACCGAAATCCTCTGCAATTTTTGGTTTCCGAAGATCCAATCCTAATAGGATAGTTTTTTTACCCATTAAAGAATACACAGATGCAATATTGATAGAAGTAAATGTTTTACCCTCCCCTGATATGCAAGAGGTAAACAATAAAGTCAATTTATCTTGCATCGGAAGAAGATAAGCAGTATCAGCTCTTAGGCTACGGAATGACTCCGTGACCGTGGAGCGTGGGTTGGTTAATACAGGAATGGCGCTATCTCCTTCATACCTCCCAATTGCACCAATAAAAGGCACAACCATCTTTTTTTCCAATTCTTTAATATCTTCAATCTTATCATTAAAAAAATCTTTCAGGAAGGTAAATCCAATAGGAATAAAAAAACCAACAAGTAACCCAAGCATTAGATTTTTGGATGTCTGAGGAGCAAAAGGAGCATATGAAGCCTTAGCCTTATCTAAAATCATATTTTTGGGCAAATTAGCAGCTGTAGTAATTTGTGCTTCAGCTCTTTTTTCCAACAAATAAATATAAATATTTTCATTGATAGAGAACTGTCTTTGAATACTAAGCAACTTTCGTTCAGTTTCGGGCAAGGCATCAATCTCTCTTTCTGCTAACCTCACTTTTGAATTAATTTCAGATAACGCTAATTCCGTATTCCTAATTGCTGCATTCACATTCTCAATAAGTGTTCTCTTTGTACTTTCTATTTTATTACGAATTTCTCGCATTGCTGGGGCTTGTTCCGCATAATTTGCTGAAAGTCTAACCTTATCAGACTGCAATTCAGATAAATTTGCCACTAGTGCATTCAACAAGGGGTCAGTAAGCCCAACCACCGAAGGGGCAATTAATTCACTTATTTTATCACTATTCAAATAGATTTGTAAATTTTGATAGTATTTCAGATTAATATCTATTCTAGATTTTTCTTTTTCCAATTCTTGCAGCCTGGCAAATGCTACCGAACCTTCCTGAGATAAATTAAAAATTCTATTTTGAGTTCTGTATGCTTCCAATTTATCTTCCACAAAATTCAAGGAGTCTGTAATTCCTAGTAACTGCTGTTCGATAAACCTGATAGTATTTTCAGAAGCTTTATTCTTTTCTCTTAACTCCCGATTTAAATATGTCTCCATTAATTTATTCAGATAATCCTCTCCCAACCTTCGATCAACAGCAGACATACGTAAACTTAAAATAGTAGAAGAGTTCCCATAAGGCTCAATTTGAACGGAACCTCTATACATGTTGGCTAAAGAATAATTATCAAATAACTTGAATACTATTTCTTCCTGATCTGACGCATAAATGTTTTCAATTTTTAGTTCAAAATTATCCATGGAAATCAGTTCGCCAAATTCAAAAACACCCTCATTTACCTCAACTCTTTCATATCTTGTATTATTAAATGGATTTAATGACTTGAAAAATGATTTAGATTTCTTTTCAAGATACAATTCAAATGAATCAGTTCCAATAACCTTTATTTTAAAGAAAACACCCGTAAGTTGGGGTCGCTTCCAATCAACTGAAACTAAAATTGGCACATTACCATAAAGCTGTGTATTCCTGTAAAATCCTTCTTTAAAATACGCGACGTTTAAATTCATTCCGGCAACCGTTTCCTCGGCTAAAGAAAATGACCTTAAAATACCAATCTCATTTTGTAAATTAGATCTGCTTTGATTAAGGGCTGAAGGGTCAAACAAGTCATTTCCCAAAGCAGATTTACTTTCAGTAATTAAAATAGTAGAATCTATACTATAGATTGGGTTTGTTGTCCGATTATTTATAAAACCATACAATAAGCCTGCTAAACTAAAGACAAGAATATAAGGCCAAATGCCTAAATAGCGAAACAGTATGGATTTTAAATCCAGTGATTCCGTCGAGAATATGGAAGAAGATGAATTCGTAGAAGATTGACTGTTTTTGGACATCAATAAATCAATTTAAAATTATAGCTAAAATTAACCCTACAGCCGTAAATGTACTTACAAATAAAGAAAGAGATTGCACAGCAGTTTCGCCAGATCCTAGCTCTCTTACCTTCATTGGTTCAGCATAAAGTTGATCATTTGGCTGTATAAAGTAAAAAGGAGAACTGATCAAATTCCTATCCCTTAAATTGACTCGATGGATTTTGGAACCATCAGGATATTGTCTTATCAGCATCAAGTCATCACGCTTGGCTAAATTTGTTAAATCTCCAGCAGTGGCAATTGCTTCTAAAATAGTCAAACGCTCTTGCAGGACTACATATTTACCCGGTGCATTAAATTGACCAAGTGTTGCAAACCGTATGCCTCCCAATTGAATTTTCACATAAAGATCAGTGGTGACAAATTCCCTGATTTTTTCTTCTATTACAGCTCTTGCCTCCTCCAATGTCATATTAAGAACACTTATCTGACCCACAATCGGTAAACGCACAAATCCATATTGATCTACGGAGTATCCCGTAAGATAGAATATATCCCCTGCTCCCATCATTCCACCCATACCCATATTATTCATTTGCTGCAAAGAACTACTAAAGCCACTCTCCAAAAAATCATCTACTGTTTTGATCTCTACGCGGATGATATCATTAAACTGCAAACGATATTCAGGGATTTCATAAGAAATCAGCTGCTCATCAAAAATTGGTTCTCTATCCGGTAGATTTTGTAGGTAAATTAACTTTTTGTTTGAAATACAGGAAGAAAACACCAGTACCAATAAGAAAAACCCTAGGAGAGACTTAATGAAATTCATATATCTTTAGATAAATGTGGATAATCGATAAATTTAGTAATATTTCAATTGAAGACAAATATGCTTGATTTATAAAGCTTCGCCCTTTCAGTCACATCATGACCTAACAAAAATAAACTATTTCAAAAACAAATGATGGTCATGCGCAAACAATTACAGGGTTGAATGAAAAAAGACTAACTGATTCCATGAAATAAAACATATCAGAAATCTTATAACCAACCAAAACTGTAATTCAGACCATAGTTATCTATGTATTACAAATAAAAATCATACAATAAACCTCAGCATCAGGCCTCACTGTGCCAATCGGTTGACTGTATGATTATAGACATTTATGCAAACTCAATCACAATCTGGCATCAACCATTTCTTTAGGAAGTACCCCTTTCACATCATACAAGACCTGATTGGATGACTTCTCTATTTCCCATGTCTTAAATTCATCATGAGCAACTGCTAAAATAATCGCAGAATACTGGGATAAATTATCTTTGGTTTTTCCATTGATGATCTGTACCCCATACTCATGCATGACCTCTTTAGGATCTGCCCATGGATCATAGACCTCAACCTTTATATCGTAGGAAACCAATTCATTGTAAATATCAATAACCCGAGTGTTACGAACATCCGGACAGTTTTCCTTAAAGGTAAACCCTAATATAAGTACCTTGGAATCGATTACTTTCAAATCCTTCCGCATCATCAATTTAATGACTTCTGTAGCTACATACTTACCCATAGAGTCATTTAGCCTTCTACCAGCCAAAATAATTTCTGGATGATAGCCAACTTCCTGTGCTTTCTGTGCCAGATAGAAGGGATCTACCCCAATGCAATGACCTCCAACCAAACCTGGTTTGAATGGAAGGAAGTTCCATTTAGTCCCAGCAGCTTTCAATACCTCTTGGGTATCTATCCCCATCAAGTTGAAAATTTTCGAAAGTTCATTTACAAAGGCTATATTGATATCCCTTTGTGAGTTTTCAATTACTTTGGCAGCCTCTGCTACTTTAATGGAGGAAGCTTTGTATGTACCAGCAACAATTACTGACTTATACAACTCATCTACGTAATCAGCAATTTCAGGAGTAGAACCCGATGTTACCTTAAGGATCTTAGTAACCGTATGTTCTTTATCACCTGGATTGATACGTTCTGGAGAATATCCTGCATAGAAATCCTGGTTGAATATCTTCCCTGAAATACGCTCGATAATTGGAATACATTCCTCTTCCGTAACACCGGGATAGACAGTTGATTCGTAAATGACGACATCTCCTTGCTTTAAAATACCCGCAATCATTTCGGATGCTTTGATCATTGGAGTTAATACAGGCCTATTATATTTATCCGTAGGCGTAGGAACTGTCACAATGAAAATATTACATGCAGCAATGGATGCTATATCACAGCTGACAAATAGACCTCTATTCTTTTCCGTAACCTTATCAAGACTTTCTTCTAAAACAGTCTGAAGTAATTCATCCTCTACTTCCAATGTCCTGTCTTGACCGTTTGCTAGTTCATTAACTCTTACAGGATCAATATCAAATCCGATAGTTTGGTATTTTTCAGCGAAGGCTACTGCCAAAGGCAATCCTACGTAACCCAATCCAATAATTGCAATCTTGGATTCACTTAATGGAGTAATCATAAAAATTTATAAACCTTTAATTCGTTCTTTTCAATGGTCAAAAATAGTTTAAATTTTGGTGTTTAAAAATCGTTTTAAAAAACAATCTAAAACTTGATAGAAATTTCATAAAAGATCTGCTAAATATTTCGAATAAATCAAAGACTTAGTATTTTTCGTAGATTTCAATTAATATCACTCCATTAATTCTTTAAAAAAATCTAGCCAATCATTGACTATATGAATAATCAAGCTAAAATTACCGAAAACGAGCTTTTTAAACTTGTCATGTTAAGAAAAGTTACACGCATTTTACCTAAAAATATAGGCTATCGATTGGCCCATTATTTTTACAACTTTGAATCTCCTAAAGTCCAAGGAGTGGACTTAGTGATAGAAACAAATCAAGGAATTAATTGTCTCATCAATACAAAAGACCTCATAGGTTGGACATTATTCTTTTTTGGAGAGTATGAAAAATTAACAAATAAGATCCTACTTGATTATGTCAAAGAAGGTGATGTGGTTATTGAAGCTGGTGCAAATATTGGAACGGAAACACTCTTGATTTCAAAGCTTGTGGGGGCAGAAGGTAAGATATTTGCATTTGAACCTTCACCACATGTTTTTGAAAAACTAACATGTAATGTAAAGCTGCATACAATTTATAACAATGTACAATTATTTGATTGTGCGTTAGGGGAAGAAGATTCTACCATCACATTTTATGTATTCCCAAAAAAATACCATAACTCAGGAATTGGGGGAAAATACTCTAACTGGGAAAACACAATACCCATAACAGTCCCTCAATTAAGCTTGGATTCGTGGGCTGCAAAACATCAACCTAATCGAATTGATTTTATTAAAATGGATATCCAAGGGGCTGAGTTAGACCTCCTGCATGGTTCTTCTAAACTAATAAGTACCTATAGACCAAAAATTTTCTTAGAAGCTCAGGAGAACCAAGCCAAACTATTTGAATTTCTAACAAATAAATCCTACACAGTTCATCAAATTGCAGACCATGGGCTGGTAAAATTAAGCTCAGCCCCTGATTACGCTTCGGACTGGTTGGCATTACCCTAAAAGAAAAAACGGATAACTGAAAAGCTATCCGTTTTTTTTCTTTTGAAATCTCCCTATTTGATCAACAAAAACACTCCTGACCTTTCAACTTTTTCTCCTTCTCTTGTTGTAAATATAGCCTTGTACACATAATTCCCATTAGGAACAGGAGAGCCATTCAAGGTCCCGTCCCACCCTTCGGTATTCAATTCATTGGTACGGAAAATCAAATCTCCCCATGTATTGAAAATATATAATTCCATGGTTGAAATACCTCTAAATTTAGGTTTGAAAAATTTATTTATACTTCCTAAAGGAGTGAAAGCATTCGGGAAAATTATCAAATAATCATTAAATACACTCACGACTCTGGTAAACTCCGAGGTACATCCAAAAGCATCAATCACCAATAGCCTTACGGTATAGGTTCCTGTTTCTGCAAATTGATGTATAGGATTTTGATCTGAACTTGTATTCCCATCACCAAAATCCCAATTCCAAATAACTGCATTTCCATTTGAAAGATCATTAAACTGTATATCTTCCAAAATTTGGACCTCTGCATTTGGAATTTCAGTACCATTGATATCCACCAAATAATCAAAATTGGCTGTAAGCAGTTCATCAGTGATAATCACTGATATTCTATTTACCGCCGTCCAGCAGTTTGTACCTCTAAATGAGCTTTGCACATTATAACTACCAGAAGAAGAAACTTCATATAAATCATCAATCCTTAAAATATTCCCATTAGGGCTAGTGATGATATAATCAAAAACATTTGGATTAAACCCTTCAATAAATTGGGTCAAATCAACAGTCCCCTCTGGGTCACAAACAATAGAAGGATTTGAGACTCTCAAGGTCGGAATTGGGCGTACCGTAATTCTTGCTTCCACTGTTTCCGGCACACAACTCGTCCCTTCTATAGATACAAAATAACTATAGGTTGTATTTGAAGCAGGTAGATTTTGTACTGTAAGAGTTAACCCATCCGAGGTATAGGTAGCACCGTATCTATCAGGAGCAGAGTTAAGTAGTACTGGATCAGTAAGATTTCTGTCGTAATACCAAGTATATCTCACAGCAGGATTAGCAGGAATTAGCTGTGGACTTAAAGTTGCTGTTTCACCTACACAAATAACAATATCTTCTACTTCAATCTCAGCGATTGTTTCTCCCATAAAAATGTCTGATATAACTATTTCACAGCTATTTGCATCTATTGCCTGTATACTATAGGTTCCACCAGCAATCAGATTCAAAGCAAAATCAACTCCCTGACCTTGACTTGATGTAGAGACTATTTGCCCTGAAGAAGAAATCAAATTAATTGTGTAAGGGGCTGTTCCACCTGACACACGTCCATTGATACTTCCTGTTGATAAGCCACAAGAAGCCTCCGCTATAGTCAAATTATCCAATGATACTGGAGCTGAAGGCCCCAAAATCACTACATCCTCTTGTAGTTGATAGCTACACCCAGAAGCTGACAATGCTTCAATGCTATAGGTACCTGGTGCCAATCCAGCAATAACTCCATTAGTTACAGTTACCAGAGAACCGTTCAACCTGATTTCAAAAGGTTCTATTAATGCAGAACTAACGGAAATACTACCACCATCACCAAAACATAATTCATCTTGCTTAGAAACCGTTATCACAGGGGCTGGCAAGACATTAATTTGTGCTTGCTGAACATCTCCCTCACACACACCTGACCCACTTACAGTAACCCACAAATCAACACTTTCTCCTCCCTGAATACCTTCAAGCGAAATTTGTCCATTACTAGCAATTGTAATACTTACCCCATTACGTATCTCACCAGATGTCAACAAATTAGTGGAACTAACACTACCCCAATACCAAGCATATATTGCGTTTGAATTGACAGGATTGATGGACGGAGTTATAGTTGCCACCTGACCTTCACAAATCTCCACATTTGCAACTGTGATTTCAGTAGGTCCATTTAATATTTCAATTGGACTAGGAGAATTAACCGTACATCCATTGGCATCAATAATCTGAACCTCATAAACACCTGGAGCTAATTGATCAAACATGTAAGTTCTGTCTGATGTAGTGATACGTCTGATTTCAGTCGATCCCTCAAACAAAATCACTGTGAACAATTCGGTGCCCCCAGACCAAGAAACCTCAATTTCTCCATCATTAGAACCGCATGCACTATCTTTGGTATCAAAGGTTTGGAAAACCAATGCTTCTGGCTCCATTATTTCAAGAACTATTGGTTCAGAAACACAACCAAACGCATTTGAAACTTCTACGATATATGTGCCAGGAGAGAATCTCTCTAATGCAAGTTGAGTCTCCGTTAAAACCTGTGCGCCATTAATGGTATAAATAAATGAATTATCTCCACCACTCATCAACAAAATCTGACCGTCATTAGCACCAAAACAACTAATATCTTGGCTTTGTAAAATAGGATTAGGCGTAGGATATACTTCGAAATCAAAGCGTAACTCTTGACCTGTACAAAGAATCGTTAAGTAGTAAGTATATGTACCGGGTGAGAGTCCACTAATCTCTAAAGAAAGACTATTTAAATCTTCAGATAAATTATAAGATACCGCAGGATTTGTTGGGTCGACTCCATCTTCAATAACTCCTTGAAGATTGGGCATTCGAGACCAAACAAAATCAGTTTGAGCTGCACCTGAAACAGTATTTAGCGCAGATAATGTGATTGATTCTCCCTCGCAGCTATCTTGCAATGGAACAAGTTCATAATTAGGATTAGGTTGTTCGATTATTTCAAATTCAAAAATCTCCTCACAACCCTCTGCATCAAGGATAATCAAGTAATAGAACCCAGGTAAAAGCCCCTCAATACCGGTTAATGTTCCATTAGATACTAGTGGTCCTGTTGGAGAATCTCTTCTCCATTCAAATGAGTAACTACCCCAACCACCTTGCACTTGAATATTGGTAATGCTCCCATTTGCTAATCCACAAGAAGAACGCTCAATGATCACATCATTATTGATACCTATTGCGCTCGGAGGACCTAAAATTTCTACTGATGGAAGAATCAACTCACAACTAAAAGTACCCGATGCGTCTCTCACACTCACCTCATAGGTACCAGGACTTAAGTTTTCAAAAAGATTTGAACTAACCCAGTTAACTCCATCAAGAGAATACTCCAATGGGGGATTGCCGCCAGAAATGTATAGCACTTCAATACTCCCATTATTATCACCAAAACAAATTACAGGTGTGACTACTGTTGTTGCCTCTAATGGTAAACTCACCTCAATCGTACCAACCTGAACAATCGTACAAAACTGGGGCCCTGATAATTCTAAGTAATACGTATAAACTCCTGCATCTAAATTAAACACATTGAGTTCTCCTGTAACAGGGTCTACCTCATACATCACC